>DASZHV010000157.1:0-35263 GCA_035937535.1 Puia sp. | reverse complement strand
GCAAAACTTCCGGTTTCCCGCCTGCAGCGTGACCTTACTGATTCCACTACCTTACGTAATATCGGGGTTCCTTTTTCTCACACAATTCTTGCCCTCAAATCTATTGAACGGGGAATTTCCAAACTGGTATTAAATACAGATAAATTAGTACAGGATCTCGATAATAACTGGACCGTTGTAGCAGAAGCCATACAAACGATATTAAGGAGAGAGGATTATCCCAACCCTTACGAAGCCCTTAAAGAACTTACCAGGGGAAAAAATGGAATCACAAAAGAATCTATGCATGCTTTTATCGACGGACTAGATATTGCCGCAGTCGTGAAGAAAGAGCTGAAGAAGATTAGTCCGCATAATTATACTGGGGTACGTTTGAAATAGTGTGAGAGTGTGAGAGTGTGGAGTGTTAATTCTGATTTAAGTTTTTTTTGCTGGTAATTATTATCCTTGATAGAATTGCCATAATTTCATTCAAATCTTTTAAAGAATCTTTCTCAACATTTAAATCTTCCATTTTTTCACATAATGTAAGCCAATAACGGGTTTCGTTAGCTTCCTTTAAAGCGATTTTCATTTTATGAATAAAGTCCAGTCTGCTTTCTGCATACTGTGCTTCGAAAACATTAGCTCCAATAGAAGTACTGGATTTTAATAACTGATTTGAAAAGACAAATTGTTTTTTTGCATTTAAAAAATCACAGTATTTAATCATTTTAATTGCAAATTCTGTAGATTTTTTAACAATAGGACCATCTTGCCTAAACATACTTGGTAGAGTTTTTATAAACTCTAATCTGCATTATATTATTTAACGGGAAATGATTCTTTCACTTTAAGAATTGAAGAAATCCACCCTATTTTTAATACCTTTTATCCCCACCCTCACACTCTCACACTCTCACACTATTTGTGTATTTCCGATGTATAATGAAACTCAATCTCCGGATTATTGGTGATTTCTGTTTTCAGAAACCACTCACTTTGTGCGAGATAAACCATTTGCCCGTCCTTATCCTCTGCAATATTATTTTGTTTGAATCTGGCGAAGTCAAGTAGTTTTTTTTCGTCCTTGCTCGTTATCCAACAGGCTTTGAAGAAAGGAAGTGTGTTGAATTGAACAGATGCTGAATATTCATGCAGGAGCCTGTATTGAATGACCTCAAATTGCAACTCACCTACACAGCCGATGATCTTTTTGTTGCCGCCAAACTGAGTGAATAATTGCGCCACACCTTCATCCGTTAGTTGTAATAATCCTTTTTCCAGTTGTTTGGTTTTCATAGGATCCTTATTCTGTACTTCTTTAAATATTTCAGGCGAAAAAGAAGGTATGCCGGTGAAATAAAAATCTTCTCCTTCTGTAAGTGTATCACCGATTTTGAAATTTCCTGTGTCGAATAAACCGACCACATCTCCCGGGTAAGCTTCGTCAATAACGTCCTTATCCCGGGCGAGAAAACTATATGGATTACTGAAACGGACATCTTTATTCAAACGTACATGGTGGAAATATTTGTTTCTTTCAAATTTACCACTGCAGGCCCGGATAAATGCAATCCGGTCGCGGTGCCTCGGATCAAGATTTGCATGGATCTTGAAAACGAAACCGCTGAATTTTTCGTCCTCAGGACAAACTTCGCCATTGGTCGTAGGCCTGCATTGGGGCACCGGAGCGATACGGATAAAACTATCCAGCATTTCGCGGACACCGAAATTATTAATGGCCGACCCAAAAAATACCGGTGCAATTTTTCCACTGAGGTATTCGTCCACAACGAGAGGCCCATAGACTCCGTCCACCAGTTCCACATCTTCTCGTAATATCGCTGCGTCTTTTTCACCGAGCTTTTCATCAAGCAGGTAATCACTAAGATCCCGGATCTGAACTACATCCTCATCTGAAGCTTTTGTATTTGCAGTAAAAAGAATCAGGTTTTTATCATGCAGGTTATATACACCTTTAAAATCTTTACCGTTATTGATGGGCCAGGTAAGCGGGTGTAATTTTATGTGGAGTTCATTCTCAATTTCTTCCATCAGTTCAAACCGGTTCTTTCCGTCCCGGTCCATTTTATTTATAAAAACTATGACCGGTGTGTCGCGCATTCGGCAGACTTCCGTTAGTTTACGGGTTTGTTCCTCTACTCCGTTAACGCTGTCAATTACCAGTATAACACTATCCACAGCTGTTAATGTTCTGTAGGTATCTTCAGCAAAGTCTTTATGACCCGGTGTATCCAGCAGATTAATGAGTTTATCCATATACTGAAAACTCATTACGGAAGTGGCCACGGAAATTCCACGCTGGCGCTCTATTTCCATAAAATCACTGGTGGCGAATTTTCTGATTTTGTTGCTTTTAACGGCGCCTGCTGTTTGAATGGCGCCTCCAAAAAGCAGAAATTTTTCAGTCAGCGTTGTTTTACCGGCATCCGGATGGGAAATGATGGCGAATGTTCTTCTTTTCTCGATTTCTGATTTATAACTCATACAATGGGACCGGATAAGTTTTCTCCGGAAGCGCGCAAAATTAAGAAGTTCCGGGGGATGCGGAGCATCTTTCTAAAGATTGGATAATCTGCTGTTATAACCCTTATCCAGAATATTTAGCGGCAGGATCAACTCCCATTGATTTGGTCCCCTTCCTTCATAATCAGGATCCAGGAGACGGCTATACCGGATGCCAAAGCTTAGTGGAAGCTGGTTCCACCATTGTGTGTCTACATAAATTTCAAGACCGGCGGAACGGTATTGTGATTGCACGCCTGGACCATTCGTAGCATAATATGGTACTCTGGTATAATCATAAAATGCATTGGCCCGGATTCTAAAAAAATAGATCAGATTTGCAAATCCCCAGTCAGGATAAACCAGGGGGAGATTATAATTGAAACCTATTGCATACATCTGATAGAAGTTTTCTCCGGAATAACCCCTTGAAAATGGAAAGTTGTTGGTAAACCTGACCTGGTTTAATGAATCTCGCTGTTGAACCGCAGCTTTAATCACAATACTATTAGTTGATGTAAGTCCGGGGAAATAAAAATTTGCAGATGCTAGAACCTGGTTCCCTGAAATATTTGTTATGGCCCGGTCATATTGTAATAAAAGAGTTTGAGCAAACGAAGGATTGATTTGAAGCCGGGCTGCCTGGAGCTGATGTGTAAATAATATTTGCGGATCAAGACTGAAATAAGAAGTGTTTTTAATGCTGTCTTTAAATGATCCCTGAAAGTATTGCTGGTGCCAGGAAATATTGCTGCCCCCTTCCAGGCTTGTAAGCCACCTGCCCCTGCTAAGGTTTAGTGGAACGGAAAGTCCGGCATAACTTATCAATTCATTCCAGTAAATTTTTTGATTACCGTAATAACTGTTTCGGTCTATAATATATTCTGTCCCGATATTAATAAAGGGAAACAATCCCCCGTAGGTAAAATCCATTCCTGCATTTTTTGAATCTTCATTGCGGTTATAGCCGATAAATATTTCAGACTGAAATGTATTCAATACATTCTGTCCCAGCAGAGCCAGTGTAAAATTCGGGTCATTAACATAGGGCCTCCAACTGTAGAAATTAAAAAAATGCGTAAACGAATTATAGGGCTTCACCGGAAATACAGAATCAGGAATGGGATACGGTATCTGGAATGGCGGGTTATTCAGTCCATATACTTTGTGTTTTTCTGAAGTATCCAGTTTAAGGAAAATTACGGATGCGTTATTGAATGCATTTTTTGCATTGGTAATTTGAACATGGTATCCCGCACTTGTAAAACTATTCCATGTCAATCTTCCATATCCCCCTGAAAGCTGATAGTTTCCTGCACTTGCTTCGTTATTCATTTGGTAAACCTGTCCATCACGCCAACAGAAGCCCTGATCATGTTCATCGTAAGTTCGTGTAAAATAAATCTGTTTATTTTCTACAGAAATAAATCCAAGTGGTTCCATGGACCAGTCAACCAGTAATTGTTGATTACCAGTAAGTATATCAACCTGCATCAGCCCCATTTGACCTTTTTTATTTCTGACTGCGGTTACCAGCTGACTATCTGAAAAAAATTTCGGATATGTATATACCAGCATATCGGGATTTGGAATTTGTTTCAAAAGTTTACCTGATTGGATATCCAGTATATCAAGAGAACTTTTTCCAGTCCTGGCCATGTTTACAGCAACAACGGATTTCCCGTCGGGTGAAATGTCAGGTGAAAAATATTTTGTTTTTCCAATAAGACGGGTATCTTTTTTTGTATTGAGATCTATAATCCTGATTACCGAATAATTGCGCCATCCCCATCTAAGGTCCGGTTCAAAAGATGTGTAAGCAATTTTACGGTTTCGATAAGCAAAGGTCTGATCCAAGGCTACTGCCTGGAATTTTATGCGGGTAAGTTTATCCATACCTGCCTGTTGTAAAACAAATTCCGGAGGAATTCGGTAACTGCTGTTAAGGAATACCAACCGGTTACTGTCTGTGAATTGCGGAAATAATTCATCTGCTACAAAATGGGGCATTTTTTTTCCATAATCCGCAGGCTGACTTGTATAGGCAGACTCAGGCAGCTGATCTTGAAAATATGCGAACGCTTTTGTACGGAAAGAATCAAAGCTTATGCCTGCATTTCTTTTAATAGCTTTTTGAAGCGGGTAGAAAAAACCTTTAAATGCAGCAGCCTCTCTGGCAGTTTTATCCCAGAAATCAGCACCATATTGGTCTCTCCCGTATGCCACCATCATATATCCCAAAGGATACCAATTTGGCGTATAATCCCGATATGACCCATTGCGAAGTTTCATCCAGGAATAATTTTTCTGAGAAACCCACAATGCTTCAAAACCTGTCAGAAAAAGAGGAAGACGTCCCCTGCCCTGCTGACTGACAAGGGTTTCCTGGAAAACAGCGTCTCCTTCAAAAAACCAGTTAGGAACTGAAAGACTATTGGCAAATGAAAGTCCGTCCTGACCAAACAGGATGTAAAAAGCTTTGGAAAGACCTACGCGAAAATTATTGTATTGCTGCACATGCCGGTATTCATGAATGGCCAGAGTTTGGTGCCAGGGAAGACTTCCAAGGTCAAAACTATTTTGCGAAGGGGTAAGCTCGAATTCGCTTCTGAAAGGTGCGAGCTGTACATATCCATTCGAAACAGTAGTCAGATTATGAAAAACAATATCAATTGGTTTTTGCTGATTCCCGATTGTTGATAAAGTGGTTTTGCTTAGAGCTGAAACCAGGAAAGCCACTTCACGTGCTTCGCTGTCCAGTTCCGGCGGATAGATGATATTTGCCGGAACTGAATGAACTACTTTCCACTTGACGGATGGGGGAGTTCCGCCAAATATCTGGGCATTTGCATGGCCGAAACAGCAGACAACTAATACGTACAGTAGGAATTTGAATCTGTTCATCAATAATTTGATCTGAAACAAAAATTGAAATTAGGCCATGGCGTTCATAGAAAAAACAATCATAATTCCTATACCTTCGAATTAACAAATGAAAGTAAAGTCGCATTTATTTTCCCTTTCAAACAACCTCGATTCAATTCTGGCAGCTTTGATCGGGTTTTTCCTGATTCAGATATTTTCCAAACACAGTGGAATTGGGATTTCTCCTGATTCTGTAACTTATTTAAGTGCTGCCAGGCACTTTGTTCAGGGGAAAGGATTTGTTTCATTTGACAATTTGCCTGTAGTTGATTTTCCCTTCGCTTACCCTTTTTTTTTAACAGTCATTTCTTTTTTTACCAGACAGGATCCCCTTCAATTTGGTCCTTTGTTGAATGGTTTCCTGTTCGGAATACTATTATATCTAAGTGGCTGTATTATGAATGGTTTCAACAGATCTTCCAGATGGTATAAACGTATTTTACTCATTTGTATTCTATTGAGCCCGGCGCTTCAGGAAGTTTATTCATATTTATGGTCCGAAACCATTTTTCTCATCCTGGTTCTTTTTTTCATTATTTGTATTTCAAATTATCTAAGACATTTAACCACGGGCTGGCTTCTTATTTCCATCCTGATCTGTTCTTTGACCTGTTTAACACGCTATGCTGGTGTATTTATGATTTTGACCGGCCTGTTTCTTATTTTTTTTAACAGGGCATTTCCCTGGCGTAAGAGAATTCTTCATTGTTTTTTGTTTGGAAGCCTTTCTTTCTCTTTATTGTTTATCAATATTATCCGCAATCTCGCGACCACCGGACTCGCTATGGGTCCGCGTCCCAGGAGCGATACCGGGATCCTGAAAATCATGGAATATTTCGGTGGTGTGCTTTGTGACTGGCTTCTGCTGGACAGAAAGCCATTATTAGCGATTACACTGACCGCTGTTTTGTTGATTCTTTTTGCGATCACCATTATATTTACTAACAACCGGAAAAGATCAAGGTATGGATTTGAATATGCCATGGCTGTTACAGGATTGATCTATTGTATTTTCATGATTGTAACGTCCAGTCTTACCCGTTATGAGCAGTTTACCAACAGGTTACTATCACCCATTTTTATTCCTCTTTTGTGGAGCCTCAGCTGGTGGATTCCCGGATTCATGTATAAAAAATCTTACAGTCTGAAATGGATAAGTGGATTGCTTTTTTTACTTGTAACGATCTGGTTCCTGAATGTTCAGGTGCGAACAGATTATGAATATTATGACGGAGTAAAGGACGCAGGTATTCCGGGATACAGGGAAGATCCGTTTGTCCAGTCTGAGATTGTCCAGTTTCTTGAAAAAAATAAAAATATTTTCGATCCTCGTTTTTCGATCTATTCGAATGCCGGTGAAGCAGTATATTTCGTAACCGGATTTCCTGCTTTACAACTTCCCTTTATAGATTTTCCGGCGAAAGTTGAAGGATATTATAATGGGAATTATAGTAATCGTCCTGAATACCTGGTTTGGTTCAGGGACCTGGATAATCCGGCCATGCCTGATCTGAAACCCATACTTCAGCATAAAAACATGGTACCGGTAAAAGAACTGACGGATGGGGCGGTGTACGTTACGAAGTAATTGTTAATTGTCAATTGTTAATTGTTAACGCTGAAATGAATCAGTTGAATGAATCTTAAATTAATAAAAATATTCAGTACATCCGTTTACAATTAACAATTGACAATTAACAATTACAAAGGCCTTATCCAAATATTCCTGTAACTAATGGGTTCGCTGGGATCTCCGTGTGCTTGTAGTTTAATAGGTTCGGCTGCATGTTTTTTGTAATATGGTTTACCGATATATTGTGTAACACCAATAACAGTATAATTATTTTGAACGAGAACACCATTCAGAAAAACGGTTACAAGTGCAGGTGAATCCAGGCTTCCATCATCTTTGAATCGTGGAGCGGTCCAGACAATTTCGTAATTCTGCCATTCACCCGGTTTACGTGAAGGATTTGCCAGTGGGATACTTTGCTTATAAATACTTCCAACCTGTCCGTTTACATAGGTTGTATTATTATAATTGTCCAGCACCTGCAATTCATATCCAACATCGGCCCCATTATCAGAAATGACCGCTAGGAAAATTCCACTATTCCCTCTCGCCTGTCCGGTACCTGTAATATTTTCAGGGATTCGGAATTCAACATGAAGCTGATAATCTAAAAATCTTTGCCGGGTAAGTATACCACCGGCTTTTTTTTCAACAGTCATAATACCATCATGTACTTTCCAGCCAGCTGCCTTGGTTGAATCTGCACCTTCACTGCGCCACAAATCAAGGTTTTTTCCGTCGAACAGAACAATGGCATCGGAAGGTGGTTCTGCATCAGTTTTACCCGGCGTCACTATTTTAGGAACAGGGCTATAAAATTCAGTGTCTTCTGGTTTTTGCGCTTCAACGAAATTTAAGATAAATGAAAATGAAAAGATCAGAATGAAGAATTTTTTACCTGATGGCATGGCAAGTACTTGCATATTCAAACTTTTATTTGGAAATGAAGGTAACAAAAAACCATCATTGCTCGATGAACACTTCATGTGCGTACTGCTTGCGGAGAGAATCTTTTATATGAATGGTGTCTTTGGCAAGCGCAGGAAATTGAAAATATACTTTGAAGAAAGTGGAATCCTTCTGATATAAATGAGCTTTCAGATCGAAACCTAACAATTGTTTGTAACGTCTGAGGGCATGTGGCTTATTGTATGTGGATAGGATGATGAATTTAAAATTTGAAGGTTGACCGTTTACAGTTGACGGGTGTACAGAATCCTTAGTTGAATTTTTTGCTGAATCATGACGGGCTGTTGAGTCTGCTGCCAAAGAATCTTTACCGGAAGGCTGCTGCGTCTGAGCGACTGAACCCGAATCCGGATTATTCCCCGTTCCTATAGGATTATTTTTTTTGTACATCATCCATCCACCCCATCCTACAATAGTAAGAGCTGCTATCACGACGGCCACTTTTAACATGTTTCTGTTCTGGATGGACGGTGGAGTATTTAATTGTTTTTTCTCTGAGGGATAAAGTTTTTTCTTTCCATGTTCCGGCGCAGGTGTATTTTCCTTTATTACAGTGTACTCTCCCGGTGTAAAATCAAACTTGCCTGTTTTGTTTTTGGTAATGGTTCCGATTCCTTCCAGATGAAAAGGTTTTCCGATGTTCAGCATTTCAGTTCCAAGATTTAAATAGGAATCCAGATCTGAAATGGCCAGAGGTTTTATCTTACCCGTATTTTCACAAATAAAACTAATAAGCTCTTTATCCGCCGCTGCTATATTTGCATTTTGAAACTGAACAGCATTTGGCATGGAAAGCAGTGTGCGATCGTTCTCTTCAGGAAGCACTACTGACTTATCCAATGTAAAGATGCCCAGACCTGGAAGGGCCATCTTTCGGTTCTTATAAAGATATTCTACCAATAAGTGAGGGATCTTCAAAGCCAATGGATTTACTTTTAAAAGTAATTAACGAACGCAAATACGGGTAAATAATTATCTGAAAATTAAAATAAAATATTGAAAACTAACTATATACCTGAGGAAACCTCAATTTTTGTTCCATATTTTTTTTCTGAATCAACATTTAAACCTGACCAGTATGCTGACTGAGGAAGAAGAAGCTTTCATTATTTATTGGAAAAATAACCGGGAGAAACAAAAACGAACCTTCCGGCAATTCTTACTGGGAATTCCCCTGGCGCTCCTATTTGTAGTTCCAATTGCCCTGAATTTCTTCTCCGGATGGTATAAAAGAGCAAAAATGATGAGTAGTACGACTGATTTCAATCCAGGAGTTCTCCTTCTTGCACTCCTTCTTATCGCCGTTTTCATTGCTATTTTTTCAAGGAAGTTCAAATGGGATCAATACGAACAGCGCTATATTGAGCTCCTTGCCAGAAAAAAAAGACAGGAGGAAGGCAAAAAAAATTAACTGGTGCAGCATTTTATCTTTTGGTGATGTCTATATGTTCGAGGCCGAGATTTCTATTCCAAGTGCCGTAACCATACGCTACCTGCTAAACCGACCCTGAACACCCGTTCGGGGTTTTTTATTGTAATTTTGATCAAATATTTTTCTTGCCATACGAACCCATCTCGGTTTTCGACATTTTCAAAATTGGTGTAGGTCCTTCAAGCTCACATACTTTAGGACCCTGGCGTGCCGGTCAGGAATTTATCCATTCGTTGGAAGGTAAAGGTCTATTATCAGATTTAATTCACCTTCAGGTTCTCCTTTACGGATCCCTCGCAAAAACAGGTAAAGGTCATGGTACCGATATTGCGATCCAGTTGGGACTGGCTGGTTATGATCCGGTAGAAATTGATACTTCAGTCATTCCTTCAGCTATTGAAACCATTCTTATTAAAAAATCCCTCGGGCCCAGGCTTTCAATGCGTTTTGATCCATCTGAGGACATTATATTCCTGACGAATGAATCCCTGCCCCATCATCCCAATGCTCTCAGCTTCCTGGCAGATTTTAGGGGACATGCTTCAATTGCGGAGACTTATTATTCCATCGGAGGAGGTTTTATAGAAAAGGAGGCCGGGTCTCTTTCTGAAAGGAAAACAGTGCAACTTCCATTTCCCATAGATACGGCAGCAAACCTTCTTCATTGGTGCAGGAAAACCGGACTCTCCATTCATGAAGTAGTCCTTGAAAACGAACTGGCATGGCGTGAAGAGGCTGAAATAAAAAAACAACTGGGGACGATTTGGAAAGTAATGAAGGAATGTATGTATAAGGGCTGCCATACGGAGGGTGTTTTACCTGGTGGCCTCCAGGTAAGCAGGCGGGCTGCTTCGCTGAATAAAAAATTACTCAGGGGAAGAAAATATAGTGATTATTCAAACTGGGTAAGGGCCATAAAAGAAGGCGGGAAAGATTTTCAATACATACTGGATTGGGTAAGTTGTTTTGCCCTTGCAGTTAATGAAGAAAACGCTTCATTTGGTAAGGTAGTAACAGCTCCTACCAATGGCGCTGCAGGCGTTATTCCCGCTGTACTTCAATATTTTATATGTTTTACAGAAGAATACCGGGAAGAAAAAATCCTTTCCTTCCTGTTAACGGCCTCCGAAATCGGAAGCATATTTAAAAAAGGGGCCACATTATCTGCTGCCATGGGAGGCTGCCAGGCAGAAATCGGTGTTTCTTCAGCCATGGCTGCAGCGGCTTTAACGGAAAGCATGGGTGGAACCCAACGGCAGGCCCTGATGGCAGCAGAGATAGCCATGGAGCATCACCTGGGTTTAACCTGCGATCCAATAGGAGGATTGGTTCAGGTACCCTGCATAGAACGAAATACTATGGGAGCCATAAAAGCCATTACAGCCTCCCAGCTGGCATTACAGAGCATGCCTGATTTTGCGAAAGTTTCCCTGGATGCGGTTATCCGAACGATGTGGGATACAGCGCTGGACATGAACAGTAAGTACAAAGAAACTTCTGATGGAGGTCTGGCTGTCCATATTCCACTCAGCCTTCCGGAATGCTAACTCAAGCCTAAAGCCCAAAGCTTAAAGCCTAAAACTAGTGAGGAAGTGTGGTAGTTAAATACCGTCATCCGTTCCCGCACGTGCGGGATCAACCGTAAACCGTAATTGTTTCCCCGGACAACAATCTGATTGATTCATCATCCAATGAAATTTCGGCTGACTTCAACAAATCTTTTAGTTGATCTTCTTTTGTCGCACTCGCGATGGGTGCCACCACTGCGGGACGGGTCATCAGCCAGGCCAGGGCGATGGTTGCAGGTGACGACTTGTATTTTGCAGAAACCTCATCCAGCGCAGATAATATTTTCTTTCCTTTTGAATCAAGGTATTTTTTTATTCCTTGTCCCCGCACGCTTTTATGCAGATCCTGTTCTGAACGATATTTGCCAGTTAAAAAACCGCTGGCCAATGAATAATATGAAATAATGCCGATGCCCTCCTTTACACAAATTGGCTGGAGATCTTTTTCAATGCTCCGATCGTACAGATTATATGGCGGCTGCAGGGATTCATAACGGGCATAACTATTCGCTTTGCTGATTTCCATGGCCAATGTCAGCCTGTCAGCAGTAAAATTGGAAGCTCCGATGGCTATTACCTTCCCTTCTTTTTTCAGGTCAGAATAAGTACTGAGTGTTTCTTCCATAGGTGTATGAGGATCATCATCATGCGATTGATATAAATCAATAAAGTCGGTTTGAAGTCTTTTTAATGAATCTTCAACAGCCTGCCGGATATACTTTCCTGAAAGTCCTAATTTCCCTGGACCCATTGGCTTAGCAACTTTGGTTGCGATCACAACATCTTTCCTGTTTTTTCTCCTGCTCAGCCATTGCCCGATGATAGTTTCTGATTCTCCTCCCTTATTTCCGGGTACCCAGGTTGAATATACATCTGCCGTATCAATCAAATTGAATCCCGAACGTGTAAATTCATCCAATAACTTAAAGGCCATGGATTCGTTAACAGTCCATCCAAATACATTGCCGCCAAATGCAAATGGTGCTACCTTGATACCGGATCGGCCCAAATTCCTTTTTTCCATATACTGTTTTTTATATTTACAATTTCAGAGATGAAAAGTTATAATCTAACATAATTTTTTTAAACTATAGCCTAAATGGAACCATTAATCCCTGACATTGAAGTTCGTGTTGTATCTGAAGAAGATTTATGGCTGGTACGGGAGCTGGCATTTCAGATTTTTCCTATAACCTACCAGGATATCGTTGAACCCAGGCAGATCGATTATATGATGGACCTGATTTATAGTCCTGAAGCACTGGTGGCTCAGTGGGATTCCGGACAAATTTTTCTGATTGTTTATTCTGAAGAAATACCCGTGGGATTTGCTTCTTATACCCGGCTTAATGAAGAAGGTGACTTCAAGCTGAATAAGATTTACCTGGATAATCGTTTACAGGGAAAAGGCCTTGGAAGATGGTTACTGAATGATGTGATCACCCGAGTGAAATCTGAAGAAGGCAGAGCATTACTATTAAATGTAAACCGCCACAATAAAGCCAGGGCCTTTTATGAGAAAATGGGATTTTCCGTCCTTAAAGAAGATCTGATAGATATCGGAAGCGGTTATTTCATGGATGATTATGTAATGGAGAAGAGGTTTTAATTTTCAATTGTTAATTGTTAATTGTAAACGATGACTTTAAAAAGGATTACTAATTGTTATAAAGTGAATTTTTACGTTTACAATTAACAAATGACAATTAATTCATCATTTTATTAATAAGATAATTTGGATGAGGAAGAATCCGCCATTTAAATAAATAAGCAAACGTGGAATTCCGGGCGATGGCTTGTTAAAAATCCGAAGCAGAATCAGCCAGATATTTACCACAGAATTGAGGACGATAGAAAGTAAAAATCCCATCACTATGATTATGGAAAAAAGACCTGGATTAACGGGTTGCCTGAACCACAACAAAAAAATTGCAAACAGAAAACATACATTACAAATAAAAGCCGCACGATTGAGCATCCTTAAGAAAGCCATAAGTCAAAAATCTAAATTTCTGCATAAAATAGCATTATTTTGCCTGATTAACCAGTTTCATTCGTATGAACTCATCGCGTCTTAAAAAAGCCCTGCCGCATCTCATCGCTATTGCCGTTTTTTTTGTTGTTTCCATTGTTTTTAATAAGACAGCCCTGGAAGGAAAAGAATTGAGTCAGTCAGATGTTGAACAATTTAAGGGGTTGGCTAAACAATCTGATGACTACCGGGAAAAGAATGGACATTATCCGTTGTGGACAGAATCGATTTTTAGCGGAATGCCCGCATATAATGTTCGAATGGAGGGAAATCGATATATTCAAATTACCTGGTTAAATTGGTTCTTCTTTCTTGGAAAAACTCCTCTAAAACCTATATGTTTTTTCTTCAGTGCCTGTATTTGTTTCTATATTCTAACGCAGGTATTTGGCCTCAGTCTGCTGATCTCGATATTAAGTTCGATTGCTTACGGCTATGCAACATTTAATCCGATTTTAGCATCCGTGGGACATGATACGGAACTGATTGCCATTGGCTATCTGCCGGCTGTGATTGCCGGAGTGATACTCATCCTAAGGGGCAGATACCTTGCAGGAACAACGCTCATGATAATTTTCTTCACTCTGGAAGTGAGCATACAACATTTACAGATTATTTATTATACGGGTTTAATAATCGGGATCATAGCAATTATCCATCTTGTAACAAACTGGAAAGAAAATAAAATTAGACATTTTTTATTTTCATATTTACTTATCGCATTTTCCATATTGATTGGAATGTTGAACTATGCTTACATTCTTTTACCTACAAGCGAATATTCTAAAGAAACAATGAGAGGAGGCAAATCCCAGTTAACAGCTGTAGATACAAAAAATAAAACTGAGGGCGGTTTAAATAAAGATTATGCGTTTTCATGGAGTTATGGCATTTCAGAAACGCTCACATTATTTGTTCCTGGAATGCAAGGCGGTGGATCAGGAGGAAAGGAAATCACTGCGGGGAATTCAAAATTCGCTGATAAATTAACTGAAGTAGGAATTCCTGAAGAAAATGCGATTGCAATGGCCAATTCTGGGTCATACTGGGGTGACCAGCCATTCGTAATTGGACCCGTTTATCTGGGGGCTGTAATATGTTTTTTGTTTATCATGGGAATGGTCTATGTGAAAAGCTGGCATAAATGGTGGATTTTGTCAATCTGTATTGCAGGAATCGTACTGGCATGGGGAAGACATTTTTCATTTGTGAATTACTTTTTATTTGACCATTTTCCACTTTATAATAAGTTTCGTTCACCTTCAATGGCATTGGTGATGCCTCAGTTGGGATTTCCTTTGCTTGCTGCATTGGGATTAGAGCAATTCATTGATTCATTTGAAAAGAAAGAAATACAATTTAAAAAATTCAAAGAAGTCCTGTATATATCCGGGGGACTTATTTTATTAAGTGTGCTCATCTTAATGATGAGTGATTTCAGATCTGATTCAGACGTCCGGATGAAAGACAGATTTGTGTCTAATATAGTTCAACAGCAATCTCAGGGCAAACAACCATCACCCGAGATGCAACAGCAGGCAAATCAGGTCGTTAATGGGTGGATGTCTGCCCTCCACGAAGACAGAAAAGGAATTTTTGAAGTGGACCTTTTAAGAAGTACCATTTTTGTTTTGCTGGCGGCAGGTCTTTGTTGGTTCTTCTACCGGGGTAAAATCAAATCCGTTGTTCTGATCTCAAGTCTGCTTGTTTTAAGTTCATACGATCTGTTAGCGGAGGCAAAAAAATATCTAAGTGATGAAAGTTATTTAGACCCGGAAAATAATGACGCTTATTTTGCTCCTTCTGATGCTGACAATCAAATAAATGCGGATCCTGATAAAAACTTCCGGGTACTGGATATTGCAAGTGGCGATCCGTTTCAGTCGGCACGTGCGTCTTACTACCACAATTCCGTAGGTGGTTACCATCCGGCCAAGCTGGCTTTATATAATGATCTGATAGAACGCCAGCTGGTAAAAGGAAACCAGAGGGTTTACAATATGCTGAATACAAAATATGTTATTCAGAAAGGACAGGATGGTAAAGAGCATGCCATACCGAATTCAGGCGCTTTTGGTTCATGTTGGCTTGTTAATGATATTCATTTTGTAGATAATGCAGATCAGGAGATGAAAGCGCTGGATAGTATCGATGTTCGTGATACGGCTATTGTAGAGAATACATTCAAAAATAATATCACATTCATGCCGGTGAAAGACAGTACCGCCAGCATTCAACTAATCGAAAACCAGAATGACAAAATTTCTTACAAGTTCAAATCTAAAACAAACCAGTTCGCCGTGTTCAGTGAAATATATTATGATAAGGGATGGAATGCTTTCATAGATGGCAATCCGGCTCCTTATTGCAAAGTGGATTATGTTTTAAGGGGAATGTCGGTTCCTGCAGGAGAGCATACAATCGTATTCAGGTTTGAACCAAAATCTTATATTATGGGTAACAGGCTAAGCATTTGGGCTGGCATTATTACTTACCTGCTTTTAATAAGTGCAGTTTTGCAGATGTTTGGGATTATCAAGCCAAAAGCTCAAAGCTTAAAGCCGAAAACTAATGTTTGAATTTGAAAATGAAATGGTTTTTAATAAGGCCAATCAGTTAAAATTACAACGATCCAAAAAGAAGTTTTAGGCTTTGGGCTTTTAACTTTTAAATTATGAATGTAATCTCCCTGGTTTCCTACCCTTTTTTACCTGCACGTTCCGGCGGACAAAAAGGCATTGCCCTCTTTTATAAATATTTTTCCAGATATCATCAGGTCACAGTTATCGGAATTAAAAATAATCAGCCTGGATTGGCGGATGGGTATGAGTTGCTGAATATCCTTCCCAATGCTGCTTCGAGGTATATAAATCCGTTTATTTTTTTTAAAGTAAGAAAACTGATTCGCGAAAAAAAAGCTTCAGTTTTTATTTTGGAACATCCTTATTATGGATGGCTTGGTATTTTATTAAAAAAGTTTTGTGGGATCCGGCTCGTTGCCCATTCACATAACCTGGAAGGGAATCGTTGGAAAAGCCTTGGCAAATGGTGGTGGCGAATATTATGGAACTATGAGAAATTCACACATCGCTATGCAGATTATAATTTTTTTATCCAGGACGCAGACAAAAACTATGCTATACAATCTTTTGGCCTGAATAAGGACCGGTGCATTACAGTCAGTTTCGGAACCGAAATTCCCAGGGCACCAGCATATGAAAGCCGGCTCGAATCCGGATTAGCCATTCATCATCAATTGAATATTCCGAAAGAGATTCCATTGTTATTATTCAACGGTGCATTCAGATACTCTCCGAACCGGGAAGCGCTTGAAAATCTTTTATTTAAAATAAACCCCCTTTTACAAAATCTGGCGTTCACCTATCTTATATTAATCTGTGGACTGAATATTCCGGAGACCATTTCAAATAATGAATATCCTTCTGTCCGTTTTTTGGGTTTTGTTGAAGACCTTGACCTTTATCTTTTGGGCTGCCGTACATTTTTAAATCCGGTCAGGTCTGGTGGTGGCATTAAAACGAAACTTGTTGAAGCGCTTGCATTTGATCTGAATGTAGTATCAACAGAAAATGGCGCTATCGGTGTTGATCCTGGATTGTGCAATGGTAAACTGATCATTTGTCCGGATGATGACTGGAATTCATTTGCGGAATCCATTATCCGGTCTGTTGATATAACTACCACTACGCCCACTGATTTTTATGATCATTTTTATTGGGCGAATATTACGAAACGCGCTGCCGAGTTTATAAACGATAACCGATGACCGTTAGCGGGTGGTGGTTGGCGGTTGGCGGGAATGAAAAATGGCTAAGGATAAATTTCTTTATCATTAACCATTTTAAAAATCTTGAATGCTTTTCGCCTTAAGCCTTACGCCTTTCGCTTTAAGCTTTTCGCCTTAAGCCTTAAGCCTCACGCTTTACGCCTTGCGCCTTGCGCTTAAATCACCATTTATCTACCTCTTCCAGATGATCCGGGGAGGATGAAGTAGGTTCAGGTGTTGTTGAAACCGTTTCCACTTTTACGGCTTCCACTTCATTAACTTCTGGAACCTGTGCAACGGGATTTGGAACCGTTACGTGATTTTCATGGTGGTCATGATGTCCTTCGCCATTTTCAGAAACCTGATCATGATTAAAAGCATCGAAATCAAAATCAGGCATCAAATCAGTCTTAACATAATCTACAGCTTCGGTGAGGGCCTTGATAAACTTATTGAAGTCTTCTTTGTAAAGGAAGATTTTATGCCTGTCATAACCTTCTTCATTAAATTTTTTACGGCTTTCAGTAATCGTTAGATAATAATCATTGCTCCTGGTAGCACGTACATCAAAAAAATAAGTCCTTCGCTTACCGGCCCTGATTCGTTTGCTGTAAACACTCTCCATTCTTTTGTCATTGTTCTCGTACGCCACGGTTGTTGTTTTAGGTAAAAAATTAAAGCAAGCGCATAAAAATATAATATTGTTATAGAACCGTCAAAAAATTCACCAATTTATCAGGACAAGCGTGTTTTTACGCAAATCCCGTCAGTCGCGGGTTTCGCGCTCCCCTCCTGTTTTTTGTTGCTGCTCGTAGAGCCGGGTATAATGCCCGTTTCTTGCAAGCAATTCTAAATGGGTGCCGGTTTCAACCATTTTTCCTTGATCCAGGACAATGATCCGGTCAAATTCAAACAGAGAGAAAATCCTGTGTGTAATTATAAAGGCGGTTTTATTTTGAAGATAATCGTAGAGCCTGGTAATTATTTCCTTTTCTGTCCTGGCATCTACTGCACTAAGACAGTCATCGAAAATTACTAATTCATGGTTGCCAGCCAGGGCACGGGCGATGGAAATTCTTTGTTTCTGCCCTCCGCTTAGTGTAACGCCTCTTTCACCTATCAGGGTATTGTAACCGGAAGGGAAATGCGCGATCTCTTTGTCAATACTGGCATATTCGGCTGCTTTCCTTGCTTCTGCCTCAGATTTACGGTCCATACCAAAGAGTATATTGGCTGTAACTGTATCACTGAACAGAAAAACATCCTGCGGAACATACCCGATCTGGTTTCTGTATCCTGGAAGGTCAAGGTTTTTAAGGTTTATGCCATCCATGGATATGGTTCCTCGGGTCGGATCATAAAATCGCAATATCAATTGGGCCAGCGTTGTTTTGCCACTGCCTGTCCTTCCAATAACTGCAATTTTTTCACCTTTACGAACTTCAAGGCTGAAGCCTTTCAAGGCGTGAATTCCGGTCTGTGGATAGATAAAATCTACATGATCGAAAGAAATGTTACCGCTTAACTTCTGACTGGTTGCCACTGGAACATTCTGAATTGCAGGTGAGGTTTCCAGGAATTCATTCAGTCTTTTCTGAGAGGCAGAGGCACGCTGAATCATGCTGGCTACCCATCCGATCGCACTAACCGGAAAAGTAAGCATGGTAATATAAATCACGAATTCAGTGATGGTCCCCAGGTCAGTATGATGTGTTCCTCGTATTACATAAAAACCGCCGATCATAATAGTTAAGAGGGTGCTTAAACCAATTATCAAACCCATTGATGGAAAATAAATAGCTTCAACTTTGGCGAGGCCGATCGCATTTTTTCTGTATTCTTCACTATTTGAACTGAAGAAACGAAGCATAGCTGATTCCTGAACAAAAGATTTGATTACGCGAATCCCACTGTAAGATTCCTGGGCATTGGTGGTGAGATTGCTAAGCAAAGCCTGTATCCTTTCGCTTTTCCTGTGGATCAGGTTATTGACCATATAAATGGTCACGGCCAATACAGGCAGGGGCGCCAGCACATATAAGGTAAGCAGCGCGTCTTTGCGTATCATGAAGTAGAGACTAAAACTTATGGTAGCCACCAGGTTTGCTAGATACATAATGGCCGGCCCGGTATACATGCGTACCCGGCTCACGTCTTCAGCCATGCGGCTCATCAGGTCTCCCGTGCTATGGGTTTTATAAAAAGCAGTATCCAGTTGCTGATAGTGCTGAAAGATTTCATTTTTCTGATCAAATTCAATATGGCGGCTCATAACGATAATGGTCTGCCTCATTAAAAACATAAATAATCCGCCGATGATCGCAAGCAGCAATAAAGTGACGCCTGAAATTGCCACTTTCTGTCCGAATGTTCTCTGAGTGGTATTTAATTTCCGGATGAATTTTTTTACCAGTATATCATAATTGGAAGTATCAGCTTTCTGATTTCCGGCGTTATGCATTTTAACATCTGTAGAAACAGGAACAGAAGATTTTGAGCGTGCCTGTACGGATAATTCCTTCTCCACAGTGTTCACTACATAACCGGTAACCTGCGGTGCAAGTATTCGAAAATAGTTGGAGAGAAAGACGAAGATCAAGCCGAGCAAAAGTCTCCATTTGTATTTCCAAAAGTATTTATTGACAGCGCGCAGGTATCTCAAACCACATATTTTACAAAGCGCAATTTAATTGTTAATTGTCAATTGTTAATTGTTAACGTTGGAGTGCGTTCGCATGATTAATTTAATTTGATTTTTTAAGATTTCCGTTAACAATTAACCATTAACAATTATAAGTTCTGTTTCTTCAATTCTTTAACGGCATAACCTGCTGCCCTGGCTGTTAATGCCATGTAAAATATAGAAGGACTCTGATTTGCAGTACTGGTCATACAAGCGCCATCGGTGACAAATACATTTTTACATTCGTGCAACTGGTTCCAGCCGTTCAATAAAGAAGTTTTCGGATCTTTTCCCATCCGGCAACCTCCCATTTCATGGATATCCCTACCAGGCGCCCAATGATTATCGTATTGCTGAATATCTTTTACACCTCCACTAGAAAGTGTTTCGGATGCCTGTTCTAGAAAGTCTTTTAAAAGAAGTTCATCGTTGTGGTCGTATGCAACATCTGTAACAAGGAGCGGAATACCCCACTGATCCGTTTTATCCTTGCTAAGATAAACACGGTTGGATTCTTTGGGAATAGTTTCTCCCTGCATATACATATAACAACCCCATGAGCCTGCTTCTGACAATGCTTTCTTATAATCTTCTCCCACTTCAGGTCCGTCGGTGCTAGCTCCCCTTCTCCTGAAACAGCCCATAAATGCCATATAACCGCCAACGAAATCCATATCCTGCTTTTTCAGATTCCTGAAATTGGCCATCATGGATTCGGCAGGTTTTCTTCCGTAATAATATGAATCCAGAAACCCGTCTATATTTCCTCCAACCGAACCTCGGTAGTTCTGGTGACAAATATATCTCCCAAGCAATCCGTTGTCATTCCCGAGTCCGTTGGGAAAACGATTCGATTTTGAATTTAATAGTATGAGATTAGTATTCAGAGCAGACGCATTCATAAAAATGATGCGTGAAAAATATTCTGTCGCTTCATGAGTATTCGCGTCAATAATGCGCACACCAATAGCTTTGTTTCTCTTTTCATCATAGATGATGGAATGCACTACACTGAACGGGCGAACTGTAAGATTTCCTGTGCTGGCTGCCCATGGTAAAGTGGATGAATTGGAACTGAAGTATGCGCCAAAAGGACAACCACGCATACAAAGATCTCGGGCCTGACATTGGGCACGACCCTGACGGCTATGAATTTCTCTTGCTTCCGTAAGTTGGGCCCAGCGCCCCTGTATCATGAAGCGGTCTTTATATTTTGAGCTTATTTTCTTTTGAAAATCTTTTTCAACACAATTGAATTCGAAGGGTGGCAGATAATCTCCATCAGGCATGGCTTCAAGCCCGTCTTTGTTTCCGCAAATGCCGGCAAATCTTTCCACATATGAATACCAGGGAGCAATATCATCGTATCCGATGGGCCATTCAATCCCATATCCATATCGCGCAGGTGCTGTAAATTCATATTTGCTCCATCGTGGACAGGCCCTTCCCCAGATCAATGATTTACCACCCACCTGGTATCCACGTATCCACTCGAAAGGTTTTTCCTGCACATAGGGATGATCGTTATCCTTTATGAAAAAATGCTGGGTGGATTCATCAAATCCCGCGGCCTGGGTGATGAGCGGATTTTCTTTCCTGAATTTTTCCGGCATTTCCCCTCGGTGAGGAAATTCCCAGGGAGCCAGGGTGGCTGTCGGATAATCTTTGATATGCTTAACATCACGGCCTCTTTCCAAAACCAGTGTTTTCAAACCGGCTTCACAAAGTTCTTTTGCGGCCCAGCCTCCGCTAATTCCGGAGCCAACTACGATGGCGTCGTAAGTGTTCACAGATTTCCTTTTTTTAATTCTGAAACGGCATGATCCACGGCGCGCGCAGTAAATGCCATAAAAGTTAGTGACGGATTTTGCGTACTCGTTGAAACCATAGCTGCTCCGTCAGTAACAAATACATTCGGACAAAGATGAAACTGATTGAATTTATTCAGAAGTGAAGTTTTGGGATCCTTCCCCATCCGGCATCCTCCCATTTCATGAATATCCAGTCCGGGCGACTGATGAGTATCCCTTTGCTGAATATTCTTACATCCTCCCCTTTCCAGCATTTCCGAAGTTTGCTGCATATAATCCTTCATCGATTTTAAATCGTTTTCGTCATAGTCAACCGAAACGATCAATTCCGGAATACCCCATGCATCTTTCTTATCCTTACTAAGTCTTATATGATTTGTTTCTTTGGGAATGGTCTCTCCCTGCATCTGCGAAGAAACATACCAGGGTCCTGCTTCTGTAAGATTTTCTTTAAAATCAGCACCCAACTCTTCTTTAAGCCCGGTAAAATTTCCCATTCCCCTTCCAGCGCCAAAAAATACCATATATCCTCTTAAGAAATCCATTTCCTGTTTGTGAACATTTCTGAAATTGGGCATCATGGGCTGTGTTGGCCGGCGGCCATAATAATATTTGTCCATAGGCCCATCGTAAGATGCGCTTACAGTTCCCCGGTAGTTATGAAAACAAACATATTTTCCAAGCAAACCGCTGTCATTGCCCAATCCATTTGGAAACCTGTTGGATACGGAATTCAACAGGATTAAATTAGAATTCAGGCAGGCTGCATTTACAAAAATTACTTTTGCATAATAAACCGTTTCTTCTTTTGTGTGTGCATCAATCACTCTTACGCCTGTAGCTCTTTTTTTATTTTCATCATAAATGATGGAATGCACTACGCTGTCGGGCCTGATGGTAAGATTGCCTGTCTTAGCTGCCCAGGGAAGTGTGGTGGAATTAGAACTGAAATAACCTCCGAAAGGACATCCTCTTTCACATTCACTTCGCGCCTGGCATGGATTCCGACCCTGCTGAATATGAATCTCCCTTGGTTTAGTCAGATGAGCACAGCGTCCCTGAACCACATGACGGTCTTTATATTGAGCATTGATCTTTGCGCTGATATCTGATTCCACACAATTCATTTCCCATGCCGGCAGAAAATCGCCATCCGGCAATGTATCTAATCCGTCAAAATTTCCACTGATACCAGCAAAATGTTCAACATGGCTGTACCAGGGAGCCAGTTCGTCGTATGACAATGGCCATTCCACCGCGTATCCATCCCTGCCCGGACCTTCAAAATCATATTTACTCCAACGCTGGGTTTGTCTCGCCCACAGAAGTGATTTGCCGCCTACCTGGTAACCCCGGATCCAGTCATATGGTTTTTCCTGGATATAAGGATGCTCATCATCCTTTACAAAAAAATGCTGCGATGTTTCATTGAAAGCATAACAACGATTGACGATCGGATTTTTTTCAGTTACAGAGAGCGGCAATTGTTCCCGATGTGGAAAATCCCATGGATTCATGGTTGCCGTTGGATAATCCTTTAAATGGACCACATTTCTTCCACGCTCTAATACGAGCGTTTTCAGGCCATGGTCACAGAATTCTTTTGCTGCCCATCCGCCACTTATCCCCGAACCGATAACGATAGCGTCGAAGGTATGACTGGCCGTTGCTTTGTTATTTATTTTCACTGAATCTCCGGGCATATTATCAGTTTAATTATTTAAAGAAAAATGAATAAACAACTTAAATTATTTATCTGGATAATTTATTTAATTATCAAATTAATTTTCAATAGAACCTAAACCTGAGACTCCGGGTAACAAAGGTTGTACAAATTCATGTTAAACAATGAAATGATTTAAATTTATTGTCCTGAACCTTTTTATAACCCTAAATGCGGTATCATTTATGGAAGTACATCATCATTCGGGCGGCCATCATGGTGACAAAAAATTCAAGGATTATTTTTTGGAATTTCTTATGATTTTCCTGGCCGTAACCATGGGTTTTCTGGCAGAAAACTTCCGGGAGTATATTACTGATAAAAATCACGTGGAAGAATTGGCAGGTCAGTTGAAAGAAGATTTAATGCATGATACGACTAATGCTCAGAAACTCATTGACTTTGAATTTCTTCAGGTAAAAAGAGATGACAGTTTATTTGGTATTTTAACGGGACCTGCATCCCAAATCGATTTTAAAAAACTGCAGGATATGATCGTTTCCTGTGACCGTATGGATATTTTTTATCCATCAACCGGAGCTATTTCTACTATTAAAAGAGAGTTGCACCTTAAGAAATTTGTAAAAACAAATATAGCCCTGCACATTGATAACTATGAAAAGGTTGTTACTGTTTTACAGGCTTTTGAAAACCGGGATATAGATTACCTGGGAAAATATCTTGAGGCTTTTGTTTCAAATCATTTTACTCCAGAAAATACTGCCCTTGCTGTTCTCCGCATGCCGGTTGCCAATGAATCCATGCGCAATATGTCTCCCGTTGTATTAACCCAACTAAGCGTGGATATCAACCTGATTAAAGCCTATAATTTACAATTGGTCAGCAGGTACACAAAAATCAAGCAGGAAGCGACTTCATTTATCAAATATGTGCGCGAAACATATCAATTGGAAGAATGAAATGAAATTAAAAAGTTTAAAGCTCCTTTAATTGTATTGATCTTTAAATATACTAAAACCCATTCCCATCCAAACTAAACCGATGGCGAAGAATTTTTAACCACTCGTATAATCGAACCTGCGTTTTATAAAGTTTATTTTAAAAACAGTAAAGTTTGGATGGATAAATCAACCAGGTGCTTTATCTTCTCACTCACAAAACGAACTCTTTATGCGTAACAGTTTATGGTTCCTCCTGTTGATATCACTATTTACAGCCTGTCATACAATAGAAAAAAAAGAAACACCCGATTTTCTTGCTGAAAATATTGATACTACTGTAAACCCTGCCAACGACTTCTTTTTATATGCAAATGGAGGCTGGATCAAAAAGAACCCAATTCCGGCAGACCAAAGCGCCTGGGGTGTAGGATTTCTTGTACAGGAAGATATTTATAGCCGGCTTCGTACAATTAATGAAAAAGCATTAGACGAAAAATCTGAACCTGGTAGTGTCTCACAAAAGATAGGCGACTTTTGGTTTAGTGGAATGGACTCGGCCGGAATCGAAAAACAAGGTATACAACCACTGCAACCTCAGCTTCAGGAGATTGAAAAAATCGGGACCATTGAAGATCTTTTGCACGAAAGTGCAATACTTCAGAATAAAGGGGTTGGTGTGTTATTAGGCGAAGATATTTCGCAGGATGAAAAGAACAGTGACAAAATCGCGTTCCATATTTATCAGGGCGGACTGGGAATGTCAAACCGCGATTATTATTTTAATGCGGATGCAAAAACCCTGAAGGTCCGGAAGGCCTATCAATTATATTTATATAATGCATTTAGGTCGATGGGAAAAGACAGCGCCGCTGCTACATCTGCTGCCAACGGAGTTTATGAGCTTGAAACCAGGCTGGCGAAGGCTTCGCGTAAATTAGAAAAGCTCCGCGATCCGGATTCTAATTATCATAAGATGGATCTGGGTTCCATGCAGAAACTTTATTTTAGAATCGGATGGAACGATTTTTTTAAAAATACAGGTGTTAAATCACTTGATTCTGTTATAGTCGGTCAGCCTGAATTTCTTGTGACGCTGAATCAGGAATTAACTAAAACTTCTCTGAATGTTTGGAAAAATTACCTGGCCTTTCATTTACTAAAGAATTCCGCCAGGTATATGGACCAGGCTCTTTATAAAGATCTATTCGCCTATTCGCAAAGCATCAGTGGAGTGGAAACTCCTAAGGCCCGATGGAAAAGAGTGCTCGATGCAGAAGAAACAGCGATGGGTGAAGCCCTGGGACAATTGTTTGTAAAGGAATATTTCCCAGAGAAAACAAAACAACGCTATAATGATATGGTGGAAGCGATTCGTGATGCATATAAGGAAAGAATCATGCACCTGACCTGGATGAGTGACAGTACAAAACAAAAAGCGTTGATTAAACTTGCTAAAGTCACAAAGAAAGTAGGATATCCTGATAAATGGAAAGACTTCAGTGCGTTGGTAATAGATCGCGGACCCTGGGTTTTGAACATGCAGAGAGCATCTGAATGGTGGACAAATTATTATGTGAACAAACTAGGTAAACCGGTTGACAGAACAGAATGGGGTATGTCACCTCAAACGTACAACGCCTATTATAATCCAAGTAACAATGAAATCGTCTTACCTGCCGGTATCTTCATTGTTCCGGGCAAAAGAGATGAGGAACTGGATGATGCATTTGTTTATGGATATGCAGCAGCTTCAACTATAGGTCATGAGATTACACATGGATTCGATGATCAGGGAAGGAAATTTGATGAAGCCGGAAATCTTCGTGACTGGTGGCAGCCCAGTGATGCAAAGCAATTCAACGCCAGTGCTGCCAGAATCATTCGGCAGTTTAATGAATTTGTACCGGTAGATACGCTCCACGTGAACGGAGAAGCCAGCCAGGGAGAAAATATTGCGGACCTGGGTGGTGTATTGCTTGGGTGGGATGCTTTCTCAAAAACTGAAGCATTTAAAAAAGGAGAAAAAATCGGCGGGTTTACGCCTGCCCAGCGTTATTTTCTTGGATATGCCTATGGCTGGTTGTATAGTGAAAGAAAAGAAGTGCTGGCAGCTCAATTGATGACTGATGTGCATGCACCCTCAAAGGAAAGAGTCAATGGGCCCATGGCTAATATTCCGGCATTCTACGAAGCATTCAATGTTAAACCCGGCGATAAAATGTATCGTCCGGATAGTTTGAGGGTAAGCATATGGTGATACAAGTGTGAAAGTGTGAGAGTGTGAGAGGGAAGTATGTGAGTATAAGAGTATAAGAGTATGGGCTAAAATTCATAATTCATAATCCATAATTAAGAAGTTCTTGCATCTCAAAATTTATATGAAAGCCCCACTACCAGCCCGAAATCAAATGTACTACTGCTACCGGCGGGTGGTTTACTGTCGAAATTTGTATAAGGGTTGATATTCAGGTAAAAATATCTAATGAGCTGCCAGGAAAAATTGGTGCTTCCGTCATACCGGATTCGTCCTTGTTGCGATAAGCTGAAATAGACAGTTTGTGTACTGCTGATCTGAATATCCGGGCTATGAAATTGATAGAAATTGAATTGCAACATGACAGGAACTTCAAACAGAAGTCCGCTTGCGATGCCTTCCGTACTTTTTTCCTGAGAAAACGTTATTCCGGTTACCGCGAACAATCGCAAATTCTTTTTTATTACAAGGTTGTTACCACCTCCAATCAACCCCAAATACCTTCTTGAAATGGACAATTCCAGGTTCCTCTGATATTGGCCTGATCCTGCAAGAAACCAAACCGGAGTAAGATCATGCGTAACAAATAACTGAAGATTTTCATTATCCCTCGAATACCTGCCGGAATCTATAGATGCGATCGTAGAGGCAGATAATTGGTAATCCAATATTTTGGTAGCAAACTTAACGTTTGCACTAAAATTAACCTGGCCAATTCCACTGGATTTTGTAAAACTTAACCCCGCTGCAACATTTCCATTTAACCGCTTAAAAAAATTGTTATCCAGGGAAATAAGCTGATAAATCTGAGTAATATGGATAGGAATACTTTTCCCGTCAACAGTATAAATATCCACCCACCCCTCTTTACCAGATGTCTTTAATGAACCGTAGAGTATTCTTTTGTCAACTGTTTCAACTTTAAACCGTTCCTGAATTACTAAAGTTTTAATCTTAATTAATTTGACGTTAAGCATTTTTAGATCTATGTCGTCAATGGAAATTAAACCCAGGTTAGCGCCCTTAACGGGTCCTATCAGCACCTGGCCATTATAAAGAATAATTGAATCCTTATCCTGACAAAAAGTTTTACTGCTGAAGCAACAAAAGGCAAAAAAAGTGATTGCAAATATTCTGAACATCGAATTGGTTTGCTGTGCCCGAAATGTATGAACAAAAATAACAGCTTAATTGAGATAAATTTATATAATGAAACAGTTTATAGCATATCTCGCGCTCGTAGTTAAGGATTATGATGAAGCCATAAATTTCTATACCCGGAAGCTTGGTTTTCGTTTGATTGAAAACACAGTCTTATCCGAAACTAAAAGATGGGTAATCGTCGCTCCACCGGGAAACGGTGAATGCTCTCTTTTACTGGCCAAAGCTAACGGCCTAGAGCAATTGAAAGCCGTTGGTAATCAAACAGGCGGTCGCGTTTTTTTATTTCTTTATACAGATGATTTTTACAGGGATTATAAGGCCATGATGGAAGAAGGAATTCATTTTGTAAGGCAACCGGCTAAGGAAGGATATGGAACTGTAGCTGTTTTTGAAGATTTATATGGAAATCTTTGGGACCTTATTGAGCCCTCTGGCATACCCATTGCTTAGTTAACGTAATTTTAATTAATTATGTTAGCAAAAGTACTGGCATGCGGATTCTTATTTTTTAGTTGTATTAGCAACGATTCCCTGAAAGCCCAGAATGACAGTGCACAACAGTTCCCATCGAAATGGGACCTCCAAACATGTCTGGATTATGCGAAGAAAAATAACATCCAGTTAAATACTTTACGCTTCAGCCAGCAAATCAACAAACAGGACCTGCTTCTTGCCAGGGCAGCAAAATATCCCAATTTGTTTGGGAATTTAGGGCAAAACTTTACACATAGTACGAATGCAAACCCTGTTGTAGGTGGTTTTGCAACCCAATCCAGTTTTGCCAGCAATAGTTCTCTTACTTCTGCCTGGACAGTATTCAACGGTGGTTACCTGAACTATAATATCAAAATAAAAAATCTCGATTTGAACCAGGCAGGACTCAATATCGATCAGTCGATAAACAGTCTTACAATTGAGATTACACAGGACTTTCTTAATATCCTATTAGCAAAAGAAAATATCATCTATGTTGAGGATCTGGTAAAAACCTCAGAAGCACAGCAGGATCAGGGCAACAAGCTTTATAGTGCAGGAAGCATTGCGAGGAATGCATTGATAGAATTAGAAGCGCAAACAGCAACGGATAAATACAACCTGGTCAGTGCGCAAAGTACATACCGGCAGAATTTATTAAACTTAAAACAGTTGCTACAACTGCCATGGAGTTATTCTTTGGATATAGCCATTCCGGATACGATAATAGCTACAGCCCTGATGCCATCTTTAGATGAAGTACAAAGAATAGCTTTGGCAACCCGGCCTGAAATAAAATATGCAGAAACGGGTTTGGATATTGCTCAAATGAATCTGAAAACTGCAAAGGCCCAGACTCTTCCTGTTGCCAGTATTGGCGCTTCCCTGGCTACAGGCTATTCTAATAATGAATCGGTCGAATACCTCAAACAATTGGATAATAACTTTTACCAGCGGGTCGGATTGTCTATTTCGATTCCCATTTTCAATAACCGCATTTACAGAACACAGATTGAAGTAAGTAAAATTGAAATAGAGCAGGCTAAACTTTCATTGCAGGGCGCCAAAACAACTTTGTCCCAACTGGTTGAACAGGCATATATCAATGTATTGAATGCGCAGGCCCAGTACGATGCAGCTGTTGTTCAACTGAAGGCGAGCCAGGAAAGTTACCGGGTAGTGAGTGAGCAGTTTAAATATGGCGCGGCTAACCTGGTGGAGCTTCTACAACAAAAAAATCTTTATGTGCAGGCATTGCAGGGCTATATTCAGGCAAAATATACTGCGGCCCTGAATCTGGAAATTTATAATTTTTACAGAGGCGAACCGGTCAAATTATAGACATGAAAAAATATAAATCAATAATTATTATCACTCTTCTGCTCTTAACCGGAACGGGAATTTGGTTTTTTTTTTACAGGAAGCAGGACCTTAAAATATTTGTCATTACAGAAAAGCCTCAGATTGGTTATATTTCAAAAAGTGTAACCGCTACGGGTACAATACAACCGGTGGATACTGTAGCGGTAGGTTCCCAGGTATCCGGAACTATTGCCAAAATATTTACAGACTTCAATACGAAGGTAACTAAGGGACAATTGATTGCCGAAATGGATAAATCCCTTTTTACAGCTCAGGTGGATCAGTATAAAGCCAACCTTGAATTAGCAAAAGCTACACTGGCGTATCAAAAAAGTAATTTTGACCGTCAGTCACTTCTTTTCAATTCAGGCTCGATCAGTAAAGCGGATTTCGAGACCGCCCAGGATCAATACCTTACTGCAAAAGCAACGGTGGCCAGTGTGCAGGCACAACTGGATGCGAATTTAAAAAATCTTTCTTACGCGAGTATATATTCACCGGTTAATGGAGTGGTTCTGCTGCGTAATATCAGCGTAGGTCAAACGGTAGCGGCTTCTTTCAATACTCCTACGCTGTTTATAATTGCAAAGGATATTACCAAGATGCAGGTTCGTGCGGCCGTGGATGAAGCAGATATCGGTGATGTAACAGATAGTCAGCGCGTGATTTTTACCGTTGATGCTTATCCGGATATTACTTTCACAGGTAAAGTGAATCAGATCAGACTTGAACCGGTTGTGTCCGCAAATGTGGTAACCTATACAACAATTGTTACAGCCCCCAACGATGACCTCAAACTTAAACCCGGGATGACTGCGAATATTTTTATTTACACAAAGGAAGTTGACAGTGCCATGCTGATATCATCCAAGGCCCTCAAGTTTAAGCCCGATCCGTCATTTGCTAATCAATATAAAATACTGGCCCTTCCTCCATCCACCAAACCTCAACAAAATGGTCAGACTGCCAGGAATAGCATAGGCTCAGGTTCAACCAAGCGGAATGCCGGCAACCTCACAGACAGCAGCGCCAGAAAAAAAAGCGTTGCATTTGTATGGGTGCAATTCGGTGACAGCCTGGAAGAGAAAAAAATTCACACCGGTCTGAATGATGATACACATGTAGAGGTACTTGACGGATTGACATTGAGTGATAGCGTGATCGCGGGTATCAGCCAGGCAGGCGCCAATACGGCTCCTGTCAGCAGTGCGCCACCAAAAAGCCCTTTTATGCCGTCAAGACAACAAACACCAAAGCCGAGGGCCAGCAGACCCTGACATGATTTTATTTTCATGAGAACGGGCAAACAAAGATTTTACAATGATGTTCTTTATATCGTAATCGGGATGAATAATAAAATACTGGAATTAAAAAATATTAAACGCGAATTCAAAATGGGCAGTGAAACGGTGAGGGCACTGAAAGATATAAGTTTTGAAGTGGCGACAGGAGAATTTGTTACTATCATGGGCGCCAGCGGTTCAGGGAAAACCACTCTGCTTAATATGCTTGGTTGCCTTGATAAACAAACCGATGGCGTTTATCTGCTGGATGGTGTTGATGTAGGTAAACTCTCCCGAAATGAACTCGCACATTTAAGAAATAATAAAATTGGATTTGTGTTCCAGTCATATAATCTGCTTCCCCGCACCTCGGCACTGGAAAATGTTGAATTACCTTTATTGTATAATAACACGATTAAAACAAAAGACAGAAAAGACCGCGCGATAAGGGCATTGGAAGCAGTGGACCTGGCTAACAGGCTGGATCACACGCCCAACCAGTTATCTGGCGGTCAGCAGCAACGAGTAGCAATAGCAAGGGCATTAATAAATGAACCGGTAATGATACTTGCCGATGAGGCAACCGGCAATCTGGACACAAAAACTTCTTTCAGTATTATGGCATTACTACAGGAATTGAATGAGAACCATGGGAAAACAATCGTGTTTGTTACGCATGAACCTGATATCGCCCAATTCAGCAGCCGTACAATAACCCTGAGGGATGGGAAAATTATTAAGGACTATATCAATGAAAATAAAAAGAACGCAAAAGAATCCCTGGCAGCATTACCGGCAGATGATGACATTTAATATAAATTATCATGAATTTTATAAACCTCATCCGAATTGCCTTTAAAGCATTGCTGCGAAATAAACTGCGGGCATTTCTGACTATGCTGGGGATTATCATAGGTGTTGCTTCTGTAATCGCCATGGTTGCAATCGGGCAGGGTTCCAAGCAAAGCATTCAGACCCAGTTATCAGGGATGGGCTCTAATATGATCGTGATCCGTCCCAACAGTAATGTTACAGGAGGGGTTCGCCTGGATGCAACTTCGGTGCAGGACTTAACTATCAATGATGTTAATGCTTTACAAAAAAAAGCGACTTATTTAAGTGCAGTGTCACCTTCTGCTACAGCAAAAGGTCAGGTAATTTATGGGAATAATAACTGGTCAACCAGCATCCAGGGCGTAAATAATTTATACCTGGATACCATTCGCCAATGGTCTTTAACATCCGGAAATGAATTTACTGATAAGGATATTGCATCGGAAGCCAAAGTTTGCCTGCTGGGCCAGACCGTCGTGAACAATCTTTTTACCAATGGAGAAAATCCGGTTGGAAAATATATTCGTTTTGTGCAAATACCATTTTTGGTAATTGGTGTTTTATCTCCAAAGGGCGCCAATGCTTTCGGGCAGGACCAGGATGATATTATTATTGCTCCCTATACTACAGTTCAAAAAAGAATCTTGTCCACTATTTATTTCCAAAACATTTATGCGTCAGCCCGTGATGAATCTTCTACTGTTCAGGCATCTACGGAAATCTCACAAATTCTGAGGGAATCTCACAGGCTTAAATCAACAGACGACGACGATTTTGCTGTAAGAACTATGGAAGAACTTATTAAAACATTCAGTTCAACCAGCCAGCTGCTGACTGTACTGCTGGCGGTGATTGCAGGCATTTCTTTGCTGGTCGGCGGAATTGGTATCATGAACATCATGTATGTATCTGTCACTGAACGAACCAGGGAAATAGGATTAAGGATGGCCATTGGCGCAACCGGCGGGGATATTTTATTGCAATTCCTGACTGAAGCGATCATGATCAGTATTACTGGTGCCGTGATCGGGGTTTTTTTAGGCATTACTGCATCCAAGCTCGTCACTCTCTTTCTTTCATGGCCAACTTTAATTACCCAGTTCTCAATTATTTTATCATTTATGGTATGCGTAATCACCGGAGTATTTTTTGGTTACTACCCTGCCCAAAAAGCATCCCGGTTGGACCCGATTGAAGCATTGCGATATGAATAAAAATCAATTCAAATTTTTTTATGCCCCCTTTTAACCAATTAATTTATAAGAAGAGAAAAATTTGGGAACCATTACTTTCAATACAGGAAAGAATTGAGTTGGGAAAGAATCAGCGATTAAAAATTCCCCGCGAAGCCCATGTAAAGATGGCTCCTGCTGAGGGACGTGCAGATCCCATTCAATTACTGATTGATTTAGACGCCGGAAGAGTTCCAAAACTTATTCCAATCAGGTATGGCCGGATGTTGCAGTCGCCCTTTGCTTTTCTCAGGGGTTCGGCCGTTGTGATGGCTGAGGATTTGTACAATACTCCCAGCAGTGATATCTATGTGCAATGTTGCGGTGACTGCCACCTGATGAATTTCGGAGGTTATGCCACACCTGAAAGAAACCAGGTATTTGATATTAACGATTTTGATGAAACCCTGCCGGCTCCATTTGAATGGGATGTCAAGAGACTGGCAGCAAGTATTATCGTTGCAGGCAGGTATAAGGAATTCAATGCGAAAGAAATTAAAAAAGCTGCCTTTGCTGCAGTTAAAACTTATACTGATGAAATAAATGCATTTGCAGCAATGCGACAGCTTGAAATATGGTATAACAGGCTGGACGAGGCTACCATTCTTAAAATGTTCAGAACCGACAGGGAATTTGTGAAAAAGGTTAAAAAGATTGATCAAAAAGCCAGGCACCGTACCCATGAATTTGTATTTCCAAGGCTCTCAGAGAAAAGAAACGGGAAAAGAAGAATACTGGATGATCCACCACTGATATATCATCCGGAAGACAGTGATAAGATGATTGAATCAGGAAATGTTTTTTTTGATGAATATTACAATAGTTTAACCGATGACAAAAAATCGTTGTTGGACAGGTACAGGCTCGAGGACATTGCCTTAAAAGTAGTTGGCGTTGGAAGCGTGGGCACCCGTTGTCTGATCGGACTCTTCAATGTAAGTGATGAGGATGCCATAATACTTCAATTCAAGGAAGGCAAGCAATCAGTTTTGGAAAAATATGCCGGTAAATCTGCCTATGCGAATCATGGGGAACGGATTGTAAACGGACAGCGTTTAATGCAGACCGTGAGCGATATTTTTCTGGGATGGACTAACAGTAAAAGCGGATTCGATTTTTATGTAAGGCAACTGAGGGATATGAAAGCCAGCGCCAATATTGAACTCTTTACACCGAATTTCCTGAATGATTATTCTATTCTATGCGGGTGGACGCTGGCCAAGTCACATGCCAAAGCAGGAAGATCACCTGAAATAGCAGGCTATATCGGAAAATCAGATGCTTTTGCAACAGCGGTTACAGAATTTGCTGTTCAATATGCCGATCAGACTGAAAAAGATTATAAGTTATTGGTAACTGCAGAAAAAGATAAACGCATAGTTGCGGATCATGGTATGTAACTAATTGATTTGAACTATTCGTTATACTTGCAACTTTAAGCGATAACTTTAAAACTAATATGAAAAGAATCGCTCTTATTGCCTTCGCTTTAATAAGTTTTGAGTTTGTTTCCCAAGCGCAAATAGCTTTTGTGGATACCAGGTATATTCTGAATAAATTACCTAATTACAGGGATTCCCTTGCGAAAATTAATCAGTTGGGTGTTATCTGGCAGAAAGAAATTGACGATAAACAGGCTATTCTTGATAAAATGATTAATGATTTTGAGCGGGATGAAGTGATGTTAAGCGATAGTGCAAAGAAAAACAGATCGGATGATCTTTATTATCATCAGAAAGAAGTTCGGGACCTGCAGAGGATGCGGTTTGGATATGAAGGAGACCTTGTTAAAAAAAGACGGGAATTGTTAAAACCCATAGAAGATTCTGTAAATAATATTATTCAGGAAACAGCCACCAGGCTGAATTATAAAATTATTTTAGATAAAAGCCAGGGAACTACCGTAATGTTTGCTAATCCAAAATTTGATATTACGGATGAAGTGCTGAAAGTTCTTGGGAAGTAATAATCCTATTTTTTTTCAAATACCCGGATAACTTATAAGATTCATAAAAGAGGTCATGAAGTTGACTATTCCGTCAGATCTTTTATGCCGGCCGGGATCGTGGATGCGAAATATGTTTGATATTGAAAATGGTGTCTGATATAATATTGTTACAACACTTCATTGATTTTACCAGAGAAAGAAATAAATCTGTTTTTCCTCTTAAAACAAGTATCAAAATGTTTCCTGTATATTGAAATAAAGACCATTAGATGATTGACCTCTTCCATAGTCGACACAAATATTTGTTCTGTCTTTCATATTCATTTTAATTCTTAGTCCTACACCATATCCCGGGGCCAGTGAATTAAAAAGTTGTTGACCGGTTGTTGGACTACTAGCCGTTGTAGCATTAAGGAATGCTACCACTCCAAATAGACCATTTTTGGAAATCGGCATTCGGAATTCTGATTCTCCATACACCATATTTACTCCGCGAAACCGTCCCTGCACATATCCCCTGCCTGAACGGCCATAGGTATCCCATCCAATTGAAGGTAAAGCCAGGTAAGGAACATTTCCACTAGTAACAAATTGTCCCCAGGTCCAAAAAGCCAGTATCATTCCGGGCTTATTTTTTTGAAGGGGTATATAATTGCGCCATTCAGCATAAAGCATAGTACTGTTCTGTGAGCCGCCAAAAATTTTTTCGTTTATTCGAAAAATCAGGCTGGCATAAATGCCTTTGTATGCATTGATAGGATTGTCCCGGCTGTCTTCAGTGACATTAATCGTTAATCCA
>DASZHV010000156.1:0-14211 GCA_035937535.1 Puia sp. | reverse complement strand
CATGGCTGCCAATCGTTTATTGCAGGCGACCAAAAAATTTGCAGAACAGGAAGGCGCCCTGGGAATGATTACGACTAGTACGCGCAACTCCGATGGAACCGTTTTTGTGCAAAATGGAATTCCTTATAATGCTGAAATGGTGCCTGGCCTGAATGATATCTCGGTAGCTTATGAGCATTTTATGACCATTCAGCGTTTATTGCAACATCAGATCACAGTGTCCATTGATCTGGAACTCAGTGCAAAAATTTTTCCTGAAGATCAGCAGGGTTATAATGTGATTGCAGAAATCCCTGGTACAGATAAAGACCTGAAGGATCAGCTGGTTATGATCGGTGGCCACCTGGATAGCTGGCAGGGGTCAACAGGTGCGACTGACAATGCAGCCGGGTCTGCCGTTATGATGGAAGTAGTGCGCATATTGAAGGCTGTTGGTATTAATCCGCGACGCACGATCCGAATTGCTTTATGGGGTGGCGAAGAAACCGGACTGCACGGCTCGAAGAATTATGTGAAGAATCATTTTACGGATACGACTACAAAAAAATTCAATGCTGTAGGTGACAAACTTTCCGTTTATCTGAACCTCGATAATGGTACTGGAAAGATTCGTGGCATTTACCTTCAGGGAAATTCCGCCGTCAGACCGATTTTCGAACAATGGTTCCGGCCATTTAATGATCTGGGTGCTTCAACACTGACTTTACAAAATACAGGCGGAACAGATCATCTTTCATTCGATGCAATCGGATTGCCTGCATTCCAGTTTATTCAGGATCCGATGGATTACGGTTCCAGAACCCATCATAGCAATATGGATAGTTATGACCATCTTAGTGGGGAAGACATGAAACAGGCTGCTACTATTATAGCATCTTTTGTTTATGATGCGGCGCAGAGGGAAGAGAAGTTGCCGAGAAAGCAATAGGGAACTATGGAACTATGGAACTATGGGAGTATGGGAGTATGGGAGTATGGAGGGTTAAATCTACAAATGATATATTTTATTTTATCTGTTCTAAGAAGTTGAACTCCCATACTCCCATACTCCCATACTCCCATACTCCCATACTCCCATACTGTTATTCTATCTTCTTATATACAAAATTGATCACGATATTTTTTTGCTCGTTTGAAATAATTCTTTCCTCATATCTTTTTTCCCCGTCGTTTACGACCAGGAGAGAGGTATTAGGAGGAATATCTCCTAGGTTCTCCGCGACCATCACCAGCTGATGTGGTTGGTCTGAGGGTTCAACCGTTATATGAACGGTGATGGGCTGATCAGATATGCGGGCATTGGAAACAATTTTTTTATTATCATAGTAAACTGATACCGTATCGTTATCAATGGCCCCGTCGTCATATATACGAAGCTCGATAGAAGTGTGGTTAACTGTCAGGGTTTTTAATAATTCGTTGGTCCTTGTTTTTAATACATCGGGTATTGAAATTGGTATTTGAGGCTGTGAAATTCTTATTGAGCTATCTCTAGTATTCAGACCCTGGACGGGTTCAGGCCCTTTAGATTTCGGTCTTATTGTGATTGGTGGTGAAACGGATGGTTTTTTAACCTGGTTAGTTTTGGGAGGAGATTTTTTAGCCGTTTCACCTGATATTACTACTGGAGGTATTGGTGTTGGAGATTTTTTAACTGAACCGGCCTCTTTTTTACGAGCCAGCAGTTCTTTTTCTTTTTTCTCAAGAAAGGGTTCCTTATAAAAATCTGTTTCTGCTACCCGATGAAGGAAAATACTTCCCTTACCACAATCAACTGCTGAATCTTCAGCGTTTGTACTGAAATATGTTCCCTGCAGATATTCATCATTTCCCAACCTGGAATATTGTAGAAAGCAAGTCATTACACAAACGGATCCGGATGCATAACGGACTTCCAGTAATTTTCCTTCTTTCAGCAATACTTTTTTTGTCTGTATATTTAAAGTGCCGGAAGCTTCTGCTTTTCCGTAAAACTCAGTATTCTTATACGAATATGTAATAGCCTGAAACCGGTTATGTGTTTGAGCAATCTGCACTTCCATTTTATATCTGTCATCATAATTCCCTGTGAGGCGTTCCGCTAAATCATTGGAACGAAAATGCCCTCGCCAGATGCCGGTGAGATCCTGGGCATGAACAAAAGACATCATACAGCCATTCAAAATTATAAGACAGTAAAATAAACGGATCCAGTATTTCATTAATGGCAAATTAAATAAAAATATTCCCAGATGATTTTATACAAAGCAAAATCTGGCAAGAGTTTGTTAATTTTGCAACCCCTAAAGGAATAGAGTATTTCATGATTAAAATTACATTACCTGATGGAGCAGTTCGGGAATATCCCATAGGTACCAATTCCCTTGAAATTGCAAAATCCATCAGCGAAGGACTTGCGCGGAAAGTAATAGCAGCAAATGTAAACGGAGAAGTGTGGGATGCCACCCGCCCCCTGCAAAATGATGCAGCCCTGAAACTTCTTACCTGGAACGATGCCGATGGAAAATCCACTTTCTGGCATTCTACCGCACATCTTATGGCTGAAGCAGTTGAATCTATTTTCCCCGGGGTTAAATTCTGGGTAGGGCCGGCTGTAGAAAATGGGTTTTATTACGATATGGACCTTGGAGGCAGGCAGATTACCGAGGATGATCTTCGTAAACTGGAAGGCAAAATGACTGAACTGGCTGCCAAACAAAGCCGGTATATTAGGAAAGAAGTTCCTAAAGCCGAAGCAATTCATTTTTTTCAGGAAAAGGGTGATGAATATAAACTGGATTTGTTGCAGAATTTGAAAGACGGAGAAATTACTTTCTATACCCAGGGTGGCTTTACCGATCTGTGTCGTGGCCCTCATATCCCTGATACGGGTTTCATCAAGGCCCTGAAACTTACTAATATCGCTGGTGCATACTGGAAAGGAGATGAAAAAAACAAACAGCTGACCCGCATTTATGGTATAAGCTTCCCCTCAAAAAAGGAACTGGATGAATACCTCCTCATGCTGGAGGAAGCCAAAAAACGCGACCACCGCAAGCTGGGCAGGGAAATGGGCATCTTTACCATGGATGACGATGTTGGTCCCGGACTGGTACTTTGGATGCCTAATGGGACCATTATAATCGAAGAACTGGAAAAACTGGCCAAGGAAACCGAGTATTCGGCCGGCTATCAGCGTGTGGTCACCCCGCATATAGCCAAAGAAAAGCTGTATTTGACAAGTGGCCATCTGCCTTATTACCAGGATAGTATGTACCCGCCTATGGAACTGGACGGAACTAAATATTACCTGAAAGCGATGAATTGCCCCCATCATCATAAAATATTCGCCGCTGAGCCTAAAAGTTATAAGGACCTTCCCTTAAGGCTTGCTGAATATGGAACCTGTTACCGGTATGAACAAAGTGGTGAGCTTTTTGGGCTGATGCGCGTTCGATGCCTGCATATGAACGATGCACATATCTATTGCAGCAAGGAAGATTTTGCAAAAGAATTCCTGGCTGTCAATGATATGTACCTGAAATATTTTAAAATATTCGGCATAGAAAAATATGTAATGCGTCTTAGCCTGCATGATCCCGCTAACCTGGGGAAAAAATATGTTAATGAACCAGAACTATGGCTTGAAACAGAAGCTATGGTGCGCAAAGTTTTGAAAGAATCAAATATCCCCTTTGTTGAAGTAACCGGAGAAGGGGCATTTTATGGACCCAAGATTGATGTACAGATATGGAGTGCTATCGGCAGGGAGTTTACTCTGGCAACGAACCAGGTTGATTTTGCGCAGGGGAAAAGTTTTAAACTTGAATACACAAACCGTGATAACCACCCTGAAACTCCCCTGATTATCCATAGGGCACCCCTGGGTACACATGAACGATTTATTGGTTTTTTACTGGAACATTATGCCGGTAAATTCCCATTATGGCTGGCGCCACAACAGGTTAAATTGCTTCCAATCAGTGACAAGTACCTGGGATATGCACAAACAGTTTTAGAATCACTTAAAAATGCGGATATTCGCGCTGGTATCGACGACAGGAGTGAAAAAATTGGAAAGAAAATACGGGATACTGAGCTGGCAAGGGTTCCTTACATGCTTGTGATTGGAGAAAAGGAAATGAATGACAACAAGATTTCAGTCAGGAGGCAGGGTAAAGGAGATCTGGGGGCACAGGATATTGAAACATTCATCAGAGAAATAAAATCAGAAATAAAATTAAGATCCTAAAAAATACAAGCGGATCTTATCTATCGTTCAACTAAAAACAATAAATGGCATTTCCACCGAGGCCTCCAAGAGGTAATTTTAATCCAAGATTCAGGAAAGAGCAACAACAGGAACACCGTACCAACAATATGATCCGCGTACCCAATGTACGCTTGGTGGGAGAAAATGTAACAGTCGGGGTTTACCCGATAGCAGAAGCCCTCAGGATGGCTCAGGATCAGGCGCTTGATCTTGTGGAAATTTCTCCTAATGCAGATCCCCCGGTTTGTAAAATCATTGACTATAATAAATTCCTATACGAAAAGAAACGGAAGGAAAAGGAAATGAAAGCCAAAAGCAAGGCTTCTGAAGTGAAAGAGATCCGTTTTACTCCAAATACCGACGATCACGATTTTGATTTTAAAGCCAAACATGCCGAGAAATTTCTGAAAGACGGTGACAAAGTAAAAGCCTATGTACAGTTTAAGGGTCGTGCCATCCAGTTCCGTGAAAGGGGAGAGCTACTTCTGCTTAAATTTGCTGAAAGACTAAATGAGGTTGGCGTTTTAGAAGGGATGCCTAAGATGGAAGGTAAACGCATGCTGGCGATCTGGGCTCCAAAATCGCAGAAAAAGAAATCCTGAATGTAGCAGGATATAACCATCCTGAATTTCTTCCCATGGATATTGTACTCATCGGCTCCGGGAATACCGCTACTGTATTTGGACGGAAATCACTCGCAGCCGGCCACAGGATTGTTCAGGTTTACAGCCGGAATGCAAACCATGCAAATAAACTATCTATCCGGTTGGGAACGAGTTCTACTTCTTATATTTCTTCAATAAATAAAAGAACCGACCTCATAATCATCGCCATTAATGATGAAGCCGTCCACCCATTCATAAAGGATCTGGGAGAGGTAAAATGCATTATTACGCATACTGCAGGTTCAATTTCAATGTCAGAAGCCGGCGGTTTGAATAATAAATTGTATGGTGTATTATATCCCCTTCAAAGCCTGCGCAAAGAAATGGAAACCCTTCCTACTCTTACTTTGCTGGTGGATGGAAATAATCATGAATCAAAAAAACTAATAAAGGAATTCGCAGCATCCATTGCAGAGAAAGTCCTGGAAACAGATGATGATACCCGGCTGAAATATCACCTGGCTGCCACGATCGTTAATAATTTTACCAACCATTTATTTACTCTCGCCGAATCATTTTGTAAAAAAGAAAATATATCATTTGCTGTTTTACAACCTCTGATGGAAGAAACAGTATTGCGTTTAAGGAAAGATTCACCTAGCAGTTTTCAAACAGGTCCGGCTGTAAGGAACGATATAATCACGCTGGAAAAACATAGACAATTATTGGTCTCTTATCCGGAACTGCTGGAATTTTATGAAAAGTTTACAAAAGAGATAAAGAATTTCTATTACAATTGAAAATTAGCCTTAGGCTTTCGGCTTTAAGCTTCAATCTTTAGGCTTTAAGCTTTTTAACGAATACTTTTGCTGCAAAATATTGCATGAATCTGCTTAATTCTTTCAAGCCCATTACTACGCTCGTGTTTGATATTGACGGTGTTCTGACAGATGGCAGCATATTGGTATTTGATACCGGTGAACAGGTTCGTAAAATGAATGTGAAAGACGGATATGCATTGCAACTGGCTGTGAAAAAAAAATACAGGATCGTTGTTGTTTCCGGTGGCAACGGAGTCGGTGCATCTTTACGTCTGGAAAAATTGGGTATTACGAATGTTTTTCTTAATATAAAAGATAAAATTGAAGTGATGGAAGATTATTTGTTAAAGAATCAATTGAGTTGGTCCGAAACATTATATATGGGAGACGATATACCCGATTGCCTCCCCATGCAAAAAGCAGGTATGCCTTGTGCGCCTGCTGATTCGGCACCTGAAATTTTACAGATCGCACGATATATCTCACCCTATGATGGAGGAAAAGGCTGTGTGCGGGATGTCATTGAAAAGCTGCTTCGATTGCACGGGAAATGGGATCTGGATCCGGCCATCCCTTCGCATTAAGATTAAAATCCTTTATGAAATTAATTGCAGTTCCCGCTTTTTTCCGTTTAATAAGATGGCCAAACCTGCTGTTTATTGCACTGACTCAATATCTGTTCTATTTTTGTATTTTAATTCCAAGTTTTTACCAGGGACATCCTGTGCTTGAAAACATTCTTAAGCCCCACGATTTCGTTCTTCTTAGTATATCCTCCGTTCTGATTGCGGCAGCCGGTTATATTATCAATGATTATTTTGATTTGAATATCGACAGGATAAACAAACCAGGGAAAGTAGTAGTGGAGAAAATTATAAAAAGAAGATGGGCTATAATATGGCATCTCGCATTGTCGGGGCTGGGAATTATTATCGGATTTTATCTTTCATGGAAACTCCGGAATATTTTTATCGGTCCTTCGAATACCGTCTGTGTATTGATTCTTTTGTTTTACAGTACCACTTTTAAAAAGAAATTGCTGATTGGAAATGTACTTATCTCATTGCTCACGGCCTGGGTAATAGGGGTATTGTATCTCTGTGAATTCAGGCTTCACCGTTTTGTGAATCCTGAATTTCATGGTGCACTTTCACGGGTTTATAAATTTACAGTTGTATATGCGTCATTTGCATTTATCATATCTCTTGTTAGAGAAGTAATTAAAGATATGGAGGATATGGAGGGCGACTCACGATATGACCGTCGTACCATGCCCCTTGTATGGGGATTAAACGCCGCCAAATTCTTCTGTGCTACATGGCTGTCAATATTGGTTGCCGCTCTGATATTTATCCAGTTTTACGTACTACAATATAAATGGTGGTTAACAATTATATTCACCTGTTTCCTTGTGATCTATCCCATCCTCCGTGTATTAAAAAAATTATCCAGGGCAACTGAACCTGCCCAGTTTTATCAGCTTAGTCAGTTAATTAAATCTATTATGATGATGGGAATTCTTTCCATGATTTTATTAAAATACTACACTTCATGGATCGGATAATCCTTGCTTCTGCTTCTCCCAGAAGAAAACAATTGCTGGAATGGGCAGAAATTCCTTTTGATCAGGAACCTAGTGATGACGATGAATTGGTTCCAGAGGGGCTCTCCGTTTCAGAGATTCCTGTTTTCCTTGCAAGCCGGAAAGCAGCTACTGTAAGGAAACGTATAGGAACAAAAAAGATAATTCTTGCTGCTGATACCATTGTTGTGCTGGATCAGCAGATGCTCGGGAAACCGGCGAACCGGGCAGATGCTATACGCATGCTTACTCAATTATCCGGACGTGTACATGAAGTGATTACCGGAGTTTCTCTTTCGAATGATAAAAATGAAATTTTGTTTTCCGAAACAACCCTTGTCCGGTTTCATCCTCTTAGTTTTTCAGATATTGAACATTATGTAGATCGGTATAGTCCATATGATAAAGCTGGAGCTTATGCCATCCAGGAATGGATCGGTGTCACGGGCATTCATTCCATTGATGGAGATTTCTATAATGTCATGGGACTGCCCGTTAGTAGGGTTATGCAGGAGTTAAAGACTTTTTAAGGCTAGTAAACTTAACACTTAAGTGTGGTAGTGTGGTAATGTGGTAGTGTGGTAGTGAAATATGGGAATATATAAAATGCGTAATTTTATTCAACTACCACATTACAACACTACCACACTTCCACACTTTCCTCAAGTCTTTTCCCCCAATAAGTTTGCGTCTTCCCCTTTTTTTCCGGCTTCGTCATTGATTATTTTTAAGATCATCAACAAAGTATGATGACGGAAAAAATGTTGCAATTCATCTGGAAAAACAGGTATTTCAATCAGCACGGATTGGAACTAACGACAGGTGAACCTGTTATGATAGATTATCCTGGAGAATTGAATTCACACCAGGGTCCTGATTTTATTAACGCACGGATCCGCATCAATGGTAACTATTGGATCGGTAGTGTAGAGTTGCATTTATTTTCTTCAGGATGGGTTAAGCATAGTCACACGGAAGATGACAATTATCGTAACGTCATGCTTCACGTAGTTTGGAAACAGGACAGGCTGGATATTCAAAGAAATATTCCACAACTTGAACTTTGCAACCGTATTCCCCGGCACATGCTGGAAACTTATGCAGGCTGGATGGCAAAACCCGTTTTTATCCCCTGTGAATTATCTGCACCTAAAACGGGAACTAAGAAATGGGAAAGTTGGGCATCGCGTTTATTGATTTTGAGATTGAATAGGAAGATGCACCAGATCCTTGATTCCCTGCGTGTAAATAAATATCATTGGGAAGAGCAGTTATGGTGGATGATTGCGGCTAATTTCGGCAACCCAGTTAATACCACAGCTTTTGAAGCGATGGCCAGGAGCATTCCGTTTTCAATACTTGCAAAACACCGGCAGCAATTTATCCAACTGGAAGCGCTGTTCATGGGTCAGGCGAACCTGCTGGAAAAGATCTACCGGGATCCCTATCCGGTAATGCTCAAAAGAGAATTTATTTTCCTTAAGAAGAAATACGGAATCAAAAGGATTTACGAACCCGTTCATTTCCTTCGGATGCGGCCAGAAAACTTCCCCTGTATCCGGCTTTCCCAACTTGCTTCCCTTTGCACTGAAACAACTGGTTTATTTGCATGGACACTGGAATGTGAATCGATTCAGTCATTGAGAAATAAATTGATGGTCAGTGCAAATGACTACTGGCATAGCCACTATGTATTCGAAAAAACTTCACCATACCGCGAAAAAATACTGGGTCATGGTATGTGCAATAATATAATCATCAACAGTATAATTCCATTGCTTTACACTTATGGTAAAATGATACCCGATCAGTCCGTCCTTAAAAAATCTATAAACTGGCTCGAACAAATGCCCGCTGAACAAAATCAATTAATGTCAGGCTGGAAACGTATAGGTATTTCCGTTAAGAAAGCATCAGGTTCCCAAGCCCTGATAGAATTAAAAAAACAATTTTGTGACCAGAGGAAATGCCTGGAATGCGAGATTGGTAAACATCTGCTCCTGCCTATAGATATGCGGAGTTAATTTTACAGAACATTCTCCACAACATTCTGCCAGTTATAATTCACCTGAACATCAATATCAGGATGTATACTATACATTACCGGACAGGTATCAGCGGCTCTTTGAAGAATCGTTTTATTTTTTTCAGATAAATGTAAATTCTCAGGCAAATGAAATGTTAATGAAATGCCCGAAATCCGACGGGGATCTGCTTTCATGATCTTTTGAATTTCGATGCGTGTTCCTTTCAGATCTATGTCAAGGTCCCTGGCTTTCATCCCCATAATGGTCATCATGCAAGATCCCAATGCAGTTGCTACCAGGTCGGAAGGAGAAAAGCTTTCTCCTTTCCCGTGATTATCAACAGGCGCATCTGTTTCTATTCGTGTACCCGAAGCTGTATGTAGAGCAACCGTTCTTAGTTCTCCCTCGTAAATAACAGTGGAGGTCATATATTTTTTCATAAATTTACAGCAGTAATTCTAATCATGCCGGTAAATAACTTTTTGTTTCTTTTCTCCCTCACTTTGATTACCCTACCTGTCCTTGCCCAGCAATCCGGCCAACCTGTTTACATCAACGATAAAAATACCGCTAAAAAACAACGGATAAATCAGATGATGAAAATGGAAGAAGAGGGAGACCTGATTTTTAATCATTATGGAGTCTTTGGCGTAAAACTGGCTACCAATGGATATGGAATTTTTTATGAAAGAGGGAAATTTCTCACCACTAAGAAAACCCGGACCCTGACATTCGAACTGAATGAAGTAAAAGATCCTAAAGACCATAAAGAACCTGTATCGAACGATGGTTACACCTATAATTATGTTTCCGTTGGGAGATTAAATAATATGTATGAGTTTAAAGCTTCATATGGACAACAATTCCTGCTTGGAGGCAAGGGAAATAAAAATGGGGTTGCTGTGACCTATTTATACAGTGCGGGCCTTTCACTCGCCATGCTCAAACAATACGTAATGGATATACAAGTGACCGCCCAAAATCCAAATGTTTACACTAGCACATATCCAACTATCTTCGATAGCTCCTATGTCGTTTATGACGCCAAGGGGCTTAGTGGTGGTTGGGACCAACTAACCTTTATACCCGGACTGAACGCTAAACTCGCCATGAGATTCGATTATGGCCGCTATAATCAAAACATTACTGCCTTTGAAACAGGGGTTACGGCTGAATATTATGTAAAGGAAATGCCCCTGATGGCATATGTCACACCCAAGCACCTGTTTTTCAATGCATATTTAAGTATTATGTTTGGCAAACGAAAGTGAACGGCTAATACTAAACCCATAACAAACACATAGCAAACCCGCTTCAAAGTCAGTACTGAAGCGGGTTTATTCATTTTTAAGATATGTTTTCTATTTGTTTGAAATGTCTATTTTTAACTATATCTTGTACCCTAATGGTACCTTAATTGTACCTTAAAATACCATGATTAGAGTAAAACTTAGAACAAAACCAATTAAGGGCAATCTTTTAAGCCTGTATTACGATTACTACCCAGCGATTAAAGCTTCAGATACCCATACAGCAACGCGGCGGGAGTTTACCGGAAAATTTATTTACAGCCCTGTTGAATATGAGTTTAAAGAATTTACTAGCAGCAAAGGGATTACATATAAAAGCCAGGTACCAGTTTTAGACAAAGCCGGAAAACCAAAGAAAAGGAAGCTGACGGCGGAACAATTCAAGTACAACCAGGAAACATTTGACGATGCAAAACAGGGAGAAACTACCCGGCAAGGAATGATAAATAAGGGTGACCATTCCTTTTTGCCTGGCAAGGCCAAAACCCTGGACTTTGTCGTCTTTTGCGAAAATCTTGCGAAAGAAAAAACTGGTTCAACGGCTGAGGGATGGACAAGCGCTATAAAACACTTAAAAAGACATACTGGCGGATCATTACCCATTGGCAACTTAAACAAGTCATTCTGTGAAGGGTTTAAGAAATACCTTCTTGCTAATTGTTCCAATAATACCGCGTCTACCTATTTCAATAAGTTTAAAGCTGCACTTAGGGAAGCTTATACCACCGACCCCCAAATCTTGACTACTGACTTAAGCGCGTTAATTGAAGCAATCCCTGAAGAAGAAACTCAAATCGAATACCTGACTACGGAAGAACTTCAGGCCGCAATCAATACGCCTTTTCCTGAATTACATGTAATGAAAAACGCGGCTATTTTTTCCGCACTTACTAGTTTAAGATGGTCGGATATTCAAAAACTGACATGGTCCGAAATTCAGTCCAATGAGGCAAGCGGTTACTATATTGCCCTAATTACGAAGAAAAATAAAAAAGCGCCGGTCCTTCCAATTCCAAAAAGCGCCGTTTCGGTTGAACTTATCGGGCAACGTAAAAATCCTGAAGATTTAGTTTTTCCTGGTCTTGCAAAGTCAACTGAGAATAATAATAAAATGCGCACTAATTGGCTTAATATAGCTGGTATTACTAAACATATAACATTTTACAGCTTTAGGCACACTTGGAGAACCTTACAACAAGAAAGGGGAACCGATATTTATACTCAATCCAAAATGTTGACGCATTCGGATTTGAAAACTACACAGATTTATTCTGAAATTAGAAATCCTGGAATGGTCGCAGCAGCAAGGAGGATGGACAACTTTGATTTATCCGCTTTAAAAAGTGAGAAAACAATGGCTGCACATATTCAAATTAATTACCCCGACATACTTAGCGATAGCGACCGGTGTTACCACTGCTTGAACTATTGGGGCGAACTGAAATGCTTTGCGTTTCCGCATAGGATACCGACGGCAATACTCACAGGCGCCATAACGCACGATAAACCGATACCCGGCCAGGGTAATGACATTGTATTTGAAGCCGATAAAACTACTAGCACATAACTATTTTAAATGTGGATATTTTATAACCATGTGTATTTAAGTGAAGTAGGTACGATTCAGCAAAATAGTTGACTCACATTCTGGCATACTCGAAAAGTAAGGAGTATTTTTGCGTTTCATTACACGATGATAAGCGGGTCTGCTCCACGCGGACTTTAAAAAGGAGTGGCTGAGCTCCATCAAATCAGCCAAATACAACCCTGAAGTTTTTTTTAAATAATTCCAGTGCGGCTAATAGTCGCCCTGGATAAATCTTTTTTATGTCCAACATAAGCGAAAGTGATTAATTTTGCATGATCAACATATTATGCAGGAACTTCCCGTACTTTCTTCCTTAGATAGTTCAGAAAACAGGATTAAGAAGCCGGACTGGCTTCGGGTTAAACTTCCTATTGGAGAAAATTTCAAACAGGTCAGAAACCTGGTAGACCAGCATAAACTACACACCATTTGTGAAAGTGGCAACTGCCCGAATATGGGTGAATGCTGGGGTGCAGGAACAGCAACATTTATGATCCTGGGAAATATCTGTACCAGAAGTTGCGGATTCTGTGCCGTTGCCACCGGCAAACCTCTTGCTGTTGACTGGGATGAACCGCAAAGGGTTGCAGAAGCTATCTTCTTGATGAAGGTAAAACATGCCGTCATAACATCTGTTGACAGAGATGAAATCAAAGACGGCGGAAGTATTATATGGCAAAATACAATTCGCGCTGTAAAATCATTAAATCCCGGAACGACACTCGAGACCCTGATACCGGATTTCAAAGGAGAAGCTGAAAATATTCAGCGTATTATTGAAGTAGCACCAGAAGTAGTTTCCCATAATATTGAAACCGTGGAAAGATTAACTAAACAGGTACGTATACAGGCTAAATATTGGAGGAGCATGCAGACATTGCAGATTCTCAAAAAGGGCGGAATGCGTACAAAAAGTGGTATTATGCTGGGACTGGGTGAGAAAAAGGAAGAAGTTATTCAAACCATTAAGGACCTTGCCAATAACGGTGTGGACGTAGTTACTATCGGGCAATACCTCCAGCCTACAAAAAAGCATTTACCAGTTGCTCGTTTTGTTCACCCGGATGAGTTTTCAGAATTCCGCGAAATCGGATATGAGCTGGGAATTGACTACGTAGAAAGCGGACCACTTGTTCGTTCTTCTTACCATAGCGAAAAGCACGTTTTAAAGGGATATGGAAGAAATGTATGGTTGAAAGAAAGCCTAAAGGCAAATACTTAAAACCCATAGCTTCATTTTTTTTGCTTTTTATAGGCAGCCATATAATTCTTGATTGCAGCATGATAAACAGACGTGCGTCCCTTTACCTTATAAGCCTTTTTTTTGACAGGATCGTTTACAATTTCACTGGCATATTTGGAAGCTTTTGCAAAAATTTCTCTATATTGTAGTTGCTCTTTGTTATACTTTACCTTGCTTCGGTCAGGATATTTAGTGGCAAATGTTTCTCCGTTGATGATCTTAAACACCAGTTTTTTTCCGACAGTTCCGGAAAGATTTTGAAGGATGATATTGCTCCTGACTTTTGCCATAAAACGGTTCCTACCCCTAAATTAAGGAATTTTTCACTTCCATCTTACGTCTTCTTACGTGTTTTTACGTCTTTTCACGTCTTCAAAGGTGTTTCGTTATATATTCATTCTATATTGCTTCTGGATTGCTATCAGGTTTCTTCGTGGATTTCCCTTGAAATCCGAAAGAATCTTGCAGCCAATATAGAAGCAATATATAATGAATATTGAATGAACCCATAATATCCTATAGTAGAGATCATTCGATCAACTGTCATCCGTAATCCCTCAAACCCGACTAAGGGTGAGGAGGAGGAGGAGGTGGCGCCGGTGCTCCCGGAGGAGTAGGAGGCTGACCCTGATGGCCAGGTACGCACGCTGCCAAAAAAACTATAAATGCAACGGCCAAAATAAACTTTTTCATATGTAATGATTTTTAAAATAATACCAGTCTTGCTGGTCAGTTATATTCTAAAAAATCATGCCATCTATGCAATATCCCAAACCAGCGCAC
>DASZHV010000155.1:0-5731 GCA_035937535.1 Puia sp. | reverse complement strand
TACATGGCCCGGTGTAAAAAAAGCATTGGCATTTGCCTGGATAAAAGGAGGATGGGACGCGGATAAAGATGGTGTGATGGAAGGCTGCCAGCATAATACGATGGACATAGAATATTATGGTCCCAATCCTGAAATTGAATTTTGGTATCTCGGCGCATTGAAAGCAGCATCAAAAATGGCCGAATATTTAAAAGACATAGAATTCCGGAAAATATGTATACAACTTTTTGAAAATGGCAGCAGGTGGACGGATCAGCATTTATTCAATGGAGAATTCTATATTCAGCAAATACGACCCATCGGGGATAAATCTTCCATAGCCCCCGGTTTATTGGTGGGCATGGGTTCTAAGAATTTAAAGAATCCCGACTTTCAGATCGGTGAAGGATGTCTAGTTGATCAGCTGGTCGGACAAAACATGGCATGGATTTGCGGGCTGGGATATCTGGCCGATCCGAGTCACATAAAAAAAACATTGCAGAGCATCTGGAAATATAATCATGTAAACTCATTCGGTGATCAGTTCAATAATATGCGATCTTATGCACTGGGAGATGAATCCGGCTTAATGCTTACAGCCTATCCCGATCCGTCAAAACGGCCTGCCGTTCCACTCTCTTATGGATTTGAAGCATGGACGGGCCTTGAATATACTGCTGCAACAGGTATGATCTATGAAGGTATGAATGAAGAAGCATTAAAAATTATTTCAGATACGAGAAACCGATATGACGGTTACAAGCGCAATCCATTTAATGAAGAAGAATGTGGTAATCATTATGCACGGGCCATGGCGGCCTGGTCGGCGCTAATAGCCTGGAGCCGTTTTAATTATTCGGCTGTTGAAAATGATTTTTCCATTACAGCAAATCCAGGAAATTATTTCTGGTCAGATGGATATAGCTGGGGAAATGTATTAGTAAGCGACCATAAAGTTTTAATTGCAGTTCATCATGGTAAACTGGAGATTAAAACAATTCATTTAGTTGGTGCGGGAATGTTGAAATTAAAAGACTTGCTCACAATGAATGAAAATAGTTCGAAGGAATTTATTATAAATAAGTTCAACTAATGAGCGCATCGCGGAGTTTAAATTAAAAATAATCTTTTATGAAAAAAATCCTCCCAATCCTTATTTCTTTGTTTTTTTTCTCTATTACGGCGATCCATGCCCAAATAGCAAATACCAAATGGAAAGGCATCCTGAACATGGATGGCGCGGTACCTGTAATCTGGCAATTTGATAAGGATACCGTTCAAGTTACTAATATTTCAGATAGTACCCTGGTGGAAAAAATGACTTATAAGATAGAACCAGGCTTCCTTCTTTTTACAAAAGTCAGCGGTATATCATCCTGTGATACTAATACAATTGGTAAGTATAAATATAATATCAAGGGTGACAGCCTTTTTGTATCTCCCTTCGACGATCCCTGTAATGACAGGGCTTCCGCGGTAAGCAATGAAGCCAATATAAGGATCAGGTGACCATTGGTATTCAATTGTTATCAGTTCGTTAATCCGCTTTTTTTTTACAATAAGATATTAGGCCTTTTTCACTTAGAGGCATTAAACTCTTTTGGTAATTTTCGATCTTATATCCATTATTCTATTCATAAAAAAACTAAAAAATGAAAAAGACAATCTTAGCTACCCTTGTTTTCCTTGGTTCCATGGGAGTTTCCATGGCAGGTGTTCATCACCCACGCAGGAAAGAAGTTAACCATCGCCTTGAAAATCAGAATGACAGGATCCACGATAAAGTGGCCGATGGTAAAATGAGCAAAAAAGAAGCAGGCAAATTGCATCGTGAAGATCATCAGATCCGTCAGGAAGAAAGAGATATGGCTTCACAGAACCATGGTCATATCACAAAACAGGAACAGAAAACCCTTAACCAACAGGAAAATCATGTTAGCAAACAGATAAAGAATCATTAAAAAAGAGTCTGACAAATTCTGCAGTGCTTCCCTTTATCCCATGAGAATTAAAAGGGAGGCACTTTTATTTACCCCATATGAAGACAGTAACCCGACTAACCATCTTTTTAATCATCGCATTTATTTGCTTTACCAGTTCCGCATATGCGCAATCGGTATCCGATTCAGTTATTATTAAAACAGATACGCTCCAAAAAGACAGTTTGATTCTGATTGCAGACTCAAGTTTGGATAATAATATTCTGCCAAAGAAATCTCAGTTTGAAGCAGGAATGACCTATCAGAGTAATGACGTTTACCTGGGAAGAAAAGATTCTGTGGTTCTGCCTTATTATATTCCTGTACTAACCTACTATCACAAATCCGGGTTATATGTAACCGCGTCTTTAAATTATTTAAAGAATAAAACGGACAGCAGGATAGATCTCGTCACACTTGAGGGAGGTTATATTTTCAGTACCGGCAAATACGATGGGCAAATAATTGCATCAAAATATTTTTACAATAGCCATAGTACTGCTGTGACTTCCGATATAAAAGCCAGCTTCGCATATCAGAATAGTTATGATTTTGGTTTCATCAAAGCGACCTTTACAGGTACTCTAAATATTGGCAACAAGCTCGATTTTGCCGGCCTGTTCGGTCTTGAACATAGTTTTTATTTCCTGGATGACAAGCTTGATCTCACTCCGACTTTTGAGGTCAGTGGCAGCACGCAGAATTATTACAACGAGTATTATAAAAACCGCCTTTACACCATCAAAAGGAAAGGGCAACCTGTGCAAACCGGAATTGCAAGTATTACCGGAACCGTGCTCAACTCCTCTGCTTTCAAAATACTCGCATATGAACCAACCCTGCCCATCAATTATAAAATCGGGAAATGCACTATAAACTTCAGCCCTACTTATTCAATACCCGTCAGCCCCGCCAATGTTGCAATCCAGTCCGTTAGAGATGATGGCACCGTAATAAACCGTACCAGATCGGAAAAGATTGAAAATACTTTCTGGTGGACATTGGGTGTCAGTTTTCTATTTTAGCCCAGGCATCATCTTTGCAAACGCATAGAATAAAGCACTATGATCCGAAAATTAAAATCCGGAGAATACCGTCTTTATTCTCGTAAGACTGATCCAAAGACAAAGAAAAGACGTAACCTGGGTACATTCGGTACAATGAAAGCAGCAAAAAAGCACGAGAGGGAAATTCAGTATTTCAAACGACACTAATTGTATATGAGCTGGGCATTAGTAGCGGGAGGCAGCAAGGGCATTGGTTTTAGTATTGCAGAGGCTTTAGCGAAGCGGAAATATAATTTATTGTTAGTTGCCCGAAATCACGACGATCTATCAGATGCTAAAAAAATACTTGAAAAAAATTTCAATATAGAGGTTGAAACATTACCCTGCGATTTGTCACTCTCGGAATCAGTTACAAAAATTTCCAATTGGTGCACAGCTAAAGGATTTAAAATAAATATTCTTTGTAATGTAGCGGGTTCGGGTGGGTCAAAGGATTTTCCTGAGTTGCCATTGAACGATTTGAAGACCCTGATCAGCGTGAATTTGGAATCGACCTTAACTCTTAGTTTAGCATTAATTCCCCAGTTAAAAATTAATGCACCGTCTTATATCCTGAATGTCGGAAGCCTGGCAGGATTTGCGCCTATTCCAATTAAGAATGTTTATTCATCTGTTAAATCTGCCATACATTCTTTTAGCTATTCGCTGAGATATATTTTAAAACCTGATAAAATTTCTGTCAGTTGTCTTTGTCCTGGTCCGGTATTTACAAAACCTTCTATTGAAAAGGAAACAATTGATCAGATGGGATGGCTTGGGAAACTTATGGCTATAGAACCCGGATTGGTCGGTGAATTGGCTGTTCGTGGTATGTTAGGACACAAAATGATTATAGTACCCGGCAAAATGGCGACATTGATTTCTTATGTACTCAGATTATTTCCCGGTCAATTTATAGCTTATATAATCTATTATTTCAGAAAGCAAAACAAAATCCGCAAATAAATAACAGTTATGAAGCATGCAATTATCCATTTTTTTATCTGCTTCAACTGTATCGTTTGTTTTGCCCAGTCGAAGCCTGTTAACGAAGGTCAAAGTGATACATCAAAACTTTATGCACTGGTTGCAGGAGGAAGCAAGGGAATAGGTTATGGCATTGCAGAAGCCCTGGCAAAAAGGGGTTATAATTTGATTTTAATTGCAAGGCATTTAGATACGCTTCAGGCCGCAAAAAATAAATTGGAATCAAAATATCCGATACACGTGGAAGTATTAGCTATTGATTTGAGTTTTGATAGTTCGGCGGATCAGATTGCTAAATGGTGCACGAATCGGAATATTCATCTAAAAGTCTTATGTAATGTTGCTGGTTTAGGCGGTGCTAATGATTATTTATCGTTTCCACTTGATTCGCTGCGTTATATGGTCAGACTGAATATTGAATCCTGCATGGCTCTTAGTCTTACTTTGCTGCCGTTATTGGAAAAAAATGCTCCTTCTTATATCCTGAATGTTGCAAGTATGGCCGGGTTTGCGCCGATCCCGGTTAAGAATATGTATTCAGCCACCAAATCGGCTGTTGTGTTTTTTAGTTACTCTTTACGCTATCAGTTAAAGGATAAACATATAAGCGTGAGCTGCCTATGTCCTGGTCCTGTATTTACGAAACCCGAGATCGTTAAAGATACCAAAGCCAAGTTGGGATGGTTTGGTATGAAGATGGCGCTGGATCCGGGTACTGTTGGAGAAGTCGCTGTAAAAAAGACTTTCAAAAAAAAATTAATTATAGTACCCGGGACACTGGCTAAAATCAGTTCTTCCATTATCAGATTTCTTCCCCGGAGATGGGTTGTTTCATTGTATGGAAGCGCCGGGAAGAAAAAGAGCAAATGAAATTATCAAGCAGGAAGCTATCTGCATGGTTGAACAACGATATCGGGGTAAATGCCTGCTGGCACGATTATATAACTAAATACTTTATCCATTTTAAAAACATTCTAAAACCACGATCATGGGGAATTTATTGTATCTCATCGCAGTCATTCTGATTATTGGATGGGCTATCGGTTTTTTTGGTTATGCAGCTGGGGGATTAATTCATTTGCTACTTGTAATAGCCATCGTAATGATACTTCTAAAGTTTATCCGACGGGAAGTGTGATTTTTTTAATACTTATATTCCTCCCATGTAAACGTAAAAAGCAAGCATCAGAATGCTTGCTTTTTCGTCCAATTTCTACAACAAGTTTTTGTTTATACTATGATTTAACTCGATCTGCCCATTCATTCGTTTTTCTTTCAACCTTTGATTTTCCCTTCTTAACTGCATCCAATCCTGCCTCATAGAGATCATTTGCCTTATCTGAAACTTTATCCTTATAATCATCAACTCCATCTACGAGGCGCCTCCATGTTTCAGAGCCTTTGGCAGGTGCAATCAGCAAACCAATGGCCACTCCCGCAAGTAATGTTAATAGTATTCTGTTCATAAATTTTGTTTTAAACTAAAGTTCAATTAATGGGCCACGTTTCGGGAATAAATATTCATGAGAATCAAGATCATCATTAAAAATCCAATAAAGGTTATTCATAATTAATTATGATTCTTCCATGAATATTTGTAGAATTAAATACCCAAAGAGTCTGGATATTATACCCGTCTCGATTCGTTCAATTTTTTAATGAAGGTTCAGCATTACCCTCTTTCACATACAGTTCGTCAATGATAATGATAAGAATAGCCAACAGGGGTACTGCAAGGAT
>DASZHV010000154.1:0-14352 GCA_035937535.1 Puia sp. | reverse complement strand
TATGGGAGTGAAATAATTTTAATGATTAAAATCATACTATAAACATTTTATGAATAATTGTGGTATAAATTTAAAATACCTTCACTCCCATACTCCCATACTCCCATACTCCCATACTTTGTTATTAGTTTTTATATTTCTTCACAATCACGCAGGCATTATGCCCTCCGAATCCAAACGTGTTACTGAGTGCTGCGTTTACGGTTCTCTTCTGTGGTTTGTGAAAAGTAAAATTGAGACGGGGATCGAGTTCGGGATCATCTTCGAAATGATTGATGGTGGGGGGAACGATATCATGGACCACACTCATGATACAGGCAATGGCTTCAACAACGCCTGCTGCTCCCAGGCAATGTCCTGTCATGGATTTGCTTGAACTGATATTCGTTCTGAAAGCGTATTCACCGAATACATCTATAATTGCTTTAACTTCTGAAACATCTCCGAGCGGAGTGGAAGTTCCATGTGTATTGATATAATCAACGTCGGCTCCGGTCATTCCTGCATCTCTCAAGGCAGCATTCATTACATTTTTAGCGCCTCTTCCATCAGGATGCGGAGCAGTGATATGATGAGCATCCCCGGTTGCTCCCGCACCTGCGATTTCGCAATAAATTCTGGCGCCTCTTTTTTTGGCGTGTTCGAGTTCTTCCAGGATAACGGCGCCAGCTCCTTCACCAATTACAAATCCATCACGGCCCTTGTCATATGGTCGGCTGGCGGTTGTGGGACTATCATTCCTTTCACTCAATGCCTTCATGGCATTGAATCCCCCGACTCCTGCTTCAGTAATCACGCTTTCGGATCCGCCTGTAAGTATAATATCTGCAAATCCCAGCCTGATGAGATTAAAAGATTCCATCAATGCATTAGTGGAAGAAGCGCAGGCACTGACAACAGCAAAATTGGGCCCGCGGAAACCATGACGTATTGAAATATGTCCGGCAGCAATGTCGAGGATCATCTTTGGAATGAAAAAGGGATTATAACGTGGAACTCCATCGCTTTTTGCAAAATTCCCGACTTCTTCCTGGAAAGTATTGATTCCACCGATACCGCTGGCAAATACAACACCCACGCGGTCGCCGTCAACATTATCCTTCGTAATGCCTGCATCCGCAACTGCCTGATCGCTGGCAACAAGTGCCGTTTGCGCGAAACGGTCAAGCTTGCGGGCTTCTTTTTTATCCAGAAAGCTGAGCGGATCGAAATTTTTCAACTCGCACGCAAAACGGGTTTTGAATTTCGACGCATCAAAAAGAGTAATTAAATCCGCGCCGGAAACGCCGTTCAACAGGTTTTCCCAATAATCCTGGAGATTATTTCCAATGGGGGTAAGCGCACCAATACCTGTTACAACAACTCTTTTAAGTTCCATTTTAGCAATTGCGCGGAAAATAAATAATGTGATAAATCCGCTTTCTCGGCTCTGAAGCTTTCGAAAAGCGGATCAACGAAGAATAGCGCAGCACAAGAAAGTTCTTATTTGGCGTGTTCTTCCAGGTATCCAATAGCCTGACCAACAGTCGTAATGGTCTCTGCCTGTTCATCGGGAATTGAAATATTGAATTCCTTTTCGAACTCCATAATCAATTCAACCGTGTCAAGTGAATCGGCGCCCAGATCGTTCGTAAAAGATGCCTCGTTTGTCACTTCAGCTTCTTCTACTCCTAACTTATCCACTATAATTTTTTTGACTCGTGTTGCGATGTCTGACATTTTTGTAATTTTTAGTTTCGGCTGCAAAAATATAATTTTTGACTTAAACACAGTCAACAAGCTATTTCAATTTTATTTTTTGATTTGGATTATATACCGGAATTTGCGATTTCCGCTGTTCTTATCATAAAATCAACCCCTTAGGCATGGCCCTCAAGCAGATAGACTACGGATCTCCCGAATATGAGACAATGCTGCGTTTACGCTATGATCTCCTGAGAAAGCCGCTGGGATTGAGTTTTGACCCTAAGGAACTCGAAAAAGAGAAGGATGATGTACTTATTGGAGCCTTTGAAGACGACCGAATGCTGGGTTGCTGCCTGCTGACCCGTATTGATTCCAAAACCCTCAGGCTCCGCCAGATGGCTGTGTATAATAATCTCCAGGGAAAGGGAATCGGACGTGCTTTGATGATTTTTGCCGAAAATATAGCCCGTGATATGGGATATGAGGTCCTCATGATGCATGCCCGCGTAACTGCTATCGGATTCTATGAAAAATTAGGATATGTGAAAATGGATGGTCAGTTTATTGAAATTACCATCCCTCATGTAGTCATGGAAAAAAGACTTAGTTAATTATGAGTTATGATTTATGAATTATGGGTTATCATATATCTATAATTCATAACTCATAACTTAATAAGGGTTTTTTCTTCTACTCGTACAACCGTCCCATGCATCCGCTGAATAAATTCAAGTAATTTTTTCATCGAATCCATTTCATTCAATATCAGCATAAATAATTTCCCATTCTGCCGGAGCCTGGCCTGTCTCGTTTGTTTCTGAATATATTCCAGGATATTTTTGAATACATCAGATTCGAAATATTTTGAATCAGGCCGGTTGATAAAATAAAATTTCACCTGCCCGTTTTTGAAAATCAGTTTTTCAAAACCAAGTTCAACTGCCATCCGTCTGATCCTTACTGTATCAAATAAATCATTCACTTCTTCCGGAACCGGACCAAACCGGTCTTCCATTTCCTTATGAAAATCCCTGAGTTCCTCTTCTGTTTCGCAATTGTCCAGACGTGTATATAAGGATAATCTTTCTGTAATACTTTCAACATATAAATCCGGAATAAGTATTTCCAGGTCCGTGTCAATAGTACAGTCCGCTACTTCCTGTTCCTGTTTTGCAATTTCATCTTTAAATAAATCTTTAAACGAAGTTCGTTTGAGTTCACGAATGGCTTCATCCAAAATTTTCTGATAGGTTTCAAAACCCATCTCTACCATAAAGCCGCTTTGTTCTCCGCCCAGCATATTTCCGGCACCCCTGATATCAAGATCACGCATCGCAATCTGGAACCCACTGCCCAGATCGCTATGCTGTTCCAGTGTCTGCAATCTTTTGCGTGCATCAGAAGGCAGTGTAGCCAGGGAAGGTGCCAGCAGATAACAAAATGCTTTTTTATTACTTCGTCCGACGCGACCCCTGAGCTGATGTAAATCACTTAAGCCGAACTGATGGGCATTCTGAACAATTATTGTATTGACATTTGGAATGTCAACACCGCTTTCAACGATATTGGTACAAACCAGTACGTCATATTTCCGGTCAATAAAATTCAGTATCCTTTCTTCCAGATCATGTCCTTCCATCTGCCCGTGCGCAAATCCGATACTGAGGTCAGGACATAGTTCCTGTAACAGTATGGTCATTTCTTTGAGGCCCTGTATCCTGTTGAAAATATAAAATACCTGGCCCCCGCGTTCAACTTCATAATAAATTGCGTCCCATATAAAATCTTCATTGAAGATTTGCAATTCCGTCTGAATTGGCTGCCGGTTTGGTGGTGGTGTATTCATGATGCTCAGATCGCGTGCACCCATCAGGCTGAATTGAAGGGTCCGCGGAATTGGCGTGGCTGTCAGTGTAAGACAGTCGAGATTGGTCTTAAGCGTCTTAATTTTTTCTTTGTGACCAACACCAAATTTTTGTTCTTCATCTATTACCAGTAATCCCAGATCTTTAAATTTTACTTCTTTTCCAAGGATGGAATGTGTGCCAATGATGATATCTACTTTTCCTTCAGCGAGTTTTTTATAGGTATCTTTTTTTTCTTTGGCCGATTTGAACCGGTTTATATAATCCACAGTTACAGGAAAATCCTTCAGCCTGTCTCCAAATGTTTTATAGTGCTGAAATGCAAGAATGGTCGTGGGTACAAGCACGGCAGCCTGTTTGCCGTCAAGACATGCTTTAAATGCTGCCCGGATCGCCACTTCGGTTTTACCAAATCCCACGTCACCACATACCAGGCGGTCCATGGGTGAAGAGGATTCCATATCCTTTTTCACGTCTGCCGTTGCTTTGCTCTGATCGGGCGTGTCTTCATAGATAAATGAAGCTTCCAGTTCTGTTTGCATATAATTATCGGGAGAGAAAGCAAATCCTTCCTGTGCTTTTCGGGCAGCGTACAGTTTGATCAGGTCAAATGCAATTTCTTTTACGCGGGTTTTTGTTTTCTCTTTTAGTTTCTGCCATGCATCACTGCCGAGTTTGCTCATCTTCGGAATACTTCCATCCTTGCCTGTATATTTTGATATCTTATGCAGCGAATTAATATTGACATACAGGATATCGTTGTCTTTGTAAAATATCCGTACGGCCTCCTGCAGATGTCCGTTTACTTCTATTTTCTGAAGACCACTGAAAACGCCTACACCATGATCAATATGCGTGACATAATCTCCCGGTTGCAGTTCACGCAATGTGCGCAGTGTAATGGCCTTACTTTTATTATAGGCCTGTTTTATTTTATATTTATGATAACGTTGGAAAATTTCGTGGTCGGTATAACAAACCACTTTCAGATCCTCGTCAATAAACCCTTCATGAATCGAAGTAGCCACTGGCGTGAATTGAATGCCGGATTTCAGATCTTCAAAAATCGAATGCAGCCTTTCAAGTTGTTTGGGATTATCAGCAAATAGATAGATTCCAAATTTTTTAGACTCCCAGTTTTCAAGATCCGCAATCAGCATTTCGAAGCGCCTGTTAAAGGCCGGCTGCGGGCGGGTATGAAATTCTATGGTAAAAATCCCGGGTCTTTGCACGGGACCGAATTCAACGAGGTGCCTGCTTTTTGAAAATACCTCAATCTCACTAGCCTGGATGAAATCATCTGCTGAAACATTTTTTACTGCCGATCCATCATTTGTCCCTGTTTCCCTGGTGCCCCCGGATTCAAGAAAGGTTTCCAGGTCATTTTTAAGTATCGAAATTTTTTCTCCTATGAACCGCTGATCATGCATCCAGATAACCGTGTTTTCCGGAAGAAATTCAAAAAGCGAAACTTTTTTCTCATTTGAAAAATGAGTTTCAATATTCGGTATGATATTTACCTGAAGCAGACGTCTTTCACTTAGCTGGGATTCAGGATCGAATATCCGGATGGAATCCACTTCGTTTCCAAATAATTCAACACGGTAAGGTTTTTCATTTCCAAAAGAATATATGTCGAGGATGCCGCCACGTAAAGCAAACTGACCCGGTTCGTAAACAAAATCAGTTCGTTCAAATCCATACCCTACCAGGGTCTCCATTAGTTCAACGGGTTGAATCGTTTCTCCCGACTTCAAACGGATCATATTATCCGCCAGGGTTTCCGGCAGGACTACTTTTTCAAACAGGGCCTCAGGATAAGTGATGATAATCTTTTTATTTCCCCCGCCACTCCAGCGCGTCAGGGCTTCCGTCCGGAGCATAACATGACTGCTGTTGAGCTCCTGCCAGGTCTTGTTATTTTTAAAAGAAGAAGGAAAATAGAAGATATCAAGGGCCCGGGTCAGGTTTTCCAATGAATTATGGAAATAAGCAGCAGTTTCAGCATCTTCAAAAACCACCACATGGTTAAGCTGGCTGGTGACCGGGAGGTTAAAAATGGCAGCGATTATAAAAGCGGGTGAAGAACCCTGGAGGTTTTTTAGCAACAAATGCTGGGGCTGGGACATAGTGAGCCGGTCCGCCAACTGAAAAAGGCGGGATGAATGCTCGTATTGACTCAGTAACCCCTCTTTGCTCATCCAGGCACAAAGATACTAAGGAAGTGTGGTAGTGTGGTAGTGTGGTAGTTATTTTAAGATTCTCACTACCACTCTACCACACTAGCACACTCTAATAGACTGCATCATAATCAATGTTCACGTTTACCTGCGTCACCTTGTGGGGAACGACCTTAACCGGGGCAATATGGTTGTCGCCATCGAAATTATTCGCGTAGTACAAAGCATCCTTTTTGGTAAAAAGTGAGTATTCTCCAGGTGGCAGGGGTGCAAAGAAATATCCATTTTCGCCCGATGTCACGGTCTGGACCAGCCTGGTATGGATACTGCTGTAAAAAGCAGATTCCCCCTGTTTAGTTACCTGGTTTAAACTGGTAAGTTCATAGATGTATAAAATGGCTTTTATCCCCTTTGGAGGACTTAGTTTTGCATCGGGAGAAGGCATCCGGTTGCCAGTAATCCGGAATATATATCCTTCAAGACCCGTTTTTTTACCCTGCCTATAAGCAGAAGTCAGCAGAATAGGCAGACTGAAAGCCAACAGCAGTATCGTTTTTTTATATAGCATTTTCAAAGCGCAACCCGGGTAAGTTATACCAAAAATGACTGCGCTGATTAAAAATGTGTAATTTTAAAGGCTCTTTATCATTTAAGAAAATACATGATACTTAAGAAATTTGTACCCCTGTTCCTGGTAGTTTTAGCCCTTTTTTCAACAGCCCGTTCACAGGTTATAACCAACACTACCGTACTGCGGAATGCAGCATCCCGGGCTCAGATTCAGTACCAGGAAATGAGTTCAAGGCTGGCCAGGTTGGCCAAACAAAGAGGCTGGCCGCTTTCCATTACGCTTAAAAGAGGAAACCAAGCCGTTTTATACGGGCTTAGCCCCAAGGGTCTGCCCCTCTATGTCTCAACCAACGACAATATAATTTCTGCTGCGACCATCGGAACCAACCAGTTATGGCCCGGCGGAAGCACGGGTCTGAATCTTACCGGTTCCACTCCGGCTATGAAGGGTAAGATCGCTTTATGGGATGGCGGACGGGTTTTGGGAACCCACCAGGAGCTGGCAGGCAGGGTCGTGCAGGTTGATAATTCTCCCATCCTTAGTGACCATTCAACGCATGTATCAGGCACCCTGATTGCCTCCGGTGTAAACCCTGTAGCTAAGGGGATGTCAAATGGCGCCTTGCAACTTGAAGCTTATGACTATAACAATCACCTGACGGAAATGTATGCGGCAGCCCCAAATCTGCTGGTTTCCAATCATTCATATGGAACGCTGGCAGGATGGAATTTTGACGCGACCAATAACCAATGGCAGTTTCTTGGTGATCCCGGAGATACGGTGGATTATAAATTCGGGTATTATGACAATACAACCCAGGTCTGGGATTCGATTGCATACAATGCTCCCTATTACCTGATAGTGAAATCAGCCGGTAATAACCGCGATGTCAATGGTCCAGCCGTCGGCCAACCCTATTATCGGTACAATTCTGCGGGTAATCTTATACCTGCTGGGAACCGGCCTGCCGGCATAAGTAATAATGATGGATATGATATCATTCCCACTTATGGGATTGCAAAAAATATTATTTGTGTTGGCGCAGTTTATCCGATTCCCGGGGGTTACAATTCACCTGCTGATGTAGTGCTGGCAGAATTCAGCAGCTGGGGTCCTTCCGATGATGGCCGGATCAAACCCGACCTGGTAGCCGATGGAATCAACGTTTTGTCATCTATCAGCACATCCAATAATGCCTACGCTATTTTTAGCGGGACTTCCATGTCTTCTCCTGCCACAGCCGGTTCAGGATTCCTGCTTCAGGAATACTATTACAGGCTTCATAATATTTTTATGCGTTCTGCAACGCTGAAGGGCATTCTTATTCATACGGCTGATGAAGCAGGTCCTGCAGACGGACCGGATTATCAGTTTGGATGGGGACTGATCGATATGCCGAAAGCAGCATCGGTAATTACATCCAACAATTCAGACCAGCTGATCCAGGAAAATATTCTTCCGGATTTAGCAGGGTCTTATTCAATTCCAGTCACAGCTTCAGGAAAAGGACCCCTTACTGCAACGATTTGCTGGACTGATCCTGCAGGTACAGTAGATGATGTAAACATTCTCAATAACCCAGCCCGCAAACTGGTAAACGACCTGGATCTGCGTGTGGTAGGTAACGGAAATACTTATATGCCATGGGTCCTGAACAGGCTGAGTCCCGGCAGTCCGGCTACACATGGAGACGATACGCTTAATAATGTAGAAAAAATCCAAATCCCTGCTGCAATTCCCGGTAAGCCCTATACTATTTCGGTTACTCATAAAGGAACCCTGCGAAACGGATCACAGGCATATTCCCTGATTGTATCAGGCGTGGGAATTTCAGCTTATTGTAATTCCGCTCCAACCAGTAGTGCAGGGACCCGTATTGATGAAGTAAACATCAGTAATCTGGATATGATCAATCCCGTTGGCTGCACGACTTATACGGATAATACAAACCAGACGATCAACCTTCAATCAAGTCAAACCGTGCCCTTTACGATAAAGCTCAGCAGTTGCGATGCGACTACTGCTTCAAGGGTCGTTAAAATTTTTATCGACTATAATAACAATGGAACATTTACGGATCCTGGAGAAGAAGTAGCCGGAAGTTCTGTTCTGACTGGTGGAAATAATATCACATTCACAGGGAACCTTCTGATTCCTACCGGAATGACGGTCGGTAATAGTACCCGGATGCGAATTGTAGCAGAGGAAACCACCGACTCAAGCACTGTTCTGCCCTGCGGTAGTTATGGAAATGGAGAAACGCAGGATTATACCGTAAAATTTGTTGCTCTCACAAATGATGTAAGTGTGAGCGCCATAGTAGATCCATTACAGGGATCCTGCCAGACGGATTCCCAAAGGGTTTCAGTAAGAATAAAAAATTCAGGAACAGCGATGCAGGTGAATGTACCCGTTTCGTTAAAAGTGATTTCAGGAAATACAATCCTGGCAGATATTAATACAGTATATCCGGATACTGTCTCCGCCCAGGGTTCTGCAATTTATACTTTCCAGGCAGCCTATAAAGCCACAGCCGGAAAAACTTATATTATCCAGGCAGGAACCGCGCTTCCAGGCGACCAGAATCCGGCCAATGATAAAATTTCGGATACTCTTGCTGTAAGTGCAGGATCAGAAACAATTACAGGAGAAGCCGAGATATGCAGTACCAGTACCCCGCTGGCCGGACTCAAAGCAAATTTGACTGACAGTACCGATGCCGTGCTCTGGTTTGACAGTCCTGCTGCCACTACTCCCATAGCCTCCGGACACCAGGCAACGACCACTGATATTCCTTCTAACAAAACTTATTATCTCGGCCTTAATGATATCAGCGGATCTGTGGGACCGAAAACTAAAAATGAATTCCTCAATGGAGGCTATAATTATTTCCAGGGAAACTTCATTAAATTTCACAATGATGTTCCCATTACAATTGCGACTACACGATTGTATGTAGGCGCCGGTGGTAAAGTGGACTTTATTGTTGCAGACCTTGCATCTTATGATTCATGCACGGGAGCATTCAGTTATTTCCCCATTGCCAATAATACAATTGATGTTTATCCAACAACAACTACTCCTTCAAGACTTGCATCAAGTGTCAATTCACCAAATGATACAGGTGCTGTATTCTTATTGAACCTGCCCGTACCTACACCGGGTAATCATGTACTTATAGTAGTTGCGGAGGACAGTGCGTTTTTATACAGGAGCAATAATATTGCTAAAAACCCCTATCCACTGGGTATTCCCGGTGTATTCACCATAACGGGGAATAGCGCAATCGATGTATCGAATTGTAAAGACACTACATTCTATCAGAAATATTATTATTTTCTCTATGATACAAGGATTACCCTGACCAAATGCGCCTCTCCACGGGTACCCATAGTAGCAACCACACCGGCTCCGGTAGTTATTTCACGGGCTGGAAATCTTTTATCAAGCAATTATGCCTCAGGCAATCAATGGTATTATCATGATACATTGATCGTGGGAGCAACAGGACAAACAGATACACTTCATGCTCCCGGCAATTACAAAGATGTTGTAACCGATAGCGTGGGATGTTCCCTCGTTTCTAACGAGTACATATATACGCCCGGTAACGATATCGGCCTGGCTGTGACGCCAAATCCGAATAATGGAGTATTCACAGTTCAATTCTATCTTGCAACAATGGCCAATGTGAATTATCGCATTATAAATATAAACGGGCAATTGCTTTATCAGTCGAATAATTCGAATTTCCAGGGAGCATACAGCAAAACGATCGGTCTCGGCGCTGTCAGTGCGGGTATGTATATACTGCAGCTGGAAGCAGGCAGTAAGAAATATGTGCAAAAGATTATGGTGTATTAATTGTTAATTGTCAATTGTAAATGGTTAATGGTAATTTGTAAATAGATTTAATTCCAAAAAGTGTATTTTATTAACAATTAACCATTAACAATTTACAATTAAATGATCCAGCCCTGGCAGACCGGAAAAGTAATACGCATTGAAAATGCAACTGCATTTACACGCCGATTTTGGATTGAACTTGTTTCCGGAGAACCCTTTCATTTTATACCCGGACAATTTGTAACACTGGATCTTCCCATTCACGAGAAACCATCAAAACGCTGGCGCAGCTATTCCATTGCCTCCTGGCCCGATGACAGTCCGGTCATTGAACTTGTGATCGTCTTGCTGGAAGGAGGAGCAGGCACTAAATATCTTTTTGAAGAAATAAAGGTAGGAAGTGAACTAACCCTGCGTGGTCCCCAGGGATCTTTTATACTTCCTTCTCCCATTGAAAAAGATCTTTTCCTCGTGTGCACAGGAACAGGCATTGCTCCTTTCCGGGCCATGGCACATCATATATTAAATCATAACATTGCCCACCAGGATATCTACCTGATATTTGGGTGCAGGACGCTGGGAGATGCTTTATATCAAAAGGAAATGGAAGAACTTGAACAAAACCTGCCAGGGTTCCAATACCTGCCTGTTTTCTCACGGGAAATACCTGAGAACCACAAACACCTGATCCGCACGGGTTATGTGCACTCAGTCTATGAAGAAATATTTAAGAAAAAAATAAATTCGATTTCTCCTGAAACCGGTACGATACTATATCCGGCCTCCTTCTATTTGTGCGGATGGAAGGTCATGATTGATGAAGCAAGAAAGCGAATTGTTGATCTGGGATACGATCGGAAGGCTATACACTTAGAACTGTATGGCTAGTTATGGGATATGAGATATGGGTTAAGGGATTTAATTTATGAGTTAATAGTTCATAACCCATATCCCATACCCAGTTAAAGTCCTGACGCAGACTGCTGCTCAATGTTTTTCTTGGAAAGAAGTTGTTTACGAAGGGAAATGTCGGGAACTTTTTTGGAAATAACTTCCAGTTCCTTGTTTGGAGTTTTCATAGTAATCACCGGGCTCTTGATATCCTGCATTCTGGACTCCATGGTTGAGGTTTCGCGTTCGAGTTCCAGTATATGCTCGTAATTATTCAGGATTTCTCTTTCAAGCTCTGCAATTTTAGAACGGCACTTTTGGATCATCTTAGTTCTAAAGGCAAATCCAGCCAGAACTGATATACCAAGGATAGATGCAAGCAGGTAGATGTTAACCGTAACCTCGTTGGTAAGCATGGTGATAATTAAATTATAAAAATCGTTCAAAGGATCTTCAGCAGGTACTTCGCAGGAGCAGGATTGATGCTTCCCAACGGGGGTTTATCACGCGATTGGAGGTTATTCCCAAAATTAAGGGTTCCCTTTCAAATTAATTGTTCCCGTACAATTAAGTTTTATAAAATTTGTTTTTCCACAATTTCCCTGATGGCACTGGCGGGTATTCTTTCCTGTAGCATGCTGTCCCTGTGCCGGATTGTAACAGTATGGTCATCCTTGGTCTGGTAGTCGACTGTAACAGAAAACGGGGTACCAATGGCATCCATGCGCCGGTACCTTTTGCCAATTGTGTCTTTTTCCTCATAAAAACAACGGAACTGTCCGCGGCAGTCAGCGAGAATCTCTTTGGCAATCTCCGGAAGTCCGTCCTTTTTTACCAACGGGAGGATGGCCAGTTTGACCGGCGCAAGTCTTGGCGGAAACTTTAAAACGACCCGGCTGTCCTTTTTATCTGTTGTACTCAGGTCTTCCTCCAGATAAGCTTCACTCAAAATCATAAGCACAGTCCTGTCAAGACCAATGGAAGTTTCAATCACATAGGGAATATAATGCTGGTTCAGTTCGGTATCGAAATAACTGAGTTTTTTCTTGCTGTATTCCTGGTGATTTTTTAAATCAAAATCAGTGCGGGAATGAATGCCTTCGACTTCCTTAAATCCTATCGGGAAAGCATACTCTATATCGCATGCAGCATCTGCATAATGCGCGAGTTTAACATGGTCATGAAAACGAAATTTATCGGGTGAAATTCCCAGGCTTAAATGCCATTTCATCCTGGTTGTTTTCCAATGTTCATACCATTCTTTCTGCGTGCCCGGGCGGATAAAAAACTGCATTTCCATCTGTTCGAACTCACGCATGCGGAAGATAAACTGCCGCGCCACGATCTCATTACGGAAGGCCTTACCCGTCTGGGCAATACCAAAAGGAATTTTCAGGCGGCCTGTTTTTTGTACGTTCAGAAAATTTACAAATATACCCTGCGCGGTTTCCGGCCTCAGATAAATTTCACTGGCCTCTTCGGATACACTTCCCAGCTGGGTGGAGAACATGAGGTTGAACTGTTTAATATCGCTCCAGTTCGAAGTGCCACTGACAGTGCACTTGATTTTATTTTCCTCAATTAATTTTTTCAGTCCGTCGAAATCACTTTTGGCCAGCAGACTATCCATAGATGTAATCAGAGCATCTGCCTGATCTTTTTTACCTGCGGCTTCCAGTTCATCCGCATGTGCTTCGATGAGATGATCCACCCGGTATCGTTTCTGACTGTCTTTATTATCGATCATCGGATCGCTGAAATTGTCCACATGCCCGGAAGCTTTCCAGGTTGTCGGATGCATAAAAATAGCTGCATCGATTCCCACGATATTATCCTGGAGCTGGGTCATACTCTTCCACCAGTAATCCCGGATATTCTTTTTTAATTCGCTGCCGTACTGCCCATAATCATATACCGCACTGAGTCCGTCGTAGATTTCACTGGAGGGAAATATGAATCCATATTCCTTGCAATGAGAGATAATTGCCTGAAATTTAAGATGGTCGTTTGCCATAATGGCTGCAAAAGTAAGGAGAATGGATAACTGGAGGTAACTCCTTCGGGGCCATTATAGTATTTTTGCAGATATGTCGACATTGAAAAAATGTCTGCCTTATGTAAGCTTCCTCTTTTTACTCATAATTTCCAACGGTGTTCGTGCCCAGACAAAGGTATTGAGTGGCGTCATCCTGGATATACAAAGCGGAGAACGTGTGCCCTTTGCTTCCATGAGGCTGGTCAAAAATGGTTACGGCAAACTCAGTGATTCTGCGGGAGGTTTTACCTTCCGTTTTGATCAGTGGCCGCATGATACCCTTCAAATATCTTACGTAGGATTTCAGACTTTCCCTCTTGTCCTGGGCGATTCACTATATAACCGCACAAAAAACGATAGCCTTTTTGTTGTAATTAACCTGCTGCGCGGGAATTATATCAACGAAGTGGTCGTCAGCCGTAAAGTTGATTTCGGATTATTACTCTGGCGCAAGATTGTAAAACACAAGGAGTTCAACGACCGATACAGGTTTCACAATTTCTCCTACGAGCTGTATAATAAACTGGAGCTGGACCTGAATAAAATAAACAGGGAAAGAATGGAAAATGTCAAACTGCTAAAACCTTTTGGGTTCATCCTGAATAATATTGACAGCAGTGAATCAAATCCCTTTCTGCCCATATATATTACTGAAACACTTTCTGATTATTATTATGAACGTGATCCAGTTAAACGACGGGAGGAAATCAAAGGAAGTAAAACCGTTGGACTCAATAATGAAAGCGTGAGCAAGTACCTGGGAGGTATGGAGCAAAACATTGACTTCTATAATAATTTCATCCCGGTTTTTGATAAACGGTTCGCAAGTCCGCTTAGTAATAACGGAGATTACTATTACCGTTATAAAATTGTCGATACCCAGTATGTCAATTCCCGCCGGCTGCTACATTTAATTTTCACTCCAAAAAGAAAAGGTGAAAATACGTTTGAAGGTGACTGCTGGGTGCATGATACCAGTTTTGCGATACAGAAGATGACGCTCCGCCTGGGACAAACTGCAAACGTAAACTTTGTGGATGAACTGACACTCATCGAGGAATTTACGCTCGTTAATGATACAACCTGGTTTCTTTCGAAGGATAGATTCATAGTAAGCCTTACTGCATTAGGGAAAAACAGGATGGGAGTAATTGGAAGGAAAACCACCACATATAAAAACATTGTTTATAACGATTCATCCATTACCAGGGCTCTGGAAAAAAATAAAATACCGGAAGAAGTATTGTTCACCGGAAATGCGCGGGAAAGATCAGATTC
>DASZHV010000153.1:0-25301 GCA_035937535.1 Puia sp. | reverse complement strand
AGTTCTTTATAGGGAAGCTCCATCATCCCGATATTCGACGAAGCCATTCCCGACATAACCAAATGAAAATTCTTTAAAGAAAAACCCAATTGCTTTTCTAAAATTTCTATCTGATTTTTTAAAACTCTTAAATAAAACATTCGTCTGTTTTCTTCAGGCATACTGCTCTGTTTCCACAATTCAAAAGTTGTTGTAATACGCTGATCAATGAATACTTCTGACAATACTGATTGCTCGTCTGCATCAACAAACCTTACCCTTAAAACAGTACTGCCCCAATCACAACTGATGAATCCTTTCATATAATTCTTGTTTTCACCTGCTCCAGTTTACTCACCCAAAAAGAGAAAACTGACGTGCCCATTAACCCCGTTAAAAGGTATTTACCATTCCGCTACAGTCCCATCTCCATGACGCCATAGAGGATTATGCCAGTTATGTCCCTCAACTTTCATTTTCATAACATGCTCCTCATCAATTTCGATGCCCAGTCCGGGGCCTTCGGGTATCTTCACTAACCCGTTTTTGTAGGTCAAAACATTTTTATTTTTTATATAATCCAGTAAATCAGTTCCCTGGTTGTAATGGATGCCAAGGCTTTGTTCCTGTATAAATGCATTATGACAGGTCGCATCCACCTGCAAACAGGCGGCAAGGGCTATTGGTCCCAGCGGGCAATGCGGTGCCACGGCCACATCAAATGCTTCAGCCATGGAAAAGATTTTTTTGCATTCTGTAATGCCACCTGCGTGTGACAGATCCGGCTGGATAATATCAACATACCCATCTTTAAGGATATTTTTAAATTGCCATCTTGAATACATCCTTTCTCCAGTTGCTATCGCAATAGATACATGATTTGCAATCTCACGAAGCACTTCATTATTTTCCGGAAGCGCGGGCTCTTCAATAAACATCGGGTGAAACGATTCTAATTCCTTCGCCAGGATTTTAGCCATTGGCTTATGTACGCGACCATGAAAATCAATTCCAATGCCTATTGAATTTCCGACAGCTTCTCTTACTGCAGCGATACGCTGTACGGCCTGATCAATCTTTTCAAAAGAGTCAACGTATTGTAGTTCTTCCGTAGCATTCATCTTCACTGCGGCAAATCCTTTTTGCACCATTGTTTTGGCAGCCAAAACCACATCAGAAGGGCGATCACCTCCAATCCATGAATAAACTTTTATTGAATCACGGCATTTACCTCCGATAAGCTGATGGACAGGGGCGTTAAAAAATTTCCCTTTAATATCCCACAGAGCCTGGTCAATACCAGCGATGGCACTCATAAGGATGGGACCCCCGCGGTAAAACCCGCCTCGGTACATTACATTCCAATGGTCTTCAATATTCATCGGATCTTTACCGGTAAGATATTCCATCAACTCACCCACGGCAGCTTTTATAGTCAACGCCCTCCCTTCAATAATCGGTTCACCCCACCCGCTGACGCCTTCATCGGTTTCAATTTTCAGAAACAGCCATCGTGGTGGAACGATAAATAATTTATAGCCGGTAATCTTCATAGAATGCCATTAAAAATCAGTTACTGATTCTGCAAATTGTTTTGCTTTTTCTGTTAGTTTTCGTAAATATTCTTTCGTCATTTTCTGTGATCCATCTATTAGCGCGCTGCCGATACCATAGGCAACAGCGCCTGCTTTCTTGTATTCCCGGATATTTGCGAGGTTAATTCCTCCGGTTGGCATCAGGGGTATCTGGGGAAAGGGGCCCCGCAAGTCCCTGAAATAATTTGCACCGAAAGAAGCCGGAAAAACTTTTATAATATCGCCGCCACTATTATATGCTGAAAGTATTTCAGTTGCAGTAAATGCGCCCGGTATACTAACAGCTCCCTGTTGTTTAGTAGCCCGGATGGTATCGATATTCAATGAAGGAGACACGATAAATCTGGCGCCAGCCGAAATAGCCGCTTCAGCGGATGCCGCGTCCAGAACCGTTCCTGCACCTATTAATAATTGTTCACCCATTTGAGCTGACGCCAGTTTAATTACTGACAACGCTTCCCGTGAATTCAGGGTAATTTCCATTACACTCAGCCCGCCTTCCAGCAACGAGCCGGCTATATTCAAAAAGTCAGCCGGATCGATGCCACGTAAAATGACTATTATTTTATGTTCTAATATTTTTCTTAATATATCCAAATTAATTATAATTAATAATGAAGTTGATTTCGTCAAACCAATCCGGACAAGTACCTGGATACCGGATCAATGATTTAAGTTGATGTAGTTTTCAGTTCTACCGGGTTAGGATACTTGTTAATCCCGTAAGTTTCTGCACGGTATCCCTCAATTTCATAATGCGATTGGGCTTCCCAGAGATTATGACGAGTTTATGGATCTATTTTCGGCGGATTCGGACCCCGCATCGGGAGTTATTTCTTCTTTTTGGAGACTTTGGCAACGGCATTATAATCCAATGCGAGCTGAATCCAGTAACCCAGTTTCTTTTGCGTATTGAGGGCGGAGGCATCCACGAATACATAACCCCGCATCGGCTTACCTGTGAAATCCATTGGGTGGCAGCCCTCCATCTCCATCACTTCGTCATATATAGACGGGTCAAGGCGGACCATCATCCGCTCCTGTTCCACGCCGACGCACATTTTGTTATTCACCATAAAGCAGAGGCCGCCAAACATTTTTTTCTCTTCAGTAATCCTGTGGGTCTTTCTGATAAGCTCTCGCGTGCGGCCGGCCAGTTTTTCATTATAAGCCATGGCTCAAATTTATTACTAAAATTCTTACCGTAAAATAGCAAAGCTATTAGAAAACTTCAATCACGAATCATATTTATAAAAAGAATTTTAGGAATTGCAAAGAAAAGATTCATTCATTATATTTAGTCCTTATATAACCCTTATATGATCAAATCCTAACTGGTAAACTTTATTTCAATTTCAGAAAACCAATCTATTCTCATTGACTACTGTATTTAATCCTTAATATTATTCAACATCATCGTTTTTCCATCTGTAATAATAATTTTGGCATTGGGTGATTTCACGAGTTCCTTTGTTATCTCAATGCTTTTATATTTCAATAATTTATCAGTCAGGGATTCATTTATTGTATTTTGATAATTTTTTATTGCATTTGCATCAATCTGCATCATTAATGAATCATTTTTTTGTTTTTCAACTGAAAATTTTAATTCTTTTTCCTTGGTTTCAATATCAAAATCCTCCTGTTCTCTTTTTGTTTGTAATTCCAGTTTTGTCTGCAAAGCTATTTGTTCTGCTTTGGCTTTGTTTTCTATCGCATGAAGTACTTCCGTTGGCATATCAATATCTTTCACCAGCACATCATCCAAAACAATTCCATAGGTTGAAATATCCGCCCTAAGTTTGTCTTCAATATTTTTTTCAATGGTTTCCCTTTCATTAAGTAGTTCTATCGCAGTATATTTCATTGTATATTCCCTTACAATTGCCATAAAATTATTTACAACAATCTTTTTGCCGTAATCCATTCCAACATTGGTATAAATTTCGGGAGCGGCTTCGGGTTTGATGTGATATAAAACAGTTAGATCCACCTTCACTTCAAGTCCTTCTTTTGTCGGCGGACTCATAACAGTGGAAAATTCTTCTATGCGAGTATTAAACTTGCAAATTTTTGATACAAAAGGATTGTAATGATGTCGGCCCTGAGTTAAAATACCTGGTTTTATCATTCCTTTATGGATAATGAAACCAACTTCTCCCGGATAAATGGTTTTGCAACCTGAGATTGTTGTTGCAAACAATATAATTATACAGGTATATTTTGTAAATACATTTCTCATAACTACATTTTTTAATTTAATAAATAAAGCAACCATAAAGCAAGGTATATGACACCGCGTTAAAACATAGTTAATAGAATTAAACCATTAGTTAATTAGAAATCATTAATACTTCAATTAATAATTTGTTATATCCCTACCCTGTATTCTTTGATCTTCATTACAGAGGCCATCTGACAGAGAAATGTACCAGTTGAAGGAAAGTATATTTGTTGTTTTATTCGCCAGCGGTATTGTCCAGCTCCTTCAGGATTTTGCTGACTTCCTCTTCGGTGGTCAGCAGCTTATCCTTACAGATTTTGATCAGCAGGGCCGCTCGTTTAACTTTGGTGGCCAGTGCGTCTACGGAAATTTCTCCCTGTTCTATTTCGGACACGATTTCCCGTAGTTCTTCGAAAGCTTCGGTGTAGTTAAGCTTGTCACTCATGTATATCAGGTTTTTCTGATGATTCAACAATGCTCCTTATGCTTCCCTGAAATACGGTAGTGTGAAGGATATCACCTTTCTTCGATGCTTCAGCGTTTTTGACAGATTTACCATTAAGCAAAGTAATGCTATAGCCGCGTTTCAGTACATTTTCAGGACTCATATTATGAATATTCTTTCTCATATTTTCCAGGTCACTATTTTTATTTTTCAAAAAATGCAAGGTACCCATAGACAAGCTCCGATGAAATTGGATGGATTGTTGTTTTTCATTGCGAAAACGAAAGATGGATTGCTGAAATAATGATTGCACCTGAAGTTTCAGTTCATTTTTGTTTTGGTGAAGTAAATTTTTTGTAACCGAACGGAATAATTTCACCTCTGACTGAAACCTCTTCTTTTCTTCGCCGATCAGGCGGAGGGATTTATCGATCATCACACCGCGCGCATGTTCCACCGGATCATCAAAGTCATGAAAACGCTGGATAAGCCATTCGGCGAGTTTCGTGGGGGTGATCGCACTATGAAAAGAAATCATTTCCGACACAGTTTCATTTGTTGCATGCCCGATACCTGTAAAGACCGGGATCGGAAACCCGGCGATTTCCTTTGCCAATAAATAATTGTTATAGCATGACAAGCCGATATCATCGCCGCCTCCCCGGATGATGGCGACCGCATCAAAATGGTTGCGCACTTTACGAATCCTATTGAGTTGACCAATTAGCGCAGCGATCGCTTTCTCGCCCTGCAGTAGTGAGGGAAACAGCATATGAAAAAAATGATAGCCTCGGCCATTATTCTCAATGATCTTAATAAAATCAGCATAGCCTTTGCTGGTCAGGTCTGAAATAATCGCAATTCTTTGTGGAAGCAGTGGAAGTTTCAACGTTTTGTTTTTACCAAATAGATTTTCCTTTTGGAGTTTGTTGATAGTTTCCTGTTTCTCCTTTTCGAGATCGCCCAGGGTATAGGCGGGATCGATATCTGTGATATGCAGTGACAGGCCGAAGGTTGGCTCAAAATTTACAGACGCCAGGAATAGTATTTTAATTCCGTCTTTCAGCGGCTCGTTTAAAACGCTAATGAATCTTTTATTAATGCGTATATAATCGTCACTCCAGATAGTGGATCTCATTTGGGCAACGACCCTTCCATCCTGCTTTTCCACCAATTCCGGGAAACAGTGCCCGGATTGTTTATAAAAATTCAGTTTATTGAGTTCCGCCCTGATCCAATATGCATCTTTATATCTCTCCGAAATGGTTTTCTTAATACTTTTTGTAACCTCCAGGAGAGTAAAAACAGATTTATTGTTTACGGTTTCTGGCATAGTTTATTAAAGCTAGGAATATTTATCTTCAGCTTATGCGTGCATTAGGCAACCCAAATTTAAATTATGAGAAATGATATTCAGGAAGGTGGCGCAAATATTTTGCCCGATAAATCTCAGGCTGTAGGATCCAGTTGTGCACCCATTTTATTATCATTGAAAAATTTGTTCCTGTAGGCTTCAAAAGCTTCAGAAATTCCGGAAATGGCCACCACATTTGCGTTTATTGTATCCTGGAGATCGGGAAGTTTTTGATCTAAAAGTTCCACACTCAGGGAAATATTGTGTGCAGCAATCTGCGAGACTTTTTTCAGGACAGCGGTCTGACTTTGTTCGAGATCTTTCAGTTCGCGCTGTATTTTATCCATTAATTCGAGCTGTTGTATTTTATCCATAATTAATTTATTCCGTTGATGTGTAGCGGAATTACTATACGTATGCAACAATCCTACCATATTAAAAGGGGGTCCCGGTTGCCGGGCTTTCAATATTTTAAAGAACAGTTATGCCTTTACTTTCCAGATACTTATATATAGCCATTTTAATATCGTTTGAAATAACAGCACTTTTATTAAAATCCCTGGTCCAGAAGAATACCTTAAGCTCGATGGTTTTTGAATTAATGTTCGTTAACGTTATTTCCGGCGGTCTTTCCTTTAACACATTCTCATTTTTTAAAACAATCTCCCTGATGGCATCTATTCCTACATCTTCCATTAGGGAAGGTTTATCCATAGTGAAAGACAGTGTTTCTCTTATGTGGTTATTGCTTAATGTCCAGTTTATAATGTTACGGGAAAGCACATCTCCATTTGGTATGATCACCTGAGCCCCTTCGTCGGTAACCAGGGTGCTTGTACGGATTCCAATTTCTTTTACCCGACCCTTCTTATCTCCCAGTTCGACGATATCGCCAATCCTGAGCGGCCGGTCAAAAATTAATATTATTCCCGAAACAAAATTGTTGACAATACTTTGCAGACCCAGTCCGATACCTACACCCAATGCCCCGAGTATGACCGTTATCCGGTCTACTGCCAGTCCGGAAGCTGCCACCGCGAGTAAAAAGCCGGCAATTAATAATATGAGCCTGGTTACCATAAGTCGTGACCTCTGTCCTTTATCGTCAAAGGCAGAATCATCACCTATATCCCCAAAAAAATAAGCTATATATTTTTGCAGGAAATTTGCCAGCCATATAATTCCAACAAATAGAACAAATCCTCCAATAGTAAAAGAAAAATTTCCTACCTGACGGGTACTCGTAAATATATTCAATATTAAATCGGTTAAGGCATCAAATAAGTTCAAGTTTGTTGCGAACACTATAAGCCAAAGTGGAACTGCAACGATCATTGAAAAACGCAGAATGGATTTGGAAATAGTTGCGTAGTCGAAGTCTTTGGGATATTTTTTCCTGGTACGGCTGGCCTGAATTTGCAACATAAAGGCTTCCACTACTATTTTCACGAATATGCCCAGGCTAACTGTTTGTGAAAAAGTATAAGCAGCGGCATACCCTAATATCTGTGAAAAAGTGACTCTTCCGAATAAATTAGAAATAACTGCCAGAAAGTTAAGCAATGAATACAGGCCGATCGTAACTGATACCCATTTTTCGTAATTCTTTCTATGCCGTAAAAGAAAAAATAAACTGAAGGCAAAAGCCGCACTATCAATGAAAAAGTCAACCCAGCGCTTCAGATTCAGAGACAATCCTAATATCCGGGTTAAAAATAGCATTAAAAATAACAACATGAAAATGCACCATCCATAGAATAAAGAACGGTTTTTATACCTCCACAAAATGATACTCAGTACGATCATTTGCAGCAGCTGGATCGTTTCAATATAAATACTTGGCGCATGTAAATCGAAAAATGGAGCGAGACTAAGAACAAATATCAAAGAAGCTGTAACCGGGTGTGAGTTTATCAAACTGATCTGTAATGGCTCAATGACCTCCAATTTATTCAGTCGTTTCAAAAAGCGATAATTCCACCAGACCCATAAAAAGAATACAAAACTTATGATCGGCAACCAGATCCACTTGTTACCTGTAAAGGAAAAATAAATTCCGGCCAGCTGCAATTCATTCCCGATGGATTCCTTAAAACTGTTTTCCAGATGATCTTCATCAAAAGTGTTGGCTTCCCATAAATAGCTTCTTTCCTTTCCAAATGCTTCTGATCCGCCTGTCTTCAATTCTAAATCTACCCGGTAAAGTAATTCTCCAATCGTTATTTTATGGGCCGATGCCTGGGACTTGAGGGTATTAATTTCTTTACCATTTTGAGCAACCAGACTATCAACCTGTCTCCATTTGACTTTTAATTGTTGCAATTGTGGTTCAAAATTGTTCTTTAAGGAAGAGTCCCTGAAAATTTGAAGCATAAGGGTATCCTTCTGCAATGCAGCTATTTCTTTTTTGATGCCATTCATTGCGGTATCATACTGTCGCAGATAACGACTATAGTATTCCGTATTATTATCTAACTCGTCCAGCAGGGTATTAAACATTTGGAGATTGCGAATATTGAAGGATCGATCACTTTGATACATTCTTTCCTTTAATAAATCCAGGGTAGAGTCGCCCTGATCCATAAATTCATGTATAGATTGAAGTTTAACAAACGAGCCGGTTGTGCCAGGAATTTTACTCAATATCTGATAAACACTCCCTAACTCTTCTGCATAATCACTCGCAGAACGTGTATTGGATTTTTCAAAAAGAGTAGAGTCAAATTTTCTCCGTTCTCGTCTAATCGTATCACGGAAGTAATCGATTCTTTTTCGATCCGGTGCGGACATATTACCGACCCCCCGCCGCTGGGGATGTCCAGTTCTGATTGTATCTGAAGTAATTTTTTGTTTATTGGGTTTCTGTTGTGAAGTATCCTGGGCTTTCGCGGTACAAAAACAGAAGACAATAAGAATAAGAAAAATTATATTTTTCATAGGTCCATTTTTGTCAAAAAGGACATTCTGCTATTTAAAGTCTGTCCGGATTAAAATGCTATGCAAATACGAGGCCATGCCGCTTCAAACTGAAGCTTTTGCCAGACAGTAATAATTAACAGGGAATAATAGATTCGTCATCGTTGACATGGAGGAATACCCGGGCAGATCAACAAATCCCATATTGTCATTACAAAATCTGGCAGTACTTCGGTAACCTGGATCCGGTAAAGTCAGGTCTTTCCCTGTTATTCCGGGCAGGAAATATGCAATTTATTGTTTCTCGTAACGACCCGTTTTTTCGGTAATCCGGATTCTGTACATAATATGCTTAATCCGGTTGGTATCTTCCATTTCGTGCGTAGAACTGTGTTCGTGTAGATGTACAGTTGAGCTTGTTAAAAGATCCAGAATACTATTGTACAAATATTCCCTGGCTTTTATTGATTCTTTATCTTCAAGTTCTTCAAAATAACCCCAGACAATAACGCTTTCCCAATTTGCCATATTTAACATGGAATCCACTTCAAAACAAACAAACGGGTTTCTCCGCATTACTTCCAACTTCAATCCTTCATTAGTTTGGCCATAAATATATTTGCCATCGAATGCATACGTTACCGGAGTAATATAGGATTTCTTACTATCGTTATATCCAATTCGACCGACTGCCTGCATTGTCAAAAGGTTATTCATCTGCGTTTCAGTAAGAGCTCCCAGCATATATTATTTTTTAAAATTTAGCGAAATAAATTCCATAAGAATTAATATCAGTGCAATACAGTTGAGCAGAAGCACTCTGAATCTTCCGTATTACCTAAGTAATAATTCAATAATTGTGCATAGCCAAAACAGCAATTTTATTATTGACTACTATTTCTTTTGAATGCTTTCTATCAAAAATTGATAAAAAACCATGTTTCCTTGGAAATACGATTAACAAGTCCAGGTTCTGTTGCATGGCATAATCATTCAGACGCACAGATAAATTCGTGCCGGTTATAAAATGAAATGACGGTTTGAATTTACTCAGGTGATTTTGTAAACTGATTGATTCTCCAATATCCGGCGATTTAAAATCGTGTTCGTTTTTATTTATGTGAATAATATCCAAGGCAGGATTGAAAACCGACATCCATTCATTGAGTAAATGGAACGGAACAGTTTCTAATACATTCTGGAGATCACAAGCCAGTCCAATTTTATGAATTCCCTTAAATCGGACGTTTTCAGGAATAATTAATACAGGATAGGAGTTATGTTTAACAGATGATAATGTACTACTCCCTAACAAAATCCGGTCAATAGATTTTCCAGGTTTTATGCCCATCACAATAGCGAACGGTTTATACAAATCAGAAATTTCTTTTATCCCTGCAGCAACCGTTCCCATCAGAATTTTTTTTTCAATATCAATTACGCCTTTGGTCCTTGCAGTTAATTGCAGAACAATGTTATCGAGATCTTTTTCTGCCATGCTCACCATGTCTTCAAAAACGGTTTCCGCAACCGGTATTTCCGCGGCTACCATAGGAACCTGTACCAAATTCAACAAAATCAATTTTGCATTTAACGCAACACTCAAATCTGCCGCATAATTTACAGCACTGATGGAAGATGCTGTAAAGTCAGTAGGCGCAATGATAGTTTTCATTATATAAAATTAGGTCCGGGCAAAATGAAAATCTCTGATCCAGGTCAGTCCTGATATTGATATTAATCAGCAGTTTTGGGTTTAACTGATAATAATCATACCCCCTTCCAATGCCCGTCATGACTTCCGGTATATAACAGCAATAGTTTGCATATCTAAAATGTTTAATTATGAAAGCCCTGGTATATCATGGTCCAAATCAAAAATCATGGGAAGAAAAACCGAAGCCTTTCATACAAAAACCCACTGACGCCATTGTCCGCATTACAAAAACAACTATTTGCGGAACAGATTTACACATTCTTAAAGGTGATGTTCCTGAAGTTACAGATGGGCGGATCCTCGGCCATGAAGGAGTCGGTGTGATCGAAGAAACCGGTGTTGGGGTTACCAATTTCAAAAAAGGAGATCATGTACTGATATCCTGCATCACTTCCTGCAGTAAATGCGAATATTGCAGAAGGAGCATGTATTCGCATTGTGAAAACGGAGGATGGATCCTGGGTCATCTGATAGACGGAACCCAGGCTGAGTATGTAAGGATTCCTTATGCCGATACCAGTTTATACAGAATTCCTGAGGGCAGCGAAGAAGAAGCTCTTGTAATGTTAAGTGATATCTTACCTACTGGATATGAATGTGGCGTTTTAAATGGCCAAATCAAACCCGGAGATACCATTGCTATTGTTGGCGCTGGTCCTATCGGACTCGCCGCTTTGATTACTGCGCAGTTCTATACACCATCCGAGATTATCATGATTGATCCGGATGATAACAGGCTCGAAGTTTCAAAAAAAATGGGTGCAACCCATATTATAAATAACAGCAGGGAAATAGCAGTTGAAAAAGTAAAATCCTTAACCGGGAATAAAGGAGTGGATGTAGCTATCGAAGCGGTAGGAATTCCGGCTACATTTGAATTATGTCAATATCTTGTAGCACCTGGTGGAAAGATAGCCAATATTGGTGTTCATGGCAAAAGCGTCGATCTCCATCTCGAAACCCTGTGGGGAAAAAATATAACTATTACTACCCGTTTAGTAGACACGGTATCTACACCCATGTTGATGAAAACCATTCAGGCCGGTAAACTAAATGCGAAACAATTAATTACCCACCGGTTCAGGCTATCTGAAATCATGAAAGCTTACGATACTTTTCAGCATGCTGAAAGGGAAAAAACACTGAAAGTAATTATGAACAATGAATGAAAACTTCTTCAGCCAATACTTCCCGATGGTCAGGGTGTGCAATACATATTAGTGCTTTTGCTCTTTCCTTTAAATTCTTTCCATATAAATACGCAATCCCATACTCCGTGACGATATAATGGACATTAGCCCTTGTTGTAACTACTCCGGCACCGGTTTTTAAAAAGGGAACAATTTTACTCTCTCCTTTTGCAGTTACAGAGGGAATGGCAATAATCGGCTTACCACCTTCCGACAGGGAAGCACCCCGCATGAAATCCATCTGACCACCGACGCCCGAATACATTTTGGATCCAATGGAATCAGCACATACCTGGCCGGTCAGATCAATTTCAATAGCGCAATTTATAGCCACTACTTTCGGGTTCTGCCTGATAATATGTACATCATTGACGTAACCAATATCCAGCATTTCTATTATCGGGTTATCATTCACAAAGCGGTACAAGTTCTGACTGCCGATCATAAAACTGGAAACAACCTTATATTTTCTTTTTTTCTTCATCTCTCCTGTTATCACGCCTGATTTGATCAGGTTAACAACGCCGTCAGAAAACATTTCAGTATGAATGCCAAGCCTGCGATGACCACCCAAACTTTTTAATACAGCATTGGGAATCTTTCCGATACCCATCTGAAGGGTTGAACCATCTTCGATTAAAGACGCCACATTTTCTGCAATTTTAGTATTTAACGCATCGGGATCGCCTGCTTCAATGGATAGTACCTTATCATCAACACTAATCATTGCATTTATCCGGTTGATATGGATCATTGTATCCCCATATGTTCGAGGCATATTGGGATTCACCTGCGCAATAATACATCGGGCTGACTCGAGCACTGCCGGGGCAATGTCTACAGATACACCAAGGGAACAATACCCATTTTTATCAGGTACAGATACATGGATTAAGGCAACATCAATGGTTATGATTTTATTCCTGAAAAGTGAAGGGATTTCACTTAAGAAAAGAGGTATATAATCGGCTCTTCCTTCCTGAACAGCTTTTCGCAAATTGGCGCCGATAAAAAAACAGTTAACTTTAAATACATCTTCCCATTCAGGGTCGCCATATGGCGCCTTCCCCTCAGTATGCATTTGATAAATGGTAATATCCCGAAGCTGATCTGCTTTTTCCATCAGGCCCCTGATCAATTGTTGGGGTGCCGCTGCACCTGTTTGTATAAACAAATGATTACCCGATTTTATCAATTCCATGGCCGTGTCCAGATTCTGAAACATGCGATTATCCTAAGTTTTTATAACATCTGAATTAAGAAAAGTGTGAAATAAATATGGGGCAGATATGACTGGAAATTACATTTCCAGCGAAACTTTGTCTAATTAGATTTGAAAAAGCCGACCTGGAATAAGATCCTGTTACCAATAAGACATTCTTTTTGTTTTCGAGCCATGAAGAAAAATATTTTTTAGGTTCAAAATGCAACTTGGATGTGTAAAGAGCTTCAAAATGAGCGCTTGTATATTCCTGCAGAAGCTCGCGATCGGGTATTTCATCATCTTCCGCACTTTTAATATGTACAAAGTCCGCCGGGAGATCCACATATTTAGGAAATAAATAAACAAATTGCTTTAAGGCAAACATCCCTTCCTTTCCTCCGTCATAGGCAACCGCCAGCCTTTCTATTTCTCTAAATTTTTCCGGAACAACCATTACCGGACACTCTGACGCCCTGAGGGTTTCTTCCATAAAATAATTTGGCTGTACGTTCAGCGCATCCAGGCAGAAAAGCTCTTCGCTGATAACAACCAGGTCAGCAAAACGGCTTTCCCTGACAAAAAGATCCAGGTCCCACGCCCCTTCATATGGATGGATCTGATATTTAATTCCATGCCGTCCACATTCCTTTGAAAATTGCTCCTGGCTTTTCAAAATAAGTATTTTTTCCACTTCCTTTAGTTTTACATAAGGTTCAGCAATTGGTATAAAACCAACAGGAGCCATTTGTTCGACAACAATGTGCGAGAAAAATAATCCTTTTACCACAACGGATTCATCTTCACGGATTTTTTCAATAAAGCGAAAAGCCCCTTTCGGAAAATTATCTCCATCACAGAGAAAAAGTATCTTTTTCATATTTTTAATATTTAGAATATTATTTATTCAGCGCCCATAAGGTAATTCCTCGAAATAGACCGCTCTTGCTGATACCGGGGATCCTTCAGATTCAAATTGGCTGGTTAGTTTCAAAAAATTGCTGTTCACTCTTGACGATTTCAATTCCGGTGCCCCATTTCTTTTTGATACCTGAACTTCTAATCCAAATTTTCTATTGAATATTTCCTCCAGTTCAGGAACTGCCATATTTCGCTTTATCATGAATGACCTGTCCTGAAATTCGGGATTGATTTCATGCATTTTTACGTCGTTACGAAACATAATGTCAGACGGCTTTTTATAGTCACTTCCATCCTTTCTTCTAAATATTTTTAGAATGAATTGTGGGAATATTTCTGAAAATTTATCCTGAATATTCTTTATAGATTCATCTTTCCAAATATAAAATCGAATAGCATTCATATACTTAAGATTTTCTGTTGTTAAAATTAACATGGAATTTTAAGACAAAAAATGATAATGGTCATCCCATGGAATGATATTACTCATTAAGTATAATAGGGAAATTTACAGTAGAAAAAGCATCATTGAAGCTGAATCAGTACTTCAGGTTTTTTAACTGTTCGACATTATTAATGGTTATCTTTCCATTTTTAATATCAATCATTTTTTCAGATTTAAAATCGCTTAAGGTTCTGATTAATGATTCTGTTGCTGTTCCAATATACTGAGCTATTTCTTCTCTTGAAATTTCAATAGGCATTGAATGCTCCTGGAGTTTGAACCTGGTGACTATATCAATAAGTGCGCTGGCTACCCGCTTTCTCAATGAGCTATAAGCAAGGCTTAATAGTCGTTCTTCTTTATCTTTTACATTTTTTGAAATGATGTGAATGAATTTGGCTGCAATATTAATATCACTATATATCATCTGTAGAAAGTCGTCTTTTGGGATTTGCATAACCTCAGCATCTTCCAGAATGATCGCGCCATCTTCGTAGTTTGAATCTTCCAGTAATGCCGAATAGCCAATAAAATCATCCTCTACATACAGATTAGTTATATATTCCTTTCCATCTTCGTGAATCTTAAAACATTTGATTTTCCCCTTTATTAAATAGAATAGAAAACGGGGGCGTTTCCCTTCTGTGTAAAGTATTTGCTTTTTATAATAATGTTCGGTATTGAACTGATCAGAAAGCTGCTGAATCAAACCTGTGTTTCTAACATCCTGCAAAAATTTTGTAAGCCCCTTACTGGAAACCGGGTATTTTTCATTTAAAATTTCGAATTTTTTCAACCGGATCTCTATAGCATTTAATAATTCAATGTCTTCAAATGGTTTGGTGATATAGTCGTCTGCACCCATTTCCATGCCTTTCCTGAAATCTGTTCTTTCAATTTTTGCAGTTAAAAAAATAAAAGGAATATCTAGTGTATCCGGATTTTTACGAATAAGATGAAGTACACCATAACCATCCAGTTCCGGCATCATGATATCACATATAATCAGGGAAGGCTTTTCCTTAAAGGCTATTTCGACACCTTTTTTACCATTCTCTGCAGTAAATGTTTTATAACCGGCGAGATCCAGTATTTCCGCCGTATTTTCACGGATCTCTGTGTGGTCGTCTATAACCAGAATTGATTTCGACATATTAGGAATATTTTGAGGGAATAGTGAATATAACGGTGGTTCCCTTGCCAAGAACACTTTGCAAATCTATTGATCCCCCCAACAAATCAAGGTATCTTTTTACAATATGAAGTCCAAGCCCCGTTCCCTGAATGTTCACAACATTTTTTCCCCTGAAAAAAGAGGAAAATAAATGTTTTTTGTCTTCTTCAGATATCCCAATTCCCTCATCCTGAACTTTGAATATCGCATGACTTTCATTTATTATACTTTTTACATGAATTATACTATCTTTTTCAGAAAACTTAAGAGCATTTGAAATTAAATTGATCAATATATTCTTTACAAGGCTTTTGTCACTTTCTAAAACTGACACTCCTTTATACTCATATCTAATTTGCTGGCCGCTTTTCAACACGTTCTTCATCTCTTCGATAGTATCTACTACCAAATCCTTTACAATAAAAACACTGAAGTGAGTACCCACTTTACCATCTTCCAGTTTTCCCAGTGACAAAAAATCCTCCAGCAGATTATTTAAATGTTTTACAGATGTTTTAATTTTATCAATATGTTTAGTCCTTTTTTCCTGGTCTTCCGTAGTTACATATTTACCAAGTAAAGATGCAGATGAAAGTACTGTGCTTAAAGGGGTCCTGAATTCATGGGAAGCGAGCGATACAAAACGACTCTTTATTTCATTCAACTGGCGCTCCTTACCCAGTGCCTCATTTAGTTCAAATTGGGATTCTTCCAGGCGTAAAAGGGCTTCACGAAGTATTATCGTTCTTTCTTCAACCTTCGCTTCAAGCTCGGAATTGAGTTTCCGCATTTCATCGGTTACTTTTTCTAACTGTTGCTTCTGCTGGATATTATTTTCTTCTATCCCCTTCCTTTTAGTAATATCGATAATAAATGCAATTACAAAACGCTCTTCGCCTTGAATATAAGTGCTTAGGCTGACTTCCACCGAAAATAAGCTGCCATCTTTCCTTTCAGCATGGAGGTCGCGTCCATGACCCATTACCCGGTTTTTCGGATCATGATAGAAGCCTTCCCTGAGTTTAATATGGCCCTTTTTTAATTTCGAAGGAATTAAAAGTTCTATTTTTTTGCCAACCAGCTCTGCAACCGAATATCCAAACATCTTACAGGCCGATGGATTTACCAGAATAATATTCCCTTCGCCATTGGTAGCAACGATACCTTCAGTAGCATTTTCAAATAAAGAATTGAGGTGAACCGCGTTAAACTTCATCCGCCAAAGGGTTTAATCAAAATTACGGATGTTTTATTTCAGAAGTAATTGCAGTTCAATGGCTTTTGCCCTTGGGAAAAGAACATTGCTTTCCAAAATCCTATGCTGCTGAAGATTGTCATGAAATTCCTCCAGCTTATGAAACAAAACCTGGTAATTGGTGCATGCATTATTCGAAAAGGTAAAACCATTCGTTAGAATCCTGATTTGATTTAAAAGTGGCTGCGTCTGAATATGCTGCTTTTCAACGATACTCAAGGATTTGCGCAGTGTCCGGACAAAAAGATTGCCGTATTCTTCTTTTCTCCGGTGCACCGACTCAATTTGTTTTATGTAAGGAAAAATAATTTCATCTTCATGTTGGTTATGCACTATCAAAAGAGTTGAAAGTTTATCAAATAATTCAGCAATCCTGAGCATTTCAGGATATTTTTTATTATGGCTGAACGCAAATGACCGGAGCTCTGATCCCAAAGCAAGTATTGTCTGGTAAATATAATTATGGTGTATATGGACGATATAGTCAATAAGAAAATCCAATTCCCATTCATTGAAAGGCAGGCAGTTAGGAATGCGAATATCCACGGTTGCCAGGTCCAGATCTCCTTTGATCAATTCAAATTCAATTTTTTTTTCTAAGCAAACAGTTTTCAATGGAACCTGGCCGGTACAGCAATACGTTATTCCGTATTTTTTGAAAACATCCGAGGTACGGTAATCAGACTTCACGATATCATCTACTGCCCGGTCAAAATCTTGCATCATTTTGCTGGTTTTAGACTCATTAACCAACAAATATATATTCTGAAATTGTGGTCTAATATGATATTAATCAACTTGTTTCATGATATCAGTCTGGAACAGAAAACATGATATCAGCTTCACTTAGTCCTGAAAAATTTCCGGTATAAATGAAATCTATCATCGTTTCTTATGACATTAGTCATGTGAAATGACAATTGGTATATAATATCTTTAATAATCAGCAGGTAAATAAATGTACAAATATTGCAAAAACGAGTAACTCTCATATAACATGAAAGAAGATAATATCATTAACCAAAACGTAAAATCAATATTTATTACAAGTTTCCTTCTGCTATTTAACTTGAGTTATTTCTTGTCCTTTGCACAAAATCCGCCCTGGGTTGCACCCAAAGAATCGGACAATTTAAAAAATCCACTTAGTGGCAACGCGAGTGTACTGGCAGATGCCAAAGCACTGTATATTGCTAATTGCGGTCCTTGTCATGGAGATAAAGGAAGAGGTGACGGCCCCGCAGCATCTGGACTGAATCCTAAACCTGCCGACCATTCTTCAGTTGCAGTTCAAAATGAATCAGATGGCGCCCTATTCTGGAAACTTTCTGAAGGCAGGGCCCCGATGCCTGGATACAAAAAAATATTTTCTGACCAGCAAAGATGGGAGTTGATCAATTATATTCGAACATTAACAAAAGTCCCTAAGAAGAAATAATGCAGACTTAAAACACAGAATATTCGCAAAAAATAGCACGGTACGTTTTCTTTATAATTTATAAGTAATTTATCCGGTTTAGAAAATAAATATTGGCGTATGAAACGAACTTTTCTTTATATAACAGTTGTAGTGATAAGTATTGTCGCTGCGCAATGTGGGTCTAACTCTCAAAATGCTAAAAATTCGCCAGCATCAGATAGTAATGTTCAAAAAGTAGATAAAGATACAGTCATTGTTTTTTTAGGAATAAATTCCAAAGGAATTGGCCGGTTTAAGAATATTCAATTAACCCATCCCCTGGATGAAGAAATGGCTTCCAAGGGAAAAGCAATTTTCCAGTCAAAATGCTTTGCATGCCATAAACTAAGTACGGAAATGCTTGTTGGACCCGGTTGGTCTGGCGTTACAAAAAGGAGGACTCCTGAATGGATTATGAACTGGATTACCAATACAAAAGTTATGCTGGACAGGGACCTTGCAGCTCAGGCAGATATGGCTATTTGTCTTATCAGAATGCCAAACCAGGATCTTACCGACGAACAGGCAAGGAATGTTTTGGAATTTATGCGTAAAAACGATGGAGAAAAATAAATATTCAAAGCAATCTCCTGGTTTGAATACGCGCTATAGCTAATAGAAGAGATCCGGTAAACAATAAAATACCTGTTATCCAAAGTAACCAGGGGAAAATACTGCTCCCGTCAATAAACATGGTGGCCATTCCCTGTAATATTAATAAGACCTCATTCAATATTACAGCAATTGCAAAAACGATCACAGCGATTCCTGTCCATTTTATTTTGCTGTTCAATAGCCCTTTCTTTATGAAATAGGCTAGAATAAAAAGAGTTACAAATCCCAAAAATACCAGGTGCAAAAATCCCATGATTATCGGCCTGTTCCCGAATATGGCATTACCGATTACCGGGAAAATAGTAAAACTTTGAAGGAAGATCTTCAACATAAATGATCCCATGGATAACATAACCAAAAAACCTATTACTCCCCTTTCTTCTTTGAATATGTCCCGGAGTGATAAGGCGCAAACCAGGAAAAGATAAAAACTAAAAATTAATAGAATACTTCCTACCATGGCTATAATGCGTAACCAGAGATTAGGGTCCTGCCAAAGATAGGAAAGGAATAAGGACGGGATAATAGATATACATAACGTGAGGGAAAAGCGGTAAATATTTCTTTTCGCCTTTGCAGATGTTCCTTCGGCAATAAGATTAAAAAGAAGTGCAAATATTGCCAGCGTGAAGAAGCCATTATATTGAAAATGAAGATAAGTATATAAGGCATCTTTGTATAAAATCGCATTAAAGGATTTTGTGAAATAAATAATGGTTATTGTAATAAGCCCGGACGAAGATAATATCAAATAAACGATTGATGAGATAGCAAGCAATTCAACGGATGATTCTAATTTCGCCTTCAGTAAGTCTTTAATAAAAATTAATCCGAATATGTAGGATAATAAAACAAAGCAGAGAGAAGTAATTATAGAGATTGTACTATATCCCCATACTAAATAGGATACCAGCATACCCCAGGCACATATTGCTATACTTCCCAGGAGCCACTGATATACTGGTCTTACGCTGAAGGATTCAGGTAATAACTCATGGATAAACAGAGCAACTAAAATAAGTGTTACCCAGCCCCCGAAGCTGAAATGGGAATGAGCTTCCAGCAAATGGTTATAGTTAATAAAGGGCAATGCAAACAATATTTTACTTCTTAAAATCAAACCCAGGAAAGCTACGGTAGAAAGATTCAGTATAGATAAATCAATCCACTTGCGAGACTGAATAGTATTTTGTTTGAACAACCGGGGACTTTTATTGTTTAAGAAAATTTACAATTTTAGTTTTCTCTTCATCTGTAATCAGAGCTCGCGTTTGCATATGCATACCTACAGTTTCCCATTGTTCAGGTGAAAATGAAGCAGGCGATGGGGTGTTATGACAACGCTGGCAATTTTCTGCCCACAATTGCGCACCAGATTTGGCAGACACTTGCTGACTTGCTTTGCATCCCAGGAAAGTTACGCCAACGAACAATCCAAATCCTGTTATAAATAGAACGGAAATATATTTTATAGATACTATTTTCATAAAATACTATTATAGTTGGATGGAAAATTGAATAAATAATGTATTTGACTGGACTGTTGTACCTATGCTTCCGATGGCTGTACTATTACTGTTGTTCCATTGGTAAGCACATTTCAAAACCGTTCTCCAGCTTAACCAATAAAGCAGGGCTGCTTCAGAAATATTGTTCTTTTGGCCCCACATAGAGCCGCTTGGTGAAATGAAGTTGCTGTACCGGTAAGCGATTTCCAGGTTTTTTACGAAATTATTTGATGCCCCTGTTGGACGAAGTGATATCTGACCAAAACCCGTAGTCGTTTTATTACTGAAAGTATATATGCTGGAATCATTTTGATTAATATAATCCTGCTTACTGACAAATACATAATTATACTGCCCCTTAATATTCACCAGGATAGGACTGAAAAGTTTAACATAATTCAGATCGAATGCAAACGCTTTTGATTGAGCACTCTGATTGGGTGCTCCGGCATCACCTACGGTTCCTATCTGGCCACTGGCACCAATTTCGAGTGAAGAGTTGGAAAATGGAAAAAGCCCCAGCCTGGCAGTAACTGTCTTATTCATATTATTATCTACTGAGCCAATACCCTGGATTTCTCCATCAGCCTGCAACTGATTACCATTGGTCAGACTTATATCATAATTCCATTTCATGTTTCCAAACGGGAAACCTCCTTCTACTTCAATTCCAAAATCACTTGCGGGCGGAATACCAGCTGTTGGCGGATTGGTAGCCAGCTTATCAATCCAACCGGCAGATAAACGCTTGTTATAGATACCGAATGGCAACACAAAAAACCCGGCGCGTATAATCAGACCCGGGCATGCGAAATAAGAAACATCTGCCCAGTTCACGCCTAGTTGCGCACCTGAGGAGAAAGAAGGTTCAAACTCCATGAGGAATTTAGAGCCATGTCTCCAAAGGAACATCGGGCTGAACTCATAATTTGCATCGTCTGGAAATGAATTTGTTTTCAACGTTTGTCCAACACCGCCTGAAGTGGTTGTTGTTTTATTAAAATTCCATCCGATGGTGGTTAATCCGACCACCATAAAATGATCTTCCCCGGGTTTTTTATAAGCTGCCTGTTTTTCCAATTCTGTCACCCGGTCCAGCAAAGATGAATCAACCACTGTTACCTGCGCAAACAAATAATTCCCCATTGGGGAATATATAAACAAGTATAGGGCTAAGCTTAATAATATTTTACTTGCTTTCATATTCCTAGGTTGTGGTTTATAAATTAAATTAAAAAAAGGATGGTCTTTCTTCAGAACAGGGTATGATTTTTCAATTCATATAAATGGCCAGGATATTCATATACTATCGGCATATTATAATCGTGACGTAAAAATATTCATCCTCTAAATGCTTAATCATGACCTAAGTCATTCTGGAGTATGACTTTAATTATGACTTAAAGTGAGAGTGTCAATAACCGGCCTTAATTTTATTAATGTATTTCCTGTAAAGACTGATGGATTGATCTATACTATTGCCTGCCGGTTCAGTCGGATAATCTTTTCGCATATTCACCCATTGCCATTCCCAGTCACTGATATATTTTCCGAACGTAACCTGATCGAATTCCTTTCCATATTCAAGTGAATCTGAAGTTATTTTAAAAAATTTCTCCCACCTCGCTTTATAGAAATCATTCAGCAAACCGCTCCATTGCCGGCAGGAATATTCATGTAGCGGACTGTTCTTATCTCCCCATAGAGTGATTAGATCCCGTGCATTGCGTTCATATAGCGCTTTTTCTTCCACGCTGTTACCAAAGCTTCGTGCATCAGAAATCCATTGACCAAATAAAAAATCTTTTCTCGTTCCAAGCAGGGAATCCATATCGATAATGATTTCTAAAAATTCATCACTGTATTTTTTATAAGCAGCCCGGTCCTTATCCTGATAGGCCCTGGCAAGCTTCTCGTGCAGGAAATCAGCATAATTTGCAAGTACCTGACGGGTGATATCCACCAGGTCATATTGAAATCCATCGCTGTTTTTACATTTGTCTGCAGCGGCAATCATAAAGTCCCAGGCAGGAAGAAAATCACTGGGTTTATAATTCAGTTTTGTTCTAGTCCATACGGTGGCAGAATCAAAGGTTGGCCTTCCGGTGATGATGGATTCAGCACCATCTCTAATGACCTTACCATTGTAGGCGGTTAATCTTAATATTTCCCATGCTTTGCGGGCATTTGTATCTAAAATGCCATACCTGTTCATTGTATAAAAATCAAGCCATCTGTTTAAGTCAACTGGTTCATTTCGCCAGACATGTTCCGTAAGCAATTCATACAAAACGGGATTTTGTTCAATGCCTTCCATCGTTAAGCCAATCCCTACCATATGACCAGAAGACTTATCGTTCAATGACTCTGCCGGGGCCGCTGCCACTTCGTCCATTCTTCCGAACATACTTATATTTCCACCAAAGTTGTGGAGCATATTCCAGATCCAGGGTTTGCCATAAAAAGCATTCGTTCTTTTCCAGACAGGTTCTATTTCCGCTGCCAGATCAAGCAGTACCATATGTTTATCAGGAACAGCATTGAGCAGGGCTTTTATTTGCGGAGCTTTCCAGAATTTGCGGTCACTGTAAAACAACCATCCCTGCATTACCCATATGGATGCAGGATCAGTTTCTTCCATACTTTTATATAAACGTTCACTGAGTTTTGCCAGATAATTTGCGTCATCAGAAGGCGGTTCATTTTCATTAAAAGTATCCGCAGAATAAAAATGATCCGTACCAAATAATTTTGTCTGGGTTTTAAGAAAACATTTTCCAACTAATGCAAATAGAGAATCTTCCGGATCAAGGATATAGGTATCATCAAATCCATTCTTCCAATTAGTCGCTTTCAATCTTGCGTTGGGAAACTTAGTTTTGAAAGCTGCGGGCACATGTCCTGTGAAAGCCGGCAGAACCGGTTTCATTCCCAGCTCACGTTCGCGCTGAAGAATCTTTTTCTGTAATATCATATGACTCTTCATCCAACTTACCGGTAAGGGTCCTCCCCATCCGTCCAGGTTGCCCATCCAGAACCAGGAAAAATAAGCCGGCCCGCTAAAAAAGGATTGTAATTCTTTATCTGAAAAACCCATTTCTTTATAAACTGTGTACCATATAAATTCTTCGCCGGTAATAGCTAAAGGCATATTGATACCATGCAGCGCCATCCAGTCTATTTCCTTTTCCCATCTCTTCCAGTCCCACCAGCTTATGCTATAGTTGAAAGTGCAATAGTTAAGATAATAACGGTATTTGTATGGCGAAGTTTGCCGGACTTTTTTTGGAATATGTGGAAGTAATTTTGGCATATTAAGGTTCGTGCCATTCCAGGTAATCTGGCAATGACAAAAATGAGTAAGATAGAAATACAATGCTGATGCTACAGCTACGCCATTGTTGCCACGGAGAATGATCTTATTGATCCTGCTTTCTATTTCAAAAACATCTGCTTTTTCTTTTGATGACAGATATTCCACAACAAAACGGGAAGCCTGATCAGGGATGACCCGGTTTATGAGTTCTAAAGATGCATTAGTATTGAATTGTGTGAATCCGATAGAATGGCAGAAGAGGATAAGTACTACCACTAATGTATATCGAAGGATGATTTTTCGCATTTTAGTCCTGTAAGCCTTCCGGATTACTGATTGACGGCCGCTTACCCAAAATGTACGACCTGAAAAAATTTCTTAATAAATCGGGTGGTTGCATTGTAATGTATTTTAGTTATTTTACTGAAGTGATCCACCAGGTATTCCCAAATGGGTCCATAACACCACCGCTTCTTCCATAGGGCTGGTCTGAAAGTCTTGTAATTACTGTTGCTCCGGTTTCAATTGCTTTTTTATATGTATCATCTGCAGAGTCAACGTATACAAATACTCCTGCTGGTCGTTCTGCGTACATGTCAGTGGAGTCAGCAAGCATAATGGTACATTCGCCAATCATGATTTCAGCGTGCATGATGGTATCTTCATCTCTCATTACTTTGTATGTCTCCCTGGCGTCAAACACTTTCTCCGTAAAAGCAATAAATTCAGCCGCCCCTTTTACAATTAAATACAGCATTACTGTTTGATAGTTTGCCGGTATTTTAGAATTCTTAGTCATAATATTTATTTTTTAACTTCCTATTCTAATGGGGCCATTTTAACTATTCAAGTGGTTACTCAGGATACAAGTTATTATTCCAGTTTTAAGAATAATCCTGACTCAGCGAAAATTTGAATCATTCCACCGGCGGTATCTTTTATTTCGGATCAAAGCATTGATTTAAAATACCTGCTAGCCGGATACCCGCCTGATCTATGCGCTGCCGGACTAGTTCAATGTGATGATCATAGTAAGTCTGACCCAAATTTTTCCCGGCGGGATTTTCATCGTAAATATGATTGCTGACATGGTTTGATTCATAGAGCCAGCCGATCAGCGGGTCGGCCTGCCAGCTTTTGATGTCTTCCGGTGTCGCGAAATCCCACTCCTTTGCAAGATCAGAAGCAGAAAGTCCTTTATGCTCTATCAATTTTGTGTCCCAAACCGCATGTAGATTCGTAGAATCGCCATCAAACAAAACGTAGATGAGATTTCCGCCCTTGTCTTCCTCCCTTGCCACATGCAATGGCTGGTGTAAGTCACCCACCAGGTGCACGACCATTTTCAACGCAAAAATTTTAATGGACCGGTTTGTTTTCGGATTAGCAAGGACGCGCTGCCAGTGGTTCAGCGCAATATACAGGTTGGGTGTTGTCTGCTGGTAAACAGAGGTTTGAAACTGTTTGAAGTTTTCCTCTGGTGGCACATCGATATAGTGCCAGGGAGCGGTATATTGGAAAAAAGAATCCGGCCTTATCTCGTCTGCATAGGTACTGATATCTGCGAGTGTTTCATTTCCCAGGAGATCTTTAATGGCAGCTTCAGTTTTCGGAGTCAGGTGTGCAGATGCGATATATCCTATGGCTTCATGACCCACGCGGCCCCAGGAAATCAATATGAAGGTAATTGCGAATATTAAAAACTTTGCAAACTTGTATTTCCACATCAGCTTTTTATTTAATCAAAACTAATGATAGAAATTGATTCCGTAATAGCTCCGGTAACAATGACGAGACTTTACCGCTGATGACAATTAGTGAATTTGATGTCATCATGGATGTATTAACCGGTGGCAAGACAATTGCAGTAATAGATTTCAGATACAGCCCTGGCTTATTTTATATTGTTTAGGGCTAAGGTTTAAAATTCGCCCTTCATATTTATGAGGGGCTTTTATTTCCCGGCTATTTTGGAAGCCGCCTTTAT
>DASZHV010000152.1:0-10778 GCA_035937535.1 Puia sp. | reverse complement strand
ATGGAACCAAATTCTTTATCGCCATATTTATACCCTCCTCCCATTTGTCCCTGTCCTTCCCCCAACCCTATCTGAGATCCCGCCACTCCTATAATTTGTCTGTGTGATTGCAATAGTTGCCTGAATAAAGGATATATCTTTTTTGTGTCAAGACCTCCTGCATTGATAACCAGGACATTTTCTTTTGTCAGACCAATATTTTTAGTTCGCAGGTAGTGCAGCTGTCCGAAAATGATGAGGGTTGAAATGATCAGTCCGATTGAAAGCACAAATTGAAAAGTCACCAGTGATTTCGTAAAATAGTTGGAGCCGCCTAATTTGATCTTACTCTTCAAAACTTCAACCGGCTTGAATCCGGAAAGAATCAATGCAGGATAACTTCCCGCAACGATCCCTACAAGGAATATAAGTGCCGCCAGGATCCAGATCAATTGTGGAAACTGGTTAAATGAAAAGCTCAATTCCCTACCACACATCCTGTTAAAGAAAGGTAGTAATACATTGGCTAACAATAATCCGATTGCCCCGGAAAAAATACTTAATAACATGGACTCAGTCAGAAACTGATAGATCAGTTTTTTCCTTCCTCCACCGATTACTTTTCTAACACCCACTTCTTTTGCCCTGCCAGCAGAACGCCCAATCGCCAGCGTTGTGAAATTGATACAAGCAATAAGTAAAATACCTGCAGATATACTGATGAGTATCCACAAATTTTTTGGATTGGTTGTACTTCCGGGCGCTCCCGCATCCACATTTACACTTGTATGCATATCCCTGAGAGGCTGCAATTTGAAACTGAGTGGATAAGGGGATTTACCATCCCATCTCCCTGATTTTTTCATGAATTCTTCTTCGTCAGAATAATATTTGTGCCTGAATACCGCCATTTCTTTCTGATCATTCATTAAATGACTTCCTGGACGTAATTGTACATAAGTATCTATTCCGATTGTCATGTGCCAGTTATTCGCACTTGCCTTACCATCTTCCGTACTCAGCACATAATCAAAATTCCCAAGTATATCAAACTGTATGGTGGAAGTCTTTGGTATATTCTCAACCACACCGCCAACTTTGAACCCCTCAAATTGTTCCTGTTCATCATTCATTTTAATGTCTATCCTTTTACCGATAATATTGGTTGAACCAAATAATTGCATAGCCTTTTCGTGGGTCAAAACAATATTATGAGGATCTCTTAGCGCCTCACTGGCGCTACCTTCAATTAATTTAAATGAAAATACACTCAGCATTTGTGGATCTGCAAAGGACACCGGTTGACGGGTGACTTTATTTTCCACCTTTACAAAATGTTCTCCCCACCCTCCCTGGAAACGAACAAAATTTTCAACTCCCGGCAGATCCTGTTTCATGGCTGGACCGACGGGCGTGTTAGAGGAAGCTTCGCCACCGGGTCCACGATCCTTATCTCCGGCATACCATTGAACAACACGATAGATATCATTTCCATTTTTATGAAACTGATCATAACTGAATTCGTTTACTGCGTATAACAAAAAAAGACTAAAACATGCTATGCCGACAGAAAGTCCGAATACATTGATAAATGCCAGAATTTTTTGCTTTGAAAGATTGCGCAGAGCAATTTTGATATAGTGCAGAAGCATGGGTGTAGTTTATGATCGTGTAAGTCACCCAATTACATGCCGGAATAGAATAGAAATGATTTACAATAACATAGAGAGATACTAGCAAATTGTTAGTTCGTTTTTGATACAGGTTTTGACCTATAACGATACAGGTTTAAAAGGAAAAAGTAAAAATTCAAAAGTAAAAAGGAAAAAAGGTGGAATAGCACTTGGATCTATTTAATGCCAATTTTTAAAATTTAGCTGCTTTACTCTTTTTCCTTTTTACTTTTGAATTTTTACTTTTTCCTTTTAAACCTGTATCATAACCGGACAGTTCTTGTATCAAAACCAAACTGGTTAACCCTATTTTCTGGTTAATTTTCATTGATAATCATGTGATTCAATCCGGCACGTAATTGGGTAGTTTTAATAACTCTCATTCGGCTTTACCAATCAATAATTAATAATTGATAATTAGTCTACATGTTTAGAAACTATTGCACCATCATTTTAAGAAACCTATGGAAAAATAAGTTATATACAGTCATTAATATCGTAAGTCTGGCGGTTGGGATAGCTTCCATAGTATGGGGAATTCAGACTTACCGATACAGCTTTAGTTATAATAACTTCCTCAATAACCAGGAAAATATTTTTCGTGTTCTGACAAAAGTAGCTGGAAACGATAACCTGAAAGGCTATTGTCCCGAATACCTGGCGAGGATGGCAAAAAATGATTTCCCTGCAGTGAAGGAAACGGTGAGATGGGATAGTCGTGGATTGAATGTAAAGGCAGACCTAAACGATCCTTTTGAGGCACAGGCACATTTTACGGATCCCCAATTTTTTGACTTTTTCAATTTCCCACTGGTCCGGGGAACAAATCAGTTGAGCGATCGCTCCACCGTGCTAATTACACAGAGTGCAGCAAAGAAATTTTTTGGAGATTCTGATCCCCTTGGGAAAACGCTGACTTTTTATTCAGATGAAACTTTTAAAATGCCACTCAAAGTCACAGGTATTTTAAAGGACCCGCCGTTCAACTCCTCCTTTCAGTTTGAAATGATCACGAATAATGACAATCAGTTAAAGAGTGATGGCTCTCATATTAAGAACGATGACTGGGAATGGTTTTCTGATGCCGTATTTATAAGACTATCAAATCCTTCTGATGCGCCTAAACTTGCCCGAGACTTTGCAAGATATGTTCAGCTGCAACAGTCAGCACGGCAGGATATACAACTTAAATCCTTTGCACTGGATCCGTTCTCAAATGTTCTCAGTGAATTTGACGTAGAGAACAACGCCTTATACCGTCGTCCTGGCGATTCTGCAACATACGGCCCGCTGGTTTTGGCAATTCTGATCCTGCTGTCCGCCTGTCTGAATTTTGCAAATACATCAGTGGCGCAGAGCAATCGCCGTTTAAAAGAAATGGGCGTACGAAAGGTAATGGGCAGCTCTTTGCGCCAGATCGTTTTTCAACAATTGATGGAATGTGCGTTTATAGTTTTGCTTGCGGTCATGCTATCAGTGGTGATTAACAACTTCTGGATACCCACTTTCAATAGCATGTTTGATTATTTAAAGGTGGAAGCCAATTACCTGACTGATTACACTTTACTTATAAGTCTCGGAGTTATACTTGTATTCGTTACACTGCTTGCCGGCGCTTATCCCGCTTTTTATATCAGCAGGTTCAACGCGACAAATATTTTCAGGGGCTCGATAAAATTTGGTGGGAGCAATCTTTTCTCAAGAGTTCTGCTGGGTTTTCAGGTTGCCATTTCATTCATCACCGTAATAGCCGGAGTCGCCTTCTCCCGAAATTCTACTTTTCAAAGCAAATATGACTATGCTTATCAAAAGGCAAATGTAATAGGCGTGGATTTGCAAAATGAGTTCGCGTATATACCTGCCCGTGATGCGTTTATCAAAATCCAGGGTGTTGAAAAATTAGCTGGCACAATCAATAATATCGGCTTTTCTTACGCCAGAATGCCGCTCCAGGCAAAGGGAATAAAAAATGAAAGCATATACATTAAAACCGGGGACAACTATATTGACCTGATGAGGTTAAAACTGGTTGCGGGAAGGAATTTTATCGCTGAAAGCAGGAGTGATATCGGAAAGTCCATGATCATCAATGAAAAGCTTGCCTTCCAGTTCGGCTGGAAACCTGAAGAAGCAATTGGCAAACAAATAAAACCCAACGATACAACTACGTGTACGGTTATTGGTGTGCTGAAAGATTTTACGCAGGGAACACTTTTTGATCCAATACAGCCTGTAGCTATGGTTCTGGCAGATCCTGAAAAATATTCCAAAATCATTATCCTGGCAAAGCCCGGTTCGCTCAATAAGGTGTTTGCAGAAACCAAAGCGGCATGGTCAAAACTCTATCCTGCAAAACCCTTCAGGGGTTACTACCAGGATGAACTTGATGCCCAGGCTTCCAATGTAAATGAAAGCGTTGCAACTATTTTTCGCTGGTTCGCACTTATCTCTGTACTCATGGCAGCAACCAGTATGTTCGCGTTGGTTTCTCTGAATGTTCTGAAAAAATCAAAGGAAATTGCTATTAGAAAAGTAGTGGGTGCAGAAGACAGGCATATTTTTCAACTAGTTATGAAAGGCTATATCTGGATTCTTCTTTTATCGGCTGTTGTTGGCTGTTATGGTGGTTACGCACTTTCAAAACTCTTGATGGATCTGATATTCCGCATAAATGCAGGTGTAAGTTCATCTTCTCTTACTTTGTCATTTATCGGCGTGCTGTTAATCTGCGGCGCCACCATCGGCGCAAGAGTCTGGCTCGTTTTGCGAACAAAAGCTACGGATGCATTGAAAGCAAACTAACTAATTGTCAATTGATAATTGTTAATTGTTAATTGAAGCTTCCGTCAACGGCTCCCGCACGTGCGGGATCAACGGTCAACGATAAAAGCTGTTTGATAAAAATTATTCACCGCTCCGATGGGTCGCATCTTCACGTAAAAAGATTCTGTAAAAATTTTAAACGCGAGGAACTCGTGATTTGCCACGTTAAATTCATCAAAGAAAATAATATCTCCTTTCTGTAAATATGGAAATAACTGGGAGAGCACAAAAATGGTTGAAGAAAAAAGATCTGCATCCAGGTGTATGATTTTTGGTTTTGTCTGAAGAAGGGTTTTATTTGATTCAATAAAGGGGTGAAGGCTTTCCTGGAAAATCCCGGGTATAAATTCTGCCCGGTCATCATTCAGTTCTTTTTGGCCGAATGACATGGCGCCTTTTTTAAATCCGCCCCATTCTTCGGGCAGTCCTTCAAAACTATCAAAACCGCGAAAAGCAGAGGCTGGGTGGGTGTTTTTCTTCATCCACCAGAAAAATGAACTGCCCGAAGCCACGCCGAATTCTAAATAAAGAAGGTCTTTTTTATCAAGTTCATATTTGTCTGAAACTACTTCGAATAGTTTAAGCCTTTTGGGATAATCCCGTTTCCAGGAATAGAAATCATTGATTAACAGCTCCGTGCCATTTGCTTTACTAATCCAGGATCTGAGCAAATTGAAATTCCTGAGGAAGAAGAAAAGGTGATTTAAACCGGAGAAAATGCGCAATATGCCGCTCCATAAAAGAAAGTCCTTGAGAAATTTGATGATTTTCAGCTTCATTGGGCTTCAAAAATAAGGGATTCCGGAAGGCCTAAAGCTCAAAGCTTAAAGCCTGCCTGCCGGCAGGCAGGCCTAAAACTTTTTTATGTATGAATCACTTATAAGGCTAAAACCTAAAGATGAAGGTCCAAATCCAATAAACATAAACCCTTTCATATTAGTACTTTTCCTAATGTACTGGGCTGATCCTGAAAGCTTTAAGCAAGAATTGTTTGAAAATAGAAAGTTTTATTATAGTTTTGCGCTAGCCGTAAAAAAATAAGGTCGGCTGTAGAAACAGCTGACCTCTAACGATTGCTTGCCATATGAAAAAACGTAGTATTCTAACTTATTGAAATACTGCAGTTTAACTCCCCAGACCTCTAACGACTTTTGCACTAACGATTGTCTGCTGTATTCTTTTTTCTCTCTTACTATCACAAAATTAAGGGGGTAACTGAATCATTTCAAACCATCTTATTCTTGTTTTAATCATGTCAAAACTGCTTATCTTTTCGTGGAAGTGTTGCCTGGACACAGTTTCAGCAAAATTTATCAATGATGGCCAACCGTTCAACAGATATATTATTTCAACTAATACATTCACTGGAAAAGTCGGAAAAACGGCATTTCAAGCTCTATATCAAGCGGAGTTCGGGTAACGAGGACCTTAAAATCGTTCAACTCTTTGATGCACTCGATAAAATACAGGATTATGATGAAAAGCTCCTCCTGAAAAAACTTCCTTTCACCAAATCCCAGCTCTCAAATCTAAAAACGCATCTCTATAAGCAATTACTTGCGAGTCTCCGTTTGCTCAAAACAACAGAAAATACCGATCTGCAATTGAGTGAGCACATGGACAATGCCCGCCTTTTGTATAATAAAGGGCTGAAACATCAGAGTCTGAAGATCCTTGAAAGAGCGAAAGAAATTGCAAAAGCAAATAACAAACTGAATTTTCTGGCGCAATTAATTTCACTCGAAAAGAAAATCGAAACACTTCATATTACCCGGTCTACCCTCGAAAAAACAGAACAGCTAACAATCGAAGCCCGCGAGATCAGTGATCATATCGACCGTGTTACGAGACTTTCAAATCTTGCTCTACTGCTCTATCGCTGGTATGTACAGAATGGTCACGCACGCAACGAGGCAGATGTAAAAAAGCTAAGGGAATTTTTCAAACAGAATACACTCCTTGACACATCCAACCTCGATGATTTTTATGAGAAGTTATATCTCTACCAAAGCTATAGCTGGTTTGCGTTTATCCGTCAGGACTTCATCATGTATTATCGTTATGGACAGAAATGGGTCGACCTTTTTGAGAATGAACCCCTGATGATTTCAGTTGAAACGGGACACTATGTTAAAGGCATGCACAATTTGCTGAATGCACTGTTCGATCTGCGTCATTTCAGCAAATTCCAGGTGATCCTTAAAAAATTCGAAGATTATTATAATTCACCACAAGGTCAGCACCACGATAATTTCCGGATCCACACCTGGGTATATATCCACCTGGCGAAAATTAACTGGCACCTGATGACAGGCACTTTCAAAGAGGGTTTAGCCCTGGTTCCTGAAATTTCCGGACAACTTAAGGAATATGCCAGTTATATTGATCATCACCGTATACTGGTATTCAACTACAAAATCGCCACGCTGTATTTTGGTAGTGGAGACTATAATACTTCTATCGACTACCTCCATCTGATCATAAACGATCATGTGGATCTGCGTTATGATCTCCAATGTTACGCGCGACTTGTTCATTTGCTCGCACATTATGAACTTGGCAATTATGAGCTCATGGAATCGCTGACTAAATCCGTTTACCGTTTCATGGCTAAAATGAAAAATCTTACTGTGGTGGAAGAAGAAATGTTTAAATTTCTTCGGAAGAGTTTTCAGATCTCACGCAGGGATATCAAACCCGAACTGGAAAAATTACTCAGTAAGATCAAACACCTGGAATATAATCATATCGAAACTCGCTCCTTCGCTTACCTCGATATCATCTCCTGGCTCGAAAGCAAACTCCAGGATAAAACCATGAGCGAAATTATTTATGCCAAATATCTTGAACGTAAGGACAGGAAAGTCAAAGCAGAAGGCGTAATGCTGAAGGCTTAATGCAGTATGGGAGTATGGGAGTATGGGAAAGTAAATCCGGTCAACATGGCGCTTACTGTTTTTACTTTTTAATTTTTAATTTTTACTTTTTAAGTTATGTTTAAAAATTATCTCAAAACTGCTTTCAGAAACCTGGTAAAAAATAAGTTTTACACGCTGATAAATATTATCGGACTTGCCTTAGGTATTGCAACCTGTTTATTGATCCTGTTGTATGTGATGGATGAATTAAGTTATGACAGGTACAACTTAAATGCCAACAGGATTTATCGTGTAAATAATGAAATCAAGTTTGGAGACAATCATGTTGATCTTGCTGTAGCACCGTCATTAATGGGGACTACTATGGTTAAAGAAATTCCGCAGGTAGAACAATATACCCGTATTCAATGGCATGGGAGTCTTCTCATCAGGAAGGGATCCGAGAACCTGCGGGAGGAGCGGATTGCCTATGGTGATTCAACATTGTTTGAAGTGTTTACGTTGCCGATGCTTGCAGGTGATCCAAAAACTGCATTAAGAGAGCCCCATTCGCTCGTGATAACAGAAACGATTGCCAAAAAATATTTCAATGGCATAGATGCTGTAGGTAAAGAGATAACCGTAAATGATTCAATAAATTATAAAGTCACCGGCGTAATTAAGGATATACCATCCCAATCGCATTTCAATTTTGACATATTCGTTGCAACAATTGAAAATCCCCTCAGCAGGGATGATAACTGGTTAAGCGAAAACTGGAATACCTATATTCTTGTAAAGAAAAATACGGATCTGAATAAACTTAATTTGGATCTGAACAAAATGATGGATCGTTATGTAGGCCCGGAACTGCAGGGTGTAACAAATATGACGCTCGATCAATTTAAAAAAGGCGGTGGTTATGTACTTGCCACCCTTACTCCGCTAACTGACATTCATTTGAATTCAAACAGAACAGCCGAATTAGAAGGCAATGGTAATATTCAGTTTGTATTTATTTTTTCTGCCATAGCCATATTTATTTTATTGATCGCCTGTGTAAATTTTATGAACCTGTCAACTGCACGTTCTTTCAATAGGGCCAAGGAAGTGGGTGTGAGAAAAGTTTTGGGTTCTTTAAGAATAAATCTGATTCAACAATTTTTGAGCGAATCAGTACTCATCAGTTTCATTGCTTTAATTTTTGCCGTACTGATAGCATGGTTACTGATGCCTTATTTTAACCAGCTCGCTGGTAAAACGATCAGGGTAAATACAATATTTCAACCGGGAATGTTATTTTCCCTCGTAATCCTGATGCTTATTGTAGGTCTGCTTGCAGGTAGTTATCCTGCATTTTTTCTGTCCGCTTTTCAGCCTATTTCAGTACTGAAAGGTAAACTGACATCAGGATTTAAGAAACCCTGGCTAAGGAATGGATTAGTGGTTTTCCAATTTGTTATTACCATTATACTGATAATCGGAACCATCGTCATTTTCAACCAGCTAAACTACATCCGCGCCAAAGACATAGGATATAACCGCAACCAGGTCCTGGTGATTAACGGTACATATGTTCTGGGTAACCAGGCCACCACATTCAAAAACGAATTATTACAAATAAGCGGAATACAAAGAGCAACGCTGACTGGTTTTTTACCATCAGACGACAATAACAGAAGCAATGATGCATTTTTTACATCGCCTGCGCTTGATCCTAAAAGTGCCATATCCATGCAGATATGGAATGTAGATGAGGATTATATTCCCACACTAGGCATGAAGATTATTGAAGGAAGAAACTTTTCATTGCAATATCCAACAGATTCTACGGGTATTATTATTAATGAAGCAGCTGTAAAATTTCTAAATGCAAAGGATATACTGAATAAGAAATTGTATGAAATCAATGACTTAAAATCGAAAATATTGAAAGAATCTCATATAATAGGTGTTATCAGGAATTTCAACTTTAGTTCATTACGCGATTTGATAACTCCTCTGGCTTTGCGTTTAGGAAAAAATAATAATAACATTTCAGTTCGAATCGGTGTCTCCAATACTCCTGCAGTTATTTCCGTGATAAAATCAATATGGAAACAAATGGCATCCAGTCAGCCTTTTGATTATAGCTTTATGGATGATCAGTTCAATAAACAATATACCAGTGAAGAGCAGGTAGGTAGGATATCTATCACCTTTGCGATACTCGCCATTGCGATTGCATGCCTTGGATTATTTGGCCTGGTTACTTATGCCGCAGAACAAAGAACAAAAGAAATCGGGATAAGAAAAGTGTTGGGAGCCAATGTGCCAAACATCGTATCAATGATTATCAGGGATTTTTTGAAACTTGTCATTATCGCTTCAGTAATAGCTTTCCCAATCGCCTCCTGGGGAATGAAAAAGTGGCTTCAGAATTTTGCCTACCGCGTTGATATTGCCTGGTGGATATTTTTAATAGCTGCCCTGGTTGCCATTATAATAACACTGGTAACCATCAGTTTTCAGGCTATCAAAGCGGCGATTGCCAATCCGGTAACCAGCCTTCGTTCTGAATGAGGAAAGGAATTATCCCGTACACCTTTGTATCAAAACCGCACAGGCTCGCTTTACAAACAATTCGCAAAACATTGTTTTTTAGGCATTTACAAGACGGCATTTTTATTGAACCCTGTGTGGCTTAAGGTCTTTTTGAACAAGATTCCATTGATAATTAATCCCGCATGTGCGGGAATAATTAATAATTGATGCTCAAGACTTACATCACGATCGCATATCGGAATTTCACCCGGAATAAAATATTCTCACTCATCAATGTGCTGGGACTGTCCATAGGCATCAGCAGTGCATTGGTAATATTTCTGATCGTTCATTACGATTTTACTTTCGATCAATTTGAAAAAGACAGCAACAGGATTTATCGAGTAGTATCTACCATGACTTTTTCCGGAACCCCGATGCATTTTGCAGGTGTTGCTTCACCACTCGCTGAAACTGTAAAAAAAGAAGTACCTGGCGTTGAAGAAACCGTCGGATTTCATGAATTCATTGGAAATGGGAAAGTGACCATCAGAAAAAAAGATGGAGAAAAACCTTTTCAGATCAATCACCAGGAAGATATCATTTTTGCGGACCAATCTTATTTCAGACTGATACCCTATCAATGGCTGGCAGGTTCGCCTGAAAATTCGTTGACGGAGCCATTCAAAGTTGTTCTTACAGAAGCAAGAGCAAAAGTCTATTTCCCTTCCATTCCCTATTCCGAAATGATCGGGAAACAAATCGTGTACGACGATTCTATCGTTACCACTGTTTCTGGAATTGTAAAGAATCAGTCAGCAAACACCGATTTTGTTTTCAAAGAATTTATTTCACAATCCACCATACCATCCAGTGGCCTGAAAAATAATTACACCTGGACAGATTGGGATTTTGTTAACGA
>DASZHV010000151.1:0-22314 GCA_035937535.1 Puia sp. | reverse complement strand
TTGGAACTGTCTTTTTAAAACAACCAATTGGGATAATTATAATCAAAAAAACTATTCCAGATTTGACCATTTAGCATACCTTCGTAGTGGGCTTCGAAGGAGCCTAAATTGATAATTGCAGTCGTTCAAGCGACTGCTTTTTCGTTTGATGCAATTAGTCGTATAATATTATTTAATCAAGCGTTTTTAGGCCGTTTTTTGTCATTTAATCCGAATTACTAAATAATTTAATGTAACTGTGTTTTCTATAAAATCCCATTACTGAAACTTTATATGTGTAAAGTTAAAAAAGACTATTCTAAACAGAGTGTGGGAAGTTGTATGTCGTTACCAAGAATTAGGCTACTTGGATTTACAGCATTGCCTCTTTCGGCCTTTCTATTTTCAATTAGATAAAAAAGGGCATATTATTTCACGGGCTTGTCTGCCCAGTTAAATTCAGGTTGTTGGTATTAATTTTAGCTGTGAGCCTGGTAATAAATTATTGTCGGGATTAGAAGATTTCGTGATGTATAGAATATTGTAAAAACTGGATGCCTGTCAAATAATATTTTAAAAAGCCAGGGAAAAATATACTATCCATAATTTTTAAGCGGGCAGAGCCTTTTGACTTTAAACTTTTGGATTTAGGTTTTATGTTTTTTTAGTTATCAGAAAACAAAACCGGTTGAGCTTGCCCTGGAAATCGAAAGGCGTGGTTGAGCGGGTAATATCTTTTACGCTGCATTCCGATAAGGCATCCGTTTGTATTTGGAAACGACTGAAATTAGTACTGAAATAAAGGGTTCCACCCGGACTCATTGCATTCAATACCTGATTGATCAATAAAGGATGATCACGCTGGATATCCAGAAAATCCTCCATCCTTTTACTGTTACTGAAAGTAGGCGGATCCATAATTACTAAGTCAAAATACCCGGCTGGCAGAGTTTGCAGGTATTGTTTTACGTCTTCATGGATATAAGAATGTCTGTCTGGTTTATACAAATTATTTAATTCCATGTTTTCAGTAGCCCACTTCAGGTATGTTTTGGACAGATCCACCGAAACAACTTTCGCTGCGCCACCTGCTGCAGCATATACAGAAAAAGAGCCTGTATAGCAGAATAAGTTCAGGACTTTTTTCCCTTTGGATACATCTCGTATCATGGTCCTGGTTATGCGATGGTCCAGGAAAAGGCCGGTATCCAGATAGTCCGTCAGGTTGATCTTAAATTTTAATCCCTGTTCATGCACCTGGATGAATTGTTGTTCATCATCAAGCTTCTGATATTGGTCCTGACGGTTTGATTTTCTTTGTCGCGTTCGCAATACTATACGAGAAGCCGGCATGCCTATGATTTCTTCGATGATGGCTTTGCAATCTTCCAGCCATTTGGTATGTTCTGTTTCCTCCATATTATGATTGCGGCGGTATTCCGCTACGTATAGCCAGTCTTCATATATTTCAATACACAGGGGAAATTCTGGGAGGTCATGGTCATAAATCCGGTAGCAGCTGACTTCCTGTTTCCTGGCAGATTTACTCAGATGTCGGAATACTTTGCCTAGCCGGTTACGAAACATGGTTGCCTTTTCAGGGGAAATCATAAAAGCAAGATAGGAAGATTGCTAATGACTCAGAAGTCGCGCAGGATCCATTGATGCAGGGCGGCCCCATTCCATGTACCTGGAACTATGATGCGTCTGATACTGTAAAGCGGATCATTCGGATCTGCCTTTTCATTGAGCTGGAATGCCGCTACAAAACCTCGTTTTTTTAACTCCGGAAAGGCTGCAGAATTCCATAATCCGAAAGGATAGGCAAAATAACGAATGGTTTTCCCGGTGATCTGTTCCAGAGTTTTTGTTGGCTTGTCAAGCTGGGTGATCCAGTCGTTGCCTTCATATTTTTTAACATTGTGATGATCCCATGTATGAGAACCGATGGTATTCCCTGCTTCAGAAAGTTCCCGCACCTGTTCCCTGCTCATATAATGGGGCTTTCCAAGAGAAACTGTCATGATAAAGAACAAGCCCCTAAACCCGTATTTTTTCATCTCAGGGTATGCCACGGTAAATTGATCCAGGTCTGTATCATCAAAACTCAAAATGATGGGTTTTGCAGGAAGTCTGGTACCGGATATCAGGTAAGCATATAACTGATCAGGTGTAATAGTATGATATCCGCTGTCAGCCAGCATGCGCATCTGAGCTGCAAAAGCTGCCGGTGGTACGATATATGTTCTTGAAACTTTTGAATCAGTAGGTTTCCAGTCACGGATCTGGTGATAACAAAGAATGGGAACCTGTTTTTTCCCGAGTATTACCGAAGCGCGGGGAATGGATTTAGCCGACGATGCGGAAATATATTTAATTGATTCTTCTGATTTCTCCGGAACGGTCAATGCAGCTGCAAAGGAAGCATTGGATACCTGGGTAAATTCGGATGAAATACGATTATCGGGAATTGACTGACAGGACAAAATGAATATCAGAAAACAGCAGCTAAGCAGTTTCATATGTATCGGATTTCAGCTATTATAACGTTTTTATCCTATCTATTTATTGCGTTGGTGCATAATCAGTTTCATGTAAATTGCATGAGTCTAATTTTAAAACTTTTTCCATGCGCTGGAATCTAATTCTGCTGTTTTTTGCCATTTCTGTTTCGTGTTTTTCCCAGAATCCATACCTGTTTATTGGTACATATACGAACGGTCAGAGTAAGGGTATTTATGTATACCACTTTAATACAAAAACCGGTATTGGTACAGAAGTAAGTACAATGAATGCTGCCAACCCATCTTATCTGAGTATCTCGCCCGATGGCAAGCATTTATATGCTGCAAGTGAAGGTGAAAAGGAAGGAGCGGTAATAGCTTATGCGTTTGAACCTTCAACAGGTCAATTGGCGAAACTAAATTCACAGTCAAGTCAGGGTGCCTGCACCTGCTATATTACTGAAGATAAAACCAGTAAATGGGTATTCGTTGCAAACTATTGTTCTGGCAGCCTGGTAGGATTACCAGTCAATACTGATGGCTCCCTTGCACCAGCTTCACAGGTTATCCAGCAGATTGGTAAAGGGCCTGATACTGCGAGACAGGAAAAATCGCATGTACATTCAACTATTTTTTCTCCTGATGAAAAATTTCTTCTTTCAGCAAACCTGGGAACTGATCAGGAACATGTGTATGCATTTGACCCAGCAAAGAGTATTCCGCTAACTGACCGAAAGGATTCAGTTGTTTCACTAAAACCCGGCACGGGTCCCCGTCATATTGCTTTTCATCCATCCAGACCTGACGTTTATGTTATCGGTGAGTTGACAGGCACGATCGATGCATTCCATTTTGATAATAAAACAGGAAAGCTCACCCATTTTCAAAGAATACGCACAACTCCCGAATCATTTAAAGGTGATCCGGGAAGCGCTGACATCCATATTCGCGCAGATGGCAAATTTTTATATGCTAGTAACCGTGGTACGGCAAATAATCTGGCCGTATTTGCAATTCAAAAAGACGGAAAACTATTAAATAAACAATATATATCAGTGAATGGAAAACATCCGCGCAATTTTGTGATTGATCCTACCAGTCATTTTTTACTGGTAGCAAATCGTGATTCAGATAATATTGTTGTTTTTACTGTTGATCCTGTTTCAGGATTGTTGAAATTGACAGGAAATGAGATCAGCATTCCAAACCCCGTTTGTTTAAAATTCCTGGTCAATTGATTGAAGAAGATTGATGGTTGCCGCCTGCCGGCAGGCAGGGATGACCGATGCTTTAAGCTTTAAGCTTTTGGGTTTTAGCTGATGATTAAATAAAAGAAAAACAGAAAATATGTGGTGGGTATATGCTTTGCTTTCAGCTCTATTTGCTTCTCTTACCGCCATATTTGCAAAGATTGGCGTGACTAATGTAAATTCAAACCTGGCCACGGCCATTCGTACTATTATAATTTTACTGGTTGCCTGGGCGATTGTTTTTTTCCGGGGAGAATATAAAACGATTCATAGTCTTTCAAAACACAATATTTTTTTTCTCATAATCTCGGGATTGGCAACAGGCCTTTCCTGGATTTTTTATTTTAAAGCCCTTCAATTAGGAAAAGTATCGCAGGTGGCACCAGTAGATAAATTAAGCGTAGCCCTGACTTTACTGTTATCTGTGGTATTCCTGGGTGAAGTATTGAGCTGGCAAACCGCCCTGGGCGCTCTGCTTATCATTGCGGGTACTGTTGTGTTAATTTTATGATGACGGTTGGCGGATGAAGGTTGAAGGTTGACGGTTGGCGGATGAAGGTTGACGGTTGGCAGCATGATCCACACTCTCACACTCTCACACTCTCACACTAGTTCTTGTCTTTACGCTTTAATGGTCTTAAAATAATTCAATATCTCATCCCAATTATTGAGACGATGATGGTGCATTACGTTCACATTATGGGAGGCAGAAAACAGTAGTGGAATTCCTGAAAAATTATCCAGATTTTTTATATGGTCGTCGATCATATAATCCGTCTTAATAATACTTTTATCCCCGCAGAATACTATATGCTTCCAGGAAATAAATGGGAAATGTTCTTCCAGCCATTGCTTTTTCTCAAACAGAGAAAGCGGGAATTCCATAGCAGCAGAAGCGATATAAACATCGAAGTCCTGCATCAGAGTTTTTACAGCCGAAACACTTCCTTTTATTAGAGGAAGGGTTCTGAAAAACCCCGGAGTGTGCACGTATCTGCGAACAGCCGTTTTGTCGGGGAATCCTATATTTTCGGGAACACCCAGGAGAGAATTCCGGTTTACTTTCTCTCCGGATTCAGCTTCATAATACTTAATGAAATGGGTTTCCGTATCGGCTAAAACTCCATCCATATCCACTGCAATCGAAATCCGGTGCGATTTTTTTTCCTCCATAGCTAAAGATATCTTTCCCGCAAAATATTGAGATGGTGCATATGGTGTCCGTAAATAAGGTTTACCAGTAACCGCACGGAAATAAGATATCCATTGGCAGTTCCCTTTCTGTTCAGGGCTTCATCTGAAAGGGATTCAATAAAAGCTATGCTGGATTCTCTCACCAGGGAATATTCCCTTAAAATATCTTCTTTCTCCCTTTCATTTGCACCTGCATATTCAGCATATGAACTTTCCTCGAAGCCCGGAAGAGGTGTTTCATCACCGCGGGAAAACCGAAGGGCGCGGTAAACAAATATTCTTTCTGTATCCGACATATGAACCAGCATGTCCTTGATCGTCCATTTGCCCGGTGCATAACGATAATTCATTTTCTCTTCCGAAAGCGGGATGATCAATTCTTCTGTTTCTGAAAAAATATCTTCCAGGTGGATCAGCAGATTACCATCATCCGGAACATTATGAATATATCGCTGATAAAACGGTTCAACCGTTTCCGTTGGCTTATAAATTTTTTTCAAAACGGGTATGTTCAGACAGTAAAATTAAGAAACTCCTCTCCGATCCGTGCAGGCAATTTCAACAATTCCCTGAAACCTGAATATGATTTATCCACAGCACCCTTCAGGGCCATGTGGCCGAGATGCGAATCATGGGCCCTTACGGGGCGTATTTCAATATGCCCCTATTTAATTTTAGTTATTTGAAATGGATTTTGCGCATATCTTTATTATCATTCTTTATTCCCCTGCCATGAATAAAATTCTGTTTGCTGCCTCTATATTATTTTCCGCTCAAGCCTGGTCTCAGCCCCTGAGTTCTTCCGAAATCGACAGTGTGGCAGAAAAAGCAAGAATCGCTTTTAATGTCCCTGGGATTGCAGTAGCCGTTATCAAAGATGGAAAAATTATTCACTCAAAGGGTTATGGTGTCCGCTCACTGAACACAGGACTCCCGGTAGATGAAAACACTTTGTTCGGCATTGCATCCAATAGCAAAGCATTCACTGCATTCGCACTGGGCATCCTGGTTGATGAAGGGAAAATATCCTGGGACGACAAAGTGCGCAAATGGATTCCGGAATTCAAGCTTTACAGTCCCTATGTTACAGAAGAATTTACTATCCGTGACCTGCTGACCCATCGTAGCGGACTTGGTCTGGGCGCCGGAGACCTGATGTTTTTTCCTGATTCCAGTAATTTCGAATTGAAAGACATTTTATATAACCTCCAGTTTCTGAAACAAGTCTCGGGTTTCCGGACAAAATTTGATTACGATAATAATATGTATATCGTCGCAGGCGAAGTCGTGAGAAGGGCCAGTGGTATATCCTGGGATGAATTTGTGGAAACACGAATTATGCAACCGATCGGAATGAATATGAGCGCCTGTTCCTTCAACCAGTTGAAAGATAAATCAGACGTTATTGACGCACATGCAGAAGTGGAAGGCAAAGTAAGGGTTATCGCCCGAAGCATGATGAAAGTCGGACATTCCGCAGGTGGCATCAATTCAAATATTTCTGACCTTAGTAAATGGGTGGAACTTCTCCTTGCACAGGGGAAATATGGGCCGAACCTTACAAGTCTGTACAAACCAAAAATTCAAAAAGAAATCTGGTCCCCGCAAACTATCATGCAGTCTGGTGATCCTGGTTACTACAACACACATTTCAAAGCTTATGGATTTGGTTTTTTCATTGAAGACGTGAAAGGTTATAAGGAACTCAGTCATACTGGTGGCTTGGAAGGTATGGTCACACAGATTACCATGATCCCTGAATTGCAGCTCGGTATCATTGTCCTCACCAATCAACAGGAAAGCGCCGCATTTATTTCTATTACCAATGAAATTAAGGATGGTTATCTGGGGCTGTCGCGGAAGGATTGGATAAGTGAATTAGCATCGTCAAGGAATTCATACCTGGCTTATAATAAAACAGTGACTGATCCTATTTGGGCGGACATTAATAAAACACAACTGAACCCTCCAAAAATCGATTTTAATATTTACTCAGGTACTTACAGGGATCCCTGGCTCGGTGATGTAATCATCTCTATAAAAGACGGAAAGTATTGGTTTGATTCAAAACGTTCACCCAAACTAACAGGAGAAATGCTTCCTTATAAAGGAAATAGTTTTGTGGTAAAATGGCGGGACAGGAGTATGGATGCGGACGCTTTTGTAATGTTTCGTTTGAACGAGAATGGTCAGGCTGAAGGGATGCAAATGAAAGCGGTATCTCCTCTTACTGATTTCAGTTATGATTTCCAGGATCTCGATTTTAAAAAAATCCCCTGACTTCATTAAACGAATTCTCCCTTCAATAATTCATACAATCGCAGGAATTTCTGAAATCCTTTCACATATATTGGATGAACAGATGCATTGGGATAATAAGTTTTGCTGATTGGCGCTTTTATTGAAAAGGAAACTCCAATCGCCATCATACCGCATTTTGCTGCACCCCATGCGGAGTTTTCAATGGTCTCACTAACCAATACCGGCAGATTGAATATATCTGCAAGGATCTGCAACCAAAGTTCATTTCGGGCAAAACCGCCCGTGGCGTATATATTCCTGATATCCGTTTTTTCAAAGAGCGGCTGGCTGATAGCATATAAACAATAAATTACGCCTTCCAAAGAAGCCCTGACCATTTGAGCCTGCCCCTGGTTAATCCGGAGTCCGAATAACACACCTTTGGCATCCGCATTCCAAACAGGCGCACGTTCTCCCATCAGGTAAGGAAGAAAAATCAATCCTCCTGCGCCAGGATCTGCTGATAATGCCTGATCTAAAAAAACATTGACATTTTCTTTTGAACGATAAAAATCTTCTTGCAGCCATTGTAGAACAATGCCTCCATTATTACTTGCCCCGCCCACCAGCCATTGATGTTTATTTATATAATAACAAAAAGTCCGCATATACGGATCAATCTGGCGTTTGTTTACAATTAATCTCGCCGCACTGCTCGTTCCTACAGTAATCACAAGGGAACCCGCTTCATCCGTTGCACCTAAATTGGCCATCGCTCCGTCACTCCCCCCTATAACAAATGGAATATTTTTCAGTATTGGAAATATTCCGGGTGAAGAAAATATTTTTTCCGTTTCTACTATTTCAGAAAGTCTGTCTTCAGAAATTCCAATTTGTTCCAATATCCAGGGATCCCAACGCTGGCTTTCACCATTCATAAGTCCCGTGGCTGCAGCGATGGAAACATCCACCACATAGATTCCGAATAATTTATAAAAAATATATTCTTTTATCCCGACGAACTTAAAAGCCTTATTAAAAATATCTCCCTGGTTTACTTTGAGCCATTGCAATTTGCAAAATGGCGACATGGCATGTACGGGCAAGCCGGTGAGTTTATAAAAAGTTTGTGCCTGGTTATCCCGATGAATCCTGGCAGCAATTTCATTTGCCCGGTTATCGGCCCAGATAATCGAAGGCGAAATAGCCCGGCCTTCCCCGTCAACAGCAATCAGACTGTGCATGGCAGAACTAAAACAACATAACCTGGGAACTTGTGGAGAAAGATCAGTGAGAATATTTTCTACAGATTTAAAAACCGCTGTAGCAATTTCGTCAGGGTCCTGTTCACTCCAGTCCGGAAATGGATGTTTGATCGGATAAGAAATCGCCTGTTCACATAATGTTTTTCCTTCCCTGGAAAAAGCAATTGATTTTACTGAAGTAGTTCCGATATCTATCCCGATAAAATATTCCATATTGCCCTTGAGCCTCAAATATAATTACTTAAAGGGCCCGCTAATTCAGCATAAAAGAATAGAGTTGAAAATGTTCACTTGTGACCGGAGGAACGGAAGGAGGAACCGGATCTGTTTCCGGTGGCATTGGCGTAGGTTCAACTGGCGGCCATTCTGGTTTGGGCCTGGGTGAAGGATCTCCGGGTCCATTCTTATGGAAAACGAAATAAGAACCTGTATTGGGCGGCATCGTATTATCTTTAGGAAGATATTTACATACTTCATGCCATGCTTTTGTAAATAAGCTGAATCATCCAAACTATTTATGGATTTTAAAAATAAAACCGTTCTGATTACGGGCGCTACAAGAGGGATTGGAAAAGCAATCGCTTTGAAACTTGGTTCTGCAGGAGCGAATATTGTAATCGCGGCCAAGTCGACCACTGAAGACGAGCGACTGGGAGGAACTATATTTTCTGCCGCCGCTGAAGTGGAAGCTTCAGGTGGTAAAGCACTTGCAATTTATTGCGATATCAGGGATGAAAAACTCATTCAGGAAGTAATGGAAAAAACGGTGTCCCATTTCGGGGGACTGGATATCGTTATCAACAATGCGTCTGCCATCTCTCTTAGCAATACTGAAAAAACGGAGCCCAAACGATTTGATTTAATGTTTGATATCAATGTGCGCGGAACTTTTATGGTAACCAAATATGCTTACCCGTTTTTGAAAAAATCAACCAATCCACACATACTCACTTTATCGCCACCGCTGAACTTTGATATGAAATGGTTTAAACCGCATGTGGCTTATACATTGGCAAAATACAATATGAGCCTGCTGTCAGTAGCCTGGGCAGAAGAATTTAAAAAGGACGGTATTGCTTCGAACAGTCTCTGGCCGGCAACACTCATCGCGACTGCAGCAATAAAAAATCTATTGGGGGGAGAAAAGCTTTTTCACGTGAGCCGTAAACCGGAAATCGTAGCAGACGCTGCCTCTTATATATTAAGTAAAGACGCAAAATCCACAACAGGAAATCATTTCATTGATGAAGATGTCCTGCGCGATGAAGGCATAAATGATCTTGAATCATATTCGGTTATGCCAGGCGGGACTTTGCAGCGTGACCTCTTCCTTTAGTCTTCGTTTCGTGTTTTGTAAAAACCCTGTGTGTTATCGGACTGGAAAGAATAACAGAAGTCGTAGTCTCACCATATTCCATCATACTTGCCAGCAATTGTTGAAGATGACCTGAATTTTCTACCACAACTTTCATGAAAATACAATAGTTGCCGGTTACCCTATGGCATTCAAGGACCTCGTCCAGTTTTTCGATATAACTCAAAAAAGAATTAAACTTTCCAGAATGCGCCGTAAAAGTGATAAAGGCTTTTAAAGCATAACCGGTTTTTTCATAATCCACTTCGATTCGATATCCCTGAATGATACCTGCATCTTCCAGTTTTACCATACGCTCTGCAACCGCAGGTGCTGAAAGCCCTACCTCCCTTCCGATATCGGCAAAAGATGCCCTTGCATTCTCCTGCAGACAGGCAAGGATCGACCAGCTCGTTTTGTCCAGTTCCATATAAAAAGGATTTTTATTGATTTAGTTTGATTTCGAAAGCAAATATTAAAATAAACATTGATTTCGAAAGTAAATTTAATGAATTTCCTTTTAACTTTGACAAGTCATTTACGCGAAAAGTTTAAATAAAAGCTGATGAACAATACCGGATCCAAAGCACCCGGGTCCCTTTCCGTGATCCTGGCATATTTAACTGTTTACATCGTTTGGGGCTCTACCTATTTTTTTATAAGTAAAGCCTTACATGGTTTCCCACCTTTTTTATTGGGCGGTATCCGGTTTGTTATTGCGGGTGTGATCATGATGATATGGGCACTCTGGAAAAAAGAAAACCTTTTGGATTGGGAATCCATAAGACTGGCAGCTGTCAGCGGATTTCTAATCCTGTTTATAGGGAATGGCATTGTAATTTTTGTTGAACAATATGTTGGCAGCGCCTGGGTTGCGATCATTATTTCAGCCGCCCCGCTCTGGTATGTGGTATACGACAAACCTCATTGGAAAGAAAATTTCTCAAGCAAATCCATTCTCACCGGTTTATTTCTTGGATTGATCGGCATATTCTTATTGTTCCTGCCCAATATTTCTTCTGCTTACAAAACGGATCGTAATCCTTATGAACGTGTTGCATTATTTGCATTAATCATCGGATCCATGTCCTGGGTTATCGGTTCTCTTTACGCAAAATATAAAAAGACGCAGGCGTCTGCATCGGTTAACACGGGCTGGCAAATGTTCTTCGCCGGAATTTACTTTTTAATCGGAGCAGTATTTACCGGAGAATTTAAAACTTTTCAATTATCAACGGTCCCTCACGAAGCATGGTATTCCATTGCTTACCTGGTGATATTTGGTTCCATACTAGCTTACAGTTGCTTTGTTTGGCTGATGGAAGTAAGATCGCCAGCGCAGGTCAGTACTTATGCCTACGTAAATCCTGTAGTGGCCGTTTTACTCGGTGTTTTCATGAATGCCGAACACGTAAACAATTTACAGATAGCAGGATTATTCGTTATCCTTTTCAGTGTATTGCTTATCAATCTGAATAAATATATTAAGAGACCGAGACTTGCGTAATGGGTTATGAGTTATGGGTTATGGGTTATGAATTAAACTCACAATTCATAACTCATAACTCACCTTTGCTCCCATAATTTCCGATATCAACTCAAACGACCTGAACCTGTCTTTTTGCGAATGGGTCATTGTAGTAATCATGATTTCATTTATATCCATTTCGCCGGCCAGAGAAACAAGTTGTTTCCTGACCTGGGATGGTGTACCGGAAACAATGCGGCCCTGGTTCAATTGAATCCTTTCTAATTCTGCATCCGAAAAAACGTAATCCTTAATATCTTCATAGCGGTTCAATTCCCTGAAATTTCCTTTTTCAAATTGAAGGAGCGTATAATCTGCCAGCTTTCTTAGCTGTCGCGCTTTCTCTTCGGTATCTGCGCACAAAACTGAAATCGCTAAAAGGATTTGCGGTTCTGGCATTTCACGTGAAGGCTGAAATGCTTTGCGGTATGAATCTGCTATTTCAGGTCCGGCAAATCCATTGATAAATCGCGCTACAGCTAGCCCCATTCCAAATTTTGCTGCAATAGCCGCACTGCCTCCGCTTGAACTAAGTATCCAGGGTGATGGAACCGTAGTGCATAGGGGCACGGCAAACAGGGGTCCATATTGCGTGGCTGCTTCATCATGAAAAAATGCCTGGAGATATTCCAGTTGCTGCAAATAAGATTCTTCGGAAAAATTATTGGATGGATTTAGCAGGCCTGCCGTAATTCGGTCACCCCCCGGCGCCCTGCCCATACCCAGGTCTATCCTGCCCGGATACATGGTCTCCAGCAGACGAAAATTTTCCGCCACTTTCAATGCACTGTGGTTGGGTAACATGATACCTCCTGATCCGATCCGGATAGTATGGGTCTCGTTGGCCAGCCGGACCATGAGCAATTCCGGAGCAGATCCAGCGATCATGGTAGAATTATGATGTTCAGAAACCCAGAAACGATGGAAGCCTGAGGCCTCGGCTTGCCTGGCCAGCTGAATAGTATTCGCAATTGCCTGTGATGCTGTAGAACCCTTTGGTACAATTGACTGGTCTAGGATACTGATCCTGAGCATGAAATTTCTTTATTATCATTAACATAACTATGGCGTCTTTGTTGAAAAAACAGGAAGTTTTCATTTCTGAAATCTTAATTTTAGGTTCACTCTAACGACCATGACTTACCAGCAAATCACCGAATTATTGGGAAAGGAAAATGAAAATTTGTTTTCTCATGAATGTAAAAAAATTCCAAAGGAAACAATTCATCTTCCGTCTCCTCATTTCATAGATGATATATTTTCTGTTTCCAACCGTAATCTGCAAACCTTACGAAGTCTGCAGCAGATTTTTAGCAGGGGAAGACTGGCAGGCACCGGATACCTGTCTATACTTCCCGTGGACCAGGGCGTTGAACATAGTGCGGGTGCTTCATTTGCAAAAAACCCGCTTTATTTTGATCCGGAAAATATTGTCCGCCTGGCCATAGAAGGCAACTGTAATGCAGTTGCAAGCACTTTTGGTGTATTGGCAATCGTTGCACGCAAATATGCACATCGTATACCCTTCATTGTTAAAATAAATCATAACGAATTACTAACCTATCCAAATAAATTTGACCAGATATTATTCGGAAATGTCAGGGATGCCTGGAATATGGGTGCAGCTGCTGTCGGCGCTACTATTTATTTCGGCTCGGCAGAATCAGACCGCCAGATTACCGAAGTGGCCATGGCTTTCGATGAAGCACATCAGCTGGGAATGGCTACAGTGTTATGGTGTTACCTACGCAATAATGCATTTGTAAAAGACGGCAAGGATTATCACATATCAGCAGATCTGACGGGCCAGGCAAACCACCTTGGCGTTACCATTCAGGCCGATATAGTAAAACAAAAATTGCCCGAGCTTAATGGAGGATATAAAGCACTGAATATGGGAAGCAGCCATTACGGAAAACTGGATGAAAAAATGTATACGGACCTTTCTACCGATCATCCGATTGATCTCTGCCGCTACCAGGTATTAAATGGCTATGCCGGCCGCATACCACTTATAAATTCAGGCGGCGCTTCCGAAGGAGAAAAGGATTTAAAAGAAGCCCTGCGAACAGCTGTGATAAATAAACGTGCTGGTGGCAGTGGAATGATTTCCGGAAGAAAAGCATTTCAAAGACCCTTTTCTGAAGGTGTTCAGCTATTGAATAGCATTCAGGATGTTTACCTGGAAAAACTCATCCCCATCGCATGAAAAATATAACATCCGGATATACCACCATCTTTACAGATATCGGTGGAGTTTTACTGACCAATGGATGGGACAGGAATGGAAGAACAAAAGCCATTAATCATTTTAATCTGGATCCCATCGAAACAGAAGAAAGGCATCATCTTACTTTCGATACATATGAATCTGGAAAAATTACTCTCACCGAATATTTAAAACGTCTCGTTTTTTACAAGGAAAGAAATTTCACTGAAGTAGAATTCAGAAAATTTATGTTCGACCAGTCACAACCCATTCCTGAAATGCTGGCACTCATTCGCGGAATCAAAGAAAAATATGGAATTAAAATTGCAGTTGTCAGCAATGAAGGAAGGGAATTAAATAATTACAGGATCAATACCTTTAAACTCGGTGAATTCGTAGATTTTTTTATCAGCTCCTGTTTTGTTCATTTCCGAAAACCCGACGCAGATATTTTTAAAATAGCGCTGGATATCGCCCAGGTTTCCCCGGAAAAAGTTATTTACCTGGAAGACCGTCCGATGTTTGTCCAGGTAGCGGATACATTAGGCATTCACGGAATTATACATCATGATTTCGATACTACAAAACAGCAGCTGGCTGCTTTTGGCTGGGTGATTTGAGACCTGTAAGTGACATGATGAAATTCACCTCTCTCTGACTGTAGGGTGTGCCATCAGGCCGAAAAATATCATGAAACCAAACCTTTGGTTCTGAACCGTCCGGAATGGGTGTGTCCCATGCATATTTGGTATTTGTTTTTCCACTGACAAGCCCCCAGTTGATAGCTGCCACATGTTCTCTTTTTAGCATGGGCATAATATTGAAAAAGGTACTATTGCGAAGACGGGCCATATATTCTGTACAAATGAGTGGCCGTCCATATTTTTTCAGACTATCAATTACCAGTATATGGACTTTCTCATCCTCATAATTGTGATATGTAATAACATCCGATTCACCAAGCTGATAATTGTTCAGTTCAACCAGGTCCTTGTTCCAGACTCCGGCTGATAATGGCTGTGATGGATTGACTTCCCTTGACCATCGAAAAACATTTTTCAAAAGAACCATACTTTTATTCCGGTAATTGGAATTCCCCGGCTCGTTATATAAATCCCAAAGCAGGATGCGCGGATCATTTTCAAATGTTTTTAGCACATCTTTTACATAAGTTTCCAATACATGCATCAGCGTGGAATCGTCATAAAGTAATTTCCCCGGATCCCTTAACCAACCAGAATTATGAATACCCGGTTTGGGCGCTGGCTGCGTCCCGGCATAGTAGGATTCGTTCCAGCAATCATCAAAAAAAACAAAAATGGTTTTAATATTTTTCCCCTGTGCGATAGTCAGGTACTGATCCATACGTTTTTTAAAACCGCCTGGATCCTGCTGCCATGCAAGATGATGCAGAAATACACGCATACAATTAAGTCCGATGGATTGGGCATATCCCAGTTCAATGGATATCCTTGCTGTATCAAATGTTTCGGACTGCCACATCTCCAACTGATTGACAGCATTGCTTGGTATGAAATCGCAGCCCCGCAGCCATCCCTGACGGGTGTACCATTGACCGGCAGCTGCTTTCGTCCAAACCGGGCGGATGGTTTGGGCCTGCAAATCTCGAAGGAAAAAAATACTGATTATAAAGAGGAATACATTTTTCATGGTGAGTAAAATAAATCTGATAAAATTAAAAATTGAAATTCTGGTTATTCGTCTGTTGACCCTGCCTGCCCGCAGGCGGGCGTCATCCGGCAATTCATGGTTTTGTTGAAAACTGATATACTGTCAATTCATTAAATGTCTGACCTGGTTCTAAAATAGTATTTGGAAAAGATGGCTGGTTTGGGGAATCAGGATAGTGCTGCGTCTCCAAACATAGCCCGCCATATTTTACAATTTTCTTTCCATTCCTTCCTTTTAAAGTTCCGTCCAGGAAATTACCTGTATAAAATTGAAGACCGGGTTGGGTTGTTAGAACATTCATAAATCTTCCGGAACCGGGATCATATAAACTGGCAATCCCGATCATACCCGAATCAGATTTTCTTTCAATAACAAAATTATGATCATATCCCCCATTCACCAGGGCGAGATCCTTGCCGATCTTTTTATGTTTTCGGAAATCCATTGGCCCATTTTGCACATCAGCAATTTCCCCCGTGGGAATAAGAGAATTATTCACTGCTGTGTATTTATCTGAATATATCGCAAGCTCTTCGTTAAGTATGGTTGAATCCTTTCCGGCGGATAAATTGAAATAAGCATGATTGGTTAAATTCACCGGAGTTTTCTTATCTGTCATCGCTGTATAATTAATAAATAATGAATTCCCATACTTTGAAGAAACTCCATATTCAATTTTTACACTTAGATTTCCCGGAAATCCTTCTTCCCCGTCATGGCTGGAATATGAAAGCACCAGGATTGAATCATTTACCTGTTCAACGGTCCATATTACCTTGTCAAATCCTTTTAATCCGCCATGTAAAGTATTCCCATTTTCATTAGCCGTAATTTTATATACAATACCGTCAATATTAAAAGATGCATGACCGATGCGATTTGCATATCTCCCTACGATAGCTCCAAAATAAGGATTCCCTTTCTGCAAATATCCCGGAAGCGAATCGTAACCGAGTATCACGTCACCCATATTACCCAACCTGTCCGGAGTCCATAATTCTAGTAAGGTTGCTCCGTAATTGGTTACGACTGCTATCACCCCCTTGCTGTTTTTAATCGTATAAGCATAAACTGAATCGCTGCCAATCGTTCCAAAATATTTCCTGCTTCCGTTTTCGGTTACTATTATTTCTTTGTCTTTATCCTGCGATGTATGGCAGGCTTCCATAAGGCTGCAGATAAGGGCTGATAAAATAACTATGGAAGGAAATATTTTCATACGAGCTTAATTTAGCTGATTATAAATTTACTTGTATTCTTCTTTCTGTTATAGTTTATCTTGTTCAGCAAAACCAATACCATGTTCCGGCGAACGATTTGCCTGATTGCCATATTTGCGAAATTTCAATATTCTGTCGCACAGGAAATTTATCATGAACCTTTCAGGCCTCAGATTCATTTCTCTCCAATAGCAAACTGGATGAATGACCCAAACGGACTCGTTTACTTCGAAGGAACTTACCATTTATTTTTTCAGTATTACCCGGATAGTACGGTATGGGGTCCTATGCATTGGGGACATGCTGTGAGTAAGGACCTGGTGCATTGGAAACAGATGCCCATCGCTCTTTATCCGGACAAGCTGGGATATATTTTCTCCGGTTCTGCAATTGTTGACAAATCAAATACAAGTGGGTTTGGAAGGAATGGAAAAATTCCATTGATTGCGATTTATACCCAGCATGATCCTCTGGGAGAAAAAGCCGGATCCAACTTATTTCAGAATCAGAGTGTTGCTTATAGTCTGGATGCCGGAATAAGCTGGATTAAATACCCTGGAAATCCTGTTTTGAAAACACCCGGCTTAAAAGATTTCCGCGACCCGAAAGTAAGCTGGTACCCTGAACAAAAGAAATGGATCATGACACTGGCTGCGGGTGACCGAATTATGTTTTATTCCTCCAAAAATTTTACAACATGGATTAAGGAAAGTGAATTCGGAGCCGGAATTGGCGCCCATGGCGGCGTCTGGGAATGCCCTGATCTTATTCCCTTTAGTGTTGATGGAAAAAAAATCTGGCTATTGATCGTAAATATCAATCCGGGTGGCATCCAGGGTGGTTCAGGAACCCAGTATTTCACGGGTGATTTTGACGGGCATGTATTCTCATGTAAGGATACTGTTACACGATGGGCTGATTACGGGCCTGATAATTACGCCGGCGTCACCTTCAGCAATACCGGAAATGATAAGATTTTTCTTGGCTGGATGAGCAACTGGTTATACGGAACCAGAGTGCCTACTGTAAAATGGAGAAGTGCGATGACTTTTCCACGTGTCCTTGATTTAAAAAAAATAGGTGAAAGTTATTATACAACAATGATGCCCGTTGAATCAATTGAAAAACTGGTTACTAAATCGTATACTTATAACCATGATTCAACCGAAAACGGCATTACGATATCGGGACCTACCCGTATTGAATTAAACATTTCAGATTTACATTCATTTTCTTTTATTTTCAGCAACCGGTCCGGACAATCTCTAAAGGCCGGATATGATGAAGAAAAAAATTCATTTTTTATTGACAGGACCCTAGCCGGTAATTCAGCATTTGCACCTCAGTTCGCAACCATACATTTTGGTCCGCGTATTGCTCAGGTAAATAATTCAAAAATTATTATGATCCTTGATAATGCTTCACTGGAATTATTTGCTGACGAGGGCTTAACAACGATGACAGAAATATTCTTTCCTGATCAGCCATATAATTCAGTTCAGCAGGAAATAAGCAGAAAACCTTTAAATGATATAAAAATAAGCAAGCTCTCTCCTATCTGGAATCTGCATTAAAACCATTTTTTACTTTTTAATTTTTACTTTTTACTTTTTACTTTTTACTTTTTAATTTTTAATTTACTTCCAGCACGTCTTTATTTGGAAAAACAGGAAAGACTCCGTGCGGTTCCGTCTGATACCAGAAAACAGTTGAAGCGATATCGTCCTGCAGAGGAAGATACCGGCCATTAGAACGCCAGCCCAGGGCCTGTATCGTAACCCTCAGATTTTTTTCAAAACGGATCGGATCAGTAATATGCCACCGGTATAATCCAAACCGCTGCGAAACATTGTAATGGCCATCTCCCCGGATTACCTGGGCGAGACCGGAATATGGAGAATTGAATTCAGTATAATTAGACTCTTCTACGCCACTCGCATTTTTTTTACGCGTATCAAAATCATAAGAACCACAGAAATAATCTTCCGTGCCGGTTCCGCATATCGTTGGATAATCCGTATCCCCATCCATATAAAATTTTATTTCACCCTCACCCCACCATCCATTATTGTGAACACCCCAGGCCAGATAGGTACCAACATATTGCCCGCGCCCCTGAATGCCATCGAGTAAGACAACGACCGACTTTTCAGGCAGAGGATTTACGCGTCTGAACTGGGCATGGAAATAAGCAGCATCAGCATGTACGTCGGTAAGAATAAAATCTACCTGGTAATAAAGCGTCATGGGATCATTATCGATATTTTCCATTGTGATCCTGCATTTTTTTCTGAAAGGCATGGGCCAGTAACAATTAAATGCAGAACCGGGATTCACACAAACAGCGAGTGACCTAAGCGCTGAATACTGTCCCCATCCCATCCCGAAAAAATCTCCTACCGGCACTTCCACCGAAGGGGTCTTTTCATCGTCCCAGTAAAAGCGAAGTATCGAATTCCGCCATATCCCGGTAGGAGTCATCCATATATGCTGTATGGATCCGGGGCCTTCAATTTCTGCAACTGTAAATGTTGAATGCGCTTTAATTTCTACTGAGGGGCTGAGTTTCCATCCTTTCCCCAACTCTCTTGCAGCAGATTCACCCGTTCCCTTTACAGCCATAGCGCCCTTTCCCTTTTCACCGTTAAAATTTTCCGGACTTATTGAGCGGCTCTTCGCATCCGACAAACGGAATATATTGGAAAGATTCGCATCTGTTCCATCATATTTTTCCTGTGAAAAGACATGAACTATAATGAAAAAACATAAGAACAGGCAGACCAGCCGTTTATTTTTCATGATCAGTGTTTTATAATGAATATTGAATATAAGTCAAAATATAAAACACCCTGTTAAAGCAGGTTATTTTGCTTGGTTGAAACCCTCAACAGTTAACAATTATAACGCAGATTAGATTCTTCCCCAACTCAAAACGGTGCTACCTTTGTATGGTGAGCAGAATGTTTAATTATGTATAAAGTTTCCTTCAATAACAAGGATAATTCATTTTACCAGGATTTAAAATCCTCGGTGGAAAGATATTTTTCTGTTAACCAGGTAAGAAAAACGGGTAACTGGAAATTATATATCAAGGCTCTTACACTAGTTCCGGCCGCCATTGGATTGTACCTTCTGTTATTGTTTATTCATTTACAACTTATCCCGGGCATATTGATTTCAGGTTTGCTTGGTTTCGTATTGGCAAGTATCGGCTTCAATATTATGCACGATGCCTGTCATGGCTCTTATTCCGGAAAACCCTGGATCAATACAATTATGGGCCTGAGCCTGAATATGCTGGGCGGGAATGCTTTTATATGGAAATTCAAACACAATATCATTCATCACACATACACAAATATTGATGGGATTGATGATGATATTGCCAAGAGTCCTGTCATGCGCCAGTGTGCGTCCCAGAAATGGGTAAAAGCACATCGATTTCAGCATATTTATGTTGTAATATTATATGCCATTTCATCTTTCGCCTGGGTATCCCTGATGGACTTTACAAAATATTTCAAACAAAAGATCCATAACACCAGTTTGCAGAAAATGGATACCTCCGAGCATATTATTTTCTGGCTCAGCAAACTGATGTATGTTTTATTTTATGTTGTTATTCCAGTTCATTTTGTAGGCTGGCAGGCATGGGCAATCGGTTTTAGCTGTATGCACATTACCCTGGGACTGACACTGGCACTCGTATTTCAGCTGGCGCATGTAGTTGAAGATGTGGAATTTGTTTTTGCTCCGGGTATTGAACCGCAAAAGATTGAAGAAGAATGGGCTATACACCAGGTCCGGACAACAGCGAATTTTGCACCCCGAAATAAAATAATCAGTTGGTTTGTGGGTGGTTTGAATTTCCAGATCGAACATCATCTGTTTCCGAAAGTGAGTCATGTACATTACCCTGCTATAGCTCATATTGTAAGGAATGTTTGCGCTGAGCACCAGGTTCATTATAACGAATTCAAAACGATGGGTTCTGCTATAATCTCCCATTTTCGCATGATGAAAACATTAGGGATGAAACCTTCACAAGCTTAACGCCCTTTTTAATTTTCAATTGATAATTGTTAATTGTAAACGTCCAGGTATAAGATAAAAGTAAATGGAAAACAAGAACCGATTAATGATTCCGTTAACAATTGACAATTAACCATTAACCATTGACCTGATCCGTAACAGTCACAACCACCCTAACCATTTCCCCCTGTAGTTCAGCAGCACCTGCAGCCGCAAGCTGCTTCAAACGCCATAGTATAAAGTATTCATTCAACTTTTCAGGTGATTTAGAAAGGTATTGATGAACCGTTCTCGATATCTTCTGAAACTGGGGCTGGAGAAAATGAAGAATGGCCCTGTCATAATAATCATCTTCCTGCTGGATAATTTTTTTACCTCCCTCAAGCAGACGCAGGTTTTTATGTTCATTAGCCAGACGAAACCATTCATCCGGATCAGTTTCGAATTCAGCTGCACTAACAGGGCGGGCAAGTTTTTTTGCCTTGATAAATTCACGAGATGGTATCTCGGACAATGAAACGGGATAAAAAACATTACCTTTTTCGCCAATAAAAGGAAGATTATTTAAACTCAGGACGTAAACCCTTCCGGAAAATGATGTTAGCTGTGATATCAGCCAGTAATACCCGCAAATATCTTTAACATTCGGGGCAAGCCAGATCCAAATCTGATCAAATTCTTCTTCACCCATCCGCTGGATTATTTTAAGTAGAACAGCAGCATCGGGTTCTTCAATTATTTCGTGCGGGCCCGAAACTTTCACATCTCCTTTGATAGTATTCCACCAATTAACGCGCCCCTGGCGCCCGGATTCTGAAAATAGATCCTGGATAGGGCCAACAGAATAATCATCCCTGATCAGGATGATTTCTCCATCCAGGGATTCATCCAGGTCCATTGCTGCATTTAAAAGACCGGCTCCAGTTGAATCAAATACGATATGAAACATCCGTCTATTTTTTAATTCTGTTTATCACTCCCATACTCCCATACTCCCATACTCCCATACTTGCCTTTATTCAGCGTGATCAATTTCCATCCGGAGATTACCGATGATGAAATCCTGCCTCTGGGGTGTGTTCTTTCCCATAAAATATTCCAGCAATTGCTGGATATGTGTTTCAGGCATGATCATAACAGGCTGAACGCGCATATCAGGGCCGATGAAGCGGGCAAATTCCTGTGGTGAAATTTCGCCAAGACCTTTAAATCTGGTAATCTCCGGTTTACTTCCGAGTTTTTTCATGGCAGCTTGTTTCTCTGTTTCATCATAACAGTAAATCGTTTCCTGCTTATTCCTGACACGAAACAAAGGTGTTTCCAGGATATAAACATGATTGTTTTTTACCAGGTCAGGAAAGAACTGGAGAAAAAATGTCATAAGCAATAATCGGATATGCATACCGTCCACATCAGCGTCCGTAGCAACTACAATATTATTATAGCGAAGTCCTTCGATGCCATCCTCCACATTTAATGCATGTTGCAAGAGGTTGAATTCTTCATTTTCATATACCACTTTTTTTGTAAGGCCGAAACAGTTTAAGGGTTTACCGCGCAAACTGAATACTGCCTGGGTTTCCACATTGCGAACTTTGGTAATTGAACCACTCGCAGAGTCTCCTTCGGTAATGAAAATGGTAGATTCCTTCTGCTTTTCAAGTATAAGGTTTTTGTCTTTGCCCGAAGCCTCTTCATTATAATGTACACGGCAATCCCTCAGTTTTTTATTATGGAGATTTGCCTTCTTCGCTCTTTCATTTGCCAGCTTGCGAATACCGGATAATTCCTTTCTCTCCTTCTCACTTTGTTCAATTCGTTTTTTCAGAGAATCAGCGATGGAAGG
>DASZHV010000150.1:0-5108 GCA_035937535.1 Puia sp. | reverse complement strand
ATAAATTATATCCACCCTCTGGAAAAGGTGAAGAAAATCTTTCGTAAACACGGCTTCCAAGTGATCAGGCAGGAAGAAAGAATAGTAGATGAAGAAGTAAGACCATATTATGAAGCACAAAATGCTTTGCCTGTTTATTATCGTTTTCAGGGGATTCCCATAATATACGGATTACATTTAAAGAAACAAGGTGCTACTGAATAACGTAACGCCCATAAATGAGAGCCATCCAGTCGATCTCACTATTTCTGGAGAGAAGATCATGTCTATAGATTCCGGAAATAAATGGAATAATGTCGATCCTGTACAAATTCGCTTCACAAGTGCTACTGTTTTTCCCGGGCTAATCAATTCACATGATCACCTCGATTTTAATTGCTTCTCCGTATTAGGGCAAAGAAAATTTATCAGTTATACCGAGTGGGGTAAATATATTCACAAAATATACAAAGACAATATAGACGCTGTGTTAAGAATTCCGCTGGATTTAAGGACGGCATGGGGAATGTATAAAAATCTATTGGCGGGAATTACGACTGTGGTAAATCATGGTGCTTATCTGAAGTTTGAAAACCCTCTTATTAATATCTATCAGAAACCCCAAAATCTTCATTCAGTTAAGTTTGAGAAAAATTGGAAATGGAAGTTAAATAACCCTTTTTTAAAGAATAAAGATTGTGTTATACATACGGGTGAAGGCTCAGATAAACTATCATCGGATGAAATTGATCAATTGTTAAAATTTAATTTGCTGAAAAGAAAGCTGGTGGGAGTCCATGGGGTGGCTATGAATGAAATGCAGGCTAAAAACTTCAAAGGTCTGATATGGTGTCCTGAATCAAACCGGGTACTATTAAATAAACATGCTCATATTGTTGCGTTGAAAGCCCAAACAAACCTGGTTTTTGGTACGGATTCTACCTTAACTGGCAACTGGAACCTTTGGCACCATTTACGGTTCGCCAGATCATTACAAATGGTTGACGATTCGGAATTATTCAGGATGATTACAAGTACACCTGCTAAACTCTGGAACTTAAATAACGGTGAACTAAAGGTTGGTAAAGACGCCGATATAGTCGTTGTTAAAAAGAAAAGTGGAACTTCCAACTGGGAAGATATATTTAAAACCAATCCGGAAGAAATCTTACTGGTCGTCAATAAAGGTAAGATCAGGATGTTTGATAAGGCAATGTATGACCAGTTAATGGGCCTTCCACTTAATCTTCACCGATTTAGCCGGTTAAGTTTAAAGGGCAGTATTAAATTTGTAGAAGGCGACCTACCCTCTCTGATCGCAGCCATTAAAAGCTACAATTCAAGTGTGAATTTCCCAATTGAAGTCTTAGAAAAAATTACCAACTCCACCCAAGTTTAACATTCTTACTTTTTCCAAGTAATTATCCATCGTTACACCAATTGATAAGCCAGACCTTTCCTATTCTGATGTAAGTAATGTAAAAAATGTATATGGAATAAATTACGGGATGGCCCATTTAAATCCTTTTCATTTATTTCCTCTCCCCAAAGAAGCATGTGGCTGCCCAAATTCAATGTGTTTATGATTCTAATTTCTTTGTAGCTACTTGCCCAAACAGGGATTGGAAAATCATAAAGTTCACTTTGTGTAAAACTAAAGGTCAGTTTAGTGCCTGACAATGGTTCCCGATGGTGTCTCCCTAATTTATAAATGACATCCTTATATTCATATGGAATCTCGGATACTACCATTTTTTTTGTCTCTATAATCCGGGCAAGCGTAACGTTGGTATGTCTCAAACCAAATACGTATCTTTTACTCCCGGGTATATCTCCAACAAGATCCATAGGAAAAATATTGTACCAGTCTCCTTCCCTAAAAGATATCAATCTCACTTTCCGGGGGTAACTATATGCTGCAGAATATGCTTTTAATCTATAAAAATCCTGTTCAGGTTTTTTATAATACTTGTAAAAAAGTAACCGGGTCCTGATCAGACTGATGTGATGAATTCTTGAGTCAACAAGTTTTAGCAAAAGAAGCGTTCCATCATGTTCTTCAATTTTATCAAAGAAATTCAATTTTAAAACAGCAACCATTGCAGCATCTTCAACTGTATCATTAAAATACATCCTGTAGGGAAGATTCATATCAAATGAATGGCCAATTTCTTGTTTAGCGAACCAAATACCAAAAACAACCGGATCAAGACATAATAGCCAATGTATAACAGAAATATCAATACGAGTATTCCCCGCTTCGAGGTAAACCTTTTCCAAAATTCCATCCTTGATTGTAATGGTTGAATATTCAGTGACAGGTATATCGCCAAATAATATATTCCGGAGATATTTTTTCATTTTCGCTCTAAATGTATCAAACTGAATCCAAATTGATGTAATCTATCAATACGAATGAACTTAAAATCATTTTTTGCAGCATTTCTGATATTCCCGGTCGTATGAATAAATACCTGTTGACGCTTACCGTTATATTCTATAAATATGCTTATTGGTCTCCCTGTAAAAAAAGATTTAATAGTCTCCTTAAAATTTGACCGCAACCTTATAAATAAGCGGTTATCCAGCAAAAGGGTAAGAACTATTCCGCCTGGCCTTATTGCCAGCGCCAGTTTCTCAAAAAGAAATTGTATATCAGGAATACAATTTATTACTGCAAAATTGGCAATTACAGCGTCCACTTTTCGTTCAAAAGGATATATATTATTCCAGTTTCTGAAATCTGATTTATTATCGTCAAAACAGGAAATAATGGCTTCGGAAAACTCATTCTTTATCCGGTTAATGGCAATTTCCCGCATGGCAGCAGAAGGTTCACAAAAAATAATTTGATAATGATGCCGAATCATCCATCTGAGGTCCCCGCCTGTTCCACCACCAAAATCCAGTACGCAACCACCTTTTACGAGCGAAGAAAATTTCCCGGCCACTATTTCCCGGATAATTTTATTGTCTCCGTCTTCGTTAAGGATTGCATCATAATTCCCGGCTATTTCGTCATAGTAAGAAATATTTTGTTTGCTGATTTGAACATACTGCTCTTTTCCTCTATCGGTCATGAGTTAAATTGTGCTTTACAAAAATATCCTAATTATGGCTATATTGGATATCCTTAATTTCAGTGCTTATGCGGATTGTTTTTTTAAGTTATAATTATTCACCGGATATCCATTCCCCGGCGGAATGGCTAGATAGGATAAAATTTTATATTGGCTGGAATGAATTTCTGGCAAATAAACATACTGTTATCCGCGTGGATCAAATCGACTATAAAGGAAATTTTAAATACAATGGTATTCAATATTATTGCGTGGATGATGGGAAAAAAAAGAATTATTTCCCCAGGAAGCTAAACCGGTTTGTAAAAGATTTAAAACCTGACATAATTCTGGTAAGTAGTTTTCTTTTCCCTTTGCAGGTAATACAATTGAGAAATTGTTTGGGTAATAAAGCAAAAATTATTTTACAACATCATGCTGAAAAACCATTTAAAGGCTTAAAAAAATATCTTCAATATTTATCCAGCCGCAAAGTGGACGCCTTTTTTTTTACTTCATATAAAACAGGCACGGAATGGGTAAAAAATAAAAACCTTGATTCTGAAAAAAAAGTTTATGAATTGTTAGAGGTTTCTTCCCCTTTTTATCCTGTTAATAAAAAAATAGCCAGAGAAAAAACAAATATATCTGGTTTGCCCGTTTTCCTATGGGTAGGCAGGCTAAATCAAAACAAGGATCCCTTAATAGTGGTAAAAGCATTTTTGAAATTCACATTATTGCAGCCAAATGCAAAATTGTATATGATATATCAAACTGATGAATTAATTAAAGAAATATATGATTTACTCCCTCCAAAACCCGGAGACAATCCTGTTATACTGGTTGGTAAAATTCAACATAGCGAATTGCTTTATTGGTTCAACAGCGCTGATTTTTATGTTTCAGCCTCGCATTATGAAGGTAGCGGAACTGCATTATGTGAAGCCATGAGTTGTGGTTGTATCCCCCTGGTTTCAGATATCCCTTCATTCAGAACGATTAGCAATAATTGCGGCTTATTCTTTGAACCTGGTAATGAATATTCACTTCTTTCGGCACTTCAACAATCCATCCATCTCGAAGTTGAAGAGAAAAGGAATCATACCCTGGGCCGTTTCAAAACTGTTCTCTCATTCGAAGCTATCTTCTCTAAGTTTCAGGAAATTATAGAATCGCTATAATTATATAATTGAAGGATGCTTTTAACACTTTCCCTCATAGTAAATGGTGCAACTGGTTCATAAACCGTACCGGAATTATTTAAGATAGATTTCGCTGTTTCAACCATTTCAGCCATCGTATCCACAATATGCCATTGTTCAATATCGAATTGCATAGGTTTGATAAAACTTATTACATGACAACCGGAGCTCAATGCCTCCAGACAGGCAACACTAAACCCCTCATAATTTGAAGTATGTAAAAAAACTTTTCCCCGTTTCATTACCGCCAATATTTTTTCATGTGATAATTCTCCGGTAAGTTCAATATTTCCCTGCAACTTATTATTTGCTATCGCTATTTTTAATTTTTCTTCCTCTGGACCTTTCCCGCATAAAACCACTTTAATCTCCGGAAAAAATTGCCTGATTTTATAAATAATCTCAATGAATAATTGGTATTGCTTCAATGGGATAAGTGAACCAACTCCCAAAATGTCAATATCCTTTATCGTATTCCCGTTTAAAAATGCAGGCAGTTTAATTCCAACCGGAATGACATGACCAGGTAGTAATGCATGATTTTTTTCAAATTCTTTTCGATTGAAATCTGAAATCGCTATTAATTCTTCAGCCACCGGCTTTATCCTGGAAACATATTTATTCTCCTTTTTTGCATCCTGTCCCTGTATCCAGCAAAAATGAGCAAGACTATTTCTTTTTGCAAAACGGTTTCCTATATAAGCACATTCGCCACACCATAAACTGAGTAGGCCTATTATTTTTTGGCCTTTGTTTATTTTTTTCAACCTGTTCCAGATAAGCAGCCATTTGAAAAGTTTTTTGAAATTCCTTTTCTTCCAGCCGTTAAAACTGATTACTTCATTTTTATTCCATTGATAGATATTTG
>DASZHV010000149.1:0-4067 GCA_035937535.1 Puia sp. | reverse complement strand
GTATAAACATCATATATTTTATAACCAGCCGTCCGAACTTTCTTTACGGCAGAAAACAATACTGCTTCATCATCAAAACTTCCAACAACAAATCTTTTAATAGCCATATAATCGCTTTAGAAGATATTTAATGGGCGTGTTCATATTCGTGTGCAAATTCTTCCGGCGTTTCTTTTTCTTCAGGACCCATCTTCGCTTTATAATTATCGCCGGCCTTCTTCAGAATATGTTTGATTTCCGAAAGGGCAATAACCGGGAAAAATTTCGAGAACAGGAAATAACAGGTGAAAAACAAGCCAAAGGTTCCCAGATAAAATCCAAGTTCCCAAACTGTCGGCGTATAATAAGTACTCCAGCCGCTGGGTAAATATTCGCGATAAACAGATGTTACGATGATCACGAATCGTTCGAACCACATCCCGATATTCACGATCACCGACATGAAAAAAGTAATCGTTAAATTTCTGCGCAATTTTCTGAACCAGAAAATTTGTGGGGACAATACGTTACAACCCATCATAATATAATAAGCCCAGCCATAAGGTGATAATAAATTCACGCGGTTTTGAAGGAATGCAAAACTTTCATACGGACTTCCGCTATACCATGCAACAAAAAGCTCTGTCAGGTAGGCGATTCCAACAATGGAACCCGTAAGTACAATGATCTTATTCATCACATCGATATGTTCGATCGTGATATAATCTTCCAGCTTTAATACTTTGCGAGTGACTATCAACAGGGATTGTACCATGGCGAATCCAGAGAATACAGCACCTGCAACAAAATAAGGTGGGAAGATGGTGGTATGCCATCCTGGTACAACGGAAGTAGCGAAGTCGAAGGATACAATAGTATGAACGGAAAGCACCAGAGGAGTGGCCAGTCCTGCGAGAACCAATGACAGGGCTTCATGTCTTTGCCAGTGTTTGGTTGAACCGCTCCATCCGAAAGAAGCCGCACCATAAAAAAACTTTCTCCATTTGAGTTTGGCACGGTCGCGCACGGCAGCAAGATCCGGCAATAAGCCACAATACCAGAATAATAAGGAAACGGTAAAATAAGTGGTTACCGCGAAAACATCCCAAAGAAGGGGTGAATTAAAATTCGGCCATAGAACTCCGCGGGTATTTGGATAAGGAAGACAAAAGAATGCTATCCACACACGACCCATATGCCATATCGGAAACTGTCCCGCACACATTACAGCGAAAATCGTCATCGCTTCTGCAGCACGGTTTACTCCGGTTCTCCATTGTTGTCTGAATAATAAAAGAATGGCTGAGATCAACGTTCCGGCATGCCCGATACCGATCCACCATACAAAGTTGGTTATATCCCATGCCCAGCCGATCGTCTTATTCAAATTCCATTGCCCGACTCCGTAAATCACTTCCCGCGTAACAGAAAAAATCCCAAAACAAAGCAGAAGAACCGCGATCAGAAATCCTGTCCACCAGAGCTTAGATGGGCGGTTCTCGATCGGACGGATAATGTCGTCATTGATCTGGTGATAGGATTTATTCCCAACTACCAACGGTGGTCTTACCTGTGATTCGTATTTTAATGAAGACATACTGTGTTATAACTTTTTTTATTACGCTTTCTCCTTCGCATCAGCATCCTGGTTACGGACCTTTGCGAGGTAACTTATATTTGGCAAAACGTGCAACTCTTCAAGTACATGGTATAGTCGTTGTTCATTATCCTGCCTTGACTTCACCACCGCGCTCTTACTATTATTAATATTACCGAATACAATGGCTTCAGTCGGACAAGCCTGCTGGCAGGCTGTTTTTATATCACCATCGTTCAATACCCTGTTTTCTTTTTTCGCTTTCAGCTTTCCATCCTGCAGACGTTGTACACAGAAACTGCATTTTTCCATAACCCCTCTGGAACGAACCACAACATCAGGGTTCAGCACCATACGGGTAAGGTCATCATTCATCATCAATACCACATCATTCAGTTTACCTACACCATTTTGGTCCTGGTTATTTGGGAAACTGTCTGCTCCTGTATAATCTGCCCAGTTAAATCGTCTTACTTTAAAAGGACAGTTGTTCGCACAATATCTCGTACCGATACAGCGGTTATAAGCCATCTGGTTCAGCCCCTCACTGCTGTGATTGGTAGCAGCAACAGGACAAACATTTTCGCAGGGTGCATTATCGCAATGCTGACAAAGCATCGGCTGGAAAATAGTCTCAATGCTGTTTGGATCTTCAAGGTTTCCTGTAAAATATCGGTCAATGCGTAACCAGTGCATGTCATGGTAGCGGAGCACTTCATTCTTACCCACAATGGGAACATTATTTTCAGCATGACAGGCTATTACACAGGCCCCGCAGCCTACACATGAATTGAGATCGATCGACATGCCCCAGTGAAGGCCAGGTTTATCATAATAAGGATAGAGCGTTCCTTCTTTTTCATAATCGTCCATGCCCCCGAATTTGGCTAGTTCTTTTTTCCGATCGTCGAGGATCTCATCCGGCTCTTTAATAAATTCACTGAGTGTCTTTTCCTTGATCACAGATGTACGCCCTTCGTAGGAACCATGAATCTGGACCTGCGCTACTTTATAAGTATCTCTTGTTTTATCGAAACTGACATCAGGTATAAACCATTCATTCGTTGTTCCGTTGTTCACCACAAACTGAAAAACATTTTTCCCGGCATCTACAGCAGCACGACCGATAAAAGCTCCTGTATTTTTTGGATCCGCACTCTGGCGTCCATAACCTACCGGGATAGCAAAAACACCATCTGGCATACCGGGAACCGCGATGACCGGAATCGACAATTCCATTCCATTGGCCTTAATAAGAACAACCTGACGTTCCGGATGGGATTCGAATTTATCTGATTGATTGTGATCAGTCAGGTCAATGCCGTATTGTTCTTTGATGAAATTGGGTGAAACCATCGCGAAATTGTCCCAGGTCGCTCTGGTAATCGGATCTGGTAATTCCAGCAGCCAGGGATTATTGGACTGCGCGCCCGTACCCATGCTCACCTGTTGATATAATACCAGTTCGTGTTCTCCTCCTTTTTTCATGGAAGTAATGGCAGCTGCTGTTGTCGGTACATTCCCGTTTATATAAGGAGTGGAAGTCGTACTAATCGGTGCGGTAGCAGAAACCTGTTCAACTATACCATCCTGCAATGCTTTTTCATATCCTTGATGTCCGCCCAATTTGGAAGTCCAGTATTGTTTAAAATAATTTTCGTAAGAAATTTTGCTGCCTGACCATATAAGCAATGAGTCCTCAAAAGGCCGCGTAAGAAATAGCGGTGCAATCACCGGCTGCATCATCGAAATATTTCCTGTTTTTGCTTCTGCATCACCCCAGCGTTCCAGGAAATGTGGTGAAGGCAGAATGTATTTACATAATTCCGTAGTCTCATCCAGGCGACCACTGAAAGAAACAGTGGTCTTTACTTTTTCAAGTCCTGCTTTGAAATTTTTTGAAAAAGGATTATCATAAACAGGATTAACATCTACTACCAGCAATGTGCTGATCTTTCCGGCATTCATATCGGAAACCAGGGTTGCGAATTCGCGATCAATACCCTGACGGGTTAAATTGAGGCCATCCCAGGTGATCGTCGTTCCGTTTGCTCCGATGGCTTCATTAATCGCGTTTACAATAGTCTGTACCTGTATATTATTTGAACCCGAAACTACTAGTGCCTTCCCTTTATTTGCGATAAGATCTTTCGCAACCTTATTAATACCGGCTTTTAATTTTTCAGGAAGGGTAAGAACTGAAACATTGCCGGCAAGGGCAGCAAACAAAGTCAGAGCAACTGCCGCAGTTTCAGAAGGTTTATGTGCAAAGCGTTCATCAGCATTTGCGCCCGTCATACTCAGCAGGGACTCGAACTGATAATGTTTGCTCAAGGCAGGCGCTTTCTCATCAATCTTTCTCCCCTTTGAATATTGTCTGGCAAATTCGATCGGTGAAAGCCAGGTTCCAAGGAAATCTGCACCCAGACTCACGATTACTTTCGCTTCGTCGAAATGATAAGAAGGAATGGCTCTTTTTCCATAAGAAGCT
>DASZHV010000148.1:0-16084 GCA_035937535.1 Puia sp. | reverse complement strand
TCACATCAAATGGCTTCCTTCCGCGAAAAAATAAATTTTACAGAGGCTCTGTACAGACTCTGCAATTTCCTTTTTTCATTATCACATATTTGTGCAACAGGAATAGATGGAATAAGTGTAGAAAGAAACAATGAATCGCTTAGAAAAGAGTTACAGGATGCTTCTTTGTTTTACAGTTTTCAGGAAGTAAGATACGTCAACCACAAAAAGAAAAATCGCGCAAACACCGCAAAATCGGTGCTTTTCGAAGAAGATGTACCCCAGACGGGAATCGAACCCGTACCCGCATTTCTGCAGACAGGATTTTAAGTCCTGCGCGTCTACCTGTTCCGCCACCAGGGTATGTACAAAAAAAACTCCCGCTTTTAGCAGGAGAAGATTCGCCTTCTCCCGTTTTTGCGGGATGAGTCGGATAAGAGCGGAAGACCGGGCTCGAACCGGCCACCCCGACCTTGGCAAGGTCGTGCTCTACCAAATGAGCTACTTCCGCTAATCAATCTTAATAAGAACTTTAGAGGGGCAGCAAAAATAAGAATTCCCTGCCTCCTATTGAAATTTTTTACTATTTGTACTCGGGTGTATACTGGGTATTGGCAGGAATTGCAACCTCCGGTTTGCCCTTATACCGGTGTGCATACAATCCATAAGAGCCTCCTATCAGAAGTGCAATAATGCAAAAAACCTCGAGGTAAAACAGAAAAACGGAAGAATCAACCCAGTTATACTTGATATCTTTCAATTTGGGATCTTTATACTCTTCTACTTCTTCGTCCATAAGAATCAGTTATTTACAGCGCAAAAATAGCAGATTCATTCAAAAAATCATCTTTTGTCACCTATAATTTCATCAAATCTTTCCTTACCCAGCACAAAGTGCTTCCATGCCACACTATGCAGGTACCAGCCCGACAATCGCGCCTTTCGCTGTACAGGGAAAACACTCTCTTTCCGTTTGAAAAGCAACCATTTTATAAAGGCTAAATGTGCTTCCCCAACTGCCAGAAAATAGACAAACTGACCGGCAAAAAGGGACTTAAAAGCCGAAATAAAATCCATAAGAACACGCAGTGGAATCTTCCAGAATGATTGTCGCTTAGGCAGATTTTTTGCCAGCATGATCATATTATTCCTGAAATTCAAAAATACTTTTCTTTCATTTCCTTTCGGCAATGTACCGCCACCCACATGATACACTACCGATGCAGGACATACGTAGATACTATAACCCAGCAACTGTAACCTCCAGCAAAAATCAATCTCCTCCATATGCGCGAAAAAATAAGTATCCAAACCACCTGCCTTATAAAATAACTCCGCTCTTACGAATAGGGCCGCTCCGCTGGCCCAGAAGATCTTCTGGTTATCATTATACTGACCCTCATCCACTTCACAAATATCAAAAATACGCCCGCGGGCAAAGGGATAACCCAAACAATCAAGCCATCCGCCGGCAGCCCCTGAATATTCAAATTGTTCTTTTTGATGGTAACTTAAAATCTTAGGCTGACAGGCCCCGATTTTCTTATCATTTTCCATCAATTCTATCACCGGCTCTATCCATCCCGGGCTTACTTCAACATCTGAATTCAGTAAAACGTAGTAGTCCGATTTCACTTCTTTCAATGCCACATTATAACCGCCGGCATATCCATGATTTCTTTTCAACTCAATAATCCTGACCGAGGGATAAGTTGCGCGAAGAAATTTAAGCGAATCGTCCGTAGATGCATTATCGGCTACGATAAGCTCCATATTGGAATAAGTGCCCGCTAATATGGAAGGCAGGAACTGTTCCAGGAATTTTCGCCCGTTAAAATTGATGATGACAACTGATACTTTAGCCAAACTGTATTAATATTTGGAATAAAAAAGCCGGCCAAAAGTAAGGCTTTGCCCTGTAAACGTTAAGTGAAAAATGATTTCGCCCGCTTTACCTACATTAGTGGCATGATCGGATTTCGATTTAACTGGCGCTGGCTACTGGCCCTTCTTGGAATTGCTATAGTATGTGGAACAATATTTTATTCACAGTACCTGGCACAGAAAATTCAAATGGAAGAACAACAGAAAATCGAACAATGGCTGGCAGCAAGTAAAGCCGTAATAAATCCTGATCTTACCCTGCCCAACCTGATCCGTAATGAGCAACATTCCATTCCTATTATTGAAACGAATGAAAACGACAGCATAACAAATTATTTTAACCTGGATTCGTTGAAAATTGAGAATGACAAATCCTACCTCTCAAAACAACTAAAAATATTTCGTTCGCAAAATGCACCTTTGGAAATAAAATGGAGCGATTCACCCTATACAGCTAACCGTTATTACTACGGACATACCGCCTTGCTTGACCAGGTCCGTTATTTTCCGATCATCCAATTGCTGCTTGTTTCCGTGCTGATTTTTTTTATTATTTATTCCATTACATCGCATAACCGTGCAACACAAAACCAGGTCTGGGCCGGAATGGCCAAGGAAACAGCCCATCAGTTGGGAACACCTTTATCATCACTCCAGGGTTGGATTGAAATGTTGAAAGAAGAAGGGATTTCCGGTGAAACGGTTTCAGAACTTCAAAAAGATGTGGACAGATTAAAATTGGTTTCCGACAGATTCAGTAAAATCGGTAGTATTCCGCGACTGGAAAAATCTGACCTGGTAATTCAGATACAGCAGATGCTGGATTATATGCGGAGACGAACTACTACCAAAGTTCAGTTTTATTTTGAGACGGACGGGCATGAACATATTGAAGCAAATATTTCACCCCCTTTGTTTGACTGGGTCATAGAAAATTTATTGAAGAATGCCCTGGATGCGATGGAAGGCAGGGGAAATATTGAGGTTAAAATAAAGGATGAACAACAGCAGGTTATCATTGATGTTAGTGATACCGGAAAGGGGATTTCGCCCGGAAATATCCACCGTGTTTTTGATCCCGGGTTTACTACAAAAAAAAGGGGCTGGGGCCTGGGGCTTTCTTTATCCAAGCGGATCATGGAAACATATCATAAAGGTGAATTATTTGTAAAACAATCAGATATAGGCAGGGGAACCACATTCCGGATCGTTGTCAGGAAAAATTGAACCCTCTTTTGATTCAGAGAAAATTGGGAGTGGGATTTATAATGAGGAAAAGCTATTTTTGCAGTCCATTTTAAAGTCCAGGTTGCGGAGGTGGCGAAACTGGTAGACGCACTACTTTGAGGTGGTAGCGCCGTAACTGGCGTGGGAGTTCGAATCTCCTCTTCCGCACAAAAAAATGCCCTCAGCGCAAGCTGAGGGTTTTTCTATTCAGAGACGTGGCGAACTTGTTCGCCTAAGACGATGAATAGAAAAACCAATGTGCCGAAGGCACGCAGGGCATTTTTATGTAAGCCCCTACTGAGATCAGCGAAGCTAATCTCAGCAAAGCTAATCTCAGCGAAGCTAATCTCTGCAAAGCTAATCTCAGCAAAGCTAATCTCAGCGAAGCTAATCTCTGAGAACCAGAAGCCCCTGCTTATATTTGCCTATTAAATAAGAAAATATGAACTCTGTGAAGGTGAAAATACTTGTCCTGCTGCTGATTGTTTCAGTACCCTTTTCATGCAGTAAGCCTTCAGCCAATAACAATATGACAACCTGCTCGATATCCTATACGATTAGTAAAGCTTTGTCAAAAGACCAGCAGGTTCAGTACCTGGCTGGAGTATCAGGCACAGGAGGAGCCATCAGTTCAGTTTCATATCTGGATTCTGCTGGAACAACAACGGTTCAAAATCCATTATTACCACTTACTGTATATGTAAATCTCAAAAAAGGAGCTTTTGCGAGCATATCCGCAAAGGGTACAGCTAATCTTGGAGGTCAGATAATAATTTATATCAAGGCAGACAGCGTTCAAAACGGTTACGCCTGTGGTAACTAGGGTGAATATTCATTCTTCCAGATCCAGGTAAACAAGTTTCCCGGTCGGGTTAAGGAAAAATGCGAAATACCGCGTGGGCTGATCTCTGCACTTTACTTCATATAGATAAATACCCTGGATGATATCTCCGAAAATATCCGGCCTGGGTTTGGAAGGTTTAATCGCTTTGATGAAATTAAATTCCGTAACATTCCGAAACATCGCGAGTTCGTTATCATTTTCAAAATAAAAAGGCACATGCAATGTATTGATCATTTTCCTCGTTGTGTCAATATTGAGTCCTAATTCAGTGAAATCACTTTTAAGCAATAGAGTACGGACCGAATCCGGATCCGTTGAATCTCTTAACATCTGCGAAGCAAGTCCATAATCAGGATTGAACAAGCCGACAATATTCCTGGCAAGCTGCTCCATACCTGCTCTCTGAAGATTACATAAAATAATAATACCGACATGATCTTCAGGATAAATATCCATTATAGAACTATACCCCGTTCTGAATGCACCATTATGAGTGATGAGTGGATGGTCCCGGTAAGGACCCAGGAACCATCCAAAATCATAGGCAATTTTATTGCTGTCGTTCAACAGTCCGGGAGAAAACATCTCGTCTATGCTACTCTTTTTGAGGAGTGAAGTATCTTGTAAAGCAGTGTACCATTTAAGCATATCAGTGAGCGTCGTCAACACACCCACATCACCTCTTGCTTGCGCGGCGGAAGAAATTTGCCGGCCATGTACAATTTTCTGATCTCTTATAATATATCCTGCCGCACGGTTTGAAATAATACTATCCGCGTCATTGATACATGAATTCACCATGCCCAGTTTATCAAAGATCCGGTGTTTCATAAAATCAGGATAAGATTCTCCCGATACTTTTGAAATTATAAGTCCAAGCAAAAAGGGACCACAACTATAACTGAATCCCTGTCCGGGTTGAAATTTTAAAGGTTGCGTTTTAATTGCAGCCAGGAAAGAGCTGTCGTTGTCGTTTTTATAAAAGAAAATATCATCCCTGTTATCCCAATCATCCCGGAGTCCGGAAGTGTGATTCATCAACCGACGCAAAGTAATGCCGCTCCAGCTGGGAGGCAGCGAATCAAAATATTTTCCAACTGAATCATCAAGACTAAGTTTCCCATCTTCCATTAATAATAGTATCCCGGCGCAGGTAAATGCCTTGCTCATGGAAGCGATGGCAAACCTGGTACTATCGGTGACGGGTACGCGATCTTCCAGATTCGCAAATCCATAGTTTCCCTTTTTAAGAACCAGGCTGTATTTTACGACAGCAATCTGCAATCCCGGAATATGACGGGCTTCAATGGCTGCACGCACCGCAGAATCTATACGGAAAGAAATATACTGGGCCTGGGGCAATGCAACTTTAGTTATTACAGAGAGCAGGATAATAAGCAGAAATCTTTTCAATTATTAATTATTAATTATTAATTCAAGCCTTAAGCTTTACGCCTTACGCCTTACGCTTACGCCTTTTTTAATATTTTCAACCTAGCTTTATGTTCTTGTAAATGTAATTAGGAAAAAATAAAAACTTATAATCATTCAACCGGAAATCAGACAAGTGCGTGTTATGCGATATATCACGCCCCTCCGGGAAGGTGGTTCCCTTCCGGCCATAGCAGAAGCTGACGACAATTTCTTATACGTTCTGAAATTCCGTGGTGCGGGCCAGGGCGCAAGATCCCTTATCGCGGAACTGGTGGGCGGAGAAATAGCTCGTGCCCTGGGCCTGCGTGTTCCCGAAATTGTTTTTGCCCAACTCGATTCTGCATTCGGACGTACTGAACCTGATGAGGAAATTCAGGACCTTCTCAAAGCCAGTGTGGGACTGAACCTGGGCCTGCATTACCTTTCCGGCGCCATCAGTTTTGATCCCCTGGTTACGCCGGTAGATCCATTTCTCGCTTCCGCAATTGTCTGGCTGGATAGTTTTCTGACCAATGTCGACCGGACTTCAAACAATACAAATATGCTTGTATGGAATAAAGAAATATGGTTAATCGATCACGGTGCTTCTTTGTATTTTCACTTTTCGCCTGAGAACTGGGAGTTAAAGGCTGAGACAGCTTTCCCACAGGTAAAAAACCATGTGTTACTGCCTTATGCAAACAGAATTGATGAAACAGATGAAAAATTTCAATCCATATTGACATCCCGGAAACTCAAAGACATTGTTCATTTGATTCCGGATGAATGGCTGAAGGAAAGTGGTCAGTCCGCCGGTGAAGCGAGAGATATGTATCTCCGTTTCCTGGAGATTCGTCTTGCCTCTTCGAAAATTTTTATAAAAGAAGCGCAAAATGCAAGAGCAGCACTCGTTTGAATATGCGGTTATCCGTGTGGTTCCTAAAGTGGAAAGGGAAGAATTCATGAATGTGGGTGTGATCCTGTATTGCCAATCCCTTTCTTTCCTGGATGCTTTATTTAGTTTGAATGAAGAAAGACTCTTTGCCCTTTCACCCGGACTGGAAATGGATGAAATAAAAAAACACCTGTCTGCATTCTGCAATATTTGTAAGGGAGGGCCCGAAGCAGGGCCTATTGGAAAACTGGATATGGGTTCCCGGTTTCGCTGGCTAACGGCTACCCGAAGTACTGTACTCCAATGCTCAAAAGTGCATCCGGGCCTCAGTTCTGATCCTGAACTGACCCTGAAAAACCTGCACAAAAGACTGGTGCTGGGAGAATAAATTCTACTCCTGGTTTATCTGAATCCTGTTAACTTAGTGTCCCTTCTAAAAACAATTGTATATGCCATTCAAACGATTGACAACCGCCCTGATTTTACTGATAGGTCTTACTAACCTGCATGCCCAAACGCCGGAAATCAACCGGAAAGTAGACAAGCTGATCAGTGAGATGACACTGGATGAAAAAATCGGTCAGATGACCCAGGTAACCCTAACCCTGATCGCAAAGGGTAGCTGGTCAAATACTGACGGGTCACTGGATCCCGAAGCTTTGAAACATGCCGTGGTAGATTATAAAGTAGGTTCCGTATTGAATACCACATCTCATGCACTTCCAGTAGAAAAATGGAGGGAGATTCAAACAGAAATTCAGGACGAAGCTAAAAAAACCAGACTGAAAATTCCGGTCATATATGGGCTCGATGGGATGCACGGCCAAACATATACACTCAACTCCACCCTCTTTCCGCAAAATATTGCCATGGCAGCGACACGCAATCCGGATCTCGTTGATCAGGCTGCCCATATTACTGCCAATGAAATGCGTGCATCCGGAGTTCGCTGGGAATTCGCTCCAGTGCTTGATTGTGGCCGGCAACCCCTCTGGTCAAGATTTCCGGAAACATATGGAGAAGATGTGTTTCTCGGTAAGACCATGGGACCAACAGCTGTTCATGCATTCCAGGCCAATGGATTGTCCAACCCTACAGCGGTAGCTGCCTGTATGAAACATTACCTGGGTTATTCTGCCGCGCGAAGTGGTAAGGACCGGACACCATCCTATATTCCCGAAATAGAACTGAGGGAATATTTTCTGCCTCAGTTCCATGAAGCCATCAAGGCAGGAGCAGCCACCATTATGATCAATTCAGGAGAAATCAATGGAGTACCGGTACATGCCAGTAAATACCTGCTCACTGATGTATTAAGAACTGAAATGGGATTCCAGGGTGTTATAGTTACAGATTGGGAAGACATCATACGCCTGCATACACGCCACCTGGTTGCCAGTACTCCACGACAGGCTGTTGTTCTCGCCGTAAATGCCGGTGTTGACATGAGCATGGTGCCCATGGATTATTCATTTTTTGATTTGCTGAAAGAAGCCGTTGAGAAAAATGAAGTTTCGATAGACCGTATTAATGATGCTGTTCGCCATATACTCACACTGAAATACCGCCTGGGTCTTTTTGACAATCCTTATCCTGAAGAAGGAACACTCGCTAATTTCGGGAAACCAGAATATCAGCAGGTTGCACTCCTTGCAGCCCAGGAAGCAATGACCCTGCTCAAAAATCAAAATAATATCTTACCCCTGCCAAAGGATAAAAAGATATTGGTCGCAGGTCCTTCCGCAAATAGTATCGCGCCGCTGAATGGATGCTGGTCTTATACCTGGCAGGGTAATCAGGAACAATGGTATCCTGCAGACAGCAAAACGATCGGTGAAACTATTTCAGAAAAAACCGGTGGAAAAAGCACCGTTATAAGCGTAAAGGGATTTGAGGATACTCAGAATTATGATACAGTTCGCTTAAAATCGGCAGCAGCAGATGCAGACTATATCGTTTTATGCCTGGGCGAAAATGCCTATGCCGAGAGCCCTGGAAATATCAGCGATCTTGCCTTGCCTGAAAATCAAATGGCCCTCGCCCGCGCTGCAGCTGCTTCCGGCAAACCTGTTATACTAGTTTTGACAGAAGGAAGACCTCGATTAATAACCGGTATTGAACCTTCCATGCAGGGAATATTGATGGCTTACTGGTCGGGTAAAAAAACTGCTGAAGCGATTGCCGATGTTTTGTTTGGTGATTACAATCCGGCGGGCATTCTCCCTTTTTCATATCCCCGTTATTCAGGAGAAATAGTGCTCTACGACAGGAAACATACTGAAGACGTGCGTGAGATTTTTAATTCAGATATGACATGGAACGGATACAATCCACTCTTTCCCTTTGGATGGGGTTTGAGTTATACCAAATTCACATATGGAACAATCAACCTGAGTTCACCTGCATTGAAAAGTAAAGGAAGTATAACAGTAAATATTACAGTCACAAATTCAGGCGCGAGAGAAGGGAAACATTCTGTTGAACTATATACGCATCAGCAATATGCCAGTATCACGCCCAATATGCAGCGCTTACGGGCATTTAAGAAAATAAATTTGAAACCAGGCGAAACACAAACTGTATCATTTATACTGACTGCAGCAGATCTGGCATTCGTAAATGCAAATCTGAAAACAGTCACCGAACCAGGGAATTTTGACCTGATGATCGGAGACCAGAAAGCCAGTTTTAGTTATCAGCCCTGAAAAGGCGAACTTTAGTGTAATTTATTTTATGAAATGAACCGGATCCTGTCAATTTCATTTTATGTATTTCTTTGGATCCTTTCCGGAGTCAATTCCCTTTATGCACAATCCGATTCGATTTTAAAAAAAAGAAAGCAATCGGTCTCCAAAACAGTTGATTCGGAAAAAAATCTAATTCTATCCAATCAGTCTGAAGAATTTCAAAATATTAGGGTGGATCAAATTGGAGATTCACTGCGGCTGCTGGAATTAAAAAATGAAATGCTCCGTCTTGGGGCCGGGAACAATTCAAAAAGACAGGCGCTGTCTGATGAACAGGACAGGATCAGGATTAAGGATTCCCTGCGAAGAATTTTACAAAGATTAAAAATTGATTCACTCCGGGCAACTGTAAGTGGTTTCCCCGTTATTCTTTCACGGGATACTTTATTCTATGTATTTACAAAGCTGGGCAGCTATTCACCTAAAGAACGTGCAAGAGTAATATCCGGCCGAATATATAAACTTGCGGAGGATTATTTTTATTCAGAAGATTCCATGTTCGTCGTTCCTTCTGAACTTACAACGGATATTAGTTATGGAGAAGAAACAATAATCAGTATATCTGAGCAGGACGCGATATGGATGAATTCCACAACAGAGAAATTAGCGGAAGAATATAAGAATATTATTACCCATTCGATTAAAGATTACAAAATACAGAACAGCTGGCAAACGAAAATGAAAGAAATTCTTCTGGCTGTGCTAGTACTTTTTCTTCTTATCCTGATCATTTATTCGACGAACAGATTTTTCCGGTGGATAAAACGGAAGATAGAAAAACAGAAGGGAATCGGTATTAAAGGAATAAAAATCCGGAGTTATGAGTTCCTGGACACAGAACGGCAGGTGCGTGTGATGCTCTCGCTCATCAACTTTATCAGATGGATTTTAGTGGTTATCCTGATTTATCTGTCCCTGCCAATTTTATTTGGGATTTTTCCATGGACAGGCGGCCTCGCGGGCCAACTCATTTCCTATTTTCTCCATCCCATTAAAAATATCCTGATATCTATATGGGATTATCTGCCAAACCTGTTTACGATCATAGTATTGGTCTTCTTTTTCCGTTATTTTTTACGAATACTGCGTTATTTTAAAATGGAAATTGAAAGAGGTGCTCTCAAAATTCCGGGATTTTATATTGATTGGGCCAACCCAACCTATCAAATTATTCGTGTCTTGTTTTTGGCTTTTATGCTGATAGTAATTTTTCCATACCTGCCGGGTTCGAATTCTCCGGTCTTTAAAGGTGTATCCGTTTTTCTGGGCGTCCTGTTTACATTTGGATCTGCGGGAGCATTGGGGAATATTGTTTCCGGTCTCGTTCTTACTTATATGCGTGCGTATAAAATCGGGGACAGGGTGAAAATTGGTGATGCTACCGGGGATGTTATTGAAAAATCTTTACTGGTGACAAAGATTAAAACAATTAAAAATGAAATTATTTCCATTCCGAATACATCGGTGATGAACAGTCATACGACTAATTTCAGCGCCGAAGCAGCTGAAAGAGGACTGATTTTACATACCAGTATAACCATAGGATATGATACACCCTGGAGACAAATTCATGAACTATTAATAAAAGCCGCGCTGGCAACCGATTTAATAGAAAAAGATCCGCTGCCATTTGTATTCCAGGAAAGCCTGAATGATTTTTATGTGAAATATCAGATAAATGGATATTCTAAAATAGCTAACATGCAGAGTAGCATTTATTCCCAACTTCATCAGAATATCCAGGATATATTTAATGAAGCCGGTGTCGAGATCATGTCATCTCATTACAGTAATATTCGTGACGGAAATAAAACCACCGTTCCGGATGAATATTTGCCGAAAGATTATGTAGCTCCTTCTTTCAGAATAAAAGATACTGATAATGAAGATTCACATTAGTATGGCGAATACGTATTAATGTGCCGAATACGGAATTGTAGAAAATGAAAAATGTGAAAATTGAATGGGGAAATGATAATTTGAAAATATGAAATTTAGCATATAATAAATCATACATCAATTTCCACCTTTTTACATTATCATTTCCCCATTCAATTTTCACATTTTTCATTTTCTACAATTCCGTATTCGGCACATTAACATGATTATTGAGAAAGTAGATTTCGTAACCGGGTTTCCACCTTAACAGCATTCGGAAGCACTTCATTTTCAAGCCCGATATTCATCGGTATCGCGGGAACATCCATTGCGCCAAGCACTTCTACAGCTGCATCCAGCGAATGAAAGCAGGCTTTCGAAATGCGCCCTGCTAAGGCTTCTGCAAAAGAATTATTCTGTGGTTCTTCTGTGAGGACCAGACATTTACCGTGTCGGCGAACAGTTTCAAAAACAAGTTCTTCATCCAGCGGAAATAAACAACGCAGGTCAATGATTTCAATTTGTCCGTTTAGATTTTTTGCTGCTGCGAGAGACCAGTATACACCCATGCCGTAAGTGATCACTGCGGCGGATTCCCCGTTATCTATAGCATACTCAGATGCTTCCAGTACAACAGCAGCTTTGCCCAAAGGAATAATATAATCGCGTGAAGGTTCCGGTCTTTTAGCTTCTTCCGTTCCCTGAACCTTGCTCCAGTACAAACCTTTATGCTCAAGCATGATCACCGGGTTGGGATCCAGGAATGCTGATTTCATCAATCCTTTCATATCTGCAGCATTGGAAGGATACACAATTTTTAATCCTTTGATGGATAAAAGTGTTGTTTCAATACAGGCGCTATGATAAGGACCTCCACCCTGGTAAGCACCTACCGGAACACGTATCAGGGTTTGAATTGGAAATTTTCCATCAGTGAGATAACAGGATTTTGAAATCTCGGTAACGAGCTGGTTAAATCCTGGGAAAATATAATCACCAAACTGAATTTCAACGATAGGTTTTAATCCGGCTGCGCACATGCCGGCAGTGGAACCAATCAGATAAGCTTCCTGAATAGCTGTATTAAAAACACGTTCGTCACCGAACTGTGCCGCCAGCGTGGCTGTTTCACGAAATACACCACCCAGTCTTCTTCCAATATCCTGTCCGTATAAAATCGCTTCAGGATTATCTTCCAATATTTCCCTGAGTGCATATAGTACTGCATCCACCATCGGGATTTTCTTTGCCTCGGCAGGTTCTCTTTCACCGGACTCAGAAATTATTGTTGAAGGAACAAAAATATTTTCTCCCGCGGTGATTGGATCAGGTTCAGGAGCAGCTGATGCTTTTTGAAATTCTCCCGCGACAAACTGTGATGCGTTGTTTTCTATTTCAGAAATATATTCCTGCGTGATCCCTTGTTTTTGCAACTGACGTTTTATAACTGTCAAAGGATCAGCAGCGCGATGTTTGGCCAGATCGGCTTCTGAACGATATGCTTCCATACGAACACCACTGGTATGGTGTGTAAGAAGCGGAACTCTTGCCTGAACAAGATAAGGGCTCCTGTATTTTCTTACCCACTGAAAAACCTGCTGCATGCAATTGTATGACTGTTCAAAATCAGATCCATCGATTTTAATTCTTTCCATTCCCGCAAATCCGCCTGCATAATAAAATGCATCCATGTTCCTTGCTTCTTCCGAAGAAACACTGATACCCCATTCATTATCCTGCACGAGATATATAATGGGAAGCTTTTTGAGTACAGCGACCTGAAAGGCTTCGCTTACCTCACCTTCTGTAATACTTGCATCGCCGAATGAACAAAGCACCAAAGGATTATTTTGAATCCTGCCGGCTGCTTCCTTTATTGCAATTCCATGGGCGAGACCCGTTGCAGGTATAGCCTGCATACCTGTTGCACTGCTCTGGTGGATGATGGTGGGTTTATCGCTTCCACGGAAATTTGGATGAGAATAATAAACTTTCCCGCCTGTGAAAATATCGTTGCCCCTGGCAAGCAACTGGCGCATGAGGATTTCAGGAGAAAAATCCAGTCCGAGTAAAAGACTTTCATCACGATAATAAGGGTTTACAAAATCCTGCGATTCAAGTTGAAAAGCAGTTGCCAGCTGAATCGCTTCATGTCCTGAAGAAACTGAGTGAACGTATTTGCAGATGGACCGGTTTTGCTCATAGACAGCGGCCATCGCACGGGCGGTAGCCATTAGTCTAAAGGCACGAATTAAAATTCCGGATTCGGTCATTTCAAAAATTTGGTCAGCCAAATGACGGATGAGAATTTATTTTATCTCAACAGCGAGCATACTTTCATCTTCTATAAAGGCTTCCAGTTCGTCACCGACTACGCATTCGCCAACACCGGCGGGTGTTCCCGTAAAAATGAGGTCTCCGATATTAATGGAAAAATAAGTTGAAATATAAGCCACGATACTGTCGAAATTATTCAGCATAAGGCTTGATTTTCCCTGCTGAACCAGTTCCTTATTTTTATATAGTCCAAAATTGATATCCTTTTTGTTTTTTACATTCTGGAAAGGAATCCATTTTCCAACTGCAGCTGAGTTATCCCAGGCCTTTGCTTTTTCCCAGGGGAGACCTTTGGCTTTCAGGTCATTCTGAATATCCCTGGCGGTAAAATCGATGCCTACACTTAGCGCATCGTAATATTTGGAAGCAAAACGATCCTGAATATATTTCCCGTTTTTTGAAATGCGCAGAACGAGTTCACATTCATAATGCAGTTCATTTGTGAACTCAGGATAATAGAAAGGAGTGTGGGCCTGGAGCAGGGCACTTTTCGGTTTCATAAAGATGACCGGTTCCTCCGGTACTTCGTTGTTCAGTTCAATGGCGTGCGCAGCGTAGTTACGACCAACACAGAATATTTTCATATTCGATTAAGGTTTTAAATAGTAGATTCTTATAGTGTTCAATAGGCCTGGATAGGCGTGGATTTTCATCATAGGAGGTGGAATGGGTCATTTGACCCGGTCAGAAATTGACTGCTAAAATAATGATTCCCAATTACAAATCATAGCGTTATCTCTATTTTGTTATAATCATTCATTGTCCTTTCCAGACCCATATGTACAAAACTTTCCACGATCTGAACTGCCTTTTCATTTTTTATTTTTATAAGCGGAAGATCTTCTTTCCGCCAGGTTCCCAATACATATTCAACCTGCATGCCGCGGGGGAAATCATTCCCGACGCCATACCTGAGTCTTGGATATTTTTCAGTCTGCAATTCTTCAAAAATGCTTTTTAATCCATTATGCCCTGCATCCGTTCCGCTTCCCCTTAAACGAAATCTTGATAAGGGAAGGGCAATATCATCAGTAATAACAAGTAATCGTTCGAGTGGAATTTGCTTCTTTTCCAGCCAATAATGCAGAGCCTTCCCGCTTAAATTCATATATGTTGTAGGTTTGATGCAGGTAAGTGTTTTCCCTCGATAGGAAATTTCTGCCCTGGCCACTAAACGATCAATTGAAAATTTTCCACCGTGTTTGAATACCAGGGCATCAATTACATCAAATCCAATATTATGACGGGTTCCTTCATATTCAGAACCAATATTGCCCAATCCGGCGATTAAGAAAGACATACTGCAAAAGTATGGGAGTATGGGAGTATGGGAGTATGGGAGTGTAGTTTCAAGTTATAGTTTAATGATCAATAATTGATAATTAAAAAAGGCTGCAGGAATAAACCAAGACAGCCTTTTCATAAATGAATTCTTACTTATTTCTTTGATGCGGGTTTTGCAGCAGCAGGTGCAGCTTTCGCACCAGCAACCGGAGCAGCGGCTTTTGCACCGGCAGCAGGGGTAGCACCAGGAGCACCAGGAGCAGTAGCTGCAGCGGCGGGCGCAGCGGCACCGGCAACCGGCACTGTTGTTTCTTCCTGTTTCAATACACGGGTAAGGACAACAGATGCAACCGGAATTCTTGGGGAATTCAGGATCTCATAATTATCTGCTTTAACATCTTCCACGCGAACATTGCCGTTCAGTTCAAGATTTGTAAGATCTACTACAATATTTTCGCGCAGGTATTTCGGTAAAGTTTTTACCCTCAGTGCTTTCATTTTCGTGATGAGCTTTCCGCCATCCTTAACGCCTTTTGCAGCGCCGGTAAATTTTAGCGGAATGGTAGCGATCACTTTTTTGTCTTCCACCAGTTCCAGGAAATCTACATGATTGAGATCGTCTGTAACTTTATCAAACTGGATATCTTTCATGATGCAACGATAGGTTGCACCTTCCAGTTTAATTTCTGCGAGCTGAAAATCCGGTGTGTATACAAGGTTCTTAAAAGCCGTGACAGGCGCTGAAAAATTCAGTTCGCGTGCACCCCCGTAAATTACACCGGGCACTTTTCCCTCAGAGCGGAGTTGGCGGGTGGCTTGTTTGCCTAGGCCGGTCCTGAGTTGTCCTTCGATGGTAATTGTTTGCATGTTTATAATTGATTTAAAAAATACTTACTTATTTCTAAGTTGTGAGTGAATGAACAAACCGGTGATGCTTCTGTTTTCATACGCATTCCGGATGGCAATTGCAAAAAGTTCTGCAACACTCAGCACTTTTATCTTAGAACATTTCTGCCTGAGTGGAATCGTATCACAAACAACCAGTTCTTCCAAAACACTGTTCTCGATATTTGAATATGCATTACCACTGAGCACCGGGTGGGTACAAAGTGCTCTCACACTCCTGGCTCCTTTTTCCTTTAACAGTCCTGCTGCCTTGGCAAGCGTTCCGCCTGTATCACAAATATCATCGATCAGCACCACGTCCCTGTCTCCCACTTCCCCGATCACCACCATACTGGCAATCTCATTTGCCCTTTTACGGTGCTTATCACAAATCACCATTTCAGCGTTGAAATAAGAAGCGATTTCCCGTATACGGTTAGCACTTCCCACGTCAGGGGCCGCAAATGTAAGGTTTTCCAGTTTAAGATTCTCTATATAGGGTATAAAAATGGCCGAACTGTCCAGGTGATCAACCGGTATGTCAAAATAACCCTGGATCTGGGGTGCGTGAAGGTCCATAGTAATGACCCTGTCCGCCCCCGCTGCTACCAACATATTGGCTACCAGCTTGGAACCTATGGCAACCCGGGGTTTATCTTTTCGGTCCTGGCGCGCATAACCATAATATGGAATCACAGGCACTACTTTATA
>DASZHV010000147.1:0-2644 GCA_035937535.1 Puia sp. | reverse complement strand
GTGGCCGATATACAATCCGATCAGGATACAACTGGTAATACCGATGGTAAGACCAATGATATTGACGAAGCTGTATAGCTTGTTTTTTTTCAGGTTTCGCAAAGCGATTTTGAAATAATTTTTAAACATGATAATTGTTTAGCTGGTTTACAAGGGCTGAATAATGGATTCGAAAAAAACTCAGAAACCCTTTTTGGAAGCACATAGAAAGTGCCAGGTTTCTATAATATTAATAATCAAACATTTAAACTTCAGTAATGCTGTAGAATGCCCGTTATTATGATGTTAAGTGTACGATTTTAAATCATAACCTCTTTCAGTTACCAGGCAGGTGTCTGGATGAAAATACTCCATTAAAAAAGAGGCTGCTAAAGATAGCCAGCCTCTAATGAAAATTGATTTCCTTAAATTTTTATGGTTTTGTAATGCTACTGGCATCAAGAATGACTGCTGTCTGAGCCAGGGCCCTTCCATTGATGGATGAACCTGTTTGAAATGTAATACCCGTCATTGATAATATATTTCCTTCAAAATGAGAAGTTGTTCCAAGAGTCGCCTGGCCCGCTACCTGCCAGAAAATGTTCTTGGCCTGAGCTCCTCCGCTGAGGATTATTTTCACAGCAGAACTCGTATTGAGGTTGCCGGAAATCTGGAAAATCCATACATCATTTGCCCCGCCTGATATCGTAACATCTGATGGCAATGTTACATTACTCGTCCATTTATATAGTCCCGGAACAAGCGTTTTCCCGCCAATATTTCCAGTGCCCAATTCAGAAAAATCCGGTGAAGTACGACCGGCTGCATTGTTGTATGCTGTAACCATATTGTTTATAGCCGTGGTCATATTAACAGGAGTAGGAGCCGCCATATCTGCTGCGTATATTTTTCCTGTCACCTGAGCCGATGTCGCATATCCGGTTGCGTTGGTCAGGGACAATCCGGTAATATAAGATGTAGCAGCGGGACTCAGGCCCAAATCACCCGTCACTACTGAAGTAGAACTGTTATTGATAGCTGATTTGGCAACAATTACGAAATTTCCTGCGGCTCCTAAATCAACAACTGCCAGTGTTGCTGTGCTGCCTCCGGTGGTAAAATTCCAAACCGTGTTTGATGCCAGTCCGATACCAGCCGGGGTTTTTGCTCCGGTAGTTACCGTCGCAGTATAGGCAGTTCCGGGTGCCAGAATAGTCGTCGGTGTAAATGTTGCCGTCGTTCCGGAATAAGTCACTGTGCCTGGAACTGCCGTTGAACCCTGCTTCAACATAAATGTAGAATTGTTGATCGTTGTGGGATCCATTGCCTCGCTGAACGTAAATGCAATTGCGTTGTTACGGGGAACGCCTGTCAGATTGCTTGTCGGGTTCGTTGAAATCACTTTAGGATTTGTTCCTGTTGTCGAATCTTTTTTACAACTAAGTATTGATACGATCAATAACGCTGTAATCATTTGTAAAACTTTCCTTGTTTTCATGTAAAAATTGATTAATTAAAGTTAAAAAAATATGTATGCAGGTCTTTTAAACATTGACTTTCGCCAATCATTCTAATTTCCCTTGTTTAGATAAAAATCAGATTCCTGATTTCGACCTGGTTTGATATTAATTAATTGTTCCGACGATTTACAGCCGGACTAATAGAGGAGTCCTGCTTAACAAAAGTTTATTCCACTTTATTCCGGCCAATCTTATTGACAACTATGGCACCGGAATATTTCCTGCTATGAGGACCGAAATGAAGTTTGTTAAGTATCCAATAATTAGGATACACTATAAAAGCCAACTACCAAGCCGAAATATTTGTTTGTGGCCGGAAATAAAGGATTTGTGCCGGATTTGGCGAATTCAACGCTTAAGTCCGTTCAATAAGTCATTATTGGGATCCCTGCCAGTGAAACCTTAACCTAATGAGGAAATTAATATGGGTTGTTTTCACATCATAAGATTTAAAGTGGGAACTATTGTCACATAAATTGCTCAGATTGGGAAATATCTGATTCCAGTTAAGCTTACAATTCAATTTTGATAAAAAAGAAATCGTATTAATATATCAAAGCTTTAACAATAAAAAGGATCAATCTTCATCCATTCTATAAAGGCTCTTAATTATTTAACTGCACCGAAAGATTCTTTTTATTTAAACTTTGAAAGATGGAGTATATTAAAGTAATGATGAAAAATAATTCGGCAAGATGAAATTGATAAGGATATAAGAACAAAAAGGGAAAGCCGTGATACAATAAAAATGAAATGATCATCAGCGATAGAACCGTCTGGTTCCTCATGTATTTTAGTGCAATAATATAAAGAGGAAATATCCATTGTATAAGTGAATATCCTGGACGGGGAGCTATAATAAAAAGTTCGAGCAGTATATATAAGAAGAAGCCAAATAAAAACAGGTTATCCGGATCCCTGGAGTGGTGAGGATTTCGATAAAACAAAAACAATAGTCCCGCAATGATTACGGAGTAGGTAAGCAAAGAATATTTCAGATCCAATATGTGACCTGAGAAATTATAGTAAATGTACATGGGGAACAGTCCGCCAGTTTCAAAATCCTTATACGTACGCAGGTTGTTCATTCCTTCAATCTCCACAGTTTTATCCGGGCCATCTAAATTTCCCGGAATGTTCTTATC
>DASZHV010000146.1:0-31467 GCA_035937535.1 Puia sp. | reverse complement strand
ATTTACCACAGTCGTGATTCCCGCCAATAGATTTTTATACATTCCCCATGCCGTCCTTAAATCTAGCGGAATTCTTAACACAGCATCTATATTGTCTTTGTATATTTTGTGAATATATTTACCCCATTCGGTGTAACTGGTAAATTTTCTTTGCCCTAATACGGAAAAGCAATTAAAATCGAGGTGATCATGAGAATTGATGAGCCCGGGAAAAACAGTAGCGCTTGTGAAGCGAATTTGTACAGGATCGACATTATTCCATTTATTTCCGGAACCTATAGACATGATCTTCTCTCCGGAAATAGTGAGATCGACCGGCCGGCTCTCATTTATGGGCGTTACGTTATTCAGTAGCACCTTGTTTCTTTAAATGTAATCCGTATATTATGGGAATCCCCTGAAAACGATAATAAACAGGCAACGCATTTTGTGCTTCATAGTATACCCTTACTTCTTCATCTACTATTCTTTCTTCCTGCCTGATCAAATGGAAGCCGTGTTTACGAAAGATTTTCTTCACCTTTTCCAGAGGGTGGATATAATTTATTACAGAAAGGCTTCCATGTTCATATTTGAAACTGCGCTTACCTCCCTTTGTTAACATGGAAGGGTGAAAGTCAGTGATGATTAGATCACCTCCGTCCTTTAAAACCCTTGTCCAGGATGAAATGGCTTCTTCAATATTTTTAATATGAGCAATAGTAAGGGTAGTAATAAGACAATCGATGTACGAATCTGATAAGGATTTAAGCAGATTGTCCGTAATTAGCTGAGTTTCTGCATATGGGAATTTGCGTATTAACTGGTGTAGCATACCTGGGGAGACGTCAAAACCCAAAAGGATGGCTGGCGTTTTTTCGTATATTTTCTGCCAGTGTCTGCCGGTTCCGCATCCAATATCCGCAACTTTTTTATTTCGGAGGTCCATATCTTTGATAAGTCCTGCAAAGATCAGTTCATCCAGATCAAGCATCAGGTTACCAGGCTGACAATCATAGGAATCTGACCAGATATCATAGGCAACGACCACATCCTTTCCTTGTGCGAAAAAGCTTGAATTATGCAGTAAACTTCTAAAGGCTGTAAGCATTTTTTACGGTCCCAAAAATATCAGGCCCCTTGTTGATGAATACGGAAACTAAGGGAAATGGGTTGTATTTCCCTTATCAAATTAAGGTTTTTGCAACCGATTGGGAGCCTTTGACGTACCTACACAAGGGGGTTATTAACTCCGGGAATTTCTATGAATGGAATTTTATTAGTTAATCCACGAAGCGCTGTTGCAAAGCACCGTGTGCCGAATTCCATTTTAAACATCGCAGCATCAGTTGAAGGTAAATACCCATGGGTTATAGTTGATGGCAACCGGGAGCAAGATCCTTTAGCCAGAATTATGCAATACCTGGAAACAGGTAATTTTAAATATATCGGCTTTACCGTAATGCCTGGTCCACAACTTAAACAGGCGATTCCTTTCTCCAAAACTGTCAGAGAATATTTTCCTGAAATTAAGATAATCTGGGGCGGTTATTTCCCTACAAATCAATTTAAAGCAGTCCTTCATTCCGGATATGTCGATTTTGTTATCAACGGTCCAGGTGATCATTGTTTTCCAAAACTCATCGATGCGCTGGATAAAAATGAACCATTTGAATTTATAAAAAATCTTATTTATAAATCGGAGGATCGTATAATTAAAACAATTAAGGAAGAATTGATAGAACAGGATGACTTGCCGGATCTTCCGTATGATAAACTGGCAGAAATTTATTCCATGGATAAATATCTTGGAAAAACTTATCTGGGAAAGAAAACATTGGCATATCATTCCAGTATTGGCTGTCCGTTTACCTGTTCATTTTGTGCTGTCGTTCCGACCTACGAAGCCAGATGGAAAGCGAAATCTGCTATTAAAATTTATAAAGATATTAAGTATATAAAGGATAAATGGGGCGCAGATGCCATCGAATTTCATGATAATAATTTTTTTGTATCGGAAAAAAGAACTGTTGAGTTTGCAAAATTGATTTTACAGGAAAAAATGAGCTGGTGGGGTATGGCGCGTATTGATACCATGCATAAATTCAAAGACTCCACACTTGCACTGATCCGGGAAGCCGGGTGTAAGATTATATTCTTTGGCGCCGAAAGCGGTAATAATGCTATACTTAAACAAATGGACAAAGGCGGCACACAAAGTGGCGAACAGATCGCAGCATTTGCTGCCAGAATGAAGGAATTCGATATTATTCCAGAATATTCTTTCGTATTGGGAACACCGGCGCCCACACCCGAGGAAGTGGAAGCGCAGATTGACTTTGAGATCAGTTTTATTAAAAAGATAAAACGCATTAATCCGGGAACTGAAATAGTTCTGTATACGTATAGCCCGGTAGCTACAGAAGGCTCCGACCTTTATAACCAGGCCCTCGCAAAAGGATTTAAATTTCCCGAGAAACTTGAAGACTGGATAAGTCCGGCCTGGGAAAATTTTGACCTTCGAAAAAATCCATTGACGCCCTGGCTTACTCCCTCCATGATAGATAAGATAAAGAATTTTGAGACAGTATTAAACGGGTACTTTCCTACAGTAACTGATATAAGGTTGAATAATTTCAAAAGGAAAGCCATCCGCCTGGTATCTGGTATACGATACAATATAAATATGCATAAATATCCGTATGAAATTAAACTATTGCATCGTATGTGGAAGTACCGGCAGCCTGAGTTACAGGGATTTTGACTTCTCCGGTTATAAATTGTTTAAAGTCATGGTAAATATTATTTGAAGTAACAATCAAATCTATAACTTCCGGAATTCATAAGAGCAAACGATATGTTGACAAATAAGCTAAGTAATTCTTTGCCTGGAAGTGACTTTGAAGAAATTTATTTGGCATCCAGGCAAAGCGAGAGCCGGGTATATTCCGATGAACAGGTTTTGCAATTGCCTTTCATTGGTCCTGCACATATTCATTATGATGAATGGCAGGCGAGGAGGAGATCTTCCGACAGGTTAAAAAATTATCTGGAAAATAAGAAGAAACCTTTATCCATACTGGAAATAGGTTGTGGGAATGGTTGGCTTTCAGCCAGACTGGCAACTTTAAAAAACTCAACAGTGACAGGAACGGACATTAACAAATCAGAATTAAGCCAGGCCAGGAGGGTTTTTTCTGGTATGGTAAATATCAGATTTATAGAAGGTGGAATAAAGTACATTCCCGCAGATAAAAAATTTGATGTGATTGTATTTGCTGCGTCCATACAATATTTCCCTTCTTTCGAACTGGTTGTCCGCGACGCACTTTCCCTATTAAACGAAGTAGGGGAAATTCATATTCTCGATAGCCATTTTTATCATCTCAATGAATTGGAATCCGCAAAACAACGTAGCATTACATATTATCATTCGATCGGATTTGGGGGGATGGCAGAATTATATTTTCATCATTCCTATGAGTCAATAAAAAGCTTTAGCTATAGAATAATTTTTAATCCATATAATTTAAAAAGCAAAATATTCCGGAAGAATGATCCATTTCCCTGGATCTGCATAACGGCATCATGACAGTCCAATCTTTATATCAGACATATAACCGGTTCCTGAGTTTGCAAACCGATAGGATAATCAGCCTGCCTATTGTTATTTTAATGCCACATAGTTCCTGCAATTGCAGGTGTGTGATGTGCGATATATGGAAAGGAAATCCTAACCTGAAACAGTTGAATGAATCTGATATCTGGGGATTATTAAATACATTAAAAAAATACCATACCCAGAGAGTTGTAATGTCCGGAGGGGAAGCTTTGTTGAACCCTGAATTTTTCAGGTTTTGTGAAATATTGAAGCGCGAAAATATTAAAATCAGTTTGCTCACTGCCGGTCTCACTATAAAGAGAAATGCTTCTCAATTAGTAAAATGGGTAGATGACATTATTGTATCCCTGGATGGGGATGAAGTTTTACATGATAGAATCAGGAACATTCCAGGAGCGTTTAATAAACTAAAGGAAGGAATTGAGTCGGTGCGGGCAATTAATCCGCGTTTTCAAATTACCGGAAGAAGTGTGATACATCGCCTTAATTTTCGCCACTGGTCCGGCATAATCCGGGCGGCTAAAGAAATCAATCTTGATACGATAAGTTTCCTGCCCGCCGACGTAAGCAGCACAGCTTTCAACAGGGAAACTATTTGGCCTGAAGACAGACAACAGGAAATACTTTTATTGGAATCTGAATTGGGAGAACTTGAGGAAATTCTGGAAGATATAATAGTTCAATTTGCAGAGGATTTTAAACATCATTTCATTTCCGAATCACCTCAAAAATTGCAGAAGATAATTTATTATTATTCCGCCTATTACGGTTTTAATGAATTTCCCTATAAAAAATGTAATGCACCCTGGGTGTCAACGGTGATTGAAGCCGATGGGACAGTAAGGCCCTGTTTTTTCCACAAAGCATATGGTAATATAAAATTGGATTCTTTGGATTCGATCATAAACAGTACGAGCGCTATCGAATTCAGAAAAAACCTTGATATAGATAAAAATGAAACCTGTTTAAAATGTGTTTGTTATCTTAATTTAAAACCGACTGTTAAAGTATAAAGGCATGCAGAAATTAACGGTGGAAAATAGAGATTTAAAAATAAAACCGCTGCAAATAATATTTATTCTTGCGATTCTTCAATTAATTATCTCTTTTCTGACTGAACCTATGATATTAACGTTTGATGAATCCATGTGGCAATATATTGGCCGTAATTGGATAAGAAATGGTCAGGTTCCTTATACGGGAGGCGTAGATAACAAGTCACCACTCATCTTCCTTGTTTTTGGAATTTCTGACAGTTTGTTTGGCGTTAACTTCTGGTTTCCCAGATTGCTGGGCATTGCAGTCCAGTCAGTAGGAATTTATGGCCTTTTTAAAATTGCGGAAAAAATGATTAACCCCCGGGCCGGACTAATTGCAATTAGTTTTTATGGCCTTTCATTGCTCTGGCATTCGACCGGTGGTAAATACGTTTCTTATACGGAGACTTATGCAATTACATGTGTAATTATCGCGGTGTATTTCTGTATGGTTTACCAAAAAAATAATTACGCTTTCATCGGCGGTCTGTTTGCCGGAATTGGATTGGGGTTTCGATTTACTGCTGTTTTCGGCATGGTTCCTATGTTCATCTTTACTTTAAAAAGAAGCAGGCGGACAGGGTTAGCATTTTTAATGGGATTTTTAACAAGCGTTGGAGTGCTCGTTTTTCTTGCTGAATGGGCAGGTATTAAGATGAGTGAATTTTTATTTTATGGGTTTGGGGATAATTTTGGAACCGGCAGCGCGACGGATCATTCCATTGCATGGAAAGCACAAAGATTTGCCGATGGTTTTTTTTATTCTGAACTTATTTTATTTTATCCTGCCTTAGTCTTTTATTTTGTTTTAATCAGGAAGATTGATTTTTTAAAAGTATGGCTACTAAGTGAATTTATAGGTATTATCATCCTGGGAATGTATGACAGGTGCCATTATAAAGATCTTTTGCCGGTCATGTCTTTAATGAGTTCTTATGTAGTATACTTTCTGATGGAAAACTATCACGCACCTTTAAAACAGATCCTGTTGGGTTTATGGATAGTTTTTTTCCCAAAAACCTTTGAACCATTACTTGTGGTTAAGAAATTCTTCTTTTTGAGAAGTAATCAACGTTTATCAAATAGTAATAAAGCAGCATTTGAAGGTGAGAATTTGAAAAAGCTGCTTGGATTATGGATACGATCTAAAACGATTACAAATGAAAAGGTATTTGTAGCCGGATATGGGGCCCAGATACAAGCCTATTCAGAAAGGGAATCCCCCAGTATTTATTTTAATGTGACTCAAACGGCTTTTGCCAAGAAACGTTTATTTTTTGATCTTACGGCCAACAAACCTGACATGATGGTGATTCCATTATCTGAAAGTTATTCAAATATAGTAGATGCAGATATCCGGCTTTTTGTAAATGAACTTGCTTTTAAAAATTATAGTTTGGATACATGTATGTATGACTATAACATTTTTAGATTTAACAGAACTATCAAACCTTAAATAATCCAATAGGTATTTAACCAGATTCAAGGTTATGGAAAAGATTCTGATCACACATTCTTATTTTCTACGTTTTGACCCCAAACAATGGGCAACGGGGAAGCCCTATGCACCCTTGGGAACTCTATATGCTGTTTCATTTCTGAAAAAACACGGCTTTCCAGTCTCATTTTTTGATACCATGTTTGTAAAAGGGCCGGATGCGATAATTCATACTTTAGAAAAAGAAAAACCCGGAATTTTTGTTATCTATGATGATGGGTTTAATTACCTCACAAAAATGTGCCTGCAGAATATGCGGGATGCAGCATTTAAGATGATCCGGTACGCTAAAGATAGAGGATGTATCGTGATTGTTTCCAGTTCCGACTCTACCGACAGATTTGAAATGTACATCAATGCCGGAGCGGATTTTATTTTAATTGGTGAGGCAGAAATTTCATTGCTGGAGCTGATTAAGGAACATGCAGAGAATAATCCGGAATATTCTAAAATCGGAGGTCTCGCATTTAAACTTGACGATCAAGTTGTAAAGACAAATAATCGCAATGTTTTAAAAGATCTGGATTCTCTGCCTTTTCCTGCCTGGGAGGTTATTGATATGGAGCCTTATCGAGAGATGTGGTTAAAAAATGCCGGTTATTTTTCTATGAATATGGGTACGACAAGAGGTTGCCCATTCAAGTGTAACTGGTGTGCTAAACCAATTTATGGGAACCGTTATAATTCAAGAACCCCGCAAAATGTTGTCAGCGAATTATTAATGCTGAAGCAGAAATTCCGATTTGATCATATCTGGTTCTGTGATGATATTTTTGGTCTTAAACCCGGATGGGTAAAGGAATTTGCAGATTTGATTGAAAAAAGCGGGCTGAACTTCAAATTTAAAATGCAGGGGAGAGTAGACTTGCTCTTGCAGGAGAATAATATCCGGGACCTTGAAAGAGCCGGTTGCGAAAATATCTGGATGGGAGCAGAAAGCGGATCCCAAAAGATTCTGGACGCCATGGATAAGGGAACAACTGTTCAACAGATTTATGAAGCCACCCATTTACTAAAACATTGTGGGATTAAACCTTCATTTTTTATACAGTTCGGCTATTTGAACGAAGAAAAGGATGATATTGAAAAAACGATTTCAATGATTAATGAATTACTTCCCTTTGAAATAGGAATTTCTGTTTCTTACCCATTACCTGGTACTGTTTTTTTTGAGAAAGTCAAAAGTAAATTGGGTAATAAAACAAATTGGAAGGATTCAGATGAATTAGCGTTGATGTTTAGCAACACTTACCAGCCGGCATTTTACAAACAATTGCACCGATATGTTCACAAGAGCTATAAAAAACATCTTGCATATGAAAATATCAGGCAATTGATCTCAAAACCAATTGGGATCAATTCTTTCAAAATAAAAAGAGCTCTGTCAGCATTGTATTATTTACCTGCTGCATTTATTGATAAACAAAAACTCCGGAGGTTGGAAAAACCAGCAAATGGATAGTCAATTTAGTTATAGTAATGAACATATAGCTTCGGTTGCATTTGATGGCCAGTCGCTTGTTTTTGATGAAGTATATTCAACAAATAGTATTATTCAATACAAACGTGAAAGGGTCAGAGACTATCTTATTAAATATTTAAAACCGGGGAGTGATATTCTTGAATTAAATGCGGGTACTGGCGAAGATGCGATTTTCATGGCTAAGAATGGACATAATGTTCATGCTACAGATATTTCTACCGGAATGCAGGCAAAATTGGTTGAAAAACTTTCGCGGCAAAAGGTAAACGGTTCTGTAACTAATGAGATTTGTTCATATACAGCATTGAATGAACTTAAGAATAAAGGACCTTATGACGCTATATTCTCAAATTTTGCCGGACTGAACTGTACCGGAGAACTGGATCAGGTGCTGGCTTGCTTCGATTCTTTATTGAAACCGGGAGGAATTGTGGTTTTGGTAATACTTCCGAGTTTTTGTCTCTGGGAAAGCCTGCTTATATTAAAGGGAAAATTCAGAACGGCCAGCCGGCGATTTTTTAGTTCAAAAGGAAGAAAAGCAAATATTGAAGGTGTTTCTATTACATGCTGGTATTATCCTCCGGGTTTCATAAAAAGTAGCCTGAAAGACAAATTCAAACTTCTGGATATTGAAGGCTTGTGTGTCATTGTGCCGCCATCTTATATTGAAGGGTTTGCAGAAAAGTATCCAAAGCTTTATTCATATTTATGCAAAACCGAGAATAGACTTAAATCCAAATGGCCCTGGAAATATATTGGTGACTATTATATTATTTCATTTCGAAAGCCTGTTCCGGTTACCTCTTTTCAATAAGACCTGGAATGCTCGTAAAGTTTGAAAATTTCATTCAGATTGTTTTCGTATCGCTGTAATAATCTTTTCTGAAAGGTATCCGGATTAGGTTTTGAAAAATGTCTTCCTGCATGCATACCTAATACGATACCCTTGCTATTCTTTTTGTTGGAGCGCGTTTTTGAATTCCAGCTTTTTGTAGTCAGTCTCATCAGGTAGTTATCCAGGGAATTTCCAAACCGGTTATTTAAAATCTTTTCAACAGAATATTTAAGCCAGCTTTTTTTTATTTCCTTGGCCGGAGGCATATACATGAATTTGTTTGGAAAGAACGATCTGGTCCATGTATTTGCCTTAAAAAAGTCATCGAAAATTTTGCAGCCACAAAGAGGCAGTATAGTTGCAATTTCTGTGGCTGTATAAATATTTTTTTCTATAATTCCGAGATCTGCTTCATCAATAAAATAATTCATGCAAAATAGATCCTGCATATTAAATAAATAAGTAAACTTTTTAAAAATATGCAAAAATGTCCTGGCTATCCACAAACGGTTAGCTGTAGTAATAATGAAAAAATCAATATCTGCATTTTCATCGGCAAAATATTTTGAGAGTGACCCGGATACGGCAATCCCTTTTACAAAGGGAAAGGCTGATAAGAGGGAAGCGGCCTTATCTGCTTTTCTAAGCATGACAGTTGCTTTCTCATTGCCCTTATAACGCCTGGCTGCGAGTGTATAATTATTGTGAAGACTATAAAATTCCCCGATTTTAAAAATGGCGGATTCATTCAGGAGTTCATTTAATCCCGATTCAAACTCATGAAAATCATCGCAGTGACCCAGATAAATGAATATTTCACTTTTTCTTAGCGGGTAGTCAAACAAATTGAAATAAGCAAGAGTTGCCAGAATATCTTTTTTAATACTATAATATTTCATTTGAATGATTCTTATATATTGAGCAATTTACCTGGTATAGAAACTCGTCCAACAGGATTGGTCATCTTAGTTTTGAATAAATTATGTATCAGGTCTTCCTGAGTTCTGTTCTCATATAAGTCATCTTTAAGGGTTACAAGATATCTGTCCATGAAAACTTTAAATGAGAGTATGAAATTTATGAGAAGGATAGAACCTATCAAAGAAACGAAAAGATATCGGTGACGTTTTATTTTTTCGACCAAAAACCATGGGAAACCAATTATGATAATGATGAGCAGAGTGATAAATGCCGATTTTGAACCTAGCTGGATTAACCCTGCAAATTGAAATATTGAGCATGATATGAAATATATTTTTTTATATTTAGTTTGATAATAGAAAAGCTGTTGAAGAGAATAAATAATTGATAAAACCAGCAACATGGATAGATATGTTGCATGCATATTAATTGGCAGGGAGAAATTATGGTTGACAAATGTCCACGAAAACAGATTCTTCAGAGGCAGGTGATAATAATACAGTACATGTATGGCGTCGAAATACAAATAAAGGACCGTTAGTGTGCAAGTTATAGTGAGGCCAAGCATAAGTCTTGATCGATACCTGGAGAGATCAAGGCGGGTTATTGCGAAAAGCGATGGGAACAAAAACAGCGCAAGTTGGTTAGAAATAGTTTGTAAACTTCTTTGAATGGACGGCGCATACAACATCGCAAACAGACTTATAATAAAAACTGACTGAAGTAAGAATGTCGTTTTGTTAATAAGCAGTAAGCTGTTTTTATTTATAAAGATTATGGTATGAACAAGATAACTTACCAGTATGATTGAACTGTAAAAACTGTCGAATGGCAGCACTAACAGAAAAAAAAGTAAGTGGAAATAGCTTATCTTATTTTCAATACTATCTTTTATATAAAATACTTCCTTCATGTTTTAATGGATAATATTCCCGGTTAGTAAGGTAACAACTGATAAAATAATTCTCATACTGATCTATTATTTGCTCCCAGTTGAATTCGTTAGTTATAGTAGAATAATTATTACCAATATGAAGCTCATTCAAATAATTATTTGAATTGATTAGGTTACAAACTTCTTTTGCATCTGAAAAAAGGAGTGCATTACCTCTTATAATGGATCTGTTAAATGCATTATTATGGATAGCCAGTGGAGCCTTGGCAGCCATGGCATCCAGCAGAGAAGGATTGGTGCCACCAACACTATGTCCATGGAAATATAATTTGCAGAAACTGATGATGCTCATTACTTTGACCTCATCGAAAATAGCACCCAGGAAAATGATACGCTTTTCGTTTTTGTATTTACTGACAAGGTATTTTCCGTATCCATTACCAGTATTTCCAATAATTATAAATTTTAATTTTGAATCTGTTAAGCAATAACCATTCAGTATCATTTCAATATTATTCTCCGGTTCCATCCTGGCCATCAATAAAAAGTATTGGTGTTTGGTCAAACCAAATTCTTTTAAAGGGTCTTCATTTGTTACTGGATTCAGACATGCTCCATATGCGATATATTTGCTGTTTATATTAAATTTCTTGTCCAGATATTCTTTGATCACAGGTGAATCAGCAACATGAAATTTGCTTGACTTAACTGCAAGTTTTTCTGCAAATTTTAGAAACCGCTGTACCGGTTTTGAATATTTGGTACGCTGCCATTCAAGGCCATCCATATTGGTAATAACTATTGACTTGGATGGATATAAAAACCCCCATACGGAACTGCTGGTATATCCAAGCATTAAAATAATGTCATAGTTTTTTTTCCGTGAATCTAAAATGCAATTAAGGTCATAAACAAATTGGCCTGGAACTCCGATCAAGTGTTCGGGATCAAAACAATGGACAATATACACACCGTACCATTCATTTCCCTGGAAAGGGTGTTTACTGGAATTGTACACTGTTACTTCATGACCTTTTTCGACAAGTCCTCTGGAAAGGTAACCTGCAATATGCTCGAATCCACCATAATGATTTGGTACTCCTCTGGTTCCAAGAATAGCAATTTTTAATCCCATGTTTTGTATATTATTTTTTTATAACCTTTTGCTGTTAGTTGGCTCGCTTCCTGCCATGTATAATGGGAGGCAATTTTTACCTGCAGTTTTTCGTCGAAAGGCAATGAACTTGCTTTTTCAATCGCAGCATAAATGCTTTCCGGGGAGGAAGGTGAGCAATAGATGGCATGACTGCCAAAGTATTCCTTCGTATCACCTTTATCCGTTATAACCAAATTGCATCCCATAGCGGCAGCTTCCAGGGAACTTAGCCCTGTCGTTTCAAACCAACTGGGTAAAACGTGTACTTTCGCCTTTTGATAATATGCCACAAGCTCTTCCTGGGGAATATGATCAATAAAAAGGATATTATCTGCTGCCAGTTCGCGGCACATTTGATAATAAGAAAGCTGGTTGGGTGCTGGAGCGCCTATGATTATCAATTGATAGCTAGTATTATTCAGAGCCCTGATAAGATTTATCTGGTTTTTAATTCCCTCAATTCTTGCAATACAAAGAACAAGTTTGGGATCTTTTTTTATTTTTTTATTAAACCTGAACAGATCGTGGTCCACTGCATTTGGTACAATGATATAATTTGTGCAACAGCCATATAATTCCTTAATCCGGTTATATTCTGAAGTAGAATTTGGCATAATCAGCTTAGCTTTTTTAATTATTTCATGGATGGATTTTTTCTGCCCCTTCCAGGTATAGGACAAACTCATCAATTTATCATTTCCGGATAGCCAGCGGGTAATGACTTTTATGTATTCAATTGCATTCCCGGATAAAAAGCGGAAAAGCATGCCCGCAAGTCCTTTCCGGTGATATTTATCATATTCACTGTAGTTTATCAATATTGTGGATACAACAAAGGGGAGATTTGATTTTCGTATGTGATATAAAATATCTGCCGGTCGCGCGATATTGAAAAAATGCAGTAAACTATAATTGCCGTAATTTATTATTTCGTTTGTGAGCCTGATATCAACTGAAATGCCCTCGCGACCCAGCTGACGGGCTGTTTGTATTGCTTGAATAGTGTCACCACCCCTGATGGAATATAAAGTTGATCTTACTATCATAGCGACCTTGATCATATTGCTGAATCAAATAATGAATAAAGGTTATAAATCACTTTTTTAGGTAAATAAGAAATTAGCAATAACAGATAATCTCTTATATCAAATGCATTTAATGTTATTGCTTTTTCATATTAAACCTGGTCTTCGACGGATCATAATTATTCCAAAGAAATTTTTTTGCGAGTAGATATCGCTCAAGACTGTCTAAATATAATACGGCTATTTTTCCCTTCCTGTTTACATCGGTTAAAAGACTGTCGGGCCTTATCCGTATTGGTATTAAATCTTCAGGAGAAGGGGAATCATCTTTTTTATGTAAAAGAAATTTATTTATGGTTGATGACAGGTAGCTAATATTCTGAGGAGAAAATTTGGAATAGAATAAAATCATAAGCATAATGCAAATAACTATTATACTCTTTTGTTCCCTGTTGCTCTTAAAAATAAAAATAGTGACCAGAATAAGTGTTAAACAGATATTGCTGAAATTACTTACTGTCAGGATCAGAGTGATCAGGCTGGCGAGGACCAGTGTATATTTCTTTCGATATAAAAAATAAATAGTCCCGAAACAATTGATTACTGCGTTTGTCGTAGAAGTATCAAAACTTAATCCTTTGATAAAATCTCCCGTATTTAAATAATATTTTTGGTACTGGCCCTGATAGAGATATGGGTTTCTGAATCCAATTTCCAAAAGTATGGTCGACAAATTGATAAGAGAGAATACAATGTTGATAATAAAAAATACCAGTATTGTGTTGTGAAGGATTACTAAATCGCTACGTTCAACAAATGATTTTACCTGGTGTATTACCAATATGCATGCGAGCCAGATCATTATGCCAGTAAGCGCAACTAAAATATAATTGTATGAAAAATCGGGATATAATATGAAATCAAGAAGAGCTATTCCTATTACTATTAAATAAAATAATGGTAATCTTGAATTCTTAATATTAAAGCCAAATTTGAAGTCCGGTTGTATGAAGCAGATAAATACTAACGCGATACCTTTAACTGCCAGCTTTACATCCATAATTAGGATTAGAAAGACAAGGAGTTTCCATTCTATTGCATACACTGGTTTTTTAAAGACATATACACCCTGACTGGTGTTCATTAATTGAAGTTTTATACTCTATAAGGGAAATTGACCAGTATAATCAGATTCCAGGCAGGCATAATTTGGCCTCCAGCAAACCCTTATATTGAGGGTACGTTATCGGGGTATTAGGGTTGCGTTTATTCCTCCAATTATTGATATAATGATTGTAAAGTTTTCCAGTTGTTTACACTAACCTTTTTTGAGATCAAAACAACTGTCAGGTAGATACCAATGGCTATAGAAAGCCTGTTGAACAGGTGGGACGAGTATCTAAATGCAATAAAGTCGGAAAAGATGGCAGCAAAAGGCCATAAAAGCAAAAGATACCCCCGGTTTTTCGGAAATACCCAGGTTTTTTTTTGTATATATAAAATCAGTTGGGTGAGCACTGTAATAAAGTAAGCAATCGCAGCACCTTCATTTTTTAAAATTGGAATTAAAATGCTGCAACCGGTAATGTTTATTATAAATGAAACCGCCATAACAAAAAAAATGAGTTTCAGGTTCCCTTTGGAGAAATTGATTGTCCACAAATAATTAGTGAAATATAACAACGGCATACTTAGTGACAATAAAAAGATCGTTTCGGAATTTACACTTCCATATCTGTCATTTGAAATAAAATCAATTACCGGAATCCAGCAAACATTCAGCAGTAATGCGATGAGGGATGCAATAATAATCTGCCATTCCAGAAAAAAGAAAATATGGTTTATATTCTCTGACGACTTATGCAAGCGTGTAAATAAAGGTGTCATGATGGGTGCGATAATCAGTTGTGGTAATGTGGAAACTTCAAAAATTTTGTATGCAAATCTGTACTCAGCCAGTTTGCTGTTTGAAATAATTAACCCGATAAGTATCCAATCGAACCTGGACATAATTGCTGAAAAAAATACTACTCCGGTTTGCGGGAGAGACTCCTTTAACAATAGTATTTGCCTTTGTTTATTCCAACGAAATTTAAGGGGGAGTCGTAAGAGGGAACCGGCTATAAAGACACATAAAATTAGTTCAGGTCAGGTCACCTAAAATAAATATTATCAGCACTTTGGTTACCGTCATATTATGAAGAACCAACAATATGATAACCAACAAACCCCGCACTATTTTGGATATAATGGACATTAGGAAAAGTTCCCGGAATTTTTCAAGCCCCGCAGCTAATTGTTTAAATGGAGTTGAAATGAATATGCATAGTTTGCCGAAGCCTGTAAAAGAGAAGTGACTGTTCAGATAAATTATTTGGAGAAACAGATAGAATAAAAGAAGAAAAGTATAAAAAAGGCTGCCAGTGATAATCACATGAAAATGATAGGCGGAAAAAACGGAATTCCTGTTGTAACCGTCTGCAATTTTCTTTACCATTACCTGGTCAATACCAAAGGTTAAAACGCCAAAAAAGGTTAGCAATACTGCCAGTGACCAGTTTATCTGGCCGAAAATATTTTTATCAAGCCCTTTTGAAAGTCCATCGAAAATAGCAAGCCCGAAAATCTGGTTAATGATTAATTGAAAAGTATTAAACGAGACATTTCTAAGAAATCAGTTTTCATTCATATAGTCGAAAGAAGCTGGCCTTGGTATATGAATACGTAACCGGAATCAAAGAGTTGAGAATAAATAAGATAAAAGAATTTTATTCTGTTTTAATTAATTGCTACCGTAATTCCATAAGCTGCACCGGGTAAAAGTCCTGCATTTCTAAGTTTTTGCATTGGATGTTTAGTTATAGCCATTCTGAGTAATCCCGGGAAGAACCTTTTGAACAGTACACTATATATTTCAATAGCTCCGACCAGTGCTTCATATTTGCCTTTAGCAACTGCTTTGATAATTCCCCAGGCGCAAGCTTCTGGTGAAATTCCGGAGGCAATGGATTCCTGCATTTTTCCATATATTGTTCCGTTACCTTTCAGTGCATTCAGGGTAATATTTGTTTTTACCAATCCGGCTGTTATCATAGTAACTTTTATACAGTCACATTCATGTTCGGCACGTAATGATTCGAAGAATCCATGAAGGGCATGTTTTGAAGCAGAGTAGGCACCCAATTTTGGGATGCCGAATTTTCCGCATAAACTGCTGATGACAACAAAGCAACCTTGTTTTTTTGCACGCATGAATGGTAACAACTCCTTACTTAAAACCACATTACTGATAAAATTTATGTTCATAACTTTCTGCACCATTTTAAGATCAGTGTTAATGATCATATCCCTTATGGTTATACCCGCATTTAAAAAAACATAGTCAATACCCTGAAACAAATTCCAGGCCTTTCTGGCATAAGCCGGCAGACTTTCTACTGCTTCCATATCACACGGCAGGATAGATATTTTTTCAGGATATGTACAGTTTGCTTTAACGTTTCCAAGTTTCTCCACATTTCTTGCTGACAATATCAGCGTTGCACCCAATTCATTTAACGAATAAGTGAGAGCTGCCCCGATTCCACTGGATGCCCCTGTTATCAGGCATACTTTGTTATTGAAATTACTGATTTTCATAAAGTGGTTTTAAATGGTTAATACATTTATTTTAGTGCTTAATCTGAAAAACTAGTTTTGAAAGATGAGTTTGTTTAAATTCCCGGGCAAAATCTTTTCCGATGGAAATTTTCCTCATTTCTTTTTCAGACTTAATTACATATTTTCTTTTACCTGAAATGAATAAATAGAACCAGTCGGCAATTTCACGCCACATGACTTTTTTAGAAGGCATGAAATACTGGAAGAAAAACCAACGCATGATCCATGCCAGCCATCCCGTAAACTGAATACCGTATAATTCGCCTATACCTTTGCCGATACCAAGACTGGCACATTGTCCCAGACCCTTATAAGCAAATGGTTTTAACGATTGATTCAAAATGGCTCTTGCGATATTTTTTCCTGCATGTTCTCCTTGTTTGATTGCCCATAGAGCATTTGACGGACAAGGTTTCATTGTTCTGGAATGAGTTACTTGAACGGAATCCCCGGCACCCCAAATTCCACGATGATTGTTTACCTGGAGAAAAGAATTTATTATTATTCTTTTTTCAGTATCCCTTTCTATCTTTTCAGTTCCGCCTAAAATAATTCGGTTTTGACCAATTGTTGAAATAACCATTTCGCATTCCACAAAAGCACCGTCGCTTAAACAAGCTCCCTTATCAGTTATCCGGATTATTTTTATCCGATTCAACATTTCAACTCCATATCTTAGCAATGTTTTCTCAGTATACTGCCGTATACGCATGAGACCTTTATCAAGTCCGGTTAAAAGTTCTTCCTTACTATTAATTAAATAAATGGATGGATTTATATTATTAAGGGTAGTATATTGTTTTTTTAAAGCATGAATGAATTCTGCCAGATTGGCTGCCACTTCAACGCCAGTGAATCCACATCCGGCAATTGCAAAACGGAGAAGCTTCTTTGCTGTCAGTGTATCTGATTCTGCTGCCAGTTTAATCAGGTTATGAATTCGTGTTTTTGTTTCCAGGTATGCATTTTCCGATTTAAGCTGGTATGCATATTCAGCCAGACCGTCTATTGAAGTAGAATCTACTGAACCCATTCCCAGCAATATCTGATCATACGGAACGATACATCTGGATCCATTGTTCAAGTCTACTTTTACAATGCGGGAAGAAGTATCTATCTGATTCACTTTCCCTTTAACCAATTCAGCGTATTTAAAGACTTCTGACAAAGGACTCATCCTGTTCTGATCCCCGATGATCCCCATCAGACTTTCAGCCGTCCACCCATGAAAAAAATGAAAATCATCCGGGCATATTACCCTGATCCTGACCTTCCCTGCTATCATTTCGATCAGTAATTCTTTTACGATCGACCGGTAAGCCCAAATCGAAGCATATCCGCCTCCTATTAATACGATTTGTTTGGTGCCATTTTTCATGATCGCTGCTTTTTAGTCTCAGAATTGGTAATGAACTACTTTCTGATATCAAAGCTATTTTATGATGGAGGCAAATCATAATTGGTCCATGGTCCTGGTGGGTCAGTATTGGCAAAGAATGCCTTTGACTGGATCAGAAATGAAGGGTGGTTCCCTTTTTTGCAATTTGTAAGACGGGTGTTTGATATTTATGCAAAATCTGCAAATGAAGACTTAGAGTTTAATTGATTATTACCAAAGTAAACCGGAGAATTATAGCTATTCCTGAAGCTAAACAAAATATTCTGCCTTCTTATTTTATCGGGAAGTTTTTGAACATTGCAGGCACAACCTGGTCGATGGTAGGTCGGATACCTTGCCTGTCTTTTTCATTGACTTTACCCTGGGCGCTACTGCGCCAGATAATTTTATTTTCTTTTCTGTCGATCATGTCAATAACCAGTGAACCATCGCGAAAAGTAGTGACTTTCATACTTCCCTGGTAAAGATCCGGATTATAATAAGCTGTGGAAGCAGGTACATAATAATACATATTGTACTGACCAGGAAGGGGTCCAACGTTTGATTGCGGGGCATACACAGGTGGAGGTTCCTGTCCTACCTGATAGGTTTTGTTCAGGACCAGCGTATAAGTGAATAAGCAATCCGGATTCAGGGTGTCCAGGACCATTCCACGTTTGCTCAACTGTTGTATCACGGCTGAAGATAATGCGCTTTCTACTTTTTGTTTGCTGGCAAGTTTAGTGTAAGCCGTATCATTAGTGTGGAGCCAGGCATATGTTTTATAATTTTTAAAATTCACCCCTTTTGTTTTTTCTGACTGATAAAGATTGGCAGTTGGGGTATAACAGGATACTATATAAAAAGTAACAAAAATTAAAAACAAGTGATTTTTTTTCATAATTCAATATAAGGTTCTATAACAGAAGATTAAGAAATGTCCTGTTAACAGGAGTAATTCGTATAGTGCCGAGTCTGAAATGATGGTGAAAATAGGAAATACTTTCGAAATGTATCAATTCTAAAGTTCTATTTAAGAATGATATATTCAGGGCAAGACCTAAAAATCGTGGAAAGGATAAAGAATGACTGCTGAATGAATTAGAACTATTCGGACTATTAATTTGGGGAGAAGTAGTTTCCTGAATTCAAATCTGTTTCTGCTTCGTTCAACTCAATGCTGACAAACATTTCATGTTTATAAATAATCCGGAAGAAAATATAAGAAAGGGAGAACCAGGCCAGGGTCACAAAAAAACTCCCAATAATATCTGTAGCATAATGTACATGAAGATAAATCCTGCTTAATCCGATACATATTCCGAAAGCGATAATAAGAGATGAAAGCAGCCATTTCGTATAATAATTATTTCTTGTTTTCCAAATGAGGAATAATAATATACCGCAAAAAATAAACCCTCCAAGCGCATGGCCACTGGGAAAACTATATCCACCGGCTCCTTCGACCAATGGATAGGGAGGGCGTGAACGATGAAAAACAGCTTTCAGGAGCCACCCTAAAAGTAAACTGGATACGACCATTGTTGATACCATCATGGCGTATTTTATATAGTTTTTCCTTACCAGGTTATAAACTATAATTATATAACATGGAATAAGAAATGAGCCCGTTCCAAAAAAAGTAATAAACCTGGCGATTTGTGTATGATCTGATGAAATAATAGGCCTAAAAAAAAGGAAAGCATAACTATCGATTGCATTCTTCTTTTCGGGGATCACAAAGTGAATCAAAAAATATATCAGTAACAATGAGATAATAAGAAGACTGAATGCCACCAGAAGTTCTGTTAAAAACTCATTAATGGTGCTGGATATTTTTTTTAAAAGGATTCCGGGAGTAAGTTGTCTCCCCGTATTTCCTGGCATAAGCTTGGTTTTGTCTAATTAGGATGCCTCCTGAACCGAAATGGTTGGGTAGGACTGACTTATATTAATTATAAATAAGTGTATTCGAAATTAAAATCTATAAGATATTCCGGCTCCTATCCCAAAGTTATAGGGGTATGCTGTAAGTGCGCTATGTATATTGATCGGTGTCAGTGAATTTTTAAAACAAGGAATCAGGTCGATTCCCAATTTAGAATTTATATGATATTCAAGATCTGCCTTTAATATGAATCCATAATTTATTTTTTTCAGGCCTTTCATTGGTATAGCAGATTCATTCTGAGTGAAATTCAACCCATATATTTTCGTTTCAACCGTAGCACCCGTTAAAAAATTGAAACTAACACCGCTTCCTATGAGGATAGAAAATCTATTAAGTGGGATTCTATATGATAATATCAGGGGAACTGTTAAATAATGTAGTTGACTATATGCCTTGGCCGTAAATACACTGTCCCCAACATTGGGTTGAATCGTGGGGAGAGGTTGCAGGAAACCATATCCTGATATTGTATTAAATTTATATTGTACACTACCATTATTTCCTAATACTGCAAAGGATTTTGAGGAGTCAATGTTACTGTTTGACCAGGAATAACTGAGCCCTGATTGAATAAACCATCTTTTGTTAATTCTATAGTTTAAATAAATACCTATTGAAGCCGAAAAGACATTCCTTTCTCTTTCTTCAATTTCTTTTCCATCGGCCGCTGTTGCATCATCATCTGAAAGATTATATCCTGCAAATTCCTTTGAAAAATAGGGAACGATAGATATCCTGCTTTTGAAACTTTGTTTTTCTGGTTTGATGATCATTTTTTCAGAAGCTTTCAGTCTGGTAAGAAGATTATTTCCATTAATATTAAAAGATGTATTTATTGTTTTATGAACATTTAAAGAAACCGGGCGAATTCGAAAAACAAATGCGTCAGTGTTTAAAGAATTAATGGGATTTAGTAAAGATCTATTTGAAGAAGATAAACTTTGGGAGGACTTTTGGTGTACATTTCTTCCGGAAGTCATGTTTAAATCAGAATGAATTAGATTATTTATGTTATTATAAGTGGTCATATCAGACCTGATATTTTGAACCTGGGAATAGTTTCCCTTCGTTTTACCCGGCAGAGTGAGACTTTTTATATTGCCTTGAACAGATGAAGAAATAGAAGATTTGCCCGGATTGTAATAATCCAAAATGTATGTTCCCGCGCCGGCAAGAAGGACGAAAAAGGCGACGATCATTAAAATTCGTCTGCGCATTCCGGATTTATGTGATATCAGGTCGTCATAATCCAGTTGATTTTCGATCCTAAGCCATACTTCATCAGTAGGATCATCTTTATGATATTTGAGTGAATCCCTGAATAATTTGTCAACGTTGTTTTTTAAATGTTCATCCATTTTCAGCTTATCTTGCAATTTTTAATTTAGGAGTAAGGTGTTTTTTCAAAAAACTCCTGGCATCCGATAAATTAGATTTGGAAGTACCTTCAGTAATATTTAACATAGATGCAATTTCACGGTGTTTCATACCTTCAAAAACATATAGGTTAAACACCATTCGGTAAACCGGGGGTAAGGTTTGTATAAGCCGGATTAATTCCTTTTCACTAAGCCTTTCAAGTTGATTGTTCTCAGAAGGCAGATGGAGTTGTTCTTCAGAAAGAGGTATCATATTCAGCCTGTTGGACTTGCCTCTGTATCTTTGTAAAGCACAATTGATCATTATCTTACGCAGCCATCCCTCGAAAGATCCGTAATTTTTAAATTGACTAATGCATTTATACATTTGAATGAAACCATCCTGTAAAACTTCCTCAGCTTCTTCACGGTTTTTTGAATACAGGAGGCAAAGCGACATCATAGTTGGGCCATAAATTTCATAAAGTCGCTTCTGACATGTGCGGTCTTTTGTCAAACATCCTTGTATAAGATTTTGAAGCTCTCTTTGAGGAATATTTTCAGCTTTTGTAAGCATAGATGTAAATGTTCACCAAATGGTTGGTTTAACAAAATTTGGGATTGATTTTAGCCGTAAAACCTTATTACCCTGGCATAATCCTATAATTTTAAAGAGCAACCAATTGTTATTATACGCGTATTGCTATCAAGAATTTCACATTAAATTTATTGGATCTTTATACTAATGCATTGAAAATGAAGGTAAAATTATTGCTTTTATTAGCCGTTTTGATTATTTCCTTTACAGATTGGCATTATGACCTGTCTGATTTCAAGAGCAGTTTCTTCGGTGCAGGCATCAGGATGGCTCCTCCCAGGGGTATTCTTACGAATGGGCTTAGGATACTCGTATTAAGATATGGTCATTATACGCAGACTACAAATCTGAATTCGGATATTATTTCACTTAATCTGGTTTTTAAATAGTATTTATTATTTCTGAATAGGAATTTTGGCGAATTCGAATCAGCAAATTGGGAATGAGGAAATATATTAAGTTTATGGAACGGGTAGTTTCTGAACCTCCATATTTAATCCAACTCCGAGTCCAGTGGCTTTTTTCCATTCACCCTGACTTGTAACCCGGTGCCAGGTAGCTGAATTCAGGAAGCTTGCAGATAAAAAAATTGCTCCATTTCCAGATCCGGAAGATGAACCCTCAATCCATTCCAGTGATAAAAGTATATCGCCCTTCATATCCAGTTTGTAAGAAGTCAGATTAACCGTAAATCGCCCAGTTTGTTTGCCAACCGGGACAATCACATTTTTCTGTATGATATTTTCAAAAGGGACTCCCTTTTTGAAATTATAAATATTCATCCTGAAAACTGCTGTATCAAGGCGGTTGTCTGATATATTGAACGAGAAGGTTTTTAAAATCACAGGATTTTTTCCAAGCCTGATTTTGACGCCAATTTCGGAACCAAGGTATTTTAAAGGCAGGCCTATACTAATAAATTTCGAAGAAGTAGTATTACCCATTATTTTTGACGCTAATGCTTTTTTAACAATTACTACCTCTTTCAATTCAGAATAGTCTTCTTTAAGAAAAATAACAATTGGCCCTTTTTGATTTAAAAGATTCGAAATTTGGATAGACCGACTCTGGTATCCTGCCATTGAGAATTTAAGGCTGTCTGAAACCTGTCTCTCATCTATATTTATCTGAAAACTGCCATCTTTCCGTGAAACTGTGCCGGTGTTTTTATTCGGAATTCCAATATTAACATATGATAAAACTTCATTTTTTTCCTTATCAGCAATTTTTCCTTTTATGATGATTAAGGTCTTTATATCATGATTTACTACCGGATAAACTGAGTCACCAATATGTTGCTGGTAAATGACAGACATCTGTTCGGATAATTGTTTGTTTTGATTTTTTAAATATTTATCAAAATATCCAAGTGCCAACTGACTGATTTGTTTGTAAAACGACGTGCTGTTATTGGTCATGTATGGATTTTCAAATTTCATAGAAGGCAGGCAGGAAAAATCTTCATGAGTCGCTTTGGGAAAATGTATATATAGTTTCTGATTTTTAATCATAGGAAGAGTATTGAAAATTGAATCCACTTCCCGGTCATTTTGTTTAAATCCACTTTCGAGGTAAGCATATGGAACCTTCACATTTTTCGATTGAAAGAAGTTTGAATTCCTCAACTCATTAAAGTCATTATCTTCTTCTATTGATTCACCATAATAATGCATTTCAGAACCATCGAAAGATAATACAGCTTTAATATCCATGGTTTTAATAGCTAAAACAAAAGCAGCCAATCCGCCCCAACTATATCCAATCACTCCGATTTTTGTTGAATCAACATTAGCCCTGCTTTTTAATAAATTCATAACAAAGTAGCCATCATAAACCTGTTCCATGAGATCACCAGATTTCGTACTCATATTTCCGGGATAACGTCCGACAGATGTAATACTGGCAACAATAAAACCATGGCCTGACAGCCATTCAAAAAGATTCAGGTTTTCATAACTCATTCCGTTATAGGCCGACATATACAAGATTAGAGGAAACTGCTCCTGAAGAGCATCGGCGTTTTGATAACTGGCAGTCTTCAGCCGGGTGAGTATTGAAGTATCTCCGATATTTAAATTAATGCCCAGGTATTGTACTAATTCGGTTGTGAGACTTTTATATATCGTATCGTCCTGGAACCTGTTTGATCTTTGTTCTAATAGATTTAAAAATTCCCCATATTGAATTGGTAATTTATTTCCTGTATTGATCGCCGGATACCAAATATCAATTTCAACCGGACGGTAGTAGAACTTATCTGATCTGGATATTCCGGGTTTATAGGTCCGGCCCGAATCAATTGTAATAATGGACTGATAACCGACTTTATATAATGGCGGATCAAATTCTTTGCTGATAATTTGTGTGAATGCTCTTGTGCCGATTAATATTAAAAGTGAAAACAGCAATCGGTAATTCAAATGGGTAGTTTAATTTTTTAATTTATAATTATTTAGGTTCGTGTTGAAATTGTTCAATCATTTTAACCTAAGGTTATGATTTACCTTTAGTCATTCTTTCAAAACCTAACAAAGTATGATTATACAAGGATCACAGGCCATTAAAGCAGACCTTTTCAGAAATCAGCATCTTTCAGGAAAACTATTGGTATTGCCCAATATCTGGGATTCGCTTGGAGCCAGGTTGTTACAACAGGCAGGGTATAAGTCAGTAGCAACCGCAAGTGTTGCTACAGCTCTTTCAAATGGATATTTAGATGGGGAAAGAATTCCTTTCATGCAGTTACTTAAAGTTGTAAACCAGATTGTCTCTGCTGTTCCCCTGCCCGTCACAGTGGATATCGAGCGTGGATTTGCAGATTCCGTAATACAATTAAAAGAAAATATCCGTTTATTAATTGAAAACGGTGCAATAGGAATAAATATTGAAGATTCTCATCCTGACCATCAGGGATTATTTTCTATCGCAGAACAATGCCGCAAGATTGAAGGAATCCGTGAGGTGGGAATTCAATGTGGTGTACCTATTGTAATTAATGCCCGTACGGATGTCTTTTTACAAAAAAATCATGAGAATGCAATGACTAAGGCAATCGAAAGAGGTCTGGCTTTTAAGAAAGCGGGTGCCGATTGTTTCTATCCCATTGTTTTGAACAGCTACGATGAAATCTCCCATATTATTATGGAAGTAGAGATGCCAATAAATGTATTGCTTTCAAAACCCGTTTCTGATCTGGAGAAGTTGGAAAAAATGGGTGTCGCAAGACTTAGTCTTGGACCTAATTTATTAAATCATGCTTTAGCCACCATGAAGCTGGTAGTGGATGGTCTGCTTCACTATGATTCAACTGCTTTCTTCAGCAAGGAACTATTGCCGCGCGAGTTTTTGAATAGCCTTGGCGGAAATTGAAACGTTGGCGTCAGCACCCTGGTATCACGACAGCAGCGCCTTACCGTTCAAATCTGTAATACCTGGAAAAAAAAACAGTTATAGAAGAGATAAAGAGGAAAATACATAGTAATGGGCAGGTTCCTGAAAGAACAGAAAAATATTCAAGAAAGAAAATGCAAAGGATGATCTTCAGATAATCCTTCATTCTAAAAAATTTTATAAAAAGCAGACTATTGAGAAACAATAATATACTATAACTGAGTAATATAAATAAGATGGCGTCCTGAAATCGCAAATAATGGGGTGTGAGAAAGACAATCGTTATAATTTCTGGAATCAACAATATAAAATATAGTATCGCATACTGTACAAATCTTTTTAATAGGGAAAGAGGAACAGTTCGGTAAAATGTAAGACGCGTTTCCTCCATATCTCTCAGCTGATGAATAAGAAGTCCATGCCCAAGTATTCCAAGACTGAAGAAAAGTATGATCATACTCAGGTCATATTCAACCTGGGTCTGGTTTACTATCATCAGGTAAAGTACAGAACAGCTGTATAGTTTGATTCCCGAAAAAAGAAGTTTTTTATTATTTCCGATATAGCGGATAAACAGATTCCAATAGGGAGTTTCCCGGATTTTAAACGAGAATATTTTCTTCATTACTACGGTAGTCTTTCCGGGATTTTGAATATAAAACATATACCATCTTGCGCTGATCAGGCAGATAGTAATAATATAGATTAGTATAAAAAGGCATTTTATATACTCATGCATATATAAACCTGCTGCGAATATGATGCTTGCATAGAGTATAACGGGTAATATCAGTAGAAACTGAATCCATACGAGTATCCGATAAAGTCTTTTATTATCAAGCAATGAGAGTACATTCAGAAAAGTATAATCCGGGCGAAGCAGGATGTTTACTACAAATTGTTCAGACTTTTTTGTATATAAATACCATACCAGAAGAACGAGCAGGAATAACAATGAATTTTTCATCATTCCTTGGATCAGGAAAAAATGGTAGTCTGTAAACTTAGCTCCGTCTATAACACTGACAACCCCGAACATAATTGTGAACAGAAATACGAACAGGCCGGCATGCTGACGATAAAAAGGTTTTACAAATGTTTTAACCAGTAACGCTCGGGAAATACTCATGTGATGAATTGTAATGACTGATCGTTAATTATTATTTTATTTATCACAAGGGAATATGATTTAAAAGGTTGGTGTGAGCTGAAAATAAAACAGGTTTTGAATTCTTTATTATATGCGCCGATCAGTTCAGGCAGGATAAGAATGGATCCTTCATCCAGTGTCGCCAAAGGCTCGTCAAGCAGGATAAGTGATGGTTTGCCGATAAATGCCAGCAACAGTGATAACTTTTTTATCATACCGCTTGAATAAGTTCCTATAGGCATTGAAAGATAACGATGCATTTTAAAGAGATTGACAAGCAGGTCTGTTTGAACACTGGCTGCTTTCCTGATATCCTGGTAAAATCTGACTAATTCAAATCCCGTTATAAATTCCGGGTACAATGGTTCCGCCTCGGCAAAGTTTACAAGACGGCGATAGGAAAGTGGATTTTGCCGGAGGTTAATCCCGTCAAGCAGGATATCACCTTTGAATGGTATCAGGCCGGCAAGCATACTAAGAAAAGTCGTTTTGCCGGAACCATTGATTCCCTGCAGCCAGTAAATATTTCTTTGCAGAGTCAGGCTACTAATTTCCAGAACCGTTTGCTGGTCGTAGGTTTTGTATACATTAGCGAATTGAAGCATGGCAGAGGGATGGCGTTACCCCTCAATTTATATGGGCTAATCCATTGCAAGCCATTTATTTATATGAATGGCAGCTTATCGGTTGTCAACGGTTAATCAGAATCCCGTATAAAATCTGGGATCTTATAAATGCGATATGTTTTATTACAAAGCGATACTGGCCTTATTCCTTATTAATAATTTTTGTTTTATTCAACTGCATATGGAAAGGAAAACGTCAGTCATAACGCAGTCGAGGGCATATTATGTAAGCCCTTCAGGCAACGATAAGAATGAGGGTACGCGAAATGCACCATTTCAAACTATTCAAAGAATAAACAGCCTGCAGTTAAACCCTGGAGATTCCATTCTCTTCAAAGGTGACCAGCAATTTACAGGTAGCTTGAAAATAAATGTAATTGGTCCTGGGGATGAGTTGCATCCGATCCTGATTAGCTCTTACGGGAATGGTTCTGCTTCTATAAAGTCAGGGAATGAATCTGCTATTATTATTCATAAAACAAGCTGGCTGGAAATAACAAAATTGAAACTTATCGGATCGGGAAGAAAAAAAGGGAACACACATGACGGTCTTCTTATACAGAACAGCAGACATATTTCAGCGGACAGCCTGATAATCTCGGGCTTTCAAAAATCCGGATTGCTGGTAAGTTCTTCTGAAGATATTTCTGTAACGAATATTTTTGCTTACGAAAATGGCGCTGCAGGTATTTCTGTTGAAGGAACATACGCAGTTAAAAAATCAAATCAAAATATTTATATTTCCCATTGCAGGGCGGAAAATAATCCGGGCGACCCTTCCAACTTAACCAATCACAGTGGAAACGGTATCGTAGTTGGCAGTTGTTCAAAAGTACTTATCGAATACTGCACGGCAACCAATAATGGATGGGACATGCCCCGTATAGGAAACGGGCCGGTGGGAATCTGGGCCTATGAAGCGGATAGTGTTACCATTCAGCACTGTCTTTCATACAGGAATAAAACATCCGTAGGGGGTGCCGACGGCGGAGGATTCGATCTGGATGGCGGTGTAACCAATTCCATTGTTCAATATTGTTTATCTTATGAAAACCAGGGAGCGGGTTTTTGCATTTTCCAATATTTATATGCCAGTCCATGGCACGACAATATTTTCAGGTTTAATATCAGTGTAAATGATGGCAACGTTTCCGACGCAGGTGCCGGTTTATATGTATGGAATAGTTCGCGGGACTCGAACCAGTTTTATAATAGTCTCGTTTATAATAATACGATCTATAATTCCAAAGCTGCTGCCGTCAGTTTTTCTGAACTTAGCAAAAGAAAGACATTCTCTTTTTATAATAATATTTTTGTCGGAAAGGACAGTCTCGTGAAAGGTTCTATGGGGGTCGATATATTCATTGGAAATGACTGGTGGAGTCTGAATAAAAGGTTCAATATAGAAGGTAAATCTGATTTTAAATCCTGGGCCACGCAAACCGGAAAGGAAATAATTTCCGGGAAAATAAAAGGACTAAACAGGAAGCCGGAATTTAAAGGATCCGGCACTATAGGTTTGACATCCGCTTCGGGTTTAAAAAAATTCAGTTATTTTAAAATATCTCCAAAATCTCCACTCCGGAATAGGGGAATCAATTTGTTGAACCTGTACGGTATAGATACAGGCGGATTAGATTTTAGTTTCGGAAAGCCTCCTGCTGAAGGAATAGGCGCCAGCTTTTGAAATAGGTGTATATGTTAAGATTAATGGCAGTAATTATTTGTTTTTGTCTCCTATATAAACCTGGCATTTGTCAGGATATAAATCAACCCAATATTTTGGGAGAACCCTGGAACGACGTAGACGGAAATTTTATTAATGCCCATGGTGCGGGCATCCTGCATTTTGGAGATGTATACTATATGTTTGGCGAGATAAAGAAAGGAATCACTCGATTGGTTCCCGGTCAAAACTGGGAAGATTATCGCGTTCCTGCGGGTGGTATTTCCTGCTATTCTTCCAGGGATTTAATTAAATGGAAATTCGAAGGAGTTGCTTTAGCACCCAAAGCCGGAGATACTTTGAGCGATCTGGATACCAGCAGGATAATCGAAAGACCGAAAGTCATTTACAATGAACACACAAAGAAATTTATAATGTGGATGCATATTGATAAAGAGGATTATAATTATGCGCGAACAGGTGTTGCAGTCAGTGACAAACCTGAAGGACCTTATAAATATCTGGGCAGCTTTCAACCCAACGGTCAACAGTCAAGAGATATGACCATTTTTAAAGATGAAGATGGTAAAGCATATCTTATATATGCTTCTGAAAATAATAATACCATGCATGTCTGCCAGTTATCTGAAGATTACCTTTCTCCATCAAATAGTTTTACGCGCATATTAATAAATCAGCGAAGGGAGGCGCCAGCAATATTTAAACACGGAGGGAAATATTATTTGATAACTTCTTTGTGCAGCGGTTGGAGTCCAAATGCTGCTTTATACTCAGTTGCAGATAGTTTGACGGGTAAATGGGAGAACAGGGGAAACCCATGTGTCGGGGCAGGTGCTGATACTACATTTGAATCGCAAAGCAGTTTCGTATTACCTGTTAACGGGGATGCTGATTCATATATTTTTCTCGCTGACAGGTGGAATAAAACGGATCTGCCTGATTCCAGATATTTATGGTTGCCGCTTCGTATTTCGGAGGGAAATGTAGTAATAAAAAATGATCTCCATTTTGGTAATGGATATTATCATTGGAAAACAAATAGTGATCTTGTGATAGATAGCCTGGAAGTTTTACCTTTTTCCATACTTCAATATTCAGTAAATATTAAAAACAGCGATACGCGCATAAAGGGATATTCATATATAAAATTCTACGATATATCTGACCGCGAATTAATGTCATACAGGACAGATCCCATCACTTCCCCAACTTTTGTACAGTCCGGTATCTATACAGAAGCCCCTCCTTTTACAAAGTATGCAAAAATTGGAATCGTGACCGATTCATTAAATGCGGGCAGTTTGTACGCAGATAGTTTAAAAGTGCAATTGAATATTGACAGACCAACCATAACGCAAGTGCCTCATTGTAATCTGGATGAATACATGCGACCTTTCTGGAATTCGGATACGATTTACAATGAAACGGTATTAATTTATTCGGAATCCGGCAAGACGGCAATGGGGAAACTTCTTTTTAAACCCGATCATATTATTTCAGTTAAAAGCTACGATCTCAGCAGGGAATACAAGAAGGGTATTGACTATACAATTCAAACCAATACGATTATAAAGTCCACACATTCGGTAATGCCGTATCGGACAGATGCTTCTTTTGATCATGGGGATCTTGCCTGGTACAATCTGCAGTCGCAATGGATCGTGGTTACCTATACTCACCACGATAAATGGACGGGTCCATTACCTGTTTTTAAGGGAGACAAACTGCCCTTGCTCATGGCGAAACTTAAATCAAAATTACCCGTTAGAATAATCGGGTATGGGATGAGCATTACCCGAGGCCAGGATGTTAGCAGTTATGTGAATCGGTCTCCATTTATGCCGACATACCTTGATTTATTTGTGCGACAGTTAGGGAAAAATTATCATCATGATAAAATTGAATTGGTAAATGCCGGACTACCCGGTGCCCTGGTGAGCTGGGGCGCCTCGAATGCTGAAAAATATATTAACCCGGTACATCCTGATCTGGTCATCATCGACTTCGGGATGAATGATTTCTGGAGATATACACCCGATGAATTCAAGGGATATATCCAAACCATTATTAAAAAGGTGAAAAAAGAAAATCCTAAAACAGAATTCCTGTTAATTTCAAATATGGATTTTGATCCTTCCTATATTCTCGATACTGATAAATATAAATCCTTTTATACTTCCAATATGAAGGGGTATAATAAAGTGCTTCAACAAATGGAAACAACAGGTGTCATAAACCTGGACATGACCACTTTAAGTGATTCGATCTATTCCCGAAAAAAGGCGAAAGATTGTATTTCAAATCCACTTCATCCCAACGATTATCTTGCAAGATGGTATGCGCAGTCTCTGACTGCAATGCTTTCCAGGTAATTCTGTGGATCTGATATTTACAATTTAATTCGCTTTCCTTCTCTTGCAGATTCAAGTGCAGCATTTAATATACGAACGACAATAAGGTTATTTTCCAGGGAAGACAAGTCATGACCCGGATCCAGTTTACCACTAAGTACATCAGATAAATATTGAATATTATTTGTGTAATCCGCTGTTCTTAGTGTAACATTTTCATATATATCTTTATCTCTTTGCTGCAAAGTATTTCCGTTGAGTGCGTGCAGATATCCCTTTGTTCCAAATACTTCGAAATCCTTGATGCCGAAGGGCCAGTCCCAGGAAGCTTCAATAATACCTGTGGCATCCGGATATTCCAGTAATATCGTCGCATCATCTTCCACTTTTGGATATATTAATGGTTTAAGATGATGGGTTACAGCAGTAACAGATATAGGTGCTATTCCATTCATCAGCCAGACCATAAGGTTGGCGCCATAACAACCGAAATCCATCAGGGCTCCGCCGCCATTTTTTACTGGGTCAGTAAGCCAGTTAAGAAAATCCGGACTGCATTTTATTTCAACAGGACCCTGGTGCCCGTCATGCACTGTCATTTTTCTTACTTCACCAATAGCATGCTCTGAATTAATCATGGTATAAATCTGCTGATTGCTGTTGTACCAGGTGGTTTCGTAGTTAGTTAAAACATGGACGTGAAATTGTTTTGCAAGCGATACCATGCGTTCCGCATCCTTTACTGAGGTTGCCAGTGGTTTTTCAACCATTACAGAAATTCCTTTCGGGGCACAGATCTCAACTACACTGATATGTTCAGAAATAGGAGTATAAGCTAGAACAACATCCGGTTTTGTATGAGCAAAA
>DASZHV010000145.1:0-13193 GCA_035937535.1 Puia sp. | reverse complement strand
GTGGACGGACAAAAAATTCCATCTCTTGATCAGTGTCTGACTGCCTTCATAGATTCCACCACAATGAAATATTTCTGGATGGACATTAAAGGAGATCCGGGTGTCTTCCAGGCACTTCTACCCGTCGTACAAAAAGCGTATGCACATGCAGCAAGTGTTGGAAGAGAAGTGGTTATTTATGCCGATTTGCCTTCTAAAACAGTTATAGGTCAATTCCAATCATATCCCGCATATCGTCAATCTGGTTTGCCTACGATGTGCGAACTGACATATCAGGATGTGGTAGATAACGGATGTACACGCTGGGGCCCGAGATATTCCAGAGGGCTGTTGCTGAGTGACGTGGCTACAGCACATGCTGCCGGGATAAAAGTAATCAGCTGGACCCTGAATGAGAAATCACTCATCGATAATTATATTCAAAACGGGCAATTTGATGGTTTTATATCTGACTATCCCTGCTATGTAGTGTATGATTTTTATACAATGAAGTAATTGATGAATTAAAATTTTGGCTATAATAACATATCATGCGAATAAAATCATTGATTATAGTTGTCTCCGCTTGTTTTATTGCCTTGCATTCCATGGCACAAATTGAGCCGGAAGGGTCAGAAAAATATCGCAAATTCGCTGTATATGCAGGAGTAGGTCCCAGTTATTTTTTTAATAACCTGCTAATAGGCAAGAATCAGGTCAATTCATTTGGCTATGCATTTTCAGCCAGGGTGATGTGGGAACCTGAACATTCATTTTTAAGCCTTGGAATTGAAACCGGCTATTTTCGGTTATATACCGCAAGCGGTACCATTGTAGATTCTTCCAGTGGCCGGCAATCCAATGTGCATGTTTCAAACTCTTCCGTTCCAATACAGTTCGTTATTTCCATGAAATTTACAAAGCAGTTGTATGCTGACTGGGCCATGGGACAATCAATAACATTCAACCAGGTATCTGCTTCAGGAATTACTTCTAATCACAATGCCAGTACCTGGTCCCTTGCAGACTTTACTGCAACAGTAGGATATCGGTTTATACAAAAAGCCAGGATTTCATACGCTGCTGAACTCAAAGGCTTCTACTCATCCAGTTATTCCAACAGTACCATTGCGGTAGTTTTTATAGTGGGTTACAGGTTATAAATTGAATTAACCGTGGTTACCTTAAAATAAAAAAAGGGAGATATCTCCCTTTTTCATTACATAGTAATGGTTAAATCTACCTGCTAAAAATTTTATCTGGTCCCCGTACCAGGAGGAAAACTGGCCATAACTTTTTGAACGATTGCAGGAACTGTTTTATCCGGATTGTTTGATGGAGCATCAATATCCTGGTTACCTATGCCTTCCCAAAGTAATTTATTACCTGAAGATGTGGCAACTTCAATTATCAGGGAACCGGCAGTGTAATTCTGTACATTCACCGTAGTTGACATATTTCCGCCACCCCAGGCGTAAGGTCTGTAGCCACCCCCGTATCCATATGAATTTGCAACGAGTTCTTTCTGGTTCTTTAAAATGCTCGTAATATTTACCAAAAGATCAGCATTGTCTGAAGGAGTAAAACCTTTTGCGATCATTTGTGCCTGAACTGCATTAATAATGCGGTTCTGATTTAACTGGCTCAGGGCCTGGTACTGTTGTTCCAGCTTCACGATCCTGAATGTCTTGTATTGACTGAAATTTGCTGTATGGTCATAGTCATAAGTTACTGTTAATGTCGGTCCGCATGAAGTAATCAATATCAATGAGAATAAAAAAGCTGCTGAGAGGTAAATCGTTTTTTTCATAATTATAGTGTTTTAAATAAGAGGGCAACTAAAGTTAGGTAACCGTACCAATACCCGTGTGTTTTTCAAATGTTTAACGGTAAAACATATCAATAAAATACAGGTAAGTTTTTTATTTGGATCCTCTTTAAATGATTTAACTGGTTAAATTTGGCTTTTTTTATAACAGAATAGTCTCAGGACATAAATTCGCTTCAAAAGTTCGCTCAAATCCGGGAAACCATTTAATTTAACTGTTAAACGAAATAAACTGAATGAGGATCCTGATTTTGAAAGCCCTTTTCTTTATTGTATCCCTGATTAGTACTGATCTGGTTCTCGCTCAGGACTCATCTTCAGTGCCAAAACAAATATGGCCGGAATTGGATGTGTACTACAGAATCAACGAAAGGTTCAGGTTGTATTCCTCGATTTCCAGCACGAGATCGAATTCAGAATACACTGATGGAACAGCGGGTATCTATATTGATTATTTTGCCTTACCATGGCTAAGGGGAAGAAATGACACGGAATTAAGCGATTCATCCAGGGGATATTTCTGGTGGTTCAGGATGGGATATTCTTATTCGGATGCTCCACCAAGTGACAAAAAAAAAGTGGTAAATATTTTTGAAACTGAAACAAATAACAGTTTTCATTTACCGGCTGATATCGTTCTTCAAAGCAGGAACCGGTTAGACTGGCGTTGGGTGAACGGTGTATTCCAACCCATTTACAGACCCAGAGTTAAATTCGTCCGGAATCTGAAAACAGAATACCTGACTTTTAACGCTTATATGTGGACAGAATACTTTTTTTATTTAAATGATAATACTCAGGACAGATTGCGTATTTGTTTGGGCGCGGAAATTAAGGTTTTGAAATTTTTGGAATTTGAAACATATTATATGCACCAATTTCAGAATAAACAGTATGTACAACCACTAAATGCAATCGGCTTGCAATTCAATTTCTATTTTAAGTCGAAACAATATGCACGATTATTAGCATCTGAACAAAATAAACCCTGAAAATTCAGGACCTTTTTATTTGTATGAAGAATTAATTATTGCAGCTTTTTGGCATAATTTGTATTGGCAATCATAAGCTTCATATTTTTCGCAGGCAAATCAAGTTCTCCGTTGTTAAATGCGGTAAGCCCGTTATTGAAAGTCTTATAATTTGAAGTTCCGGCAATGGCGTCTCCATTGGTTATTGTAGATTTAAAATTCTGACTTATATATGCAAAGGTTCCGGTGGCAACATTCAAAGTCAGCTGATCATTGGGTTTATTGACATTGCTGCCAGTAACTGTAATAGTACTTCCGGATTGAGAAATGCCTCCATTATCAAAAAAATCAACCATTTTTCCCTTGGACATATAAAGATATCCGGCACTAACCTGAAGGGCATCTTCCACATAGGTTTTTATTTCTTCTATTTTCTTTCTTGCAATATCGCCCCTGATCCCACCAGGTAGTGGTTTTGCCGGTGTGGAAGAAACAGCCGTTGTGACAATTTTGCCATCTGGTCCGACTGAAAGGGAACTTACATTCGTAACTTTCAATTCACCATCAGCAAAGACCTGTACAGTTCTTGTCCACACATACCCCGCCAATTGTGTCCGGTTTGCAGCCGCTGCTGCAGAAACCTGCAGACTCAAATTTGTTTTATTATTCGCCTGAGCAGAAACGTTCTGAATTGCCGCAATTAGTATGCTGCAAAGAATAAATACTTTTTTCATGGTATATAATTAATGTTTAATATAGCGAAACCAGAAAAATCAGATTTCAAAAAAATCTGCATTCGATGAAATTACATCCAATAAATCAAAACAGTTCGTTTATCGGTTAAATGCATAATCAATTTCTTGATTTACAGATTAATAGCATTTAATTTCGTAAATTGGATAACTGAAACATATGCAAAAATATTCCCTCCATTTTTTAGTTCTTATTTTCTCCGCATCAACAACGTTTTCGCAGACTCCCCAAAATTGGCCGAAATCAATTAATGATAATGGAACATTAATTAAAATTTATCAGCCACTGATAGAATCATATAGCGGGAATACAATTGTCGCAAGAGGGGCTTTTTCGGTATTATTGAAAGGTAAAACGGATCCTGTTTTCGGAGCCTTATGGATTAATGCCTCGCTTCAGACGAACCGGCCTCAACGCACTGCTATTATTGAAAAAATAATAGTAAATGATATAAAATTTGCAGGAGACTCCAATTCCTCTGATGTAGCTAAATTGAAGTCCATTTTAGAAACTGAAATTCCAAAGTGGGGTATGGTGATTTCCCTGGATCAGCTGGAAGCTTCCATAGAAGAAGGAGGCAGTAACAATTCAAATTCTACCGATGATTTTTCAACTAATCCGCCTCAAATTATTTATGCAAATAGGCCTTCCACGCTTGTTCTGATAGAAGGTGAACCCAAGCTCAAGGAAAATAAAGATATGGGTGTTGAGCTGGTTATGAATACACCGTTTACCATCGCAAAAATAAAAGATCTTTATTATCTCAATGGATCAGGTAAATGGTATTCATCCAAAGACATTAACGGGCCATGGAAATATACTAAGTCAATTCCAAAAGCACTCGATAAACTGGACAATGCTATCATGGAAAATGATAAGAAAGTAATGGATAAAGCGACAACAGACAGTGCTGCCAAAACTATTCCTGATATTATCGTGAGCACAGTGCCGGCTGAATTAATCCAGTCAAACGGTGAAGCAGATTTTTCTCCTATTAAAGGTACGGGACTATTGTATATGACAAATACGAATAATGACGTGTTTATGAATATCGCAGATCAGCAATATTTTGTTTTGTTGTCAGGCAGATGGTATAAATCTTCGAGCCTGAAAGGTCCCTGGACCTATAATCCTTCTGATAAATTACCAGCTGATTTTTCGAAAATTCCAGAGGGTTCTGATAAGGATAATGTTTTGTCCAGCGTAGCAGGAACTGATCAGGCACAGGATGCCTTAATGGATGCGCAGATTCCGCAAACTGCCAAAGTGGACAGAAAAACAGCAACTGCCAAAGTAAGTTATGACGGAGATCCAAAGTTTGTAGCTATTGACGGAACTGATCTTCAATATGCAGTAAATACCAGTTCTACCGTTTTGTTATCAGGCAAAACCTATTACTGTGTTGAAAACGGAATTTGGTTTGAAGCAATAAGTCCGAAAGGGCCCTGGACAGTATCTGTGTCAAGACCTCCGGATGTAAATAAGATTCCTGCTACCGTACCCGTATATAATGTCAAGTATGTTTATATATACGAAACAACCCCTCAATATGTATATGTAGGCTATACACCCGGATATATGGGCTGTTATGTGTATGGTCCGACGGTAATCTATGGAACTGGGTTTTATTATAATCCTTGGTACGGACCTTATTATTATCCCAGGCCGGTTACCTATGGATTCAGCATGCACTATAATCCATACTATGGCTGGAGTATGGGATTCCATTATAGCGCTGGTTGGTTTAATTATAGTGTATATAGAGGCGGGTATCATGGCGGATATTGGGGACCACCGATGTACAGACCACCTTACTATCGTCCTCCAGGTTATCCTCCGTACTATCGTCCGCCATATTATCCGCCACACGGTTACAGACCACCCGTAGCCACGCCATATAACAGAGGTGGATATAATAATCCGACCGTCAATCCTAATATTTACAGAAATAATAAAGGTGTAAGTACGAATGATGTAGTTCGACCAATGCCTTCGACAAGACCATCAACGATGCCTGCAACTCGTCCGACTACGGGAACTCCGAATAACGGACTTCCCTCGACACAACCTTCAACAGGTAACCCCAATAACAGGTTACCTGCTACGCAGCCTTCCACACGCCCTGTTGTTCCTAATAATAATATTCAGACGGACAAACAGGGAAATGTATTTCAGAAAAACGGAAATAACTGGCAGCAAAGTAATGGAAACAGCTGGCAGAATGTGAACCAAAACCGGCAGGGTGAAATTAATAAACTGAACCAGCAACAACAGATACAGGACAGAGGTAATAACAGGACAAACAATTTTAATCAATCAAGACAGGCAACACCGAGCCAGCGGCCTGCACAACAACAACAAAGGTCAGCGCCTGCGTCAAGAGGCGGCAAGAGATAATTATAAAAATTCTATTTTGAAATATTCATTTACCGACAAATCAAAATTTTAATTATGAATCAATTTAACCTCAAAATTTCAAAAAATATACTGGTATATATAAAAATATACAGTGTCATGCTGGTCACATTATTGGTTTCTATACATACAAAAGCGCAGCAGGATTCGACAAATATTAAGCATGAGAAAGAATTAAAAAATGTGGTCAAATTGAATATAACCAGTTGGATTTTATATTCCAATGGAGTTCAATTGGCATATGAAAGGTTGTTATCCAAACATACCAGTATTACTTTGTATGGCGGTTATATTACGTTTCCTATGCCTACCGTTATCTCCAATAGTTCTCTCAATTTTGATAAAGACAGGACCAAAAGCGGTTTTACCATAGGATCAGAATTCCGTTTTTATCTGTCCAAGGAAAATAAATATGATTTACCACACGGCGTTTACCTGGCTCCATTTGTGAGTTTTTATCATTTTGATAACCAGCGATCTGGTCGAGATACTGCAAACCAGGATAATCTCACTTTGAATACATCATTTAATTTTCTAAATATCGGGGGTGAGCTTGGATACCAGTTTGTGATAAAAAGAAGATTTACTATTGACTGTGTACTGTTCGGCCCGGCTGTCTCCAGTTATTATTTTAGTTTAAAACTGGATGGAAGCACTTCGGGTAACACAAATGAAAAGATTCAGGAAATTCTGGATGCCCTGAAACAAAAATATCCTCTTTTAAAGGATTTGTCAAACGGTGAAAAACTCAGTACAAGCGGTATCTCAAATTTCTGGTCACTCGGGTTCAGGTATGTTATTCAAATCGGCTATAGATTTTAAAATAGATTTACCGGGAAAAACAATTTTACAAATTGCCCTTTTTTAGTTCTCCCACTGCATGATTTGCGGCTCTTGCCGTAATAGCCATGAAAGTAAGAGATGGATTCTGATTGCCTACAGATGTCATACAGGCACCGTCAGTTACAAAAACATTTTTGCAGTTGTGCAGCTGATTCCATTTATTCAACATGGAAGTTTCCGGGTCCTTTCCCATTCTAACCCCGCCCATCTCGTGTATATCCAATCCAGGCGCCTGCTTATTATCGTTCTGTTTAATATTTTTACATCCTGCTATTTCCAGTATTTCAGCGCCCTGGGTTAAAAAATCCTTCACCATCTTTTCATCATTTTCATCATACGCGACCGAAGTGATTAGTTGTGGTATGCCCCATTCATCTTTCAGATCTTTGCTCAGCCTAACATGATTGCTTTTTTTAGGAATCACTTCACCCTGCATGGACATATAAACGGACCAATTCCCTGCTTCGGACATGGACCGTTTAAATTCTTTACCGATACCATCCGGCCCTGTAAGTTCTATCCCTGTATTTCGATAGGCTCCCCAGAAAACAAGATAACCTCGTTGAAAATCCTCCTCCTGTTTATATACATTTCTGAAATTCGGCATCAAAGGAGAAACAGGCCTTCTGCCATAATAATATTCGTCTGAAAACCCGTCAATGTCCGCGGAAATCGATCCCCGGTAATTTTGAAATGCAATATATCTCCCGAGAATATCATGTTCATTGCCCAGGCCTTCTGGAAAACGAATGGACTTTGAATTTAACAATATAAGATTGCTGTTTAAACAGGCTGCATTTAAAAAAATCACCCGGGCAAAATATTCAGTTTCCTGTTTGGTTTTTGCATCAATCACATGCACGCCGATTGCTTTCCCCTTTTTTTCATCATAAATAATTGAATGTACTACTGAATCCGGCCGAAGGGTCAGATTGCCAGTATGCTCGGCCCAGGGTAATGTGGAAGAATTTGAACTGAAATATCCGCCATAGGGACAGCCGCGACTGCAAAGATTTCTTGCCTGGCATTGCCCGCGGCCCTGCTGAAGCTGAAGTTCTCCCGCTTTGGTAAGGTTTGCACAACGACCCATCAGCATCCGCCTATTTGAATAATGTGTATTCACTTTATCCCGCATGCTTTTCTCCACACAATTAAATTCCCAGGGAGGCAGGAATTCACCATCCGGTAGGTTCTCTATGCCGTCTTCGTTGCCACTGATCCCGGCAAATTTTTCTACATGTGAATACCAGGGCGCCAGGTCATCATACCTGACAGGCCAGTCAACTGCAAATCCGTCTCTTAATGGAGCTTCAAACTCAAACCGGCTCCAGCGCTGGGTTTCACGCGCCCACATCAAAGATTTTCCGCCTACCTGGTAACCTCTGATCCAGTCAAATGGTTTTTCCTGTATATAAGGATGTTCTTTATCCTTAACAAAAAAATGCTGGGCCGATTCATCAAATGCATAACATTTACTGATAATGGGATTCTCTTTTTCAAGCTCCAGCGAAATTCTGCCGCGATGAATAAACTGCCAGGGATGTTTGGTAGCTGTCGGGTAATCTTTTATATGCTTCACATTTCTTCCCCGTTCAAGTACCAGTGTTTTAATTCCCAATTCGCATAATTCTTTTGCCGCCCATCCCCCACTGATTCCAGATCCAATCACAATAGCATCGAAACAGTTTGCTGTTCCTGCTTTCGAATTGATATGAAGAGTGTCTCCCATAAGGCATTTCGTACCTGAACTAAGTACATTTATTTTATAAGTTCGTACTTATGTATCTATTCATAAAATAATATTTATGAAAACTGAAAATACTTCAACTTTATACCTTAAGACATATTTTCCATTTAAATCAAAATGAGCGTTAAACTTTACTAAATTTAAGTTTCAATAAAATGACAAAGCGAAATTTAAACAGGCGCGATTTTTTACAGGTCAGCGGAATGGGTTTGTTGGGAACATCCATTTTTAAGCCTGTTATAAATGCTTTTGACCATGAAAAATGGAAGCCTGCTAAATTATCTGTTCAGTTATATACAGTAAGAAACCAGATCAGCGCGGATATTCAGGGGACTCTGAGGAAGGTACGTGAGATCGGTTTTCAATCAGTAGAAACAGCTTTCTGGCCCGAAGGTGTTTCGATACAAAATGCAGCAAAATATATTAAAGATGCAGGTCTATCTGTTTCATCGGCGCATATCGAAATCCCGGTAGGTGACAAGAAGCAAACCATGCTGGACACTGCTGCTGCTTTTGATTGTAAAAAGATGATCTGGCATGGATGGCCTGAAGACAAACGATACAGCAGTCTGCAGGGAACCATGGAACTTATTTCAATTTACAATGAGGCTGGAAAATTTGCAAAGGCGAACGGTCTGCAGTTCGGTCTTCATAATCATTGGTGGGAATACCGAAACAAAATAGACGGGCGTTTCGTGTATGAATATTTACTTGAATACCTTGATCCGAATATTTTTTTTGAAGTGGATACTTACTGGGTGAAAGTGGCAGGTCAGGATCCGTCAGCTATTGTAAAGAAATTGGGTAGCCGTGCACCCTTACTCCATATTAAAGACGGCCCTGCCAAATGGAACGATTTATTACCACAGGATAATCCTGATCCAATGACCGCAGTCGGTAAAGGCACACAAAATTTTCCTGAGATAGTAAAGGCGGCCAATGGAAATACGGAGTGGATGGTTGTGGAAATGGACAAGACATCCACCGATGTATTTGAAGCGTTGAAGGAAAGCTATGATTATTTGATTGACAATAAACTGGCCCGAGTAAAATAATACATAATACATGTACAAACTTGTACTCTTAAGACATGGGGAAAGTGAATGGAACAGAGAAAACAGGTTTACCGGCTGGCAGGATGTTGACCTGAGTCCCAGGGGTATGATGCAGGCAAAACAGGCCGGTGAAATACTAAGTAAAGCCGGATATACTTTTGATCTGGGATATACTTCATTTTTGAAAAGAGCCATAAAGACCCTTCATATAACTCTGGAAAAATTGGATCTTTTGTGGATTCCTGAAATAAAAGCATGGCAGTTGAATGAAAGAGATTACGGTGCTTTAGAAGGATTGAATAAATCAGAAACTGCAAAAAATTACGATGAAGCGCAGGTTCATAGCTGGCGGAGAGGATATAGATCTTCACCACCTCTTCTCGACAAAGACGATACAAGATGCGCAACCAATGATTCGAAATATTTTTCATTGACTCCTGATCAGATTCCTTATGGAGAAAGTCTGGAAGAAATGATGCAGAACCGGGTAATTCCCTATTGGAAAGATCAGATAGCTCCGGGGATTTTGCAAGGTCGTAAAATAATTATTTCAGCACACGGTAATACGTTCAGGGGACTGGTTAAACACCTGGATCATATAAGCGATACGGAAATTGAAAAACTCGATATCCCAACCGGTGCTCCGCTGGTTTACGAACTGGATGATAAGCTTCATCCAATGAATCATTATTATCTTGCATGATCCTTAAATTTATTAATTATGTCACAGGTAAAATGGGAAGGTGTATATCCGGCATTACTGACACCATTTAAAAGAGACGATACAGTCGATTTCGACATGTTCAAATTGAATTTGAATGCACAGGTCAAAGCAGGGATCGATGGTATTGTGATTGGAGGTTCCCTCGGTGAGGCAAGCACTTTGCTTAAGGAAGAATTATTGGAACTGCTTCATTGTTCAAAACAATATTTACCAAAATCCATCCCGGTGATTGTAAATATTGCAGAACAGACCACCAAAGCTGCCATAAAATCAGCAGAGGATACAGAAAAAAATGGAGCCGATGGGTTAATGCTCCTGCCACCGATGCGTTACAAAGCAGATGACAGGGAAACCAATGAATATTTTAAAATGATTGCAGGAAGCACTTCACTTCCGATCATGATATATAACAATCCTTATGATTATAAAATTGAAGTGACCCTGAAAATGTTTGAAGAACTTTCTAAAATTCCTAACATACAATCCGTCAAAGAATCCACCAGGGATGTGTCGAATGTCACGAGGATGAGAAATCATTTTGGTGACAGGTTTAAAATACTTTGTGGTGTAGACACACTTGCATTGGAAGAACTGGCGTTGGGTGCGGATGGATGGATTGCCGGTCTCGTGGATGCATTCCCGACAGAAACTGTAGCTGTATACCGGTTGATGAAAGCTGGCAGATATAATGAAGCATTGCAGATATACAGGTGGTTCCTTCCCGTCCTCGAACTGGATATCCAGGCGAAACTGGTACACTATATCAAACTTGCTGCAACACAAACCGGCATTGGAACAGAATATATGCGTGCACCCCGTTTATTATTAGAGGGAGAAGAAAGAAAGAAAATTCTGGATATAATAAATAAGGCTATTGCAACAAGACCTCTTTTACCTGATTATTTAAACCTCACAAAAAAGCAATATGCTGAAAGGGTATAATATAATTGGAGATACGGAAATTGCAGAAGGTGAGGATTACCTGCAGGCTTTCAGCCCGACTCACCAGAAAAATCTTCCTGAAAAATTTATTATTGCAACAGAGAAGGAGCTGGAAACCGCGGTTACCAAATCAGTCTTTGCGTTTGACTCTTATAAAAATAAAAGCGCACAGGAAAGAGCTATTTTTTTAGAAGCCATTGCAGAAGAAATAGATAATATAGGGAATGAACTGATTGATCGTGCTAAACTGGAAACAGGGTTAACAGAACAAAGGCTGACGGGTGAACGTGGCAGAACAACCGGACAGTTAAAATTATTTGCAGAATTATTACGTGAAGGATCCTGGGTGGAAGCTGTTATCGATGAAGCATTACCCAATAGAAAACCATTTCCCCGCAGCGATCTGCGTAAAATGAATATTGCCATAGGACCCGTAGCTGTGTTTGGCGCCAGCAATTTCCCATTTGCATTTTCAACCGCTGGCGGAGACACTGCTTCCGCACTTGCCGCAGGTAATCCGGTAATTGTGAAAGCACATCCATCCCATCTTGGAACCAATGAACTGATGGGAACGGCAATAAAAATAGCTGCCGAAAAATGCAATATGCCTGACGGAGTATTTTCCTTTGTTATTGGCGATGGTTCAAAAACCGGTTTACAGTTGGTTAAAAATCCCGGAATAAAAGCAGTTGGTTTTACAGGTTCCTACCGGGCAGGCATGGCTATTTATAAAACCGCGACGAATGAACGCGAAATACCTATCCCTGTTTTTGCTGAAATGAGCAGTATCAATCCCGTCCTTCTGTTGCCGGCCAAATTAAAACAGGATGCCGATGCATTAGTTATTCAACTTGCCGGTTCAATATCATTAGGCGTTGGACAGTTTTGTACCAATCCAGGGTTGTTGTTTCTGATTGCAGATGAAAACTTCGATGGGTTTACCACGAAATTAAAAGAAGCGCTTACTGCTATTCCCGAAGCGCCCATGCTTAACCAGGGCATTTGCAACAGCTACTATATGAACAGACAGGTGATGGCAAAGCATAAAGGGGTTACAGTTTTATATATGGGCGAGGATGGATCTGCGGTGAATAAAGGATCTTCTGCATTGTTTCAGGTGAATGCAAAAGATTTTATTCAAAACCAGGATCTTCAAAATGAAGTTTTCGGTCCTGCTTCCCTGATCGTAAAATGCGAAGATGAAAGGGATTTATTGAAAGTATTAAAATCTTTGCATGGTCAGCTGACGTGCACTGTATTTGGTGATTCAGCGGATATCTTGAAATATGCAGGTTGTATTGAAATATTGACCGGAAAAGCAGGCAGGCTGATATTTAACGGAGTACCCACGGGAGTGGAAGTGAGTTATGCCATGGTACATGGCGGGCCATTCCCCGCTACTACAGATGCAAGAAGTACTTCGGTCGGAGCAGATGCCATTAAACGATTTCTGAGACCGGTTTGTTTTCAGGACTGTCCCCAGGATTTATTACCTGATGCTTTGAAAAATGAAAACCCCTTAGGCATCTTGCGAAAGATAAATGGCCGGTACACAAGAGAAAGCATATAGGATTTATTTGCATTGAATAATTATGTCTTCAAAAAAGTTCTCCTGCATAGATGCGCATACCTGCGGTAATCCCGTAAGACTGATTGCAACTGGAGGGCCCGTATTGAACGGGAATTCAATGAGTGAAAAACGTCAGCATTTTTTAAAAGAGTATGACTGGATACGAAAAGGACTCATGTTTGAACCGCGAGGTCACGATATGATGAGTGGAAGTATTTTATATCCGCCACATGATCCTTACAATGATGTGGCAGTTTTGTTTATTGAGACCAGCGGTTGCCTGCCCATGTGTGGTCACGGCACCATTGGCACAATTACAATTGGCATAGAGGAAGGATTGATTAAGCCTAAAGAGCCGGGATATGT
>DASZHV010000144.1:0-9521 GCA_035937535.1 Puia sp. | reverse complement strand
CATAAAAGGTCAGATCCTTGAAGCTATCGAAAAATTTTTTGCCGCGGATGCCAGGACCGTTGACTTTACAGGTCGTAAGGCCAATAGTAAACAGGAAGCAATAGACGGGCAGAAGAAGACTGTCGAGTTAATCGAAAAGGTAAATGAGATATCAGTCCATCGGGTCGGTGTCGGAAACGACGTGACCTTTGCAGAATTCATATTTGACATCGATCTGAAGGATGGAAACAAGATTTATTGGCATGAGATTATCTATTCGGTTTGGAAAAATGGCAAGATAGTATTCGAGGAATATTATAAGGGTTTGTGAAATTAACGAGTCGTCATGTCAACCGAACCACCGGGGAATAGCGGCGGCACTAGTCGGAGGAAATGGGGATAGTAGAAACTATCCCCTGACGATTTTAATCGTTAAACAAAATACAACTACTAAAAAAACTTAAATGGTCAGCATCCAGTATTTATCTTTTATAGGTGTAAGGGCAGGGTGCTCTCTATAATCTGGCTTAATGATGATGATTGTCTGCGGTCGGATCAATCCTGAGATAAGGTTTGTATTCTGCCAATCTTCTTAAAAGATCTTTATTCTCTTCTATGATCCCGGCTTTTTCAGTGTCTCCGGCAGGGAGTATGATATAGTTGAAAATGGAATATTCTTTATCTAAAATTTTCCCGCTATTTATAGCGTAGGGACTATGCGCATCCCATACTCCACCAATGTCTTTATTATCCACCCTGGGGGCGTAGAACATATAATGTGGCATCACCATATTGACAATTTCTACACTTTCTGCTCCCGGATGTGAGCGCATAAGCGGAGATAACATATAGGATACACCTGTGCGCGAAGGAGCTTTATATTTTCCGTCCTTTACTCCTTGTATGATGATATCCCTTACCTGCGATGGACTGTATTTTCCACTGGCCCTCATTGCAGCCACATCCAGGAAAACCGGCATATATGTTTTTGCTCCCTCTGCATCATAACTGATAGCGGCATAATTGTCCTGAAGAAATTCGGCCCATTCCCAGTCTGTGCGGTCCACAAATGCGCAGAAGCCGTTTGTTCCCTTGCGTGCGATATAATATCCCTTCTCCGGATCCAGTAGATAAACCGTAGCAGAATCACGCAGGTGGGCGGGAAGTGCACTTAAAGCGAAGTCCGTCTCCAGACCGGCCGGCATTCTTTCTAGTTTCCAATCGGCAGATTTTTGACCAAAACTTTGGAAGGAGGTCAATATAATGGCGACGAACGATAAAAGCTGCCGGCAATTCTTTGCCTGGCAAACGGGGATTTTTAGTTGTTTCATGATATAAAGACAACGGAACTGCGGGAATCCGGACATTGATATGGATTTTTATAAAATATATTTATGTCACTGTCCGGAAATCAAATATAGGATTGTCAACATTCCAAACCTGGCGACAACCTCCCGATGAAACCGGGGTGCCCAAAACAGATGCGGAATTTTAATACGGTTTTAAAATGCGTTAATTTTAAAATGTAAAAAATATGGAAAAGTTTTTATTGCTGGTAAGAGAAGATATAAACACGCTTAAGCAAATCGGCGATGAAGGGCGCTATAAGAACATGCGTCAAATGATGAAATGGGTGGAATCATTGGCGGAATCAGGTAACTATACCAGTGGCGAGCCATTGGTGCTGGCGGGAAAATATGTGAGCAGGAATAATGTACTTTCAGACGGCCCTTTTATTGAAGCCAAAGAAGGTATCAGCGGGTATTTATTACTCCAGGCCGAAAACCTGGAACAGGCGGCTTCCATTGCGCAGACTTGTCCGCTGGTAATGGAAGATAGGATGGTGTTGGAAGTAAGGCCCGTAATGACAATAAACAATACGTTGCTTGATGGATGAGGTTCAGCTTGAAGCAGATCAATTATACAAGAGCCATTTTGGAAAAATGGTTTCTTCCCTGCTTCACTTCTCTGATGCCATTGATCTGAAAGCTGCGGAGGACCTCGTGCAGGATTCCTTTTCAGCTGCACTTATATCCTGGAGAAAAGATGGCTTACCCGTCAATACTGCTGCCTGGCTGTTCCGGGTTTGTAAAAACAAGGCGCTGAATAAAATAAAAGAAAGCAAAAGATTCAGCAACCTGTTCATTGATGAAGCCATTCATCCCGGTGATCCCACCCTATCAAAATTTCCCCTCGATGATCAGCAGTTGATTTTATTGTTTGCCTGCGCCCATCCGGACCTTTCTCCAAAAGTCCAGGTGGTCATCACACTAAAATATGTAGTTAACCTGAAAGTGGAGGCGATTGCGAAAATTCTTGGAATGACGGTTGACGGCATTGATAAGTTATTAGTGAGGGTAAGACAAAAAATAAAAAATGAAAAAATTCTTTTCTTTGAACCCGTCGCGGAAGAATTGGAATCGAGGATTCATATCGTTCATAAAATACTTTACCTCATCTTTAATGAAGGCTATAAATCTTCCTGGGGAAAGGAACTGATAAGGGAAGAATTATGTGAAGAAGGGTTACTGATGACCCGCGCCCTGTTAAACAGCACTGTTGGCAATAAAGAAACATCCGCACTATATGCATTGATGCTTTTCAATGCCTCAAGATTCAAAGCGCGTTTTGGAACCAATGGTGAACTGCTGGACCTGGAAGAACAGGACAGGACGTTATGGAACAAGGAACTTATACAATTAGGATTTGTTTATTTAGAGCGATCACGGGGCGATACTATTTCTGAGTATCACTATGAAGCCACTATCGCCGGAATGCATTGCAGTGCGGAAAGTTTTGCAGCAACAGACTGGAAAACTATCACCAACCTTTATAATTACCTTCTAAAAATAAATCCCAATCCTTTTGTTAAATTGAATTATGCCATTGCTTTATATTATGCAGGGCAAAAGAATGAGGCGCTTGCAATACTTCATAAGCTGGAGACTGAGCCTTTTTTCAACCAGTATTATCTTCTTCATGCCAGCCTCGGCAGAATATATTTTGCAGAAGGCAATCATGCTTTGGCAAAAAAATATTTTACAAAGACGCTACGGCTGACTAATTCTTCTGCGGAAAAAGGTTTTATTATGAGATTAACAGAGAAAATAATCGAAAAGGATAGGTGATAATTAAGTCATCATTACTTTTCAGGGTCAGCAGAATTAATAAAAAATCCAGTATGATTGAAATGACTGGTTTGGTAATTACAAAAAATCCTCCTGGGAAAAGTTTAGGAATAAAGTCATTTTTTTATTATTTTACCCTATGATTCTTTCTTATTATAAAAAACTAACGCCTTTTGCCATTGCGCTCATTTCTTTAGCTGGCTGCAGCAAAGAAAATTCCGATCCAGCATCGATACTCAAGATGAAAGTATGGGTTCCCTATCAGGTTGAAATCCTGACGATTGACAGTAACCGGGTAGTTGTTACGGATAAATCCACCGGGGCACAAAAGGAAACGGACGCAGTTTTAAAATCGGATACAATCTATCTGGTGAGTACATGTCAACAGAATTCATTGTATCAATTCAAGGCAAATGGCGTTCAGACAATAACCGATGCATGCTACTCCAATTCGATGGACTATAACACAACCTGGTCAATAACCCAGACCAAACAAATGTTTTTTTCACAGTTCGTGACCGGACTAGCTACTGTTACTGGTTCATTAAGTGAAATAAATTCATCTCAATTTGTATTTAATTCCATCCGGAACATGAATGGCTATGGAAGTTCCGTGGATGCCAATGGTAATCAGGTCAGCACGTTTGATATACTGACCTTCACGACCATCTTGACCTTCAAAAGCAGATAATAGCTGTTTGTGACCGTGAAATGAACAATCGCTTTATTTGATTTGGGCTTCAGGTTTTTGCAATGCTGGCTTTCTATTGCTGCCAGTGGGGCAACTATTTCTTTATAGCCTGGATGCCCGTTTACCTCCAGAAAGGAAGACATTTCTCTGAAAACAATATGAAGACAACTACATCTTATTTGTTCATTGTAGGGATATTGGGTGCATTAACAGCAGGTATTGTCAGCGACTGGCTTGTAAAAAGAAAATGAGTAAAATTTAGCCGTCGTTTCATCGCTATCATATCAATGAGTATGATCGGGGCATTGATACTTTTAGCGGCTGTAACCACCAGTAACGTTGTAGTAGTAATAAGCCTTATTGTTGCGCATTTTTTTTATTTACCCAGCGTGATTACATCTTTTGCGACCTGTGTTGATATAGGCGGCGATAATGCAGGAACCGTTGCGGGTATTATGAATTGCTTTGGACAACTGGGCGCTTTTTTTATGGCGGTGGTCTTTGGTAAGATAGTTGATATCAATCATAGTTTTACCACGCCACTTTTCATACTCGCTGGTGTTTTATTTGCAGGAAGTTTGCTTTGGTTCTTCGTAAATGCAGGAAGGACTATTTTGAATATCAAAGTGAGTTAAAATAAAGAAACAGGTCTAATCAGTTGGACAAAAGTTGTGAAATAGTCGTGTAATAATTTTTAGTACAAAGATTCTTAATTGCATTGACCTTCGATTTACCACTTAACCCGCTGTAGCCACATACACGCTTTTAGATATAGTTGCTCTTATTTCTTCGTCAATTTGTATCTCAAGTGTGTTGTCAAGATTGATGGTATTACTTCTACAATTTGAATATCATATTTGTCTTTGTCAATGCCGTCAAACAGTCGGATACCACTTCCTAAAAAAACAGGCGCAATGTGAATGAAAAATTCGTCTATAAGCCCGGCATTCAGAAATTGCTGAATCGTATTCGCACCACCCTGTATTCTTATATACTTTCCTTTGGCTGATTGTCTTGCTTTTTCTAATGCACTTTGTATTCCGTCATTGATGAAATAAAAAGTTGTTGTCCCTTTTTGAACCCAGGGTTCCCGTTTTTCGTGTGTCAGAACATAGACATCTGCTTTGTATAAATTTTCTTTCCAATGGACTTCGCCTTCTTCAAACATTCGTTTTCCCATAATGTAAGAACCTGTTCTTTCAAACACATCATCAATCAATTGACTGTCTGCACCGTATTCTTCACCGCCTTCCATATTGATGTTTTTCCAAAATGCTTTTTGTTTAAACATCCAACTGTGTATTTTTGGTGAAACGCCGCCCATTGGGTTGTCCGGACTTCTGTTATCGCCTGCGAAAAAGCCATCAAGTGATATTCCGCTGTCAAAGATAATTTTGCTCATAACTTTTATCTATTTATTGTTCGTCAAAGTTAATTTTTGTCCGTTGGTCTGATTATTAAAACTGTCGCACTGCAATTGCCGCTAACTCTTCTCTTTGAACAATGCTGTGGAAAGCTTCGATGCAGGAGTTTCCTTCGGGTGTGGCGATAAACTGGGATCCGTATGTCGCTCGTTGCATTTAAACCGTTACCGTCCTATTTTTACTTTTTATCATCAAGTGCAAAGCAATGCATGGGGTCAGAAATAAAAACGCAAGTATAATCCGCAGGGTTGAGAAAAAGGACAACATTAAATTTCCTAATTCAGCGTCATTCACTTTAAACATTCTTTCTATCCATGACATCAGCCAGGTATTCAAAAATAAAATGGTAGTGATAAAATAGAAAACCCCAAACACAACACCTATAATAAATGCCTTAAACAGAAAGTTCCTAAAAAAGATAATTTTTTCTTTTTCCATGGTTTGAGTTTTTTAGGTGAATAATAATTCAAATTTCATTCATTTCATTGATTAAATGATATTGTTTTGAAATTTATAAATTATTATTCCTGGTTGTAATAATCACTTCATATTTTTCCACACTATGAAATATGCCAGACGGCTGAAGGTCATATAATGCATCCATTAATTCATTCACAAAAGCAGGTAATTGTTCACCTAATTGACCGGGAGAAGAATAGGATTTACTAAGAACCAAGCCTACAAGATCATACCTCCTGATGAGTCAGCAGTACTCCATTTGCTGCTGCATAATCCCTGAATAGCTTAAGATTTCTAGTCCGAAATCTTATACTCTGAAATAACTTTTCGGCTAAAAACAAGGATTTCGGGAGAAACTTTAAAACCTGCACCACCGTAACTCTTATTAAACGTATTAATATTGCCCATGTTGGAATACACCGGCAGGCCCGTTTCTGCTTCGCCGGTATTTGTAAGATATACCAAACTTCCAAGCTTTACATTGGCCCTTTCGCATAATTTATAAGCTGATTTTTGAGCGTCATCATAAGCCAGTAGATCGGCCTCCCGCAGCAGGCTATCTGCTTTCGAGTGACCAAACTCTACTTGTGAAATGCCATTTATTTTGGTCCCTAATAATTTAGCCGTCAGATCGGTAAACCGGTTGATATCTCTCAAAACAAAATCAATACTCTGTTCAGCGTTATACCCGATAAACACATTTCTACCATTATTATAGTTGTATTCTTTATTTGCTGAAATGTTACTCGTCTTTATATCATTTTGCTGCGCAAATTGCTTCAGGATAGCTACTACGGAATCGGCTGTTTCTTGCGATAATCGTACGGCGTCAGCCATGCGAGCTTGTACAAAATTTATATTGATCGTTAAATTAATCAAATCCGGCTTAATCCGGATTTTGCCTTCTCCGGAAACTCTTATTGTAGCTGAATTTTTTTTAGAGTCATTGCAAGAAAGCAGAATGGAAATAGACAGAGTGACGAGAAGGATTCTGGTCATATTGATTTTTTTTAGTGAGATGCAAAACCAAATATATTTCATAACGGGCGGTTGGCGGCAGGCAGGGGTCAACCGCCAACCAATACGTTACATTCCGATACAAAAAGTAATTCACTTTGATTATTTGCACTTTAGGATGCGAACATAAGCAACAGTGCGCTCTATTTCGATCCCATTTTAGATGCGAGGAATTCAATCGGTTTCAAATCCGGCATTTTTTCAGAATAACACTGCTCATTCAGGATCATAATTTCATTTGTCTTTGAATTGTACGGCTTCCATTCGGGAAGTCCTTTTCCATTGGGATTTCCTGTAGCAGCAAAATTGGCCCAATAAGACGACATAACTTCGGCAAGTTTATGATCCCCTGGCTTCCAGGGTCGGTTAGCAAATTTCAGGTTATTATATGCATAAGGTAGCTCACCCGAGTGAAATGCGCCATATTTCGCATACTCACCCGTTCCGGGTACTTTATGAGTGAATCGATAGACATAAACTTTTGCGCCCTTGTCACTTTGCATATTCGCCCAGATAAAATTCTGCGTGCCAACAATCTGATCACTGCTCATCATGTATTGAGAAATCTTGGCAATGGAATCATCCGTAGCAGGATAATTTTCGAGAACAGTCTGGGCATCGGGCCCATATTTATCATTCATTTCCTTTTTAAACTCTGCCGCATTTTTTACAGTCCCAAAGAACATTAATTCTTCCTGGTTCCATCCTGTCAGGAGGGGAACTTTATTTTCATTCCCTGCAGTAAAAATGCTGGAAATGGACCCGGGCAATACATAGCCATCGACGATAGCACCCCAGATAGAGTAAGACTTTTTCATCAAGTCCTCCGCTGAAACTTTTCGAAGCCCTGCCAGGCTTGGCGCATTCAGAGATTTTCCATAAGCTTCGCCGGCTTCTTCGGCTTTGGCCAGCGTTGTATAGGGATTAGAAAAACTGGCTCCACTCTCTCCAATTGCTTTTTGAAATAGATCCTTGCCCAATGGAGAGGCGACCAGGATATTAACACTTATTGAGCCTGCCGATTGTCCCGCTATGGTAACATTACCCGGATCGCCACCGAAAGCTGCAATATTTCTTTTTACCCACCTGAGTGCGGCCAGCTGATCCATTATCGCATAATTGCCTGACGCATTTCGGCCGGATTCTTTCGTGAGCTCTGGATGAGCAAAAAACCCAAATACACCTACTCTATAATTTATGCTGACGAAGACAATTCCTTTTTTAGCCATGGCTTCTCCATCGTATATGGGCACGGCACTGCCACCACTCAGGAAGCCACCGCCGTAAATCCATACAATGACAGGGCGTTTTTCACCTGCAGATTTTGCAGCTGTCCATACATTGAGATATAGGCAATCTTCACTGATGGGCTCCTTAGGAATCAGGAATTCTTCGGACCACATGCTTATAGGAACAGGTTTTTCCTGCATGGGACTGGGACCAAAACTTTCACATTTACGAACTCCTCCCCAGGGCTTCACCGGCTGTGGCTCCTTCCATCTAAGATCGCCCACAGGGGGAGCCGCAAAAGGAATACCCTTAAATGCATATACATCACCGGTAGCATTGATTACACCGGATACCTGACCTGCATCTGTTTTTATCACTCCCAGGCTATCCGTGGATTTCCTGAATGAAATCATACCCAGGGTCAATACCAAAGCAAAACTCAGGAGACTAATGGATCTTCTCATATAGATTGATTTATTAGATTGGTACAAAAATTTTTATTCACCAAAATTAATAGCAGACTGCTTTTCATTTTTTCTGTTTTTTCATTGTTGGTAATACTTTGTCGAGTTGATTAAACTGGGTTTCCCAGATTTTCCTGAATTGGTTTAACCATTTATCAATCTCTGTCATTTTTTGAATTTCAAGTGAGTAGTAAATTTCCCTGCCTTGTTGTTTTTGTTTTACCAGTTCGCATTCCGTGAGTATGCGAAGGTGTTTGGAAACAGATTGTCGCGTAGTGTTGAAGTTGTCAGCAATGGCGTTGGGCGTCATCGCCTGCAATGCAAGTAAGGTAATAATTGCCCGCCTTGTCGGGTCAGCTATTGCCTGAAAAATGTCCCGTCGCATATCATTTAAAATTTTGTTTGAGAAGCCAATCGGTTGCAAATATATGTGCAACTATTTAGTTTCGCAAAATATTTTTTTAAAGATAAAATATGAGGAAATTTGAAGTAACGGGGTGAATATAAATATCTCTCCTTGGTCTTTATGCTGAAATACCCTAACAATTCATTGGTATAACGAATATCAATGCCTTTCTCCAACAGAGCTCGTCCACAACCTTTTCTGTGCAGTGCCATAATCATCCAGATGATAAATACTCGCAGAAGAAATTTTGAAAGTAAATTTATTGTAAGGTTTAACCGCTTCAAATATTTTCGATTGATAAGTCAACAGTTTTGGTGTCGTATTAATCGTAATGCCTGCTAACCCCAAGATTTTATCATGGGTTCGTAATTCCCCATCCATGTTCTTTCCGGTTATTACAAAAGTAAAAATGCCATTCTGCGTGGTACAAGACAATGAATGGCTTTGTTTATCATAATTAAAATCCAATGTTCCCATGTTCAGGCTATCATTCTTCACGATTTTGTACCCCGTAACCTTGTAGATCAGGGGGGTTTTTGTTTTTGTAATACGATAATAGGCCTGTTCATCCTGACAACCGGAGTTTTTAATCTGGCAAATGGAAGTTCCCGACCAATCTCCGACAACCAACGTATCCTCCTGTAATTTTGCCGATGTTCCTCCAATGACTTTTATCTGCTTATGTAAGGCATATGTAATATTTGTATTCAATATGCATATCAA
>DASZHV010000143.1:0-9938 GCA_035937535.1 Puia sp. | reverse complement strand
GATACAAAATGGGAATTCGTTTATCAAAAGCCTGTTATCATCTCCGAGTTTGGGGGGGAAGCTAAATTTGGCAGCAATCTCGGACCAAAAGATGAGGCTTCTTCATGGAGCGAAGAATACCAGGAACAGATTTATAAAGACCAGGTGGCACTTTTTAATGTTACTCCAAACCTTGCCGGCGTTTGTGCCTGGATCCTGGTGGACTACCATTCTCCAACCAGGATGCACCCTGTTTATCAGCAGGGATATAACCGTAAGGGGCTATTGTCTGAGCTCGGCGAAAAGAAAAAAGCCTGGTATATTTTGAATCAGTATTATAAAAGCAAAAACTAAAACAACTGAGGATTTTGACCATTGATTAAAATAAATGACCAATCATATATGGACCAGAAAATTTTTGAAGCTGTTGATAAGTATATCAGCGATCTTTTTATTCCGCCGGACGAAGCCCTGACTGCTGCTGAGCAATCACACCGTCTGGAAGATTTACCTCCAATTAATGTATCTCCAAACCAGGGTAAATTATTGTACCTGTTTGCAAAGCTTTTGAAAGCAAAAAATATTCTTGAAGTGGGAACTTTAGCAGGATACAGTACAATATGGTTGGCGAAAGCTCTGCCGGAAGAAGGCAGAATTATTTCTCTGGAAATAGATCCGCATCATGCAGAAGTAGCTGGGAAAAATATTGATCGGGCGGGCCTGTCCTCTAAGGTTGATATTCGTGTAGGTAAAGCAATCGAACTGTTACCCCGGCTGGTAAAGGAAAAAGCCGGCCCTTTTGATATGATTTTTATTGATGCAGATAAACCTCCTTATGCAGAATATTTTGAATGGGCGTTAAAACTGTCAAGACCCGGAACGCTTATTATTGCGGACAATGTAATCCGTGACGGAAAAGTACTTGATCAAAACCATGATGATGCCATGGTAAAAGGGGCTCAACGATTTAATAAAGCACTTGCCGAAAACAGAAATGTGAGTGCAATTATTTTGCAAACCGTTGGTTTAAAAGAATATGATGGAATGGCCATTGCGGTAGTAAAGTAAATTCAGGTCTCGGTAATATATAAAAAGCTGATAGTTATTCATATCGTGAATTAATTAATGTAAGAAATTTCATTTTTTTATGTAATGCTTTTTGTAAATCAATCCCCGGATTTAAAACCGGCCTAAGTGGTTTTACTTAGTAAAATCCCGGATCGGGGGATTAATTATTAGTTCATAGAAAATTGATTGTGTTTTTATTTTAACTCATTACCTTTATTCTGCTGCTGAAATAATACGGAAGAACACCGCTAATCCACGATTTAAGTTATATCTATACCTGGAAAATTAAATTTCTGACGGAATTCTATTTAAACGGAAGAAATGTCACTCTCAGGCATCAGGGATTTGTTGATCATCATCGGCATTTATTGCTATTTTATAGCATGGGTGTACCTGCATACTTATTATGACAGTTTTGGCATTGCAACGGAATCACTTCGGCTGAGTTATACTTCCTACCTGATTTTTTCTTATGATGTCCTTACCTCAGATGCATTTATCAGACTTTCAATCTGGGCCGTGGTCGCTTTCATTTGTCTTAGCGTAATTTTCTTATACCTTCTCCATAAATTTCAAAGACCCGGTCGAATACGTCTCCGGTATGCAAGAACCTGTGTGATCCTGCTTGTCATGGTTGCCCTCTTTCCAATCCTGTTTCAAATTGCAAAACAAACTGCGCTACAAAATTATTCAGACGACCGGACCAACACGGGAACCAAGCATAGAATTGAATTTATATTCAGGAAGAATGCCGGCTTAGACAGCAATTCTGCAAAGTCCAATTATTCACTGAATCTGTTGAATACAGATGCGGGTAAAAACCTGCGCTTGCTTGCTGAGTCGGATGAATATTTTATTGTTTTAAACCAGATGCCCTATGACAGCGAAGTGGGAAGTTTCCCGGAAGGAGCGGTATACTATATCGATAAGAAAGATATTCTTGTCAGCCATATTATTTTGAGTTCGCGTTAAACCTTTTTTATGAAATTCAGTTTTTTTCTTTTCATCGCTTTGGTGATAATTGCCTGCCACAACACGAGTCAGACGGAACCTGCGAAACCGGATACTTCATCCGGACAAAATATGACTGACAGCTCGACCGGCAATTCGAAAAATGGCGGCCGAGGTGAACCGGTGATACATGATACAATTTTATTTTTGGGCAGATCAGCGCGCTGGAAAAAAAGCCCGCAGGAAATTTATGATGGAAATTATGATTCCCTCACAAACTTGTTTATTCCCTGCGGTAAAACGAATTCAATAAAAGTTGGATTTGCAGATATCGAGTATGACCTGGTAAGTAATTGTGATACTTCATTTGGATCAAGGGTAAGACTCTTTGAGATGGTCCGCGGAGGAACAACAGCTGTTCAGCTTCCGCATCAGATCGAGCTAAAGGATGGTCAGCTTCAGAGCAAAGAAGTTCATTTCACATCCGGCTCAGAGACCATTATACTTAAGCCGGCACAATCGGCACGTGTGCAACAAGCTGCTGACAAAAGAAGAGAAATTTATATCAAAAAGCAGAACATAGCAGGAGGTAAATAAACGGAGATAACAATTTTTTCAATAAACCTTTAATAAAAAACTATGAAACGGGTAGCTTTTACAAGACATGGAATTTTACGGGGTCTGGACGCCGCAAGTAAATCTAATACATCTGAAGGCCGTTTCGGCCGCATGTTCAGGACCTTACAAAAAGCCGAATTTAGTCAGGAAATTCTGAAAACACTGGGAGACCAAATGGTTTCTGAAGCGGATGCCGTACCTACACCAGAAGATGCGAATCCCAGGGATGATGAGGAGAATACAGGCATTTTTGCAGGATACACTTATCTCGGACAGTTTATCGACCATGATATCACATTTGATCCGGCGAGTTCCCTGATGAAACAAAACGATCCGGATGCCCTGGAAGATTTCAGGACGCCGAGGTTTGATCTGGATAATATTTATGGACGAGGCCCGGACGATCAGCCTTATCTCTATTTTTCGGACGGAAAAAAATTACTACTCAGCTCAAGACAACTCACAGGAAGTGGCTTTGACAACAATGTGCGTGATCTGGCAAGAAATACACCTGACCCGAAAGATACCGGGGCAACGAAAAGAGCCATCATCGGCGATCCGCGTAATGATGAGAACGTAATTGTATCACAGCTTCAGGGAATGTTTATCAGGTTTCATAACCGGATGGTGGATTTGTTCCCTGAAGAACCAATCGAAAAAGTACAGCAAAGAGTCCGCTGGCATTATCAATGGGTCATCATACATGATTTTTTACCCACGATCCTGGGCCAGGAGATGGTGGACAGCATATATCCATCAACGGATGAAAAACCAATCCTTGAGTTCTATCACTGGTATAATTATCCTTATATGCCGGTAGAGTTTTCCGTTGCCGCTTATCGTTTCGGACATTCCATGGTTCGCCCGGAATACAGATTAAATACCACCCTGCCGAACAGGTTTGATATTTTCTCTTCGGATCCTGCAACCAGCCTGACCGGATTCCGTGAGTTTCCGAGTCCCTGGGCAATAGACTGGAGGCTTTTTTACGACTTCGGTAACAACCCAAATCAGTTTAGTATAAACAGGATTCAACCTGCGTATAAGATTGATACATCTCTTGTCAATCCACTGAAAAATCTACCTCCCATTGTTGCCACACAGGTTGCAAATCTGGCCCAGAGAAACCTGCTGAGAGGATTAAGTATGGGACTTCCTTCCGGACAGGATGTTGCACGTGCCATGGGACAGCCCGTCATTCCTGATGATCTTTTAAAAGTGGGTAAAGCCAATCAGGACGGAGTGAAAGACAATAAACCACTGGTCAGTCTCCACCCTTCATTTAAAAATAAAGCTCCGCTCTGGTTTTATGTTTTATCGGAAGCGCAGCAGGTATTTAAGAATAATGATACACCAATCAGGATGGGCCCTGTAGGCGGCCGTATTATCGGGGAAGTTTTTTTTGGATTACTTGATGGAGACAGCCATTCTTATATTAACCAGCATCCGCAATTTACTCCGGAAAAAGATTTTTTGAATTCAGCCGGTAAGTTTGGAATTGCGGAACTGATAACACAGGCAAAACTAGCTTGACTTGAAATGGAAGTTTGATAATTAAAATCTTATGGCTTCTCAAAATGTTAAAAACGGATTTTCTGTGCGACTTTACCAGGGCGACGCAAAAACGCTGCTTGCATTTAACCTGCCAAAAAATAAAACTACCAGGCTGGCCGGTTTCACCATTCAATGTACACCGCAAGGTAAACCCTCATTTTATCTTTTTAATGAGCTGCAATTTGCCAGTGCGGCGGGTCATGCACAAAACACTGCTGAGCCGGCACGTTCAAGTATCAATACCCCTTTTCAACTCTTCCGCTGGGTACATGTTCCGGGATCTTTTCACCAGGGAAACCAGGTTTTCTTTGGAAAATATACCTATACGGTGACGCCCAGGTATTTTAACAATAAAAATCTATTGACTACAATCGATCTTTCACTTTCAGTAGCAGCAGATATCATTCTGGCTCCATTTTTAAAAGGGAACATTGAGTTGGGATTCACAAGAGGATTTGTACAATCCCAGGCTTTTGTAAATCATTTTGGTCCGCAGGCGCTTTTCAGACCAAAAGCGAAGGGGTTGACTTTTGATACTTCACAGGTTGCAGGGAAAGACAGTGATGGAAATTCATATAAATTCAGCGATGAATATGCCTGGTCTGGCTATACAGCCCGTGAAAAAATATTTACACTTTTAGGAGATGTTGAAAAAGACGGATCGCTTTCTCTCGATGTGCTTGCTTACGATTTCAATGAGCCTGATATAATTAATAATTTTCTAAAACTGGCGGCCCAGGGAAGGATACGGATGATCCTGGACAATGCAACGCTTCATCACAATAGTGCAAACAGCAAACCGGAAGACCAGTTTGAAGCCGCATTTAAGAAACAGGCAAAAAACCCGGCAGCAATTATTCGTGGGAAATTTGCGCGATTTCAACATAATAAAGTGCTTATAGTGAAAAAAGGGAAGCAGGCAATTAAAGTGCTCTCAGGTTCAACCAATTTTTCTATTACCGGGATGTATGTCAATTCCAATCACGTCGTCATTTTTAATGATGCTTCCATTGCCGCAGCTTATAGTTCCGCATTTGATGAAGCATGGAACGATGGAGTAAATGAAAAAGCTTTCTTAAATGCGGCAATTTCAGAAAAGAAATTTCCTTTTTCAGCTAAAGGACTTCCGCAGATGAGCATAACATTTTCGCCCCACGTAACTTCATTTGCATTGTCAACACTTACGAATATTGCCAACCGGATAGGAGCAGAAAAAAGCAGTGTTCTTTTTGCAATAATGGACACAGATCCGACGGTCAATGGGCCCGTCATCCCCGCAATTATCAATCTGCACAAGCAACAGAAAATTTTCAGTTATGGAATCTCGGATTCTGTGAAGACTATCAGTCTGTATAAACCCAATACGAAAAACGGCATCCAGGTCACCGGTAAACCTGGAACGACCCAGCTGCCTCCGCCATTTGACAAAGAAGTAACTGTCGGGATAGGTCATCAGGTGCATCACAAATTTATCGTTTGTGGTTTCAATACAATCAATGCTGTTGTATGGTTTGGTTCATCAAATCTTGCCGAAGGTGGTGAGGAACAGAATGGTGATAACCTGATTGAGATTCACGACCAGGATATTGCGACAGTATTTGCGATTGAGGCATTAGCGCTGGTTGATCATTTTTTATTTCGGGACACTTTTACATCAAAGGGACAGAATTCCAAACCAAAACCACTGATTCTGCAAACCAACGATAGCTGGGCTGCGAAATTTTTTAATACAAATGATCTGCATGCGGAAGAACGGCTGTTGTTTGCTTAACCAGAGCTAAAATAGTCAATAAAAAAAATATTTAAAAACCATAAACACAATTACCCATTACCGGCAGTTGTGTTCAAAAACCGCCAAGCTAATTGTGAAAAAGAACAAACCGGCTTACTCAAGATTTTCTGACCATATGCAGTTGGTCACACCAACCAGGCCAAAAAAGAAAAACGATTATTTTGCATACAAACCAGCTAAAGGCTGGAGGGATGCATCCTATGATTGTCTTCCTCTGCATAATCCCCCTCTGTGCCCCCGGGATGAAGCCATTTTTTTTCTTCATATGGCTTCAGAAGTTGAACATGCCCTTATGGTTCAATATTTATATGCGGCATTTTCTCTTGGAGGTGTACAGGTGCCTGAAGACAAGAGAGAGCTGGTCAACAGCTGGCGAGTTAAAATTCTGGGCATCGCAAGGGAAGAAATGGGGCACCTTATCACGGTACAGAATATTCTTCATTCTATAGGCGGTCCTCTTACTTTTCAAAGAGAAGATTTTCCTTTTGACTCGAAACTCTATCCGTTTCATTTCAGTCTTGAAAGGTTGACCAAAAATTCTCTTGCAAAATATGTGGTAGCGGAAATGCCTTCAGAAGATTTTTTAAAGAAAAATGACCCTTCATTGCTTAAAGAAATGAAGGTTATCAAGGCGATAGCCCAAAAAGGCAATAAGGGAAAACCAATCAACCGTGTAGGCATGATTTATGAAAAAATCCAACTGCTGCTGGATGGCGTTGAAAACGAAGATTTTTTGAAGGACTCGGATAAATTCCAGTCTCCGCATAGTGCATGGGGAACAAATGACCATAAGATCATTATTGAAACCGCAACAAATCGGGCGGATGCTAAAGCAGCTCTTGGAAAAATTGCCGAGCAGGGGGAGGGGGAAGAAATCAGTATGAAGCCATCAACGGAGGAATCACATTTTGAACGATTCCTGCATGTTTACCGGGCTTTTCCTCAGGCAGGCAGATGGCAGGCTTCCAGACATGTTCCGGATAATCCCTCAACGAATTTACCAGGCATTGATCCGGATCCTTCTATTATAACTGATGAGCAGTCCTTACTTTGGGCCCAACTTTCTAATCAGCGTTACCGAATGATTTTACTTTATTTAAGTCATTGTCTTCAGATGGAAATTAAACCTGCTTCTTTTTACGGACAACTGGTCAGCTGGACTTTTGGAGAGATGTACAATCTCCGGTCGATCTCAGATATTCTGACCACCCTGCCCCAGCAAAAAGGTAATCGCAAAGGACCCCGTGCTGCTTCCCCATTTGAACTTCCCTATAATCTGAACCTGCCGGCCCGGGAAATGAATAAATGGCGGGCACATCGGGACCAACTGCTGAACAGCAGGATTATCATTGACGAATTACTTGAATATTACGATGTCGCACACGCGATTTACTTAAAAGCACTCCGTAGTGCTGACGAACAGGCGCTTTCAGTCATACAATCCATCATTAATCAATAAACCAAGATTATCAACCCATGGCGATTCATGACATTCACGAAATCAGAATTCTTCCAGCCTTTGCCATAGCCCGTCTGGGTTCTTCTCCCGAACCAATGGATAATTATGATTGGTCGGTTCCTGATCCGGTAGGCTACCGCAGACTGGTTCCGGCGGAAACTTTTTATATTGATTCAAATACCGGCAAAATTCTTTCAAGAAAAAAACCTGATGAAGTCAGGTTTCGGGATTCAAAAAACAGAATCAGACCCATCTCCCCTTTTCTGGAGGCGTGGGCTTGTTTTAAAAAGAACGGACCTTTAGTTCCACTAACTCAAAAACATTTAAACGAACTGAATCTAAGAGCATCGGCTGTCAAATGGCGAGTGCAGCTGGGCAATAATAAAGCCTTCCGAAGGACAAAAGATCCAAGGGATAAAATACTTGCGGACACAGGATTTTACAGTGACTTTACAAAAAGACTACTACTGGGAAGATGTGATAATTTCTTAAAGGGTAAAAAAATACCATTTGGATTCGGACAATATATCAAACCCACTCCGAATTTTCCGGAAATCCGGTTCAGGTTTACCCCTGCCGGAGGATTTGTATATGGGCCTCCACCTACAAAGGATCAGGAAAAAAGCTCGACGTTTCGCGCAGTTCTTAAAGACATTGTTTACGATACCCATCTTGGACATTGGAAAGGATACCAGGACTTGGATACAGATCCAACTACCACGGCACCCGCTAGTATTTTCGCAAACGCCGGTTCGGATCCTGTAAGAAGTCTTGGTTACCTGGATGACGAGTGCGATGGGATCTTGGAATTGGAACTACAACTTAAAACCAAGAAACTGAAAGCCTTCGCCAGAATTATTGCGGGGCCGCCAACTTTTGCGCCTGACGGAGCGCCGGTCAGAACGGTTGGTGATGAGCTGGAACAGGCATTGCTCGGTACTTTATTGAATGGAAAAGTTAACAGGGCGGATATTGAAAATATACTTCGCCGGGCCATGGAAACAGTGCGTTTAATGAATTCATCTCTTATGAACCATTCCGTCGGAATGGCCTGGGCTGATAGCTCGCAGTACGGACGTGCATCGCAGCCCATTATGGATCCTAATGTGGTTGACAACCTTGCCATTGTGTCCCGACATGAACAGGTATTGCTGGCTCTCGAATCCGGATCGCTGGCCTGGTTTTCCCGGCTGCTCCGGCACTATAATGAAGTTGGTGATCTAACGGACGAGGGTAGACGAAAAATGCCTGCTTTGATGAGGGGAGCAGATGGCAGTCATCTGGCACTTACAAGAAGAATGGTTCAGAAGATCCAGGAGGCGGCGGATCTTTTTCAACAGCACAAGCATATTGTTCCAGGTAAAAAACCTAAAAACAATCAATAAACTCGGGTATGAAAAAAGCATCTTCCATCGAGCCCAAAAACCTGACAGCACAATTACATTACCGCGGAGAAGGCAATCCTCCCAGCAGTCATCCGTCAACCGCTGTTTCCAATTGTTATCCAGGCCTCGAAATGGATTTTCGCAATGTCTGGAAACATATTTTTGAAGGCATTGTGTTATTGGAATATTCCAACCTGGTGACCGGTGTAGAACCGGGAGCTGATGAAAAAATTCAAAGACTCGTTTCTTCCGGAATTCAATATGAATTGATTTCAGCAGATGGAATCCCTATGACAGCACCTGTAACCGGCCCCTTCAGGCATTCACCTGAAAAGATCCATGATACCATATCTCTGGAATGGTCCAATGCTCTGGCGGAAATTCTTCCGAAGGCAGGACAGTTTGTATTATGTAAATTTCAAAACAACAATAACCTCAGGGAAATACTTTCCATTGATCTGAAAGTCCGCCATTTTTTCGATGTAGATCTAAACCGGAACGGAAAGGTCGTAAGCCAGCGAGTAGTGATTGCACGTGAATTGGCCGGCCCTGGGGACCTTACGCAAAGTCTTTGCTCGCCCTGGCAGAATGATTACAGGGAATGCGATTGTTTTTATTGGGCTGCGAGCAGACCGGATTTCGTAAATGTGGAACCCGGAAAGGACGGAAAAAGCAAAGGGAATAATTGGATGCAAAAAGACCGTACAGAATCCGGAGATAAAAAATATATTAGTGATGCGGAGGATGGGATTGCAGGAAACCCTGTCCTGATCAGTTACCAGGATCTGTTTGCAGCTTGGGAGGAAAATCTACGGTTCATTATAGCCGGGAAAGACGAGCCCTTAAAAAAGTCAGTGAAAAAAGTTAAAGTTTTAAAAAAGAAAAAATCGAAATAAAATCTTTGATGAAACCTGTTAACCCCTCTTTTCATCTCTTTGAATCCAAAGGACAGCATATTCTGATACCTGATGGTTCACGCATATATAAAATATCCAAAAATATTCATCAGAAACTTGAGGAGCTGCTTGAAAAAGATGATGTAATTGAAATCGATCGTTGGCTGATTGAAAATGATCTGCAGTCACTTGGGAAAATTAATGACCAGCCAGTATCAGATCCACCGCTTACTTCA
>DASZHV010000142.1:0-2999 GCA_035937535.1 Puia sp. | reverse complement strand
GAGGAACCCATTTAACCGATAAACCAAAATGGAAAAACAATTTTAGATCATGCTACAGTTAATACCGGAACATTGATCGCCTTTAATCCATTGTATAGATTTTCGACAAGGTCTTGGTCAAGTAAAAATCTGCTTATTTGTTCCCTGGAGATCCAGGTTTTATTTATTTGAAATCCTTTAAATACTTTCATCATTTCATAAGCTTCCGATTTCCTGCCAATATTTACGAGAATAGAAACACGTAGAACAGCATTCAATACAAGTTCTGATATACCTGATTTTTCCACCTGCTGATAAGCAAGGGAATACTCTTTTAGTTTGAAATGATAAAGACTTACAAACAGATCAAAACAAGACGGATATGATTTATTCCGTTCTATAGATTCTCTGATTAATTCGATACCACGGCTATATTCACCGGCGCAGATCATTAAACAACCTATAATGCCTATTAACCCGGAAGCATTCGGATTCAATGCCAAAGCATATTCCAGGGAATCCAATGCTGCCTGTTTATTATTTAAAAAGATATTGGCCATTCCAAGAGTGATATGGGCATGCTGGCTGAGCGGATTAATTTTCAAAGCATTATGGGCGCATTTTAAACCCTGGATTGTAGGGGTTCCTCTCGTAGATTGATTAAATAAAAATGCCAGGAGGGCAAGTTCACCCAAAAAAGCCCAGGCATTTTCATTTGCCGGATCCTGTTCAACCGCATCTTCCATGGCGGCATACGCTTTTTTGAAACTCCCCTTATTAAAAGTTGCGTAAAAATCATGGTACCATGAAAGCATGACCGAATACGGTTTCCCGGATTTATTCCTTATCAATCCTTTCGAAATCTGCTGGATTATTAAACCGTTAAAATCTCCTAATGCAGCAATTATATGCGTAATTAAATCATCTGCCACTTCAAATAAATTTGAAGGAGCATAATTGTAGTGGTATAATTCTGTCCATATCTGGGCCCCGTTGTGTGCATCAGTTAGTTGAACCGCTACCCTTAATCTTCTGGCCTCAAATTGAACATTACCAGTTACAATAAATTGCGCTCCGAAATCGGAAGCCAGTTCATGAATTTCTTTATTTTTTAATGAAAGTTGCCGGGTTGTGTAATAAGCAATTACAGAGAAATCCGGAAATCTTCCAAATTCTGCGCTTAATTGCTGACCCAGGCCATCTGCAAATGCCAACCTTGATTTATCTTTTTCAAAAGTTTTGAAAGGCATAATCGCAATGGTAACTGCATCATTTGAATTTTGCTGAATTTCAGGAACCGGTTCAGCATCTGGTTTTGGTTCTACAGGTTGTATGTTTCCAAATACCGGCACATAGGTTCCCTTGGGAATCGTAATTTCTATCAGATCCCCAATTCCCTGTTCTTTATAATAATAATTTAAAGCCCGTCTGAGCCTTCCGGCATGTATTCGTACGATCGCATCATGCTGAGGTTTGAAACTGACTGGTTTATTTAGAACATTTACCGCAATAGTATATTCTTTAATTGTGTTTGACCTGCCATACAGGGTTTCATCAACAATATAAGAAAGGAAACGGCGAAGAATATCTGAAACGGAAAACGCGGGACATCGGAATATTCTCTGAATTTGATCATGGACCTGCGCATCAGAAAACAGGCCAATAGTATTGGATGTTTCTATGGTACTCATCAGATAAGGTTTTACTGTTAAATGCCAGGACAACTAATCTTTGCTTCCATAATAGAGTACCTTGAGTAGTCGAAGGACGGATTTCTAATTTAAAAATAAGGATATTAGGAATAACAGCAATAAAATAAATTCAATTGGTTCATAATCCCCAACTTTTATGAACAAGCTTCATACTGAACTTGGTCTTGTCAAAACCCGGTTTCCATCTCATCAATTTATTATTGATGAGCTTTACAGAAAGGACCCCGATTTTAAATCCCTTTGTGCCGATTTGTTTCTATGTTCGAAAATGATACAGGATTTTGAAGTTGAAATTGCAGAAAAGCAACACGCGCTTGCTGAATACCGGGACATAGTAACTGATTTGGAAAAAGAGTTGTCAATGGTAATCAAAAACACAGAAGTAGATAATTAGTATTTAATCTTCTGAGTTAGTTCCATCCTCACAATAACCCCAAATCTATTTAAACTTCATTGATTTGTGTAATCATGAATGAGGCATTTCTTTGATCCGTTATCATAATAAAGTAACGTTTTCGAAGCTTTTCCCTGGAATTCTATTTCAAAAAAACCGCCGGAATTCCACAATAAGTATTCATTGGGAGAAAGTGATTGGTTATACTTCTTAATATCTTTTTCAGATAACATTTTTTCCTTGCTTCCTGCACCGCTTATTATATAATGAATGCTGTCTTTGGTAAAAAAATACTGAAGTGTATGTGCATGTCCGCTCGCATAATATATACCGGGATATCTATAGAGTATAGAATTGATATTCGAGATCATCATCTTGTAGGAAGGGAAATCGGGAGAGGATGCCTTGATGCGTGCAAAAAGATAAGGGTGTTTTAAAAGGTTGTTATATGGACCAGCTACATGAACCGGATGATGTGCTACAACGACTATCTTTTCTTTTAGGGTATAACCATCTTTGATAACGCTATCCAGTCTGTTGTAGAATAATTTTTCTTCTTCCGGGATTTTATTTTTCTTAATTCCGGTTTGAATAATACGGTAAGTATCTATAAATATTATACGGATAGTTTGATGGTTAAGATCAACAAATTCCGGTCCGTAGTTCCCGTTTTTGGGAAGAAATACATTGTCCGGATTAGCGATATTTGTATTCTTTTTTAAATTTTCTTCAATAAAAGATTCTTCCATAGCCAGCTTTCGCTTCCCTTTTTCATAAGTGGGGCGGTTCCACCAGTCATGATTACCGGGGATAAAATAAGCATATCCTTTATAATTGTCCAGGATGCTGAGTTGTGACCTGACTTTTTTGATCGTTACGCGACTGCTGTCAAATCCTTTAAATCCTGCCGGAAT
>DASZHV010000141.1:0-41261 GCA_035937535.1 Puia sp. | reverse complement strand
ATTTGGAATTAGAGAAAATAAAAAGGAAATATATAAGAGCAGGAATAACGAAGAACTTCTTCATGCACCCTTTCGTTGGTTCATCATTCTTTCAACGTATTTCCCTATCAGGTCAAATTCAATATTGATTACCGAACCCCTCACAATTTCGCGAATATTGGTATTTTCAAAAGTGTAGGGAATGATGGCTACAGAGAACATACGATCCGTTACTTCAAAACAGGTCAAGCTGATCCCGTTTACTGCAACAGATCCTTTTTCAATGACCAGGTTCCTGAAATGCCCGGGGAATTCAAACCTGAAAACCCAACTCCCCTCTTCATTCCACCTTTCCACACAAACGGCCGTAGTATCCACATGACCCTGTACCATATGCCCATCCAACCGCCCATTGATCTGAAGGCATCGTTCAAGATTCACCTGCCCCCCTTCCTTCCATAGACCCAGATTCGATTTTTCCAGGGTTTCCTGAATGGCAGTCACCTGGTAACTTTCGCCGTAAACGGATTCTACCGTAAGGCATACCCCGTCATGCGAAAGGCTTTGATCCACCCGGAGATGGGGAGCTAGTAAAGAAGAAATCCGGAACGTTTTGTTAGTCCCTACTTCCGAGATGGAAGAAATACTGCCTATTGCTTCAATAATACCCGTGAACATGTTGTAAAAATCGGGATTTCCGCCCTTTTATTACTTTATTTTAAAAAATTCCTTATCTTTGCAAACCGAAATTTATTATAAAAACAGAATTTTCATGTTGATTATCGATTCCAAGGATTGTGAAAATATAGACAAGGCTTTAAAGAAGTACAAAAAGAAATTCGAAAAAGCCAAAGTATTGATCCAGTTACGTAACCGGCAGTCATTTACTAAACCTTCTATTAAAAGAAGGGGTGAAGTATTAAAAGCGGTATACAAACAACAACTGGCTACCGGCAAATTTGACGTATAAACCATTTTCATTTTATTTATACAGGCCTTTCCTTTCCCGGGAAAGGCTTTTTTATTGTTTACATTTTACTTTTTACTTTTAGGGGTCCCAACCGCAAAGCATTGAACAGTCTCAGCCAGCCCTTTATTGACTATTTAAAATTTGAGAAAAGATATTCAGCCCATACAGTACGGGCGTACAGGGATGACCTTGAGCAGTTTTTCAACTATCTTGAAAATACATTTGGATTAACACCACTTTCTGCAATTTCCGCTCCGATAATTCGGTCCTGGCTGGCCAGCTTAAAAGAACAAAAAATTACTTCGAAATCAATAAACAGGAAGATTTCTTCCCTGAAATCCTTTTTTAAGTTCCAATTGCGCAGGGGATTTCTTGAAAAGTCGCCAATGGCAGGAATTATAAGTCCAAAATCAGGAAAAAGACTTCCGGTTTATGTGGAAGAAAAGGACATGCAATTGCTTATGGAACATGTGGAATTCCCGGATAACTGGAAGGGGAAAAACGATCGTTTATTGATCCGGATATTTTATAATACAGGTGTCAGACTTACGGAGCTTGTTACGCTTAAAAACGGACAGTTGGATTTGGCCGCAGCAACTATTAGGGTACTTGGTAAAGGGAATAAGGAAAGAATGATACCCATAAGTCAAGCTCTTGTGGATCAAATCCAGCTATACCAAAATGAAAAAAAGTCATATCTCGGAAGGGACACCCATGGAATCGCTGAAACGCTGTTTTTGAATGAAAAGGGCCGCGCACTTAATGTTAAATATGCATATCTGGCTGTAAGGAAATGGCTTTCACAAGTAACCACAATAGATAAAAAAAGCCCGCACGTACTTCGTCATAGTTTTGCAACCCATCTGATGAACCATGGAGCCGATCTGAATTCCGTAAAAGAGCTACTTGGACATTCGAGCCTGGCGGCCACACAATTATATACTCATAATAGTATTGAAAAGCTTCGCGAAGTGCACAAAAAAAACCATCCCAGAGGTTAATTATCGGGTGAAAATACAGGGAATTTATAGGTCGAAATATTTGGAAAAATTCCTCTAAGGAGCTAATTTCATTCAACAGGTTTATTTAAAATAATGCCTGTAAAACGCTCTTGTATTTATTGTTTCATTGTTAAAAAGTGAAGATATGACCGTAAACATTCAGACAGTGCACTTCGAAGCTGATAACAAATTAGTAAATTATGTAAACAAAAAATTATTAAGACTGGATACTTTCCACGACAGAATTGTAACCGTGGAAGTTTACCTGAAGCTCGACAATGTTGTTCACACGATAAAAGATAAGATTGCTGAGATCAAAGTACACGTACCTCGTCAGGATTATTTTGTAAAATGTTCCTCCAAATCATTCGAAGAATCTTTTGATAAGGCAATGGGGTCAATTATTAACCTTATAAAACGAAAAAAAGATAAACAGGCCGCCTAGGCAGAAACCCCGTTCTGGGGTTTTTTTTTCGCAAATGTTTCCAGAACTAATCAAGGATCTCCATCATTCCGGATAAAATATACTTCAAAATTTTTCCATTTAACAAATTCGCTTACCTTTGCCTTCCCAAAAAAACAGGCGGATAAATCCGTCAGTTTTAGTTCTTTGTAAAACGGTCAGGCCCATATAATTAAAGAAATCATGCCAGAGTAGCTCAGATGGTAGAGCAGCTGATTTGTAATCAGCTGGTCGGGGGTTCGATTCCCTTCTCTGGCTCAGCTGGCAGAATAGTCGTTTTCCGGAATGGGATGTTCTTGTCAGGTGGGGAAAAGTGAAACCGGGCAAGTAGTCAAGTGGCCAACGACAACAGACTGTAAATCTGTTCTCTTCGGAGTTCGGTGGTTCGAATCCATCCTTGCCCACCAGGCGCTACATGAAGTATGGGAGTATGGGAGTATGGGAGTGTGAAAATGTAGTTCCAAAATGAAATAGCTCTTTGAGATGGATTTATGGTTATGCAGAGTGCGAAAATGTATTTCATTTCCACACTCCCATACTCCCATAATCCCATACTTGTAGTTTATGCGGAAGTAGCTCAGTTGGTAGAGCGACAGCCTTCCAAGCTGTAGGTCGCGGGTTCGAACCTCGTCTTCCGCTCTCACCCTCCATAGCTAAGCGAAGGCGGGTCTTAACAAAGTAGTTTATAGCAAAGGCAATCCGCCCGCGCTAAAGCTATGGCGGCCAAAACCAGTCATGCCGTTGTAGCTCAGTGGTAGAGCACTTCCTTGGTAAGGAAGAGGTCAAGAGTTCAATTCTCTTTAACGGCTCATTACGAACAGAGTTGTTGAATGGAAAAAAGGAAAGCAGGTTTAAGGATAATAGAATCAATTTTTAAAAACACAATTAAAAACTAGATACCAATGTCAAAAGAGACCTTCAAAAGGGATAAGCCCCACGTTAATGTTGGAACCATTGGTCATATTGACCACGGTAAAACCACTTTAACAGCTGCCATTACAACCATTTTGTCTTCAAAAGGATTGGCAACAGCAAAAAAGTACGATGAAATCGATGCCGCTCCAGAAGAAAAAGAGCGTGGGATTACTATAAATACGGCGCACGTGGAATACCAGACGGCTAACCGTCACTACGCACATGTGGATTGCCCTGGTCATGCTGACTATGTAAAAAACATGATTACGGGTGCTGCCCAGATGGATGGCGCTATCCTCGTCGTAGCAGCAACTGACGGTCCGATGCCACAAACAAAAGAACATATACTGCTTGCCCGCCAGGTAGGTGTTCCGCGCATGGTAGTGTTTATGAATAAAGTTGACCTTGTCGACGATCCGGAATTACTCGAACTGGTTGAAATGGAAATTCGCGAATTGCTTACATTTTACGGTTTCGATGGCGATAATACGCCAATCATCCAGGGGTCAGCAACAGGCGCCCTTGCAGGTGAAGCAAAATGGATTAAAGCCATTGACGAACTTATGGACGCTGTAGACAGCTATATTCCATTACCTCCCCGTCCGGTTGATCAACCCTTCCTTATGTCAGTTGAAGACGTGTTTTCCATTACTGGTCGTGGAACTGTTGCTACCGGACGTATCGAAAGGGGCCGCATTAAAGTTGGCGAAGCAATCGAAATCGTGGGATTGATGGAAGCGCCGCTCGGTTCAACAGTAACCGGGGTGGAAATGTTCCGCAAACTCCTGGATGCAGGAGAAGCAGGAGATAATGCGGGTTTACTCCTGCGTGGAATTGAAAAGAACCAGGTCCGCCGCGGAATGGTACTTTGCAAACCAGGATCCATTACCCCCCATACTGATTTCAAATGCGAAGTTTATGTGTTAAGCAAGGAAGAAGGCGGACGCCATACTCCTTTCTTTAATAAATATCGTCCTCAGTTTTACTTCCGTACTACGGACGTAACAGGAGAAGTTGAATTACCGGCAGGAACAGAAATGGTGATGCCTGGTGATAACAGCGCATTAACGGTTAAATTGATCCAGCCAATCGCGATGGAAAAAGGTCTGAAATTTGCGATCCGTGAAGGTGGGCGAACTGTAGGTGCGGGACAGGTAACTGAAATCCTGAAATAAGCTGATCTCTCTAAAGAGGGAAGAATAAATCAGTTTTTATTATATTTGCAAGAATTAAAAGCTGTCTCGGTCAAGCGGGATAGCTTTTAGCTTTCTACGGGAATAGTTCAACGGTTAGAATAGAGGTCTCCAAAACCTTTGATCAGGGTTCGAATCCTTGTTCCCGTGCGGAGTTAATTTGAAAATTACTATGAACAAAGTCACGAATTATTTTAAAGAGTCCTATAAAGAACTGATGGAGAAAGTAACCTGGCCAACCTGGTCAGAACTACAGCAATCGACGGTTATCGTCCTGATTGCCACTATGCTCATTACAGTGCTCGTGGGCGTTATGGACCTGTTCTCCAACGGTATATTAAAATTCATTTATTCATTATTATCCTGATGGAAACAATTAATCAAACGGCAACACCGGATCCGGCAGAACAGTCACCCCAGATCCCGGTTAAGGAAACCAAGTGGTATGTTCTGCGTGTAGTAAGTGGTAAGGAAAGAAAAGTAAAAGAATACCTTGATAAGGAAATTTCCCGCGGCGGCTGGAGTGAAGTGGTAAAACAGATCTTTCTGCCCATTGAAAAAGTTTATAAAGTTCAGAATGGTAAGAAAGTGATGCGCGAGAGGAATTACTACCCTGGGTATGTAATGGTAGAAGTAGTGGAAGGTAAATTGGGAGACGATTTACGAGATGCCGTGAAGAATACTCCGAGTGTCATCCATTTCCTGGGAAAGGAAAATCCGATAGCACTGCGTAAAGCTGAAGTCAACAAGATGCTGGGCAAAATGGATGAAATGGCAGAAGCCGGTGGAATGAGCATGAGTGAGCCTTTCATCATCGGTGAAACTATCAAGATCATCGAAGGACCATTTAATGATTTCAACGGAATCATTGAGGAAGTAAATGATGAAAAGAAAAAACTGAAAGTTACCGTAAAGATTTTCGGCAGGTCAACGCCCGTGGAATTAAATTATATGCAGGTAGAAAAAATAGCCTGATATTTTTTTCTTATCAGAATAAAAAAGACGCAAAGATTGCGTCTTTTTTATTTTTCGGTTGTCGTATATCGCTATCCTCAAACTGCAAAACAAATTTTAGAAAGAACTGCCTCCTGAATCCTGACTTCCGGAACCATTGGAACTATCCTGGCCGGAACTTGGCATAGAAGGTGTCGGCATAACAGGGGTAGCAGGTGCCGGACTGGGTTTTTTCGCCGCTTTTTTGGGAGCTGCTTTCTTTTTAGGAGCAGCTTTTTTCGCAACCTTCTTTTTGGGAGCTGCTTTCTTTTTAGCTGCGACCTTTTTCTTTGGAGCTGCTTTCCTTTTTGGAGCTGCTTTCTTTTTTGGAGCTGCTTTTTTCTTTGCTGGTTTCTTTTTCGCTGCCTTTTTTGCGGACTTTTTAGGCGCAGATTTCTTTTTAGGCGAGGCCTTTTTCTTAGCCGCTTTTTTCTTTGACTTTGCCATAATTTGAAGACAATTTTAAATGATTTGAATGCTATGGATATTTGTGGCAAAAAGTTAAACAGAAATCTCCATATAGAAAAAAATGAGCGCACTTAATTGGAAAACAATTTCTCTGTGAGGCCTAAAGCTCAAAGCCAAAAGCCTAAAACTTTTCACAGAAAACCGACCTTCGAACGTTCAACTCTAACCGCTTTATAAGATGATTAGTGATAATTCACTGAAAAAATGAAGGTGCATTTAAATTCGTGTTGAATGTTTTTGAAATGTGAGAAATTCTGTTCCTTATGCCATTCTAAAATCAATTTACCTTCGCGAACCATAAAGCTTTGGGCTTTAGGCTTTGGGCTTTAAAAAGCCTGTTTTTTTGAATATTCCGGAATAAGCCCTAGTTTTGCGACCCCAATCGAAAGTTCTTATATACCGTAAGGTTTGGGAGTGGCGCCAAAGGCGACACGCTAACACCAAAAAATGTAAACATGGCAAAGCAAATTTCCGGTTATGTCAAGTTGCAGGTAAAGGGCGGTCAGGCTAACCCGGCCCCCCCTATAGGACCTGCATTAGGATCCAAGGGTATTAACATTATGGAGTTCTGTAAGCAATTCAACGCCAGGACCCAGGATAAAATAGGAAAAGTTCTTCCTGTTTTAATCACTGTTTATTCAGACAAATCCTTCGATTTCATCATCAAAACACCGCCTGCAGCTGTTCAGATACTGGAAGCAGCAAAATTGCAGAGCGGATCCAAAGAGCCAAATCGTAACAAAGTGGGTAAGGTTAACTGGACCCAGGTGGAGGCTATTGCTAAAGACAAAATGCCCGACTTGAATTGCTTTACCGTCGAAAGCGCCATGCGTATGGTCGCCGGTACGGCACGCAGCATGGGCGTCAACGTTGAAGGCAAAGCTCCGTGGGACAATTAATTCTGAACACTTAAAAAAATTATGATATGGCTATTTCCAAAAAAAGAAAATCTGTTGCCGCTAAGGTTGACAAAAATAAAGCCTACACGCTGAAAGACGCTTCTTCCCTGGTAAAAGAAGTAAACATCGCAAAATTTGATGCCTCAGTAGACCTTCATATCCGTTTGGGTGTGGATCCAAAAAAAGCTGACCAGTCTGTTCGTGGTACCGTAAGCCTTCCACATGGGACAGGCAAAACCAAACGTGTATTGGTATTATGTACCCCGGATAAAGAAGCCGATGCACGTACTGCAGGGGCAGATTATGTTGGCCTGGATGAATTCATACAGAAAATTGAAGCAGGCTGGGTTGACTTTGACGTCGTTATTGCAACTCCTTCTGTAATGCCTAAAATAGGTAAACTGGGTAAGGTACTGGGGCCGCGTAACCTGATGCCAAATCCTAAAACAGGCACTGTTACAAACGATGTTGCAGGCGCTGTGAATGAAGTAAAAGGTGGTAAAATCGCTTTTAAAGTGGATAAGGCCGGTATAATTCACGCTTCCATCGGAAGGGTTAGTTTCACGCCGGATAAAATTAATCAGAACAGCCAGGAATTGATCAATGCAGTGATCCGCGCAAAACCGGCCACTTCAAAAGGTACATACGTAAAAAGCGTATTCATGGCAAGTACTATGAGTCCGTCTATTTCTATTGATACCCGCGCATTCGCTCAATAAAACATTTTAAAAAAAGGTTATGACCAAAGATCAAAAAAACGAAGTAATTGAACTGTTGAAAGGCAAGTTCTCACAATACCACAATTTCTATGTGACCAATACAGAATCTCTTACTGTGGAACAGGTTGGAAAGCTACGACGGATCTGCTTTAGTAAAAAAGTGGAAATGAAAGTCGCTAAGAATACACTGATCAAAAAAGCATTGGAAAACCTGGATTCCAAAAGGTATTCCGGAATGTTTAGTTCTTTAAATGGTGTTACCGCCCTTCTTTTTTCTGACAGCCCAAAAGAACCGGCACTCATCATCAGCAGTTTCCGTAAAGATGGCAACCTGGAAAAACCGGTACTAAAAGCTGCTTTCATTGATGGTGATGTGTTTGAAGGAGATAATCAGCTGAAAACACTTACAACTCTGAAGAGTAAACACGACCTGATCGGAGAAATCATCAGTCTGTTACAATCACCTGCTAAAAATGTAATCAGCGGCCTGAATGCTGGTGCAAAACTCGCTGGAATTGTACAGGCGCTGGGAGCACGGGCACAAGCGTAGAAAACTGAATGCCTGACGCGTAAGGCATAAACCTTAAGGCTTTGCGCAGGGAGAAAAAAGTTCTTTATATAAAATAATAATAGCAATTAACCGCCAGACTTTAAGCTTTTGGCTTTCAGCTTTTGGCTTTTTTAATAACCATCCTCCGGAGTTGGCCGTAAGGCGGACCATGAAGGGGGAAAAAATCAAACAAAATGGCAGACTTAAAATCGTTCGCAGAACAGTTAGTATCCCTGACTGTAAAGGAAGTTAATGAACTCGCAAAAATCCTCAAAGAAGAATACGGAATCGAACCTGCTGCTGCAGCCGTCGCTGCTGCCGGTCCTGCTGCAAGTGGTGCCGCAGCTGTTGCTGAGGAAAAAACAGCTTTTACTGTTATTCTGAAAGCCGCTGGAGCAAACAAACTGAATGTTGTTAAAATCGTGAAGGACCTGACCGGACTCGGACTAAAAGAAGCGAAAGACCTGGTAGATGGAGCTCCAAAACCAGTTAAAGAAGGTGTTAGCAAGGCAGACGCTGAAGGTCTGGTTGCTAAACTGAAAGAAGCTGGCGCTGAAGTAGAAATACAGTAAGCTTAATTATTGTTGACGGTTGACAGTTGACTGTTGACGGATTTCAGGTGTAAATTCACACTAGAGGCCGTCAACCATCAACCGTCAACCGTCAACTATTTTATAGAGAAAGGTCCTTAATTCAGCTTAATTCCTTAACTTTGCCGTCCGTTTGTATTATCAATTAAGCTATAAATATTCAGCACAATATAACATGCTAATAATCAATGCATTGGGAATTCATTGAATTTCCAGGGCATTTTTTTGTTTTCCCACGAACTGTAGTTTGAACTTTTAAAATAGGATGTATACCGTATGTCTTCAACAAAACTCACACCAAGGGTAAATTTCGGTAAGATTAAGCACCTTGCAGAAACACCGGACCTGCTCGAAGTACAGATCCAGTCTTTTAAAGAATTTTTCCAACTGGAAACCACACCGGACAAGCGAAATATTGAAGGCTTGTTCAAAGTATTCAAAGAGAATTTTCCGATAACCGACACACGGAATATTTTCATGCTGGAATTCCTTGATTACTTCATCGATCCACCCCGCTATACAATTGAAGAATGTATGGAACGAGGTCTCACTTACGCAGTACCTCTCAAGGCGAAACTCCGCCTTAGCTGTAACGATGAGGAACATGTAGATTTCCAGACCATCGTACAGGATGTATTCCTTGGGAATATTCCTTATATGACCCCAAGAGGAACTTTTGTGATCAATGGTGCTGAACGTGTTGTTGTTTCCCAGCTTCATCGTTCTCCCGGTGTATTCTTTGGTCAGTCTATTCATCCTAACGGAACCAAGATTTATTCCGCACGCGTTATTCCATTTAAAGGTGCCTGGATGGAATTTGCAACCGATATCAATAACGTTATGTTTGCGTATATCGACCGGAAAAAGAAATTCCCTGTTACTACCCTGCTGCGTTCTATCGGATATGAAACAGATAAGGATATACTTGCACTTTTTGGGATGGCCGATGAAGTGAAAGTGGATAAAAAAACACTTCATAAATACATTGGTAAAAAACTAGCAGCACGCGTTCTGAGAACATGGGTGGAAGATTTTGTGGATGAAGACACCGGCGAAGTGGTTTCAATTGAAAGAAATGAAATCGTACTGGAACGCGATACGATACTGGATGAAGAAGCCATCGATATGGTTATCGAAATGGATGTGAAAAGTGTTTTCATCCAGAAAGAAGACGTGGGCGGGGATTACGCCATCATCTACAATACACTGAATAAAGATACTTCCAACAGCGAACTGGAAGCCGTACAACATATTTATCGTCAGCTTCGGGGTGCAGATGCACCCGACGACGAAACAGCACGTGGAATAATCGATAAGCTGTTTTTCAGTGATAAACGATATGACCTTGGCGAAGTGGGCCGTTATAAAATAAATCGTAAGCTCAATCTGAATCTGCCCCTCACTCAGAAGACACTGACCAAAGGCGATATGATTGAGATCATTAAATACCTGGTACGTTTAACAAACGGAAAAGCAGAAATTGATGACATTGATCATCTGAGCAACCGTCGTGTACGTACTGTTGGCGAACAATTATATGCACAGTTTGGTGTGGGTCTTGCGCGTATGGCAAGAACCATCCGCGAAAGAATGAACGTGCGCGATAATGAAGTATTCACTCCGGTGGACCTGATCAATGCAAGAACTCTTTCTTCCGTAATCAATTCCTTCTTCGGAACCTCGCAGCTCTCACAATTCCTGGATCAAACAAATCCATTAAGTGAGATTACTCATAAGCGTCGTATATCCGCCCTTGGACCCGGTGGTCTTAGCCGTGAAAGAGCTGGATTTGAAGTGCGTGATGTGCATTATTCCCACTATGGCCGTCTCTGTACAATTGAAACTCCGGAAGGACCTAATATCGGACTCATTTCAACACTTTGTGTTCATGCAAAGATTAATGAAATGGGATTCATTGAAACACCTTACCGTAAAGTGAATGAAGGAAAAGTGGACATGAAAAAACTCACTTATCTCAGTGCGGAAGAAGAAGATATTGCTAAAATCGCCCAGGCAAATATTGCGCTGGATGACAAAGGTAATTTCGTAGAAGATAAAATCGTTTCACGTCAGACCGGTGACTTTCCGATCCTTGACAGAAATGAAGTGGAATTCATGGACGTAGCACCTAATCAAATTGTTGGTCTAAGTGCTTCCCTCATCCCCTTCCTTGAACATGATGATGCCAACCGCGCACTGATGGGATCAAACATGCAACGTCAGGCCGTACCGTTGATTCTTCCTGAAAGACCCATTGTAGGCACAGGACTTGAGGCAAAAGCTGCCCGCGATGCGCGTATTCAGATACATTCTGAAGGTGAAGGTGTGGTTGAATTTGTAGACGCAAATGAAATTCACGTTCGCTATGAAAGAAATGAAATACAAAAACTCGTAAGCTTTGAAGACGATCTGAAAATATATAAGTTAACCAAGTTCATTAAAACGAATCAGGAAACCTGCATCAACCTAAAACCTGCTGTCAGAAAAGGACAGCGAGTGAAAGAAGGCGATTTTCTTACTGAAGGATATGCAGTTCAGGCTGGTGAAATGGCCCTTGGAAGAAATCTGAAAGTGGCATTCATGCCATGGAAGGGTTACAATTTCGAAGATGCTATAGTGATCAGCGAAAAAGTGGTTCGGGAAGATTTGTTTACTTCGGTTCATATTTCTGAATACGAACTGGAAGTAAGGGATACCAAACTTGGTGAAGAAGAACTGACGCCCGATATTCCCAATGTTTCTGAAGAAGCAACTAAAGATCTCGACGAAAACGGAATCATTCGTGTAGGAGCACAGATCAAGGAAGGCGATATCCTGATAGGAAAGATCACACCAAAAGGTGAAAGCGATCCAACCCCGGAGGAAAAACTGCTTCGCGCTATTTTCGGTGATAAAGCAGGTGACGCTAAAGACGCTTCACTAAAAGCTCCGAGTGGCACAGAAGGTGTTGTGATAAGTAAGAAACTTTTCCAACGTGCAAAGAAAGATAAGAATGCCAAAGTCCGTGAGAAAGCTGTGTTGGATAAGATTGAAAAAGTACACGAGAAGAATGAAACAGATCTGCTGGAAGTCCTGATTTCCAAACTGCAGGTATTGCTAAAAGATCATACATCTACCGGCGTCAATAATAATTTTGGTGAGGTACAGATAGGAAAGGGTGCGAAGTTCACACAGAAAAACCTGAGTGGCATCGACTACCTGAATGTAAATCCATTGGGTTGGACTGGAGATCCGAAATCAGACGAATTGGTAAATGTGCTCTTGCACAACTACAATATTAAGTATAACGAAGAGTTGGGAAGATATAAAAGGGAAAAGTTCAATATCTCAATTGGTGACGAACTACCAGCAGGTGTATTGAAACTTGCTAAGGTATACCTTGCAGTGAAACGTAAATTGAAAGTCGGCGATAAAATGGCAGGACGCCATGGTAATAAAGGTATCGTCGCTAAAATTGTACGCGCAGAAGATATGCCATTCCTTGAAGACGGTACACCGGTTGACATCGTGTTGAACCCACTGGGTGTGCCTTCCCGTATGAATCTGGGTCAGATTTATGAAACCGTTCTGGGATGGGCCGGAGAAAAGCTGGGCCTGAAATTCGCAACGCCAATCTTCGACGGGGCCACTGTTGAAGAAATTGCTGAACACATCAATAGAGCGGGTTTACCTATATTCGGTCATACTTATTTGTATGATGGAGAAACAGGTGATCGCTTTGACCAGAAAGCTACGGTAGGCATAATCTATATCATCAAACTGCACCATATGGTGGATGATAAAATGCATGCCCGTAGCATCGGACCATATAGCCTCATTACACAGCAGCCATTGGGTGGTAAGGCACAATTTGGTGGTCAGCGTTTCGGAGAAATGGAAGTATGGGCACTTGAAGCATATGGTGCTTCCAATATCCTCCAGGAATTGCTTACCCTTAAGTCTGATGATATCATCGGCCGGGCTAAAACTTATGAAGCTATCGTGAAGGGTGACAGTATTCCAAGAGCCGGTATACCTGAATCATTCAACGTATTGGTTCATGAATTGCGCGGACTGGGTCTTGATCTTCGCTTTGACTAAAAAAGCTAAACGCAATAATGCTCAACGCATAACGCCTTTTTAATTAAAAAACCCTCCCAGTTTTATGAGTGGGTTTTTTAATTGTGCAATCTTATTCAGGGTGCGGTATAAATTGAATTTGGATTTATTCTAATATTTAAAGCCCTTTCGAAGCATATTCGGGGGGGTTTCTGGCCAATACCCCCGGCAACCCCTGAGTAACCTCCCGGCAACCTGCTTTCAATCCGGAACGAGGACAGGTCTGAGCCGGACTTATTAAAAAATTACAGCTAGTGAATTATAGTTTGCCCTTAATAAAATACCCCAGTCCCCTACCGGCCTCACTATATGCAGTAGAAATTCGTTCGTCCGTAGCATAATCATTTTCAAAAAAACTTCCACCCGGAGAATTTGTTACGCTGATTTTAGCTATTACATGAGATTTATTTGCAGTCTCAACTATCCACGCAACTCCGCTGATTTCAGCATTATGACGCATAAAGCCAATATTAAATCCCGGTTCAGTATTAGTGGTTTTGAATATAAGGGTAAATTTCGATTTTGGGTCAGGCTGAAGTCCGCCATATTTTTCAAATTCCTTTATAAAGCCGGGTTCGTATAAAGTTTCCCTGTCGTCTTTCCAGGCCTTGGCCCACTCATCGCCTTTTCCAGGTGATTTTTTATTATAATCTTCCGTGTGTTTTGCAACGTATTCCGCCTCTGTCTGTTCCCCATGTGAATGTCCAGGTCCCGGAGGATGTGGAGGTCCCGGTGGATGTCCATGTCCGCTACTACCTATCAACATGCTATCATAGGTAAAAGCGAATGCCAGCGTTTTTTCAGTTTTCAGTGGAGAAAGGTCTCCCTCCTCCAACTTAACTTTCTGTCCAAATCCCCGGCCGGCTATTAATAAAATGAAGCTTAGCAGCGTAAGGCATTTCAAATGTTTCATATTTTATTTTTAAGGTTTAATGCTATAAAAATAAAGAAATGCAATTAGAAAAAAACCGGTACAAATTCTTAAAAAGATATACTTAATTATTTAAAATGAATGAGCCGGATGCATTCCCAGCTTCAAAATAAGCTTCATCTACATGATCACCTGTTTCAAAATGAGGCCCTGCTTTACCCATTGCCTTGATAATCTTCGCTTTAGCTATAATTTTATCCTTGCCGGTCGATTCTATAAATATTAGTTATCCCCTTACTTCAGGATTCTTATGAACCAATATTCCTGCACTGCTAAACCCCTGTTCAATAAAACTGGTATGAAAAATCAATATATATTTTGCCGAATCCGAAATTTTCAAGCCGGAAGATTTTTTAAATGCTTCTGTGAATGCAGGTTCGAATTTTTCTTTTCTCTGAACAATCCATTCCATTGCCCATTCTTCTTCATTGCCAGGATATTTTTTATTTATTTCTGTTACTTTTTTATTTACATAGTCTGCCTCAATTTTATACTTCCCGACTTGTAAACTATCATAAGTGAATTGCAGATCAAGTGTTTTTCCCTGCAAAAGCATTTTAAAACTGCCATTCTCGGACGTTAATTCCTGTCCATAATTAAAATGAAATGCAAGCTGAAATATCATTAGAATGAATATCGACTTCGAAAGTTGCACGTTTTTAGATTTTAGGTATTCTGAATATAATTTTATTTTACTTCAAGCAATTTTTTCCGGAAGGTATTATAGTCGGCTTGTATTTTCACAGAAGTTTTCTTTTTACTATACAGGGCCCGCACTGAATCCGGAATATGCACAGGCTTACCTGAAAATTTTTCTACCGTATCCGGGAATTTAACAGGATGCGCAGTTTCCAGGAAAATGCCTTCCTGATCCGGATGATTCTTCAACCAGCGATTCAGAGCCAGCCAGCCAACAGCCCCGTGTGGATCTGCCTGGTATCCGAAATCCCTGTAAAGAGTTTGTATTGCAGCACCCGTTTCTTCATCACTAATACTTTCACTGCTCATTGTCTGTTTTAAAGGTTCAAATTCGGAATTGAATAAAGCCAGTACGCGAACAAAATTACTTGGGTCACCAACGTCCATCGCGTTGGATAAACTGGCCTTCGCTTTTACAGGATGGTAAACGCCTGTTTTCAAATATTCGGGAATAACGGCATTTATATTACAGGCTGCAATAAAATGCTTTACCGGAAGACCAGAATGAAAAGCCAAAAGTCCGGCACATATATTCCCGAAATTTCCACTGGGCACTGAAATTACCGGCGGCTTCAATTTATTCTTCCATTGTTTCCAGGCAAGAAAATAATAAATCTGCTGGGGTAGCCAACGGGCTACATTAATGGAATTTGCTGAGGTTAAAAAAATCTTTTCGCCTAATTCCTTATCTGAAAACGCCTGTTTCACCAGGGCCTGACATTCATCAAAACTTCCCTCTACTTCCAGGGCGGAAATATTTTCACCAGGTGTGGTAAGTTGTAATTCCTGTACCGGGCTAACTTTACCCGAAGGGTAGAGAATAATAACATTCACTCCATCAACACCTAAAAATCCGTTGGCCACAGCGCCGCCTGTATCACCGGAAGTCGCGACCAATACCGTAACAGGCCGGTCCTCCCCTTTCATAAAATATCCAAGACAACGGCTCATGAAACGGGCTCCCACATCTTTAAACGCCAAAGTGGGGCCGTGAAATAATTCAAGTGTATAAATATTTTTAGAAACTGGAACCAGCGGAATATTAAATGAAATAGTTTCGGCTGTTATTTGCCTTAAGGTTTTTTCCGGGATCGATTCTCCAGCATATTGTTTCATTACGGTCCACGCGATTTCTTCGTCAGAATATTTGTCAAGGTTATTTATCCAGGACGAAGGAAATACCGGAATGCTTTCAGGAAAGAATAATCCTTTTTCAGATCCCAACCCCTGTATAGTTGCCGCTTTAAAATCAACTTTCTCAGAAGGCTTGTTGAGATTATAGAATAACATTTCTTATTATTAGATTTTCAAATTGCTTTAGGCCTTCCGCTTTAAGCTTTAAGCTTAATTACTCCCTTATGGTTTACCGTTGTAACATAAATATGATAATTCAGTCCGATCTTATCATATATCGATTTCATTACAGCTGCCACTACATTCGCCGTCGGTTCATCCTTGCTCAGCATAAATATTGAAGGACCGGAACCTGATATGCCACCTCCAATGGCTCCTGCGGACCTGCATTCGGCTTTTATGATGTCGAAACCGGGTATAAGAATAGATCGCACCGGCTCAATAATTACGTCTTCCAGTGACCTGCCAATGAGATCATAATCACCTTTCATTAAACCTGCAACCAATCCTCCTATATTTCCCCATTGCCGGATAGCATCTTTCAAAAGCACTTCTTTCCTTAATATTTCGCGGGCATCAGAAGTCCTTACTTCAATTTGCGGATGTAAAACAGTTACAAATAAAACCGGTGAGGAAATGGGTATGATATCCAGCGGAAAGATGGACCGGATCAGGGTTACACCTCCATAGATACAAGGTGCAATATTGTCCGCGTGTTTAACTCCGGACGCTACTTTTTCTCCAAACATGGCAAAGCGCACGAGTTCTTCTTTTGTAAAAATATTGCCCAGTAATTCGTTGGCAGCCACTACTGCACCAGCAGCACTAGCTGCACTGGAACCGATTCCGCTTCCTGGTTTAATCTGTTTGGTAATGATCACCTCAAAACCAACATCCCGATTTAAAACATCCAGTATTTCAAGCAGGGGTGCACCTGCTGTATTCATGGCAGGATCCCGGGGCAGGGGGAAATCATCTGTTGTGCTTATGATTACTTGCTTTTTATCCAGAAGACGCACCTGCATAATATCGTACGGTTCAGCAAGACAAAGTCCGAGTATATCAAAACCACAAACCAGGTTGGCAACGGTAGCCGGGGCATGTATGGTAATTTCATTCATCATTAATTAATTAAGCATTGGCTGCCCGGATAATATCTGCAAAAACACCGGAAGCCGTAACTTCAGCGCCTGCGCCTGCGCCCTTGATTACCAGCGGTTGTTCAGGATATCGATCCGTGTAAAAAAGCACTATATTATCCTTCCCATACAAATGATAAAAATCGTGGGAAGTTCCTACGTGCTGCAATCCTACAGAAGCCTTCCCATTTTCATAACCCGCAACAAATTTTAATTTTTTGCCTTCAGCTGTCGCCGCGTCAAATAATTTTTTAAAATGTGCTTCTTCCTTTTCCATGGCCTTATAAAAATCCTCCACCGAACCTTTCATACAGGATGCGGGCAGAAAAACATTATTGCTGATATCTTCCATCTCAATTGCGTTTCCGGCTTCACGGGCAAGGATCATGATCTTTCTCATCACATCGGTACCACTCAGGTCAAGCCGGGGATCGGGTTCGGTATAACCTTCGTCCTGGGCCTGTTTTACAACAGTTGCGAATTTCGATTTACCATCATAATGATTAAAAACAAAATTGAGCGTGCCGCTGAGTACAGCTTCTATTTTTCTGATTTTATCTCCGCTCCTTAACAGATCATTGAGGGTACCTATAATCGGTAGCCCTGCTCCTACATTGGTTTCAAAATAATATGATGCATTGAATTCCTTCGAAAGGTCCTTCAGTCTTCGGTAATAACTATAAGGAGAGGAGCTCGCGATTTTATTACAGGCCACAACTGAAATACTTTTCAACAGAAGATGTTCGTATCCAAGCGCCACTTCTTTATTGGCGGTTACATCCACAAAAACGGAGTTACGCAGGTTTTTTGAATGAATGGTCTTAATAAAATCACGGAGATGCATCGGATTTCCTTTTTCCAGTTCATTCTGCCAGTTGTTCAGATCGATCCCCTCTTCCTGGATCAGCATATGGCGGCTGTTCGCCAGGCCTGTAACGCGTACCTGCAACCGAAGCTGTTCGAGCAGAAAATGTTTTTGCTGCGCAAGTTGCGCAATTAGTCTTTTGCCCACATTACCTGTACCCGTGATAAACAGATTGAGCTGCTTATAAGTGGCTTCAAAAAATTCTTCGTGTAAAACATTCACTGCTTTTTTAACGTCTTTCGTAGAGATCACAGCTGAGATATTCCTTTCTGAAGAACCCTGGGCAATAGCCCGAACATTGATGCCATTCCTGCCCAGGACGCCGAATAATTTACCACTGATCCCTGGGTGGCTTTTCATATTATCTCCCACCAGGGCTACTATGGCCAGTTCTTCTTCTACTATCAGGGGCATGACGGTACCAGCATTGATTTCTGGAGCAAATACGTCGTCAATGGAAATTTTTGCAATGGCTGCCTGTGAACTATCCACACCAACACAAATAGAATGCTCTGATGAGGCCTGTGTTATCAGGATAACATTTATCTGCTGCCTGGATAAGGCTTCAAATAGTCTTTTCGAGAAACCTGGAATTCCTATCATACCGCTGCCTTCAAGACTCAGTAGTCCAATCCTGTGAATGCTTGAAATTCCGCGAATACTGCTTCCTGTATTGCTGGAAACTTTTTCAATCAGTGTGCCCGGATCGGCGGGTGCAAATGTATTCTTAATCCAAACCGGGATGTCTTTATTCATCACCGGCTGAAGTGTTGGCGGATAAATTACTTTTGCTCCGAAATGTGAAAGTTCCATGGCTTCCTGGTAGGAGATATCCGGAATAACACGGGCATTGCTTACCAGACGCGGATCGGCCGTCATCATTCCCGATACATCGGTCCAGATTTCAATTCGATTGCAATTCAGTGCATTTCCATAAATAGCAGCAGTATAATCAGACCCCCCCCTTCCCAGTGTAGTTGTAATACCCTGTTCATCTGAAGCGATAAATCCGGGAACGATAAAAAGAGACGATAATGCCTGCTGAAAATAAACGCTCATCTTTTTTTGCGTTGCCGGAAAATCTACCAGTGCATGTCCAAAGCGTGAATCGGTTATGACTACATCCCTGGAATCCTTCCAGGTATTTTGTATATCCTGGGCTGCGAGACTGGCAGATAAAATGCGGGACGATAGAAGTTCTCCAAAGCTAAGTACACAATCCTTAGTGCGGGCAGAAAGTTCCCGAAGAAGGAATATCCCTTTGAAAATATCTTCCAGCTCATTGCAGGTTTTTTTAACCATGCTCAAAATACTGCTCTGACTGGTAAACGGAATTAGTTCTCTCACTGTATCCAAATGTCTTTGTTCAATACCCTTCAGGGATTCCGTATATTTTTCATCACCAGCTGATGCAGCTGTGGCACAATGTAATAAGTTGTCTGTGATGCCACCAAGTGCTGAAACCACAACGATGGTTTTATCTTTATCAACGGCTTTACTGATAATGGCAATGCATTTGCTGATGTTAGCTGCATTGGCTACTGAAGAGCCTCCAAACTTAAGAACCTTCATAAATAAAATTGAAAAAACAAAAAATTGGAAAAATGATACTGCTTAACAAGCAGCCATAGGCCCGGGAATGATATGTGATTATACAACCCTTAAAGGGTCGTTGCAGTAATAAAAACGATCCCACCGGAAATGGGGGTAATAACGGGAAAATTATAAATATGACTGGCTGTTTGATTCATTTAATAAGAGAGGCAAAGTTAAGGAATTATATTAATGAAAATGAAACAAATCATGATAATTTATACTATATCGAATGATTTTACCCAAATGTTTTGATTTCCTGCTTATATATTGCTCGATTTGTTGAATGAATTTTAAATTCGCTTATGAATAACCAATCCTCCGGATTGCAGGAATTTAAAAACCTGGTAGGTATTAAGTTTCAGCTTTACAACAGTCTGTTCACTTCCCTGCCTTTTCACAGGATAGAAAAAACGGGGATTTTTTTATCACTCCTGCTAACCTACTGTGAAGAGGGTTATCATAAAAAGCAGAGTCCGGTCGAAATCATTGAAGAATTTTTCAGCAAACATTTTCCCGATGGTACTGACCGCGAAAAATCGGATATATTGTTTCGTTTTGTTCAATATGTGGAAAGACAGGTTGTGCTTTTCGACGCACTGGAAGACGCAGCATTTACCAGCGTAAATGATATGGGTGGACCCGGATCGCTCAAACATCTTTCTTCTGAAATCATCCAATACAACAAGGAAAAAGAACTGAAAGAAAAACTAATTGACTATGATGTAAGACTCGTTTTGACCGCTCATCCAACTCAGTTTTATCCAGGTCCGGTGCTGGGAATTATCAACGACCTCTCCCGTGCCGTAATTCAGAATAATGCTGCTGAAATAAATACTTTCATGCAGCAATTGGGCAAAACCCCTTTCTTCAAAAAAAACAAACCAACTCCATATGATGAAGCCATCAGTCTGATCTGGTACCTTGAAAATGTTTTTTATCATGCTGCCGGAAAAATTCTTTCTTCACTTAAATCACAGTTCCCGGATGCCGTGAGCGATAAAAATCCAGTGATTCAAATGGGCTTTTGGCCGGGCGGGGACCGTGACGGCAACCCCTTTGTAAAAACGGATACTACTTTAAGAGTGGCAGAATCCTTACGTACGACGCTTTTGCGCTGTTATTACTTTGATGTGCGCCGGCTGAAGCGCAGACTGACCTTTAAAGAAGTGGACCTGATTATTGCGGACTGGGAAGAAAAATTATACCAGGAATTATTTACACCCGATCCTTCAAAACCCTTCCATTTCGCAGACATGCTCAAAGCTATGCTCAAGATTCGGGAAGTACTTATCTACCAGAATAATGGCTTATTCCTCACACTCGTGGATAATTTCATCAGCAAGATGCGTATTTTCGGGCTTCATTTCGCCACTCTGGATTTGCGCCAGGAAAGTTCCGTGCACGAAAAAGTGTTGAAAACTATAAATGAACGGGATGAAATATTTCCCCATGATTATAATCAGCTAAGCGTAAAAGAAAAAATAAAAATACTCGCGCACCTGAAACCTGTTTCAAAAACCGCTTTCCCAGATGAACTCACAAACGATACCCTGGCTAGTGTCCGCGCAGTGAAAACGATTCAGGAAAAAAACGGTGAATCGGGATGCAACCGCTATATCATCAGTCAATGCAACAAGGCAAGTAATGTAATGGAAGTTTATGCGCTATTCCTGCTGGGCGGTTTGAAAAAAGACCAAATCAATCTGGATATTGTGCCCTTGTTTGAGACTGTGGATGACCTGCATCACGCTGCCGGAATCATGGATACCCTCTACTCCAATCCGGAATACCGGGTCCATCTGAAAAAAAGGAATGAAACGCAAACCATTATGGTTGGTTTTTCAGACGGGACCAAGGATGGAGGTTATCTTATGGCGAATTGGAGTATTTATAAAGCCAAAGAAGAACTCACCCGGATTTCGGAGGAACACGGTATCAACGTGGTTTTCTTCGACGGACGAGGCGGACCACCCGCACGTGGTGGTGGAAAAACCCATCGGTTTTATTCTTCCCTCGGGAAAAATATTGCCAATAAAGAAATTCAATTAACCATTCAGGGGCAAACAGTAAGCTCGAATTTTGGTACAGTGGACTCCGCCCAGTTTAATATAGAACAGTTGGTTCATGCAGGTATCGCCAACGACCTTTTTTCGATCCGTAAAGTCACGCTTACAGAAGAAGAAGAAGTTCTTTTATCAGAAATGGCCGATATCAGTTATCGGGCATATGCAGGATTAAGGGACCATGATTATTTTGCAGAGTACCTGAGTGAAGTAAGCCCGCTTCAGTTTTATGGAGAAACAAATATTGGCAGCAGGCCTAGTAAAAGAAAGAATACTGGTAAACTGGAACTTAAGGATCTCCGCGCAATACCATTTGTAGGTGCATTCAGCCAGTTAAAACAAAATGTAACCGGATATTATGGTGTCGGGGCTGCCTTAATGGAAATGGAAAAGAAGGGGAAATGGAAGGAGGTTAAAAATTTATACAATAATTCCCCCTATTTTAAGACCCTGCTGGACAATAGCGAAATGGCTATGAAAAAATGCTTTTTCCCTCTTACTGAAACTTTTTCCAGACACGAAAAATTCGGTAAAATCTGGATGCTTATCTATAATGAGTTTGAACTTACTAAAAAATATATCTTCAAATTGTCTGGTAAACAGGAACTTATGTCTGATTACCCCATTGAGCAGTTATCTATTCAAATGAGAGAAAGGATTGTGCTACCTCTTAGTACCATCCAGCAGTATGCAATCGTAAGGTTCCGCGAAGCAGAAGGTTCGGGCAATCCCATGAAGAAAATTTTTGAAAAGCTAATCATCCGCTGTTCTTTTGGTATCATAAATGCAGCCCGAAACTCTGCTTAGCGGATTCTCATATTTTAGTGGTATAAATATTGCATTAGACAGCCGGTTACAGGAAAAATTTTAACTGATATCCTTTAAATTCGATTAATTAAATTTAACCCTTTACATAAATTTTATCCAATTCCAAAGAAAACAGGCGCCGGCTTCACCAGTTAAAAAGACCTTTTCAAATACCTCATTTGTTTTGACAATTTGACAATAGCACAAAGATGATAAGACGTGTTTTCGGGAATTTATATTTTCTTACTTTTCTGAACGGCTTTCTATTGGCTTCCCTTTTTTATTTCAAAATGGAAGCTAATTATGAAAATGAACTATTCCAGGCAATCCATTCCGACATCAGCAGTAAAATAAAAACAGCCGACTCTCAGGATTCTGTAGCAGTAAAAGTTATGCATGCCTGCCACAGTCTGATGGTAAGCAGGGAATCTGTTTTTGAAGGAAAACAGTTTCAGGGATTAAAGTCCGACCTGCTTGAACCAACTTCGATCGACCTGATGACCGCCAGGGGAGCCTGCGGTAGTTTCGCCCTGGTTCTGGCCAGGGTCCTGCAGGGTTACGAGTTTCAGGTGAGGATTGCGCAGATGAAATCTAATGGCGTATTCGCTGCGCATAATATTGTTGAAGCAAAGACAGGACATGGTTGGGTAGTACTCGATCCATTTTTTAATGTCTATTTTGAAAAACCTTCTCATCAGCTCGCAAGTTTTGAGGACGTAAAAGAAAACTGGAACTATTATAAGGCACAGCTACCTCCCGGTTATGATATGAATTTTAGCTATGAAGACGTACGATATTCCAATTGGACAAAAATTCCCGTTATCCTTCCAGCCATTAAAAAAGTATTGGACCTCACCCTGGGAAAAGAGAAAGCGGATGGTATTTCCTTGAGGGCTTATTTCCTAAGTAAATATAATATTTGCTTTAACATCGTTCTTACTCTCTTTATTCTTGTTTTCACTTTTACATTCCTTATGCTCATCAAGGCAAAAGTATTTCCTCAAAAAAATATTCCGATCACATTTTCAAATATTTACAAATATTTCCGATTGCGTTTCATTCATAAAAGTCTTCCTGAGCGCGGTCAGGCATGACTTCCCCACATATCCACAATTACCGGCCTTTCGGTATATCATTCTCCCGCACATCATTGCACATTATATATATTTGAATCCTTAAACAGAAAGGATGCTTAAAGTTGGGGTATTTGGCACTGGACATCTGGGAAAATTTCATTTAAATAACTGGAAACTGATCAGGGATGCAGAAATCGTAGGATTTTATGATCCCAACGACGAGACTGCAACTGAAATAGCCGTTAAATACAAAATCAAAAGATTTACAGATCCGGGGGTATTAATGAATATATGTGATGCAGTGGACATCATCGCACCTACACCTATGCATTTCAGTCTTTGTGAAATGGCTATCCGTAAGGGTAAACATGTATTTGTTGAAAAACCACTTGCCAACGACATGGAAGAAGCAAGAACACTTTTGAAGCTGGTTAAGGAATCCAATGTGAAATTACAAGTAGGCCATGTGGAAAGATTCAACCCCGCCTTCCTTGCCCTGGAAGGCATGCCGTTGCAACCCATGTTCATCGAAGTTCACCGATTGGCTGAATTCAACCCTAGAGGTACAGAAGTAAGTGTTATCCTGGACCTGATGATTCATGATATTGATATTATTCTTCATATCGTTAACAGTGAAGTGAAAAATATTTATTCCAGTGGAGTTGCCGTCATGACCGATACACCTGATATCGCCAATGTGAGGATAGAATTTAATAATGGATGCGTTGCCAACCTGACTTCCAGCCGTATATCAATGAAGAAAATGCGAAAAATGCGCATTTTTCAAAAGGATGCCTACATCGGAGTGGATTTTCTAAATAAGAAATCCGAAATCATTAGTCTGAATCATTCAGAAAACATAGCAGATGGATTCTCATTCGACATAGAAACAATGAATGGAACAAAATCCATCCTGGTTCGCAATCCGGAAGTACCTGACATTAACGCGATTCTTATGGAATTGGAAAAATTTACCGATTCCGTTCTTCAGAATAAACCAACCCTAGTCTCTGAGCTGGACGGATACCGGGCTATGGATATTGCACACCAGATTCTCCAGAAAATAAAATACAATTCCATCAATAGCTGATTCATGTTGCACGCGGGAAGAAAGATCCATATCAAATGGTACGTGCTGAACGACTTTATTTCAGCCATCCTCTCCTGGATGATTCTCTATTTTACCCGGCGCATCCTTCTAAACGAACCTATTTATATAGATGGAAAACTTTTTCTTAATAACCGCTTCTGGCTTGGGCTCCTGCTCATTCCGGCGGGATGGATCGTTTTTTATGCCCTTACCGGAACCTATCATTCCCTCTATAAGAAATCACGTTTAAATGAATTTTCCAGTACTGCTTTATCCAGCCTGATAGGGTGTACCGTTTTGTTTTTTGCTATCGTTATTAATGATCCGCAAACGGATTACCGTTATTATTATAAAGCATATTTCACATTCCTCATTATGCATTTCCTGATTACATGGATCGGGAGGTGGGTTTTACTTTCCTATACTAAAATGCAGATCCGAAATGGGGAAATCGTATTTAACAGCCTTTTACTTGGATCCGGATATATCGGAGTGAAGACTTATGAAGAAACGATAAACGGGTTAAGGGCAAATGGTTATATATATACCGGTTATGTACAACCGAATTCCGGAGGTGAGAAAATGAATATTCCAATACCCTTCCTGGGAAATGCAGCTGAACTCGAAAAACTGGTCGACCAGGAAAATATCAGGTTGGTTGTAATTGCCCTGGAAAGAAACGACCAGGAAGAAGCCGAGCTTATAGTGCAGCGCCTGAGCGAAAAAGACGTGGAAATAAAAATTATTCCTGATATCCTCGACATCCTTTCCGGCTCTGTAAAAACCAGCAATCTTTTCGGCGCCCTGCTGACGGATATCCACACCGGACTGATGCCTGAATGGCAAATGCATATCAAAAGGCTGGTCGATATATTGCTTTCTCTTTTCGCCCTGATACTGTTATCTCCCCTGCTTTTATATGCGGCTATCCGCGTAAAACTGAGCTCCCGCGGGCCTGTGATTTATTCCCAGGAAAGAACCGGTTATAAAGGAAAGAAATTCATGATCCACAAGTTCCGTTCTATGATCAGGGAAGCTGAACTTGAAGGCCCATGTCTTTCATCTGAAAAAGATGACCGTATTACACGTTGGGGAAAGACTATGAGAAAATGGCGAATCGACGAGCTTCCGCAATTAATGAATGTGATCAGGGGCGAAATGAGCCTGGTTGGTCCCCGCCCAGAGAGACAATTTTATATTAACCAAATTCTGGAGATAACTCCTTATTTCAAATATCTGCTAAAAGTAAAACCCGGTGTCACTTCCTGGGGAATGGTACAATTCGGTTACGCCGAAAACGTTAAAGAAATGGTGGAGAGAATGAAATACGATCTCATTTACATAGAAAATATTTCCCTCGCTCTTGACTTTAAAATCATGGTACATACCTTACTAACGATTTTTAAAGGCAAAGGGAGGTAAGTTTTCAAACATCGCTTATTTGAAAAAATTTCTTCTAATCCCTGCTTTACTTTATATCCTTCAGGCCGGCGCCCAGCCCGACTGGAAACAATCCCTTCGTTATGATCTCCATGTTAATTTCAACCAGCCTGAGAAGTCGCTCGACGCACTGATGAAATTACAGTATACTAATCATTCTCCTGATACGCTCTCCTTTATCTGGTTTCATGTTTGGCCTAATGCTTATCGGAACGACAGAACTCTTTATAGTGAACAATTACTTGAAAGTGGCGATACCCGTTTTTATTTTTCTTCCAAAGAACAAAAGGGATATCTCAACAGGCTGGATTTTCGGGTGAACGGGAGTCTGGCCGCTACACAGGATCATCCTGAATATATAGACGTGCTAAAATTAATACTCCCCAAACCACTTTTGCCTGGTGACAGTATTTCAATTTCCGCTTCCTTTCACATGCGTCTCCCTTTTAATTTTAACGGTAACGGATACAGTCCCCATCATTTTGAATTGAGAAACTGGTATCCTGAACCAGCTGTTTATGACAAGTATGGCTGGCATCCTATGCCATTCCTCGTTCAGGGAGGAGCGTATCACGAAACAGCTGATTTCGTCGTGGAAATTGAAGCGCCATCCGCCTTTCTTATAGCCGCTGGCGCAGTTGCTGATACGCTAACACATTCTGCGACTGGGAATCTATACCGATTTTCCCTGGAAAATGCAAACGGATTTGCATGGATTGCTGATAACCATTTCCAGCTGAAAACAGATAGCATGAAAACTGCCGATGGACGGAAAGTAGGTATCCAATATTTTTACACCGGTAAAAATTCTGGCATAGTCAACAAAGTATTTGATAATGTTAAAAATGAAATGCAGCAATTTTCAGAATGGTTCAGTCCCTATCCGCCGAAAACCCTGACTATTGTAGAAGCAGAATCTTTGGCAGATCAAAATTTTACAGGATTGGTTTGTATTGGAACGAATATAAATAGCTGGCAACCTGCACTTAGAAATGCATTGCTGGGGCAATGGTTCCAAACCATCCTCATTACAGACCAACGATCCCTGCCATGGTTTTCAAAGGGGTTTATCAGTTATTATAATCGACGCCTTTTAAATCTTTCACTTTCCGTAAATCCTGAACATAACTTGTACTACAATAATAATCTTTGGCTCAGGGTGGCGGAACAAGAAAGAACAACCCAACCTATAAAAACACCGGCGCCCGAATTAAGTACCCGGAATGATTCTCTCATTCCGTCAAATAAAGCAGGATTATGGTTATCAATCCTGAAGGATTCTGTTGGAATGAATCGGTTCGATCAAAATATGCTGAATTATTTTTCTTACTGGAAATTCAGACATCCTTATCCTGAGGATTTTAAAAAAACAATGGATTCCGCATCTTTAAAAAACCTTCAACCAGTTTACGACAAATTGAATGGTTATGAATCACTTTTTGATTCTTCTGTGAAACGTATCATCAGGCCCGTATTTATTTTTTCTGTCAGAAATAACTGGAAATACAATTATATAGGATTAGCGCCCGTTCCTGGTTATAATAAATATGATGGTTTTATGCTCGGTGCCCTTATTCACAATATCAACCTGCCGGAAAATAAATTTGAATTTCTTTTCACTCCGATGTATGCCTTTGGATCACAAAAGCTTGTTGGACTGGGAAGGCTGGGTTTTTCCTGGTATCCGGATAAAAATTTTAGCCGCATCAGCTTCGGAATCAATGGCGCGCATTTTGACACAAATAAAGCCACTGACAGCACAGGCAGGTTACTTTATGAAAATTTTTCAAAACTGGTCCCATATATCCGGATCGATTTTAAACCGTCCAGTCCAAGAAGCACCATTAGTAAATGGATGGATATTAAAACCTACCTTATAAAAGAATTCAATTATGAACAATTTAATATTTCTTCTATAGATTCACTCATTCATCCAAACTCAATAAGCAGTAATTTCCGTTATGTAAATCAGTTCAGTTTTAACCTGCAGGATAACAGGATACTTTATCCATACGATCTACGGGTAGAGTTCCAGCAGTCTCAGCTTTTTTACCGAATCAACCTGCAGACAAATTACTTTATGAATTATCCCGACGGTGGCGGATTGCGTGTTCGCTTTTTTGCTGCCAAATTTGGTGTCTGGAATGAAAATAACAGTACACAGGTTTTAAGATACGAGCCCAAATTACTGGGCGTTAACGGTGATGAAGATTATTTATATGAAGACTATTTCATTGGCCGTTCTGCTTCATACGCGATCGAAAAATCTTCCGTCGCCAATGCAGGATTACCTGCGCAGCAGATTATGAACCGGGATGGGGGATTGAAATTACGAATAGATGACTTCGATTTTGTTCAGGGGAAATCTGCTAATTGGGTTAGTTCACTGAACTTTAATACGACATTACCTGCGAATCTGTTCCCCTTTCCTGTACCGCTAAGGATCTTTTTTGACGTTGGAACCTATGCGGAAGCCTGGCAAAATAATCCGCCAACGAGCCATTTTCTCTATGTCGGAGGAATTCAACTGAGTCTATTTCACAACCTTTTGAATATCTATGCACCATTGTTATACAGCAGTGATTTTAATCAGGCGCTGACAACAACTAATTTCGGAAAGAGAATTACTTTCAGTATTGATATTCAAAATATCTATTATAAAAAGATTATACGAAAAGTTGCCGATCATGATTGAATCTACTCCTGATATCAGGTATCTTGACCGAAATGAAATCGACATTGAAAAATGGGATCGCTGTATACTCAATGCACCGAATGGACTTATCTATGCCCGGTCCTTCTATCTTGATTCGATGTCTGAAAACTGGTCGGCCCTGGTGGAAGGCGATTTTCAGCATGTTATGCCGCTTACATGGAATAAAAAATTCGGGTTTACTTACTTGTACCAGCCTTTTTTTACAAAGTCCCTGGGAGTTTTCGGGAAAAGTTTAGTTCCTTTTGAAATATCATCGTTTTTACTTGCGATACCGGAAAGATATACATATTGGGATATTGATCTGAATGAAAACAACTTTGTATCAATCGAAAATAAAAACTTCAAATTAAATCAATATCCAAGAACCAATCATTTACTCCCACTCATTGATGATTATGGACAATTGCGACATCAGTATAAAAGGCTGGCAACAAGGATGAAGAAAAAAGCAATCGAAAGTAAACTGCAGATCCTAAGGGGTGAGGACCCTTCTTTGATTATAAATTTATACCGGAAGGATTATTCCAAACGGCATCGTTCAATAAAAAATCATATTTATGAAAAATTAATTAGTTGCACAACCATTGCGTTTAAAAACAATCTCGCAGAAACCTACCTGGCAAAGTCACCATCCGGTGAAATCATGGCTTATTATATCATTCTGCAGGATGAAAAATTCATTTATTCCCTGCTCGGGGGTAGTACAGCAGAGGGCAAAAAGCTCGGCGGTTTTTACTTATTGACGGATGCCATCATTCGGGATCATGCCGGTTCAAAAAAAATATTCCGCTTTGAAGGTTCGGATATTCCCGGAATTTCTTTTTTTGATGCATTATTTGGTTCGGAAAAAATATCCTACCAGCACCTGGTCATGAATAAACTGCCCTTCCCGTTCAGGTTTTTTAAATAATGGACCATGATAAAAAAAGAACATTACTGTATTCTGCTTATTATCCTGGGATCAATATCTCTTAATTTCCTGAATTCTCCCCTTTCTGAAATCTTTTCCGACGATAAAGAAATATTCAAATATGCCGGCCTGGTAATTTATAAGGGCGGAGTTCCATACCGGGATATTTTTGATCATAAGCCCCCCCTTATATACTTTTTTAATTCTTTAACCTGGTATATAAGTCCCTGGTTTACCTGGTTGCTGGATACCTTTTTAATACTCCTGGCAACCCTTCTTTTCTACTGGCTGTGCAGGAAAAATAAACTGGCCTGGCCCTGGTTTCTTCCACTCATTTTTAATCTGCTTATCAGGTACAGTTTGGTTTCATTCGGGAATGGTATGACCAGGGAATATACGACCGCCTTCCTGCTCATTTTCTTTTGCGTGATGCAGGGGAATGCACGATACAAGTATTTCATACTGGGGTTGCTTACAGGTTTAACCTTCTGGATGCAGCAGGACGCTCTTATTACACTTGCTCCCTTCTTCTTCTATTCAATTTTTTCAAAAGAAGGGGTGGCGCCACCTGATCCGGGTAAAAGGATTCTGTCTGTCACTGTTGGTTTTTTAACAATTTCTCTTCCTCTGATCTTTTATTTTGAATCACGCCATTCCCTGTCTTATTTGTGGGAGGATGCTTTTCTATTTAACCTGAATGCTCCCGGCAGATATGTTAGTTTTTATGAAAAAATAAAAGCGGTCAAGCATGCCATTCATGAATCCGAATTTGAAATGGCTTTTTATACATCCTTTATACTCGGGATTACGGCATTGTTCTTAAAAACTAAAAAACAAGGCCTGTTATGCGCTGCACTCTTTGCATTATTTCTTTCATTTGCCGGAGAGTATTTATCAGGGCGGTTATTAGCCGGAAATGCATTTATTTATTATTTATTGCCACTGGCTGCAACTATACCTATTCTGGTCTATACAGTTTTCAACGGCTCGCCGGCTTCATTTCTTCTGGATAAAACTGCCCAGCTCACTTTAAACCTGATCCTCAGCTCAACATTATTTCTGGGAACCTTGAGATACGCATCCGGTTTTCGGTTTGCTTCAGATAAAAAAAGCTGGTTTACAGGTATTCCCGAAGTTGAATATCTGGATACTCTGATCCTAAACGATTACCAGTTATTTGTTTTCGACGATTCCAACTTCATTTATCTTTATAATAAGCATAAAATTCTTGCTCCTTCTCCCTGGATTTACCATTATTTCTGGAACTGGAGCCCGGGCTGGGACAAGGATAATAGAATTTTTCATTCGATTATTCAAAACCTGCAAACCCATGAAACCCGTTTTATACTTGATTGTTCAGAAGCAAGGAGTGATATTAAAAACAAGACGGTTTATAATGAGTGGCAACAGTTTCTTCAGAACAATTATTCGGTAATAATAAAAGATTCTTCAAACAGGAAACTGTGGAGGATCCAATAGTTCCTCTGCTATGGCAAGATCAAGCGGGGTGGTTATTTTAATATTGTTTTCTTCTCCATCAACGAGATGAATGGTATGACCCGCTGCCTCTGCCACGGAGGCATCATCAGTAAATGATTCCTGGTAATCAGCCCGATAAGCAGGTAAAATAATATTACTCAGAAATGTTTGTGGTGTTTGCACCAATTTTACATCTGTTCTCCTGATTGTTCTGTGTCCTGAATCATTCATGATGCGGACACTGTCTTTTGAATCAATACAAGGTATTGCCGATCCGAATCCCAGGGTAGCTTCGTAACAAAGATGAATCAGGGAAGGGCTTAATAAACAGCGAACACCATCATGTATAAATATCACTGACTGTTCTTTTATCAGAGATAGTCCCGCTTGGACAGAATGGAATCGGGTAGCTCCACCTACAATGGTCTGTATAGGATAAAGGGAATCAATTTCATCACAAATAGCCCTTCCCGGATCATAATAATCAGCGGGTAGCACCAATATAATGTGGATGTCTTTATAGGATTTCAGAAATGCATGAAGAGAATACCAGAGAATAGGCTTATCATTTATTAGAAGAAACTGTTTGGGCAATTCACTGCCCATACGCGAACCGGAACCACCAGCAACGATAACAGCATATTTTTTCATATTCTGTAATGGGAAATATTTATTTTTCAATCAGTAATCGCTGACATTCCCGCAAAAGTTTTGACTTATCGATGGCTACAGTGCCAACGGACTCGCAAACCAGGCCGCCTGCCAGATTTGCAATCTCCGCCATCATCTTTGTATTACGGGTCAATGCATAAATAAGCGTTGCCACAGCAATGACGGTATCTCCGGCCCCTGATACATCGGCTACATTTCTGATATGAGACGGGACCATATGTGACTCTTTCCCGTCTTCATAAAAAACTCCCTTTTCAGAAAGCGTGATAAATGAAATCCGGTGATTCAATTCATTTAGAAGTTTTTGATGAATCTTGGCAAGCACGTTTTGATTTATCTCATCAATCAATAAATTCAAGGCTTCCCGGGCTTCTTTTAAATTGGGTTTGAATATATCCACTCCCCTGTACTCAAAAAAATGTTTTCTTTTCGGATCCACTGACGTGATCACAGAATTTTTCCTGCAGATTTCTATCACGTTATGAATGATTTTTTCCGTAAGCACTCCTTTGTTATAATCTTCAAATATGATAGCTGCAGGAGATTGTTCCCTGATAAATCTTTCTATCTGTCCAATCAGTTTTTGTTCCTGTTCATTATCCAGCGGCAGCAGGGTTTCCGAATCAAGTCGCATCATCTGCTGATTTCGACTGATGACGCGCATCTTGTTTGTAGTAATGCGGTTGGCGGATTTTAACAGATAAACTGTATCAATCTTATTTTCATTGAGCAAACCTGTAAGGATTTGTCCATCATCATCATCTCCGATAACAGAAAAAACGGAAACAGGTGTACCAAGTGAAGCGAGGTTCAACGCTACATTGCCCGCTCCACCGATGCGATATTCTTTCCTGTTAACTGTTACAACAGGTACAGGCGCTTCGGGTGAGATCCTCTCAACGTTACCCCACCAGTAAGTATCGAGCATCATATCGCCTATCACACCGATTTTAACTGATGAAAAGGTTTTGAATAACTCTTTATAATCAACGGAAGATGACATATTATTCTATCTGGCTTTTACTTTTGCCGGCATTCGCTATATAATACAATGGAATTCCAAGCAGGGCGATAATGAGTCCGGGCCAGGTAAATTCCGGTTTATAAATAATCAGAAGTACGCAAAAACTTGTTCCCATCAATATATACAATGCCGGCAATACCGGGTACCCAAATGCTTTATAGGGCCTGGGAAGGTCGGGTCTCTTTTTCCGCAGTATAAAAATACCCAGAATAGTAAGAACGTAAAAAATGACAACCACAAAGGAAATCATATCCAGGAGATCGCCATATTTCCCGCTCAGACACAAAATGGAAGCCACTACGAATTGCGCCCAAAGGGCCCATTGCGGAACGTTATTCTTGTTTAGTGTACCAGCCCTTCCGAAGAATAATTTATCCTTCGCCATTGTATAATATACACGGGCTCCTGCAAGGATTAATCCATTATTACATCCGAAAGTGGACACCATAATAAGAATTGCAATAATATAGGTACCGGATTTTCCAAAAATTACCTGTGAAGCGGCTACGGCAATTCGGTCTTTTTCTGCATGCGCAATTTCATTTAAAGGTAGAACGGCAACATACATCAGGTTTGCACATACATAAATGACAGTCACAATGAGGGTACCGAAAAATAATGAAAGGCCGATATTTTTCTGAGGATTTTTAATTTCGCCCGCAATGAATGTAACATTGTTCCAGGCATCACTGCTAAAAACAGATCCCACCATTGCCGCCGCGATACCTCCGAAAAGTGCGGCGCCACCGATCGAATTTATATTGAAACCAAGTGATGGATTACAAATATCCTTCAGACTGGATTTAGTAGCCTGCCAGGCATTGTCCCAGTTCGCATGCCAAACTTCCGGATGAAAAGCAATAAAACCCGCAATGATCAATCCGAATAAAGCCAGTAGTTTGGTTGAAGTGAAAATATTCTGGATCCATTTACTTCCTTTTAATCCGCGGGTATTGGTGTATGTTAGGAATCCGATGATAGCAATTGAAGCCAGCTGAGCCGCGCTGATGGTAAAATAAGTCGGGGAACCGCAATTGTTCATACCGGTTTGAAAGCGGAGTATATGATTGTCCTCGCTAAGGGCAGGAATCAGGTAGGCGGCATATTTGGAGAAAGCAACACCGACTGCGGCAATCGTTCCTGTCTGAATGACTGCAAAAAAACTCCACCCGTATAAAAAAGCTGTGAGCGGATTATAGGCCTCCTTAAGATAAATATACTGTCCCCCCGCTTTGGGAAACATTCCACTGAGTTCTCCATAACTCACGGCGGCAGTGATGGTCATGAAACCTGTAATAAGCCAGACCAAAATCAACCAACCGGTTCCTCCAACATTTCTAACTATATCTGCACTTACTATGAAAATTCCCGAACCGATCATGGATCCCGCTACTATCATAGTTGCGTCCATCAATCCTAATGTCGGTTTAAAAGAATGGCTTTCTGCGGGCATAAGATGATTTGACCCGGAAGATAGTATTACTTTTTCTTATATGCTGCATTCAGGCCGGCGACAAGATCATCTGTAATATTATAAGCCGTATCCCGGATATAAATAAACGAATTGGCTTCGTAAGAGATAATATAATTATAACCCTTCTCCTTATTATATTCTTTCAGATAGTCTTCAATTTTCTTCCTGATATCAGCCTTCAGATCCTCGTTATGTTTAAGAAGGGATTCCTGCAGGGATTGTTTTCGTGTCTGGTAATTTTGTTGCATCTGTGCGTATTCCTGCTGCGCCTGTTCGTTTTCAGTCTGTGTCATCGATTTTGCGTTCTTCTGCCACTCAGTTATTTTTTTCTGGTATCCTTTTTCCATATTGCTCAGCTCAGCATTCATTTCATTTTCCCTGCCCTTAACCTGTTCAAGTATATCTTTGAAATACTTATAGTGAGCCTCCAGAGAATCCGTATCGAAATAAGCCATCCTGAAATTATTACCGGATGGTTGATTTCCTTTTGAACTGGAAACAACAACAGCTGCCGGTTGAGGTTTGTGGTAAATAACATAAAACAAAACACCAGTCAGAAGTAGGGCCAGTAAACCCGGAACCATTGCAATATTTCTCATAAGAATAAATATAATTTGAAGGGACAGTATGCCAGACATAAAAGTAGGAAGCATTTCTGCTTCCTACTGCTTATTAATTCTTAAATTTTTGTCTTATTCATCCTCGTCAAACTGCATGGCTTCACGGGTGTTCTGAAGTAGTTCATATTCCTCTTTACTTCCTACGATCATGTTTTCAAATTCACGCAAACCGGTACCTGCAGGAATCGGGTGACCTGTGATTACATTTTCTTTCAGACCCATCATGTCGTCTGTCTTACCCTGAATGGCTGCAGAAGAAAGCACTTTCGTGGTTTCCTGGAACGAAGCAGCTGAAATCCAGCTTTGTGTTCCAAGAGAAGCCTTGGTAATTCCGAGTAACATGGGCGCTGAAGTAGCCGAATGGGCATCCCTGAATTCTGCAAGTTTTTTATCGTTACGCCGCAGGATTGAATTTTCTTCCCGCACTTCACGCAAACTCACTATCTGTCCTGGTTTAAGTTTGGTTGATTCACCCGCTTCAGTAATCACTTTCTTGTCGAATATCCAGTCATTTTCATCCAGGAATTCAATCTTGTCAACAGTCTCATCTTCCAGGAAACGCGTATCTCCCGGATCAACGATATTAAGTTTACGCATCATCTGCCTTACAATGACTTCAATATGTTTGTCATTGATCTTTACACCTTGCAACCGATACACTTCCTGGATTTCATTCACCACATATTCCTGAACCGCAAATGGTCCCTTGATAGAAAGGATGTCGGCTGGTGCAACCTGTCCATCGGACAATTGGGCGCCGGCTTTTATAAAGTCACCATCCTGGGCAAGGATCTGACGTGTAAGCGGAACAAGGTATTTCTTGATGATACCGTCTTTAGCTTCTACAATGATTTCGCGGTTACCTCTTTTAATATTTCCAAAAGCAACAACACCGTCAATTTCTGAAACAACAGCAGGATTTCCAGGATTTCTTGCTTCAAATAATTCCGTAACGCGGGGAAGACCGCCCGTGATGTCACGAAGTTTTCCAAGCACACGTGGAATTTTTACGATTACCTGTCCACCGCGAACGTCATCACCTTCTTCCATAATGATATGGCTTCCCACAGGCAGATTATAATTTTTAATTTCCTTGGTGCCTTCTACAACAATACCTGGAATTTTTGTTTTATCCTTCGTATCGATTACCACTTTTTCGCGGTGACCTGTTTGTTCATCGGCTTCTTCACGATAGGTAATGCCTTCGATAACATTTTCAAATTTCAGCTTACCAGTAATTTCACTTATAACAACATTGTTGAACGGATCCCATGTACAGATCACATCACCCTTGGATACTTTCTGTCCGTCTTTAACGGTCAGTGTAGCACCATATGGTACGTTGTTGGTAATTAACAGACGGTCGTTCTTCACGTCCATAATCCTTACTTCACCAGTACGACCGATAACAACGGGCACTTTTGTGCCATCAACATTCTCAGCCAGAACGGTTCTCAATCCATCGAACTGTATCGTACCGTCGAATTTCGCCATCAGAGAAGATTCTACAGATGCCGAACCGGCAACACCACCCACATGGAAAGTTCGCAGTGTAAGCTGTGTACCTGGCTCACCGATTGACTGGGCAGCGATGATGCCAACAGCATCACCTTTCTGCGCGGTATACCCTGTAGCAAGATTTTTACCATAACATTTTACACAAACACCTCTTTTGCTTTCGCAGGTGAGTACTGAACGGATTTCAACTGTTTCAATTCCGGCTTCTTCAATTTTCTTTGCAACTTCTTCCGTGATCTCAATACCTCCTTTGGCGATGATCTTATCTGTTGCAGGATCATACACATCATGAAGGGAAACGCGACCCAGAATACGATCGTATAAAGGTTCTACGATATCTTCATTATCTTTCAATGCCGTAGTGGCAATACCTCTCAATGTTCCACAATCTTCTTCCTTGATAACAACATCCTGCGCGACATCTACAAGACGACGTGTCAGATAACCGGCATCGGCTGTTTTCAAAGCAGTATCAGCGAGACCCTTTCGGGCACCATGAGTTGAAATAAAATAATCCAGTACATTCAGACCGCCCTTAAAATTCGAAAGAATCGGGTTCTCAATGATTTCACTTCCGGTGGATCCTGATTTCCTTGGCTTAGCCATCAGTCCGCGTATACCAGCCAGCTGTTTAATCTGCTGTTTGGAACCACGGGCTCCTGAATCCAGCATCATGTAAACAGAGTTGAAGCCCTGCTTGTCCGAACTCAGTTCGCGTATAAGTGTTTCCGTTATCCTCGTATCCACGCGTGACCAAATATCTACGATCTGATTATATCTTTCATTATTTGTGATCAGGCCTGTATTATAGTTATCCCACACTTCATCTACTTCACCTTTCGCATTCACCAGCAATTCTTCTTTGGTATCGGGAATGATGAGGTCATTAATGCTGAATGATAATCCACCGCGGAATGCCATACGGAATCCCAGGGTCTTGATATCATCAAGGAATTTAGCCGTCTTGGGAACATTCGTCCATTTGATGATATTTCCGATGATCTCACGAAGAGATTTCTTGGTGAGCAACTGATTTACAAACCCAACTTCAGCGGGCGTATGTTGATTGAAAAGAACACGGCCTACTGTTGTTTCGAGTAATTTCTTCTCCAATACATCCTGTTCATTTCTAACATTCACTTTTACCTTGATATATGCATGCAAGTCAAGCTGTCCTTCATTATAAGCAATGATCACTTCTTCAGGACTGTAAAAAGCTTTTCCTTCGCCTTTTACTTTTTCTGTAGGTGTAGATTTCTTTCCTTTCGTTATATAATACAATCCGAGTACCATGTCCTGTGAAGGAAGAGTGATCGGCGTACCATTCTGGGGATTCAGAATATTATGGCTGGAAAGCATCAGTAACTGGGCTTCCAGTACTGCCGCACTGCTTAGTGGAACATGCACCGCCATTTGATCACCATCAAAGTCGGCGTTAAATGCAGTACATACAAGTGGATGCAACTGAATCGCTTTCCCTTCAATCAGTTTTGGCTGAAATGCCTGGATAGAAAGGCGGTGAAGTGTTGGGGCGCGATTCAGCATCACAGGATGACCTTTCAAAATATTTTCAAGGATATCCCATACAATGGCTTCTTTACGGTCAACCAGTTTACGTGCTGATTTCACCGTTTTTACAATACCCCTTTCAATCAGTTTACGTATGATAAATGGCTTGAAAAGTTCAGCAGCCATATCCTTTGGTAATCCGCATTCATGCAATTTTAATTCAGGTCCAACCACAATTACGGAACGACCGGAATAGTCAACGCGTTTTCCAAGCAGGTTCTGACGGAAACGGCCCTGTTTTCCTTTCAGCACATCACTGAGTGATTTCAGCGCTCTTCCACCTTCCGCTTTAACGGCATTGGATTTACGGCTGTTATCAAAAAGAGAATCGATGGCTTCCTGCAACATTCTTTTTTCATTGCGCAGGATCACTTCCGGCGCCTTGATTTCCAGCAATCGTTTGAGACGGTTGTTCCGGATAATCACTCGACGATAGAGATCATTTAAATCTGAAGACGCAAACCGGCCACCATCCAGAGGAACAAGTGGACGCAGTTCAGGCGGGATAACAGGAATATATTGCATAACCATCCATTCAGGACGATTTGTAATTCTTGTGTTTGCATCGCGGAAACTCTCAACCACACTCAACCGCTTTAGTGCATCTGCCTTACGTTGCTGTGAAGTTTCATTTGCAGCAGCTGCCCGCAAATCAAAACTCAGCTGATCGAGGTCAATACGCTGGAGCAGATCATGGACAGCTTCAGCTCCCATCTTGGCGATGAACTTTGTGGGATCATCATCGGGTAAGTATTGATTGTCCTTTGGAAGTGTTTCAAGTATTTCAAGATATTCTTCTTCCGTCAGGAGGTCACCCTGGTTCTGGTTTTTATCAGCACGTATACCAGACTGGATAACAACGTATCTTTCATAATACACAATGCTCTCCAGTTTTTTTGAACTCATCCCCAGCAAATAACCGGTTTTATTCGGAAGACTTTTGAAATACCAGATATGAACCACAGGTACAACCAGTTTGATATGTCCCATACGTTCCCGGCGAACTTTCTTTTCAGTTACTTCCACACCGCAGCGGTCACATACGATCCCTTTATAACGGATCCTTTTATATTTTCCACAGGCACATTCGTAATCCTTAACGGGTCCGAATATGCGCTCGCAGAACAAACCATCCCTTTCGGGTTTGTAGGTTCTGTAGTTTATGGTTTCAGGCTTTAAAACCTCTCCATAAGATCTTTCAAGAATGGAATCGGGAGAAGCAAGCCCGATGGTAATTTTTGAGAAAGTGGCTTTGGGACGATTTTCTTTTTTAATAGCCATATATTAATATCAGGTTTTTAAAAGATAAGTTACCACCCATGCATTATCAAAGCAGTTTAAAACAGAATGAGTTCACCCCTTTTTGCAACTTACTTTGTTGAAAATCAATAATTTACAGAGAAAATGATTCTGAAAATGCCAGCATAAGGAGGGCAAAGGTACGAGGTTTGGATTAAATGGCCAAGAGTTACCGGATTTCAAAACACTCCAAATCCGCACATATCATATGCTTGAAAAACCAGCCTATTTATGAATGGACGAGGGTTTTTGAACCTGTTTCCCTGAAAGGAAGGGTTCCAGTAAAACGAGGAAGGCAGTTAAATAATATCCGGTCATAAACCGCTCTTCAAAAGAGGGGAAAAATAAAAACCGTATAAAAATAATACAAGCAATACTGGTAAGGACATATAAAGTGGTTTTGGGAATACTGTTCCCGATCATAAAATATTCTATACACCCAATGAGTATCAGGGAAGGAAGAAAACTCTGGCTAACTGATAGAAAATAAATCAGCACTTGTAAACCATAGGCAGAGACAGATTGCAAATAAGTAACCCTAAGAAACCACCAAAATTCTGGTTCATACAGAAAATTGATACCGACAGCAAGAATAACAGTAAGAAACATACATATCAGGAATGTTCCGAAGTGGATTTGTTTTTGTTTACCAGGCCACATTTGCATTAGAGTCAGTAGAACGAAAACAGAAATGAAATTATCCAGCCTGATAAAAAGAGAAGTCATCAATATCAAAGCAGTCCAATAATATTTCTTCCCGAAATAGATCCGATAAAGGCTGTAAAAAAGAAAAATATTCGAAACTGCATCAGGAGACGATAAACGCGCAAGTATGATGCATGGATTGATAAACAAAAGAATCATGGAAAATATGAGGGCTGGCAGGGGTTTAAGAATTTTCATACACCATGAGAATACCAGACACCCGATACCGAAATAAGACAAAAGAGAGGGAATCAGCGTTGCGGTAACAAAAGAAAATCCCGCCTTGTGTAGAAAATGAATAATAAAAACATAAAGTGGTTTGATTCGATAATAGTCAAGAATATTTTTTTCTGCAATTTCCATCTGGTGAAGAAGCGCGCCCTGTTTCCATCCCGTAACTTCAGCGCGAACGATGAATTTTGTTTCCGATAAGGCCTGCTGGTCTGTCTTTCCATCTTTCGTAAGAGCAGTAGCGATATAATAGGGCAGATCTCCGTTATTTCCGGGCAACATTGATAAGGAAACTGTCAGAATGCATAGAAAAATGAAAAAATAAAGCGATGCTTTCCTGGAAGTCATGGTTGAACTTTAACCCGGTTGATGATTTCAATTTGCTTAATCATGTGACTTGCTATCTCATCGCAGTTCACTTCCTTTCATATTTGCCTTTGTACGGAAATATTTATCAGAAGACTTTTTTAAATAAATTTTCATATGAAAATTCTCACACTAGTATTTTATTCCTTTCCAGGAATTTTTCCCTGATAATCTTTTGAACCGGAACATTTCTAATCTTGCTTTCAAGCCAGGAAATAATATCCAGATAAACAAATGCACGTGTCTCGAAACGATTTTTTTCATAGGTCTTCAGCTTTTCCAATAACTTTGAAAATTCAGGTTTGAGTTCTGAAGGCTCCAGTTTAAATGATCTTCTCAGAAAGCGGAATATTTCTTCCTCTACCTTACTTAGGTTTTCCATTTTTGCCATGAACCTGTAAACCGATTTAATCAGGTATTCCAATAAATTATCGTTCCCTAATTCATAGTGCGCAATCAGATGGAGTAATCGTGAATAACACTGAAGATCCGTGCGCAGATCCATCTTCCAGTTAATAATCTTATTAAGGTATTTAATAGTATGTTCATAGTCACCACTGCCAAAATAGAGGCTGGCAAATTTGTAATAGAAAATAAGTATCCGGTGCCTGTCCAGATAGATTTCATATTCCTTAAGTTTTTCTTCTATATAAGGAACGAGGGCCAGCCCTTCTGTAAAAGTACCGTCAATAAAATGCTGATTGATTTTAGCGATATGCAGGTAAACGAAAGTCTGTATGCGGTTATTATCATTTTCCTGGACGGCTTGCAAGTGAAAAAACTTTTCGAATCGGTTGAGAGTTTCGAGAAATTTTGGATAATTCAGCAGGTCAAAATGAGCTCCCAACAGGTTATGCATGCCTTTAATATAGTGAGCTGTTTCTATCAGGATCATTGCAGGCTCCTTATCAAATAATTCCACCCAACGATGGGTATAACGATAGTAAGAAAGAAAATCCTGCCCGATAAAAGCAAACCAGCTATAGCTCTGATACAGGTA
>DASZHV010000140.1:0-3890 GCA_035937535.1 Puia sp. | reverse complement strand
TTCGATATTAAGAGGAACAGCGGAGCTTATAATTTTATTTAATGCTCTCATTTTTTAGTTTGGTAGTGTGTTAGTGTGGTAGAGTGGTAGTGAAGTTCGTCATTGTCATTTTCGAACTACAATTCCAAAAGCTAAAACAATATCACCTCTCCATTTTTTATTTTTTAATCAGAAAATTATTTTTTTTAGTTCACAACCACACAACCACACTACCATACTACCATACTCAAATAAGCTCTCTCACATCACTTACTCTGCCAGTGATTGCGGCGGCAGCTGCAGTCAATGGGCTGGTCAAAAATGTCCGTGCATTCGGTCCCTGACGGCCCTCAAAATTCCTGTTACTGGTGGATATGCAATATTTACCGGCCGGAATTTTATCTTCATTCATTCCGAGGCATGCAGAGCATCCCGGCTGACGAAGCAGGAATCCCGCTTCTTCAAATATTTTATCAATGCCTTCCTGTTGCGCCTGTTTTTCAACCTGCTTGCTGCCAGGAACGATCCATACCTGGACGTCCTTAGCTTTTTGTTTTCCTTTTACAAATGAAGCTACGAGGCGCAGGTCTTCAATCCGGCTGTTCGTACAACTGCCGATAAAAACATAGTCTACTTTTTTCCCCTTTATTCCCATTCCTGGTTCAAGTCCCATATATAAAAGTGATTTTTCAAAAGATAGTTTTTCTTTTTCATCCACATCCCTCAGATTGGGAACATGTCCTGAAATACCAATACCCATTCCCGGATTCGTTCCGTATGTAATCATAGGTTCTATTTCCGAAGCATCAATGTCAATTTCAATATCAAATTCTGCTTTATGATCTGTAAAAAGAGTTCTCCAATGAGTCAGCGATTTATCCCATTCAGCTCCCTGCGGCGCAAATTTTCTTCCTTTGATATAAGCATAGGTTGTTTCGTCGGGAGCAATCAGTCCGCAACGCGCGCCCATTTCGATGCTCATGTTACAAATCGTCATCCTGGCTTCCATTGAAAGATTGCGAATGGCAGATCCCGCATATTCCACTGCAAATCCTGTTGCACCGCTTGCTGATATTTTAGAAATAATATAAAGTATGATGTCTTTTGATAAAACACCCGGATTCAGTTTTCCTTCCACATTGATGCGCATCAGCCTGGGACGGGTTTGCATGAGACATTGGGTGGCCATCACCATCTCTACTTCACTGGTGCCGATACCAAATGCGATTGTGCCGAAAGCGCCGTGGGTAGAAGTATGGCTATCACCACAAACAATGGTCATGCCGGGTAATGTAATGCCGAGTTCCGGACCAATTACGTGTACGATTCCCTGGTAAGGATGTCCAAGGCCATAGAGTTCTATGCCAAATTTTTTACAGTTCTTTTCCAATGTATCTACCTGGAGTCGTGAAAGTGCTTCTTTAATGGGCAGGTGTTGATTTTCGGTTGGAACATTATGATCTGCTGTTGCGATAATTTGTTTAGGTCGAAATACGGGAAGACCTCTGTCATCAAGTCCTTTAAATGCCTGAGGGCTTGTGACTTCATGGATAAGATGTTTGTCAATATATAAAACTGCGGGACCCTCCTCAATGGTTTTTACCACATGGGGGTCCCAGATTTTTTCGAAAAGAGTTTTTGGTTTCATAAATTTTTAATGACGTTTCACCCGCCGTCCCGGTTCAAGCGGGACGGCAGAGGCTTGGTCTTTCGTTATCAGGCGCTCACGGCTACTTTGGCGAGCGCATGTAAATCTTCTTCACCCACTTCTTTTTTTGTATCGGCCATCCGAAGAAATTCGATATAGAGGGCATCAATTTCATTACGTGTAAATTCATACCCGATGATCCGAAAACGATGAGCAAGAGCGCTGCGGCCACTGCGGGCAGTTAGTACAATCTTGGAACCGTCGGCACCCACTTCATCGGGATTAATAATTTCATATGTCTGTGAATCTTTCAGGAATCCGTCCTGGTGAATACCTGAAGAATGTGAGAAAGCATTCGCCCCCACTATGGCTTTATTAGGTTGCACCGGCATGCGCATGGTATCTGCAACCAGCCGGCTCATTGGATTCAGTGACTGGGTTTTAATGCTCGTTTTAAATCCTAAGTCCGCGTGCTGACGTATGATCATAACCACTTCTTCAAGAGCCGTATTGCCTGCTCTTTCCCCCAGGCCGTTAATGGTACATTCAATTTGTCGCGCCCCGGCAATTATACCGGCGATGGAATTAGCTGTTGCGAGCCCAAGGTCATTATGACAATGGCAGGAGATTATGGCTTTATCTATATTTTTTACATGGTTAACCAGGTAGGCAATTTTTTCTCCGTATTGGTGAGGAAGGCAGTATCCGGTTGTGTCAGGAATGTTTACTACGGTGGCGCCGGCTTTAATTACGGCTTCGATCACGCGCGCAAGATATGTGTTATCAGTGCGGCCTGCATCTTCAGCATAAAACTCCACGTCTTCTACGAGATTCCTGGCCCATTTCACTGCCTGAACAGCCCTTTCCAGGATCTCTTCGCGATTTGAATTGAATTTGGATTTGATGTGGAAGTCCGAAGTGCCAATCCCAGTATGAATTCGGGGATGTTTGGCCTTTTTCAGAGCATCTGCGGCCACTTCAATATCTGTTTTTACGGCACGGCTTAGCGCACATACACTGGCATGATGAATCACTTTTGAAATCTCCTCAACGGAATGAAAATCCCCCGGACTTGATACCGGGAAACCCGCTTCGAGAATATCTACACCCAGATGTTCCAGTTCCAGGGCAAGTTCCAGCTTTTCCTTGGTGTTCAGTTTACACCCCGGAACCTGTTCCCCGTCGCGCAGAGTTGTATCGAAAATGTAAATTTTATCGGATTTCATATCGTTTTGGGAAATGAGTTGAATCGAAGTTATTTTTGTTTGATTCAGTATACAAATCAAAATCCTGTTTGAATTACAGTCCAGAAATGGGGTTTCAACCGCTGAAACCCGCTCCAGTCCTTAATTCAGACGTTTCAAATTACGATGCCCAACCGCTCATCAGATACCTTGTTTCAAATTGTTAAATCTCTGAAAAAGTCTGAGAAACGGAATTTCAAGCTGTATGTTAAGCGAAATACTGCCTCTGAGGACCTGAAAATCATCTACTTATTTGATGCATTGGATAAAATGGAGGTGTATGATGAAATGGAGCTTTTGAAAAAAAATAAGCGGCTGAGCAAGCAACAGCTATCAAATGTAAAAGCCCATTTGTATAAACAAATACTATCAAGTCTCCGCCTTATCCGGGGTGAGAATAATATTTTTCTCCAGTTGCACGAACAGCTGGATTATGCTGAAATACTCTACAACCAGGGTCTATACCTGCAAAGTCTGAAAGTGCTTGACAAGATCAAGGAATTGGGGCGGGAATATCATCAGTACAGTTATGTACTCGAGACCCTTTTCTTTGAACAAAAAATAGAGGCCCTTCATATTACCCGCAGTATGCAGGACAGGGCTGGAAAACTGGCGGCCGAAATGCAGGCCGTGAACGAACAGATTCTTCTGGCAGGAGCGTTATCCAGTCTTTCCCTTCAATTATACGGCTGGTATATACAACACGGTGTTGCACGAAACGAAAAAGATGAAATCGCAGTGAAGGAATTCTTTGAATCCAGGCTGCCCGCCAGGATGCCCGCGGTCAATGGTTTCTATGAAAATCTCTACCTGTATCAGAGCTATAGCTGGTTTGCTTTTATCGGGCAGGATTTTCTTTCTTACTACCGTTATACCCATCGTTGGGTAGAATTATTTGATAAGGAGCCCGCAATGATCCTGATAGAAACGGCTCACTATATTAAAGGCATGCATAACCTCTTGGGAGCTCATTTTGACCTGCTGAATTATCCAAAATTTATCGAAACTCTCAACCGATT
>DASZHV010000139.1:0-19920 GCA_035937535.1 Puia sp. | reverse complement strand
TTGATCAGAAAGGCCTCCGGATCAGTCCCGGATGGGTTGATATTTTTTCCAATTTTGCCGATCCTGGTTATGAATTCAAAGAGACACTGGAAACAGGTTCTGCAGCAGCTGCAGCGGGCGGTTTTACAGATGTATTTCTGATCCCGGATACGCAGCCTGTTACAGATAATAAATCCCAGGTAGAATTCCTTCGTCAACGATCAACGAGTTTACCAGTTTCTATATGGCCCATTGGCGCCATAACAAAAAACCTGGATGGAAAACACCTCGCAGAAATGTATGATATGCAAAACAGCGGGGCTGTCGCTTTTTCTGACGGGCTTCATCCCGTACAATCATCCGGAGTTCTGGTGAAAGCCCTTCAATATGTAAAAGCGTTCCACGGTGTAGTGATACAAATCCCGGATGATACCAGCATCTCTCCCAACGGTCTCATGCATGAAGGCATTATTTCCACGCAACTTGGCCTTCCGGGAAAACCAATGATGTCAGAAGAACTTATCATCGCACGAGATATCAAACTGGCCAGATATTCCCAGTCGCGTATTCATTTTACGGGCGTTACATCTCCCAAATCCATTGATTATATACGTAGGGGCAAAGATTCCGGCCTCGATATAAGTTGTTCGGTTACACCTTACCATCTTTTTTTCAGCGATGAAGCATTGGTTGAATACGATACGAATCTGAAAGTATATCCGCCACTTCGTTCCAAAGCAATTGCAACAAAATTAAAAGAAGCCGTACTGGATGGCACCATCGATTGCATCGCATCTCATCACCTGCCCCATGAATATGACAGTAAAACTTTGGAATTCGAGTATGCGAAATACGGAATGTCGGGTCTCGAGACTGCTTATGCCGTTATTCAAACCTTGTTTCCGGATTTGACGGCTGAAAAAATATACGCTTTGTTTGGAGGGAATGCCCGAAGAATATTTAAACTTAATCCTTCAACAATTGAAAAAGAAAGCAATGGAAGTCTTACATTATTCAACCCTGGTACAGAGTGGGTATATGATCTGAATAAGACGGCATCAAAATCAAAAAATTCGCCTTACGATGGAAAAAAATTCAGAGGCAAAGTACTCGGAATTATTACAAAAGGAAAACTACATTTGAATTCTTAATCAATAATAAAACAGCTATATGAAAAAGAGATCAACGGATTTTATGAGTAAAGCAATCCTTCTTTCATTGGTGTTAATAATCATAAACCTGATTGGAGGATTTGCGCATTTGCAATTCGAGACCTGGTTTAGATGGCTGCCTTCCATTATTCTTGTTGTTGCAATTATCATTTTTTGTATTCAATATGGAAAACAGGAAACTGAAGGGGTGACATACGGAAAAGCTTTTGGCTATGGCTTTAAAATTTCTTTAGTCGTTTCTATCCTAGTAGCAATATATGCCCTGCTTTCTGTTTTATTTATATTTCCTGAATTCACTGATCAGGCTTTACAACAGGCCAGAGCCGCTATGGAAGCCAAGGGAAATCTTACAGAAGATCAGATCGATCAGGGTATTGCAATGACAAAGAAATTTATGCAGCCCATACCAGTTGGCATATTTGCTTTTTTGGGGACACTTTTTTTTGGAACGATTGCATCTCTATTAGGCGCGGCTTTTACAAAGAAAAGTGAACCTGAACCCGCTATTTTCAAGGACAATCCTTAATATGACCAATTTACCACAGAAATCCAAATATGCCATTCCCCTGCGATTCGGACTGATTACCGGATTGCTGTACGCTGTGCTTCTTTTTTTTCGCTATAGATTTTTCGCTTCTAATCCGATTCAGTTTGGCCTTTCTGCCCTGGTAACTTATACACTTATTTTATTGATGTATCTGTTAACCGGGATAGCCAGAAAAAAAGAATTAGGAGGATATGGCGAACCCAGGGAGATCTTTCAGTCGATCTTCATTGTTATACTGATTACGGAATTGGCATATATTATTTTCAATCTTGTTTATTTAAGATTTGTTGATCCTGCTTTCTGGGAAAACCTTAAGGCGACATCAATATCTTATTATCAAAGTTTAAATATGACGAGTGAGCAAATGGAACAGAGAATTAAAAGTTTTAAAGATGTAGATCAGCAGACAAAACCTATGGGTCTGCTGAAAGGATATGGATTTAGTGTAATCATTGACTCTTTATTCGGATTAATTTTTGCGGCCATTCTCCGTAAGAAAAAACCGGCATCCCTGGATATATTAGAAAAACCCAAGTCATAATCAGCATGGATATATCTGTTATCGTACCGTTATTAAATGAAGAAGAATCTCTTCCCGAGCTTAGTGCATGGATTGAGCGTGTGATGAATAGTCATCAGTTTTCTTATGAAGTGATCCTGGTTGATGACGGCAGTACGGACCGGTCATGGGAAGTAATCGAATCCCTCCACGAAAAGAATAATCGTTTTAAAGGTATCCGCTTTCAAAGGAATTACGGTAAATCTGCGGCCCTCAATGAAGGGTTCAAAACCTGTCAGGGTAATGTTGTTATCACCATGGACGCGGACCTTCAGGATGATCCGGATGAAATTCCGGCCCTGTATCAAATGATCACAAGAGGTGGCTTTGACCTGGTAAGCGGATGGAAGAAACTTCGTCATGATCCCATTTCCAAAACCCTGCCTTCCAAATTTTTTAACTGGGTCACATCCAAAGTATCGAAAATAAAACTTCACGACTTTAACTGCGGACTGAAAGCATACCGTTATAATGTGGTGAAAAGTATTGAAGTTTACGGTGAGATGCATCGATATATCCCGTTGATTGCCAAATGGGCAGGCTTTAAAAAAATAGGTGAAAAAGTAGTAGATCATCATGCCAGGAAATATGGTGTTTCGAAGTTTGGTGTGGGCCGTCTGATTACAGGGGGACTGGATCTGGCTTCCATTATGTTTGTTGGCAAATACGGCAAGCGGCCCATGCATTTTTTTGGATCCTGGGGAATGCTCTGGTTCATGGTTGGTTTTGTAGTATTGTTTTACCTTACGATTTCGAAATTCTTTTTTGATAAAACCGGAATAACCCAACGACCCTTATTTTTTGTTGCCTTAGTAGCGATGGTAATAGGTACACAACTATTTGTAACCGGATTCGTTGCTGAACTGATATCCCGAAATTCTCCCAATCGCAATGTATACCTGATTGAAAAGAGAATGGGCTTATGAATATAATTATCATCGGACCGGCATGGCCTTTGCGTGGTGGCCTGGCGAGTTTTGATCAGCGCCTTTGCCGGGCTTTTAAGGAAGAGGGTCATGCATGCTCGATTTATTCTTTTTCATTACAATATCCCGGATTCCTTTTCCCGGGTACCACACAATATTCTTCAGATCCCCAGCCAACAGGAATCGAAATTCATTCTGTTATCAATTCAGTTAATCCGATCAACTGGATGATCATTGGCAACCGTTTGAAAAAAGAAGCACACGATCTTATCGTGGTTCGCTACTGGCTTCCTTTCATGGGACCCGCACTGGGAACGATTTTGAGAAGGGTACAAAGGAATCGGAAAACAAAGATCATCGCAATTACCGATAACGTATTGCCACATGAAAAGCGGCCGGGTGATTCGTCATTTACAAAATATTTTCTAGGAAGCTGTGATGCCTATATTACCATGAGTGACTCGGTTATGGATGATTTGAGAAAATTTGAAAAAACAAAACCTGCTAAACTAGTAATCCATCCGCTATACGATAATTTCGGAGAGATTATTTCTAAAACATCAGCAAGAAAATTCTTACATGAAAAACTGCAAATAAACATTAGCGAAGAAGAAAAAATTATTTTATTCTTTGGATTCATCAGGAAATATAAGGGACTGGATATTTTGTTAAGAGCCATGGCCGAACCTGTAATGAAAGACTCCGGCATTCGGTTATTGATAGCGGGAGAATTTTATGAAAACCAAAGTCTGTATCAGAAATTGATAGATGATTTAAGAATTGAAAAACAACTCATTCTCAAAACAGATTTTATACCGGATGCAGAAGTCCGGTATTATTTGTGTGCATCAGATGCAGTCATCCAACCTTACCGTCATGCTACCCAAAGTGGCGTTACGCCCCTGGCATATCACTTTGAAAAACCGATGATCGTATCCAATGTGGGAAGTTTCGCAGAACAGGTTTTGCATGAACAAACGGGGCTGGTCACAGAACCCGAACCAGGCGCTTTGGCCAATGCCATCCTGCGTTTCTACGAATTAGGAGAAGAATATTTTATTCCTCATCTTCGCACTGAAAAGAAAAAATATTCCTGGAAAAACCTCGTAAATACCATTCTTGGCCTAGCCCATGATTTACAGAAGTAAAGCACCCCTACGGATCGGACTTGCCGGCGGTGGTACGGATGTGAGCCCCTATAGTGATCTTTATGGTGGCGCTATTTTAAATGCCACGGTTTCTTTATATGCATATGCCAATATTGAGATCACCGATTCGGAAGAAGTCCATTTTGAATCCATTGATTACAAAACAAAACAAATCATCAGTAAGGGATCTCCCGTGGAATTTAACGGGGTGCTTGATTTGCATAAAGGCGTTTATGACAGGATCAGAAAACAATATCCGGGTATGCCGGAGGGTTTTAAATTGTCCACTTTTGTGGATGCACCGGCAGGATCAGGGCTTGGTACTTCCTCTACACTTGTAGTGGCAATCGTAGGTGCGTTCGCGGAAATGTTGAAATTACCTTTAGGAGAATATGATATCGCCCATCTCGCATATGAAATTGAAAGGAAGGATTTGAAAATGGCGGGTGGGAAACAGGATCAGTACGCAGCTACTTTTGGCGGGGTGAATTACATGGAATTTTTTGGGGAAGATAAAGTAATCGTTAACCCGCTACGGGTTAAACAACAGTATTTATTCGAACTCGAGAATAATCTCCTTCTTTATTATACTGCAACGAGCAGGGAATCTGCTAAAATCATTACACAGCAGAGCCAGAATGTACTGGATAAAAAAAGCGCTTCCATTGAAGCAATGCATCAGTTAAAACAGCAATCCCAACGAATGAAAGAAGCCCTGCTTAAGGGCAGGTTACATGAAATCGGTGAGATCCTGGATTTCGGGTTTCAACAAAAACGGCGAATGGCAGATGGCATATCAAATAACAGGATGGAAGAAATTTACATGGCTGCGAAAACAGCAGGAGCTACCGGTGGGAAGATTTCAGGTGCCGGTGGAGGCGGTTTTATGATATTTTATTGTCCGGGCAATACAAAATTCAAGGTTATGGAAAAACTTAACGATTTTGGCGGCCATTGTAAAACCTACCAGTTTGTGGATCATGGTCTGACAACCTGGACTATTTAAAACTATTATATGATTGATCATATTAAAAAAATTATAGGCGAATCCATTTCCGTCAAGAAAAAAATTTTAATGGATGAAGTAATGTTGAATAATACCATCCAGGTAGTTCAGGAAATTGTGAAAGCCTTCAAAGATGGGAAACGGGTTTATTTTGCAGGAAATGGTGGCAGTGCGGCGGACGCCCAGCATCTGGCAGCAGAATTTTCCGGACGATTTTATACAGACAGGCAAGCTTTGCCAGCTGAAGCACTACACTGTAATACATCATACCTCACTGCGGTCGCCAATGATTATAGTTATGATGAAATCTATGCTCGCCTGATCCGAGGTATTACCCATCCCGGTGATGTACTGATCGGATTATCCACATCCGGTAATTCCGGAAATATTGTGAAGGCATTTGAAGCGGCAAGAGAAAAAAAAGTGATTACTATTGGCTTTACAGGTGAAACCGGTGGTAAGATGAAACCGCTTTCTGATTATATTTTTAATATTCCTTCAACCGATACACCCAGAATTCAGGAATCTCATATTCTGCTCGGTCATATCGTATGTGAACTTGTAGAAAAAGAATATTTTAAATCTTAGAGTCAATGATTACCGAGGCAATTGTTCTGGCAGGCGGCCTTGGGTCGAGGTTAAAATCCGTGGTGGAAGATCTTCCAAAAAGTCTGGCTCCTGTTGGAGGAAAGCCTTTTCTTTCTTATCTGCTTGACCATGCAAAAAAACAGGGAATTGATAAATTCATTTTTGCCCTCGGTTATAAATCTGAATTGATAGAAATGTTTGTAAGAAAATATTTTCCGGATGAAATATATAGTTTTTCAATAGAAAAAGAGCCGTTAGGGACCGGAGGCGCCATTTATAAAGCATGTAAACAGGTTTCATCAACTGATATCATCATACTGAATGCAGATACTTTTTTTGGTATTCAGTATTCTCAGCTTTCCGATTTGCATGAACAGCGAAAAGCTGCCTGCACGCTGGCTTTAAAACCCATGAAAGATTTTGACCGATACGGTGCGGTTGAAATGGATGAAAGAAATACGATCAGGGGGTTCAGTGAAAAAAAATACCAATCCACTGGAAATATTAACGGCGGCGTATATGCGCTGAGGGTTAAATCCTTTCTACGGAAATCTTTTCCAGATATATTTTCCTTTGAGAAAGATTATCTCGAAAAAGAAAGCGAAAAAGGAAATATTCTTGGACTTGTTTCCGACGAATATTTTATAGATATTGGCGTTCCGGAGGACTACCTTCGAGCGCAGCATGAGCTGATTGCGCATATATAATGAAAGTTTTTATTGGCCGTTGGCGGTTGGCTGTTGGCCGAATGTAATGTTTCATTCAATTAATAATTTTGATTTTGAATTTGTTGTTATTCGTCAGATTTAATGACCGGCCAACGGCCAACTGCCAACAGCCAACAATTACAAGTTCTCTATCATGACCTTCAATCTCTCCCATATCGATAAAACCTGGTCTCTTTTCCTTGACAGGGATGGTGTTATTAATTATGAAAACCCGGGTACTTATGTACGTAACTGGGATGAATTTATTTTCTATCCAAATGCCCCGGAAAATATTGCTTACTTCAATAAACGGTTTCAGAGGATTTTACTGGCGACAAACCAGCGAGGTGTAATGAAAGGCATTATGACAATAGCTGACCTGGAAAACATTCATGCAAAGATGTTGAAGGGTATTGAGGAGAAAGGTGGAAAAATTGACCGGATTTATTATTGCGTAGATACTGAAGCTTCAAGCCCCTGCCGTAAACCAAACCCCGGAATGGCATACCAGTCAGTCAGGGATTTTCCCGAGATCGATCTGAAAAAATCATTGATGGTGGGGAATAATATCAGTGATATGCTGTTTGGTAAAAATGCCGGTATGAAAACCGTATTCCTGCAAACGACCAAACCCGACCTTGAATTGCCTCATGCAGACATTGACCTGTATTTTAACAATCTGGATGATTTTGCTTCGGCCCTGATGAAATCATAAAATTTTGAAAGAAATGCCAGGTTTCCCGGGAGTTCCTGATCTTCCTTGTAAATTGTGGCTGAAATTTCAATAAATATCCATGATCCTGAAAAAGTATTTTATATTTCTCCTTTCTGCGGGCTGCCTTGTCTCTATGTCAGGATACGGACAAACTGTTTCAGGAAAACATTTTACAACGTTTGACAAAGGCCAGCTTGAAAAGCAACAGGATTCACTAGCACCATTTGCTTATGAAATCGTTAATGCACCTGAACCAAACCAGCGTTTCAGAGCGGACAGTTTCTTTATACGTTTGCTTGTCAGATCATTAAAAATCTCCAATTCATTTTATTTCCCTTTTGATTCACTTCAGACCATTTCTAAATTATATGCGCCGGACAGTAGTTTTCGAATTTTTACATGGCAGATAAAAAAAGATGAATATGTGTATTTCCAACGTGGCGCAATTCAAATGAGAACTGAAGATGGTTCATTGAAACTTTTTCCATTGCACGATTTTTCAAATTTTACTTCAAAACCTGCGGATTCGATTCGCAATCCAAACAACTGGATCGGTGCTATTTATTACCGGATCATTCAAAAAAAATTCAACGAGAAGAATATATATACATTACTTGGATTTGATGACTTCACCATAAACAGTAATAAAAAATGGATGGAAGTCCTGACTTTTAACGAACAGGGGCAACCCGTTTTTGGCGGCCCTTATTTCTCATTCAAAAATGATTCGGCCAAGGCAAGCAAGAAACAGGTCATGCGATTTTACATTGAATATAAAAAAGAAGCCGTCACTTCATTTAATTACGATACTTCACTTAACATGATCATATATGACCATCTGATTTCAGAATCCGATGAGCCCGATCGGAAAGAAACCTTTGTGCCGGACGGCGATTATGAAGGATTTATATGGCAGAACGGACAGTGGCTGCACGTTCCAAAAGTTTTTAACCAGACATTGCAGGATGGACAGTTTCCCACTGATAAAAAAATTCTTAATGATGACGGAGCGATTAATGAGGAGCTTCTAAAGCAACAGTCTGACAAAAATAAAAAGAAATCCAATCCATAGTGCGGTAATGTGAAACTGTGGAAGTCAGGGAAAGAAAGAATGAAATTTAAAATTCAATTTTAAATTTCATTTTCATATAAATAAATTTTTTACAATTCCACCATTCCATATTGTGAAATACGAGAACCAGCCTTTACTCATCAAGTTTTAACACAGCAAGAAACGCTTCCTGTGGTATTTCAACATTACCTACCTGGCGCATGCGCTTTTTTCCTTCTTTTTGTTTTTCCAGAAGTTTTCTTTTACGGGAAATATCTCCTCCATAACATTTAGCTGTTACATCTTTGCGTAAAGCACTGATGGTTTCCCTTGCAATGACCTTGGAGCCAATTGCAGCCTGGATGGCTATCTGAAATTGCTGGCGCGGTAAAAGTTCTTTTAATTTTTCGCAAAGCTTACGGCCAAAATCCGCCGCCCGACTCCTGTGTATAAGTGCACTGAGGGCATCCACCTTTTCGCCATTCAATAAAATATCCATTTTAGCAATATCGCTTTCGCGATAACCGATGGGATGATAATCGAAAGACGCATATCCCCTTGTCTGGCTTTTTAACTTATCATAGAAATCAAATACGATTTCTGTTAGGGGCATTTCAAAATGCAATTCAACTCTTGTAGGCGTTAAATAGTGCTGATTCAATAGAATACCTCGCTTACCTAAACATAAAGTAATGATGTTTCCAATGTATTCAGGCTTTGAAATGATTTGGGCATTGATATAAGGTTCTTCGATCCGTTCTGTACGGGTTGGGTCGGGCATTTCCGCAGGATTATTTACCTGGATCGTTTCTCCTTTTGTGGAATAGGCAATGAAACTTACATTGGGAACAGTTGTAATAACGGTCTGATTAAATTCCCTTTCAAGCCTTTCCTGGATGATTTCCATGTGCAGCATACCCAGGAATCCGCAACGGAAACCAAAGCCTAATGCCTGGGACGTTTCAAGTTCATAAGTCAGGGAAGCGTCGTTGAGTTGGAGTTTATCCATACACTCACGCAGTTCTTCAAAATCTTCTGTAAGAACAGGGAAAATTCCGGCGAAAACCATGGGTTTAACTTCCTGAAAACCCTGGATCATCTGGGGATTCGGATTTGAGCTAAGTGTAATTGTATCCCCTACTTTTACTTCCTTGGCATTTTTGATTCCAGTTATAATATATCCAACGTCCCCGGCACGCACTTCAGGTTTAGGTTCCAGGCCTAATTTAAGAATACCCACTTCATCAGCCTGGTATTCCTGGCCTGTTGAAACAAACCGTACTTTATCACCTTTTTTCAAAACTCCATTCATGATCCGGTAATAGACAATGATTCCACGGAAAGAATTAAATACACTGTCAAATACAAGCGCCTGAAGTGGAATATCAGGATTGCCATCCGGAGGCGGGATGCGGTCAACAATGGCTTCCAGGATCGCCTCTACACCGAGTCCTGTCCTGGCACTTGCAAGCAGAATAGATTCTTTTTTGCAACCAATAAGTTCGACAATCTGGTCGGCCACTTCTTCCACCATGGCTCCATCCATGTCTATTTTGTTGATCACAGGAATTATTTCCAGATCATTTTCAATAGCGAGATAGAGGTTGGAAATGGTTTGAGCCTGTATTCCCTGGGAGGCGTCAACAAGTAACAGTACACCTTCACAGGCTGCCAGTGCCCGGCTCACTTCATAAGAGAAATCCACATGTCCGGGGGTATCAATTAGGTTTAAAACATATTCCTGACCTTTTAATTCATAATTGATTTGGATCGCATGACTCTTGATGGTAATTCCCTTCTCGCGTTCAAGGTCCATATCATCCAATACCTGGTCTTTCATTTCCCGGTCACTGATGGTATGGGTAAGCTGTAACAGACGGTCGGCCAGGGTTGATTTTCCATGATCAATATGGGCGATAATACAGAAATTCCGGATGTTCTTCATGGGTGCTTCCCTTCATTTTTGAGGAGCCGCGAAGGTAGTGAAAAAGGCTGAAGGGCTTATTTCCGCGTGTATTTCACTTCCATTCCTTTGAACTCCTTGCCATTTTGCGTAAAATACATCTCCAGAACCTGGTGAGTGTCGTCTGTAAATTTTAAAATTTCCCGGGTTGGAATATCCTTTTTGGTTAAAGGATCTGTACTTTTTCCGCTGAAATTTATACTATTCGCAGCGGCATCCCATGTACCCTCCATAAAAATGATTCCTGTTCCCATATTATCAATCCAGCTATTCACAAATATTTTTTTTGCATTATCATATCCGGTGATACCGATTCCTTCAAAAGGCATTCCCATCATGGAACCCGTGTTATTTGACCGAAGGTACCTGCCGCCAAGAATCATTTCATTGGTTGTCTCCAAAGTGTAACTCGTAGGCGGCGCACCTTCATTTGCCCAGAATGTTACGGTGCCTGTCCAGGATCCGACGGATTTGGCCATCATTTGCTGTGTGGGCCCGGGGGTCATATATTCCGTAAATGCTTTCATTTCCTCCTGTGTTTGTGCAGAGAGCCTTGAAGAAATTAAAATAAGAGCCAGCAGGCTTAATAAAGGGATATTTTTTTTCATAAATAAAATTTGAAATAAAAGGTAATAAATTATAAAGCACTACCAAACAATTCCAACTTAATTTTGAATGATGGAATATCAGTTGCTGGGAAAATCCAAATTGAAAATAAGCAGGATCGGATTTGGTGCCATGTCACTGGAACTGAATAATCAGCATAATGAAAAGCTTTTGTACAGGGCGTTTGATGAAGGTATCAATTATTTTGATACGGCTGACATGTATCAACAGGGATTGACTGAAACATTATTAGGCCGGACATTCCGGGAGAAAAGAAAACATATTATACTGGCTACCAAGGTTGGGAATAAATGGAGGGCAGATGGTTCAGGTTGGGATTGGAATCCTTCGAAAAAATATATTTTATCGGCAGTTAACCAGAGCCTGGAAAGACTTCAAACCGATTATATTGATTTATATCAGTTGCACGGTGGTACGCTGGAAGATCCGATTGATGATATCATTGAAGCTTTTGAACACCTGATAACAACGGGAAAGATTCTCAATTACGGCATTTCATCTATACGTCCGAATGTAATCAGGGAATATGTTAAGCGTTCCGATATTATCAGTGTGATGATGCAGTATAGTCTGCTCGACCGTAGGCCCGAAGAAACAATGCTTACATTTTTATCAGAAAACAAAATAGATGTCCTGGCCCGGGGTTCCATTGCAAAGGGGCTCCTTGTTTCAAAGCCTGCAGAACCTTTCTTAAACTACACTGCAGAGCAGGTCGAAAAAATGAATGCTGCTTTAAGATCTGTATCAGTTAAGCTTTCCCCGCTTGAAACTGCAACCCGATATGTATTACAACATTCTCCTGTTTGCTCAGTTGTCATTGGAATCAGAACAACGGAACAGTTGCAGGATGCTCTTGCTGCGGGTGAAATAAAAGCGCTAACAGCATCTCAAATGAAAGAACTCGGAAAAGTCTTGCCTGCAAATAAATATATCGATCACCGTTGACTATTTATTTTTCAAAACGGAATCATAGACTTCTGTAATTCTTTTACCGATTGCTTCATAGGAAAACTGATAAGTAGCTTTACTGCTGATATTTTCTTTTTTATAGAGATGATAGTTGCTGATCATTTCCTTCATTGCTTCGAGAAGTCCCGGTTCATCCCCCGCATTTATTAATATCCCATTATCTTCCTGAATCACTTCCGGTATGCCCCCTACCCTTGTTGCAATAACCGGAACACCCGTGCAAAGCGCCTCAAGAATGACACAGGGCATATTTTCATAAAAACTAAACATTACTAAAGCTGAAGAACTTCTAAGTTCCGTTCCTACCTGTTCATATGGAATTTCACCTGTACAAAGGATATTTTCATTATATAAGCCGGTGGTTTGTATTAATTTATTTAACTCCGGATTCAAAGGGCCAACCAAAATGAGATCAATTTCAAACCCCTGCTTTAATAATTCAACGAAAGATTTTACGATCCCTCCGGGGTTTTTTGGATATAGAAGTGAGGAAATATGGATAAAACGGAATCTGTTTTCTTTACGATATTTCGAGGGATAAAAAAATTGTGTGTTTACAACATTAGGGATTTTTTGAAAAGGCACCTGTACCCAATACTTATTGATTTGTTTTCCGAGAGCCTCGCTTACCGGAAGAAGCATTTCAGACTTTTTTATTATCATTCGCGTCAGATAACGGGTCAAATAAGATTTTTTAAATAAGCTATCCTTAGCCACTGAATAGTACCCTGACCAATGTTCTGTCAGCACATAAGGCACTTTATATTTCCAATTCATGTAAAAGGCGATCAATCCGGCTTTTATAGCAACATGAACATGCACAATATCGGGTAGTTCATTTTTTTTGCGTAGTTGCCGAATGAACTCCCTGTTTTTATTAAAATAATTATATAAGGATTTAATTTTTGAAAAAATATTATTATCATTTCCTAAAGCCGGGTAATATAAAATATATTCCTTCAGGTTTGATTTCCTGGATTCAATATTTATACGTTCTGTTTTTTCAGAAAAGTATCTTGGAGCATATTTTCCTACCCATAATACATTCAAAGACTGGTAAATCGACACAGCTTCTGCCTGGCGTTTAATGAAATCCCCGCTGAATGGATCCGTTTCATTTGGATACCAGCTTGCCAGCCAAAGGACTTTCTTCATGCAGTTGAATTTTACACAATATAGTTTTCTGGAGAAGATTCCTGAATATCCGTTCCGATCGACTTACGAACCTGACTCAGGTCAGACATACGGATCATTAAAAAGTCTTTCCAGGGAACAGAATATTCCTTCCGGTAAATATAAATGGTATAACAATAATAACTAAAAAAACCAGCACTGCTTACAACGGATGCGGATTTGACACCATAATGTGGTAAGGCTATCAGATCTCCAATACAAATGACCGCCAGGGCCAGTAGAGATCCCTGCATATTTATTCCAATTCTTTTATTTGCTGAAAACCACGAAGTCATTGGATAATTCATTGTAACGCATAATATGCCTGGTACAAGTAAAACAAAAAGCAAATACATATCATTGAAGGATGCACCAAAAACCAGTGGAATAATATACCAGCCAAGACAAATTATCAAAATGCAAATCAGCCCATTGATCCAGAATAAAACTCGTATAACTGCAGTCAATTCTATTGTATTTCCTGATTTTTTCATAGAAGTAAAAATGGGGAATAAAGTGGAACCAAGAATTCCGGGCAGTATAACCAACATTTGTCCTAGTTTGGAAGCCTGGATATAATTTCCAAGGTCTTTAGCCGAACAATAATATTGTACAAACCAGTAATCAATTCTATTTACAAGAAAATAAATCAGATTGGCGAACAAGGCAGCCAACGAATATTGAAAAACTTTTTTCAGTATCGCCCATGCAGGTAGTATAAATCCGACTGAGACTGATTCCTTAATAAAAAAGACAAGCATTATCAATAGACCCTGCAGAAAAAAACAGAAAAAATAAATCTGGACAAAATGGGATTTTACTATTGGATAATTTTTCCCAATTACTAATAAAATGATCAGGAGTGTATTTACTAAGAACAATATTTTGTTTGGTGGGCCGAATTTTTTTTTTGCATAGAACAGTGCCGTAAAATATGTAGTAAGCAGGGCTCCAAGTATAAATAAAAAACTGGCTAACAGGAATCCATAATGAGTTAAAAAGGCCGGATGTGAAAAATAAAGTACCGACCACCAGACTGTGAAAGCAAGCAAAGAAGCGGCTGCTGTCCAAATCAAACAAAATCGGGCCATTTGAGACGCTTCAAGATTCCCGGAAGCTATGTAATATGTTGATCCGGATTCGAGACAAACGCTTACAATTAAAAGAACAAGGGCCAGGTTATTTATAATAAAAAAAATCTGCCCGCTTTTTTCTGCGGCGAAGAAACGGGCAATTCCAATATTCAAAAGAAGAATTGAAAAAAAATATAATCCACGCCAGAAGATGTGATGAAGGAGGAGGCGGGATATTTCTTTCATATACTAATTCTTTAAAGTATGGGAGTATAGGAGTATAAGAGTATGGTTTAGATATCACTCCTATACTCTTATACTCCTATACTATTACTTAAGTGCCTTGATTATCTCCAAAAACTCTGAAGCTAAAAGTGATGCACCACCAACCAATCCCCCATCCACGTCTTTTGATGCGAATATTTCCCGCGCATTGCTGGCTTTTACACTCCCTCCATACAATATTGAGATCTGTTCGGCAATGGATTCACCGTATTGATTTTTCAGAACAGACCTTATATATGCATGCATTTCCTGTGCCTGTTCTGTGCTGGCCGTTTTACCTGTTCCAATGGCCCAGATTGGTTCGTAAGCGATAACTATTTTCGGCATTTCATCTTTGGACAGATTAAAAAGAGATTCTTTCAACTGATTCTCTACAAAACTATTCTGCTTATTTTGTTCTCTTATTTGTAAGGCTTCCCCACAACAAAAGATGGGAGTTATTTCGTTTGCGAGACATAATATTACCTTTTCAGACAGCACCTGATTGCTCTCACCAAAATATTCACGGCGTTCGCTATGGCCGACCAGACAATAATCCAGCGCAAGGGACTTCAGCATTTCTGCAGACACTTCTCCTGTATAAGCTCCGGATTTTTTGTCAGAACAATTCTGTGCGGAAATGAAATAATTTTTTTTATGTTGAACCGTATCAACAGCCATTTCCAGATATGGAAATGGAATGGCAAATACAACGATATGATTTTCTTTCAGAGAGATTTCAGCAGATACCATCGTTTGCAATAATGCTGCCCCCTGTTGATATGTCAGATTCATTTTCCAGTTCGCAGCAGCGATTTGTTTTCTCATTTAAATTGTTTTTCCATGTCAAAAATATTTTTTAGTTGTTTTATTTCCTCCGGACTTAATTCCCGGCCCTTTAATTTTTCCCATTTGTTAATATGCTGAATTGCTTTATCAAAAGCATATACTGTATCACTGGAACCCCAGCTAAAAGAAGGAAGATAAGATGGTGTAGGCCCATTTCCAAAAACATGACAACAGGCGCCCAGGACAGTACCGGTATTAAAAGAAGTATTTATCGCGGATCTTGAATAATCGCCCATCATCAGGCCACATTTCAATCCACCATCGATAAATGATTTTTTTAAAGGATTCCAGAGTTTAACGGATCCCACACTGTTTTTCATGTTCGAATTGGAACTTCCCGCACCGAGATTACACCATTCCCCGATAACCGAATCTCCCAGATATCCATCGTGAGCCTTATTGGAATATCCGAATATAACAGAGTTTTTAATTTCACCTCCCAAAACACAAAAAGGTCCGGCGGAAGTAGCACCATAAATTTTGGTACCCATTTTTACCACACCTTTTTCTCCAATGGCAAAAGGTCCCCGGATCATTGAACCTTCCATCACCAGGGTGTCCTTTCCGATATAAATGGGGCCACTGCCGGCATTCAGATAGCAATGTTCAACGACTGCTCCAGGCTCCAGAAAAATTGAAGATCCTGTTAGTGCATTTGTTGAAGAAATTGGTTCTGAACTTCGGCCTTCTGTGATCAGAAGAAAATCATTTTTTATTTCATTGTCATTGAACCGAAGAATATCCACAATGTTCAGCAACTTATTAGAATACTGAAAGTAATTATCAGGATTATTTTGTGAAAGAGACCTGATAAGCGCAGTGTCTGGGATTATATTAGCGGGAATGGAAAGGCCGCCTGTTATTGATAGTTTATTTTTAAAATAAATATCCCATTTTTCCCGAATGGTTAAAATACCACAGCGGATATCTGCCACAGAACGGGTTAATGAAAAGGGGAAGAAATCGTCCGAAAAAGGGCCATCAACCAGCGAAAGGGCATTCATTGTTTAAAACTAATCTTTAAAAGCCTCTCAAAAAAAAGTCCCTCCAGTTTATCGGGAGGGACTTACAAAACATTATTATAATATTAAGATTTTTTCTCGTAACGTTTTTTGAATTTGTCTATACGTCCTGCAGTGTCCACCAACATATTTTTACCCGTAAAAAAAGGATGTGATGTATTTGAAATTTCAAGTTTTATCAAAGGGTATTCATTTCCATCCTCCCATTTGATTGTTTCACGGGAATTGGCGGCAGAACGGGTAAGAAAGCTCGTGCCATTACTCATATCGCGGAACACGACCAGGCGATAATTTTCGGGATGAAGTTTCTGTTTCATAATTTTTAATTTAGCCGTGCTCTTTAGTTATGTTTCCCGGCACGAAAGGGAGCGCAAAATTAAGGGTTTCCAGTGGGAAATACAAACTAAAGTTGGTTGGCGGTTGGCGGTTGGCCGTTAACCGTCTGGACTAGATTCTTACACCCTCACACTTGCTTTTGGCTTTACGCTTTAAGCCGAAGGCTTAAGACCTCATATTATCAAACTGAAGGGGAATACCGAGGCTGGCGGATTTACATAATTGAATAACGGCCTGAAGTTCATCGAGTTTTTTACCGGTTACCCGAACCAGATCATCCATAATGGCGGCCTGAACTTTCATGCCTGAATCTTTGATCAGTTTGACGATTTTTTTGGCGTCTTCCTGTTTGAGACCATTTCGAACAGGCACTTCTTTTTTGGTTACTTTTCCGCTAGGATATGGTTCCTTCGACATATCATAGGCCAGCGGGTCGATGCCCTGTTTTATAGACCTGCTGATAAGCACATCCGTGATCTGCCTGATCTTCATATCGCTCGCAGCCTCCAGGTCAATTTTCATTTCTTTTTTATTGAGTTCAATGGAAACAGGAGAGTCTTTAAAATCGAACCGGTTCTGAATTTCTTTTTTTGTAACATTAACTGCATTGTCAAGTGTCTGCGCATCAATTTTACTGACAATATCGAATGAAGGCATATTCTTAAATTAAGAGTATAAAAGTAAAATAAAAAGCCAGATCAAAATCTATCATACGTTTATATGTTCATTTACTTTTATCAGTTATCTTATGTTAGGGTAGTACAGAGTCCCGTGGGAAGTGACCAAAGCACTCCCATACTCCCATACTCCCATACTTTCTAGTTGTTGCCACCCTTCTTTAACCTGCTCGATTCGTCATCAGCCCCACCTGAATGGCGGTTATTTTGTTGACCATTTATCACTTTACCAAAACGATAAGTAAATGTCAGGCTCAACTGTCGACTGTCACGTGAATTATGAAATGTTGCTTCCGTTTCCTGAAAGTTAATGGTTCCATGAACTTGTTGGGTATAAAAGATATCTCTAAGGCCCAGTTTCAGGCTGGCTTTATCCTTCATGATTTGTTTCGCGACAGCGGCAGAAGTTTGTCCAAGGGGTTGAACCATAATCTGACCTTCAATTCCACTGGTTCTGTACCAACCGGATAATTCTGCACTCCAGCCATTTGTAAACTTAAATTGGTTGGTCATATTTCCCATCCCGGTTACTGCGCTTACGTCCAGGTTTTCGCCATAGAGTTCGCCAGTAAAATGATTGTAATTTACATTTACATATATAGTTGTATTCCACCATTTAGTTAGTGGCATATTCAGGCTTACAGCAATTCCACCGTTTTCTCTTCTTCCGATATTTCCTCTCCTGACAATGGTGGCATGTCCATTCTGTTCAAATGTTTCTGCAAAGAAATTCTGCGTATTGCTGTAATTTAAAGTCGTAGTGAGTTTGTTTTTATAAGTATGTGACATTTCAATATTAGTGCTGAGTTGTGGTTGCAGGTATGGATTTCCAGCCTGGTAAGTATATTCATCAAGGAAAAATAAAAAAGGATTCAGGTCGCCATAATCAGGCCGGTCAATTCGTCTTCCGAAATTCAGATTAAAAGAGTTATTATTATTCAGATCATAAGTAATGTAAGCAGTAGGGAATGCATTCACATATGATTTTTTAAATGAAGAATCGTTGTTGTTGACAGTATAAATATTTCCATACTGGTGGCCGTCGTAGTTGGTGTTTTCTACACGCAGGCCAGCCTGCAAATTCCATTTCCCGTATTTTTTTGTGAGGTTGATATATGCTGCATTTATATTTTCATGATATACAAAATAATTTGTCTTGGTTGTATCCGGCGTATATACATCTCTGCTCACATCATAATAGTTTGCCTTATTATCCGTGGCGACAAAACTTGTCTTCAATCCGGCTTCCAGCTTGAAATCATTTCGGAAAGGATGTGTATAGTCCGTTTTGAAACTATAAATATTAATAGTTGAGGGCAGGTCACCGCTCAGTGTATTAGAATTTAACAAATTCATGTCCGGATCATAAGTATAATTCTGAAACAACTGATTGCTCCCTGATTTATAGTAGATATAATCCACGTCTGCCGTGAGCTCCCGGCCGCTTGAATCAAATTGTCTTCTGAAGTTCAGGTTCATAGTTCCATTTGACCATATGCCATGGATATTTCCAAATGATTGTACGAGTGAGTCTGTTACATTATTTGCATTTTTCAACGAAATATAACTTTGCGAAATATCTGTTTCATTATTCTGGTATCCGCTGAATACCACGCCCAGCGTAGTTTTGCTGTCCAGGAAATAATCCATACCCAATTTTAAATTCAGTTCGGGTGAAAGGAATTTCATATGGGTGCTCTGTGTAAAAATAGAATTGATATTCTTAGTTCCGGGATCCAGATAGTTTCTGTTTATGTCAAGCTGTTGAAATCCCTGCCAGTAAGTATATCCGCCGTTAAAGAAAATGTTGAATTTGTTTACCCGATAATTCAGGTTCAGACTTCCGCCAGGTTTCGCATATTTTCCCTGGGTATAGGTAAGTGTCGTGGACCCATTAAAACCTTTGGCTTTATTTTTCTTTGTTTTGATATTTATTATTCCGGAGTTACCTGCTGCATCATATTTTGCTGAAGGATTACTCATAATTTCTAACTGATCAATGGCTGATGAAGGAAGACTCTTCAGATAAATCGCCAGCTGAGCGCCGGACATATAAGTTGGCCTGTTATCGATCATTATTGTTACCCCTTGTTTCCCTTTCAGGCTGATATTACCGTCCTTATCCACTGAAACACCAGGCGACTTTTCAAGAACATCCATGACTGATGTACCTGCGTTGGCGGGAGAAGCATCCACATTAACCAGGATCCTGTCGGATTTCTGTTCAATGAACGGCTTTTTCCCAACGACGGCTACAGAAGCCAGTTCATTGTTTTGTTTTTGAAGGTTGAAGGCGGGCAGTTCAAGTGTTTTCATTCCTGAAACAACGGTAAAAACAGTTCCGTCCACCCGAACATGCCCAATTGAGGAAATCCGGATATGGTAACTACCGGCAGGAATTGCAGAAAAACTATATTTCCCTTCTTTGTTGCTTACTTCATTTTTGAAAGAAAGGGTATCCGTCCCTTTTATCAGGGAAATACTTGCCGCCTCCAGGGGTGATTTGTTTTCATCCTGAACAGATCCTTTTATCAGGGTTTGCGCATTTACATAACCTGTAAATATCAGC
>DASZHV010000138.1:0-42874 GCA_035937535.1 Puia sp. | reverse complement strand
TTTCCCAGTCATAAAATGTTTATCCGGCATTCAAATCAGTTCAATGCAATGGAAAATTTCTGGGTTGCCGGCGGAAGGCACTGCTGGTCATTGCAAACCATAAATTCAACAGATCCGGAAAAGTTTGTCTTTGCTTTTGTTTTTATTTTAATTAGCTGCACAAAATCAACTTTCCCATTAAAATATTTTACATCCACTCCAAAAACAGCTTCGTGTTTTTGAATCAGGCTTCCGTTTTCTTTCACCTTCCCATCCAGGATGTAGAGCGGGTTTTTTGCAAAGGTAAATTTAGTCGGAACCGGTCCACCGTCCGGAGTAAACTGTGAATAAGTATGCCATGGACTGTTCAGGTCAACATGAAAATGGAGCTCATATACATTATCGGATATTTTATTGGCTGAGTAAGTCCAGCTATACGGTGTGCCCTGCGCGTGAGTAACAGAAGTAAATAAAACAATTATTGCAAGTATGAGAATTCGTTTCATATTCAAATGTACAGTTTAGGATTCTGGATGTTCAAAACCTTGTTAAAATAAATTCCTAAATATGATAAATGGGAGAAGCGGGTGATGCCAGTTGGGAAAAGCAGATATACAATTCCGTTTGACTGGCTCAATATGATATGGACGCAAGCATTTCGAGAAGGAAAACAAAATGTTCACGTTCGTCCCTGAAGAGTTTTTTTGGATAGTCAGGCTGCATAGCTGATGTCAGTCTGTTTTTTTGTGAAGATAAAAACAAATGGCGATTGCTGCCATAAATGCGATAGTAATCAGAATTTGAAGGATCCGGCTTTTTTTCCGTGCGCGTAAAGCATCATCATGACTAATCATTTCTTCCCTGATGGCCCGTGAATATCCTCCTTTGGCCATAAAAGCAATTCCTTTACGGGTAATTTCCAATTCAAGCCCTTCAGGACCAACAAAACATCTTACCAGTCCGTCTTCAAACAGGATTTCCTGTAGATTATGCAATTCTTCCCCAAAGAATTCACCGTAACGATCATGAAAATCATTAAGAGGAATCGCCGGTAAATCTTCAAAATCGTGCATTAATAGTGAAAGTAATCCGTCTAATTTTTCGTCCAGGCCAGAGGTCTTGCTTATTAACTCCATCAGTTGATCTGTTTAATACTTAAGTATATAGATTCACAGGGATGGATCACAGATCGCAGGACCGTAAAACATTAGCCGAATAATGCTCGTAAGGAAACGCGGGGAAATCAGCTTGTCGCTGCGCATAAAAGTAAAAATAATTTCACAAAATCAAAATATTTTTCACCGAATTCAATAATAAAGATCACAGCAACGGCCAATATGTCCAGGCAGGACCGCCATATCTCATGAAATATAAGATGGATAAGGGTTTCCCTTGTTTTATACCCCTGGTCCGGCCTGGTTTTAATCTCCGGGACCTGGTTTACATCATTAATAATAAATGGCTATTACCTTGACAGAATTCGTGTTTTGGAGGATTGGCCCACCTGTTTTTAATATTTGAAATGATTCACAAAATTTTGCCTTGACATTCATTTAAAAATCAATAATGAAAAAATCAGGGATTCTCATCCGGATCAGGACCGGGTCTTACAATAAACCGGAGTGACTGATCCTTATATAGATAGGCGATGGTCCAGTTAAATAATGTTTTAATCCGGTTGCGATAATTGATCAATGAAACCAGATGGATGAATAACCATAAGAACCAGGCAATAAATCCTTTAAAATGTACATTGTGCGGAAGATCTGCCACCGCTTTATTTCTTCCTATAATGGCCATCGTGCCCAGGTCTTTATAATGAAAAGGTTTGAGGGGCTTTCCAATGGCCATTGATTTAAAATTGGCAGCCAGCAGTTTTCCCTGTTGAATGGAGGTTTGGGCAAGCTGAGGATGACCATTCGGGTATTCAGGTTCATGTGTCTGCAAACAAGTATCACCGATTGCATATATATCCTCCACGCCGATTACTTTATTAAAAGGGTCTGCAATCAGTCGTTTTCCTCTACCGTAACAATTCACCGGTATTCCTTCAATGATCATTGCTGATATACCAGCGGTCCAGATCAGATTCTTTGTTTCAATATTCTCACCGTTTGATAATACAACTTTATCATTAACAAAATCTTTTACCTGCGTTTGTAATTTAATAATAACACCCATCTTCGTCAAAGCTTCTAAAGTGTCGTTCTGTGATGCAGTACTCATGGGTGCAAGCAGGTGGGAGCCTCCGTCGACCAGGAAAATCTCTGCGCCTGTTCCGATTAAACCAGGGTAATCTTTGGAAAAACTATGCACGCGAAGATCGGCCAGCATACCGGAAACTTCTACTCCGGTAGGGCCCCCACCGGCAATTACTACGGTTAATAATTTTTTTCTTTCCGCAGGATCATTGGTAATCGTTGCCATCTCAAAATGCTTCAGCAGGGTATTGCGCATTTCCAAAGCATCGTTAACATTTTTCATCGGTATGGCATGCCTGCGGATATTTTCCATGCCGAAATAATTTGATTCGGCTCCGATGGACAAAACCAGATAGTCATACGAAAGTTCGCCATTATTTAATTGAATGGTATGAGCGGCAGGATCTACTTTGAGGAGTTCACCCAAACGGAATTGAATGTTGGAATATTTCCTGAACAACTTCCGGAAAGGATAACTGATATTGGAATTTTCTAAAAATCCGGTAGCGACCTGGTAAATCAGTGGTGGAAAAAAATTGTAATTGTTTTTATCAACCAGGGTTATATTAAAACCAGGATTATTTTTTAATTGAAGTGCGAGATTAATTCCGCCGAAGCCCCCTCCTACTATTACAAGATTTTTAGATGTTTTATACTGACCCTCCGAATTACCCATAAGGCAAATTTAATTCATATCCGACATCTCCTGCAGAAGGTAATTGAAAACAAGTTGTCTGAATAGGATTTATTTACGAACAGGGCCAAGAGGTAAAACAGTATATCCGTAAACCTCATTGAGCAGGTTCGCGATTCCCGTATAAATTGCAGATCCACCACAAATAATACCTTCATATCCTGCAAGTCTTGTAATGGATTCATTTTTAGTTGCATCCCCGATTGCCAGAAGGAAAAATAAAATGGTCAGGGATCCGAACACGAACTGAAGGGCTTTATTTATTCTAAGTGTACCAAAAAATAATAATAAAGTAAAAATGCCCCAGAGGATAAGATAGGCTACCAGTGCAGGTCCGGGCGTTGCTGCTACCCACCCCCATTTGCCCATGAAGATGAGGCCCACCAGTGAAATCCAGAAAAATCCATATGAAATAAAGGCTGTCATTCCGAATGTATTATTCTTTTTATATTCAAGGATTCCGGCTATAACCTGGGCAAGTCCTCCATAAAAGAGACCCATGGCAAGTATCATGGAATTCATTTCATAAAAACCTGCGTTGTGCAGATTCAATAAAACGGTTGTCATTCCAAATCCAAATAATCCGAGTGGTGCGGGATTGGCAAGGTTTTCTTTAAGAACAACTGGTGAGAGTTCGGCAGGCATATCGTCGTTTTAAGGACACTAATGTATAACAAGTATGGGAGTATGCAAAGTATGGGAGTATGGGAATATGGTTTTAAATTTTACTCCCATACCCCCATACTCCCATATTTTCATACTTTCAAGACAGTTTCTTTTTCACTCAGTTCAAGCCATCGGAATTCTTTCAATTGAAGTGTTTCGGTTATAATCGTAAATCGCTGGGATAGTTGCTGAATCGTATCAAAGTTTACGGAAGCTTCGTGCAATTTATAGGTAATCTGATCCTTTTCTTTAGTGAGCTCACTAATTTCTTTTTCGAGTAAATCGAGTTCCCGCTTCTCATTATAAGAAAGTTTTGGCTTCGCGGTTTTTGCTTTTACCGAATCTTTTTCTGCGGATTGCTGAACTGATTTTATTTCGGTGCTTTCCGTTTCATTCCTGGTCTTAAGCCATTGCTGGTATAAACCATAATTACCTGGGAAGTCCCTTATCACACCATTTCCTTCAAACACAAAAAGATGTTCGACCATACGGTCCATAAAATAACGGTCGTGTGACACCATGACTAAACATCCCTGGAAATCCAATAAAAAATTTTCGAGTACGGCAAGTGTCGGAAGATCCAGGTCGTTTGTCGGTTCATCCAGGATCAGGAAATTGGGATTGGGAAAAAGAATAGATAAAAGGAAAAGCCTCCTTTTTTCTCCGCCACTTAAAGAAGATACATAAGTGTATTGCTTATCCGGAGGAAATAGAAACAGGTTCAGGAATTGAGCCGCGCTTAAAGAACTACCATCTGCAAGAGGAAAATGTTCGGCAATATTTTTAACAAATTCAATTACCCTCATGTCTTCTTTGATAACAAGACCCGTTTGAGAATAATTACCGAAAACAACTGTTTCGCCAATATTAACCTTTCCGCTATCGGGGGGCTCTATTCCCTGAAGCATATTCAGGAAAGTAGTTTTCCCCGCTCCGTTTTTCCCTACTACGCCGATACGGTCTCCGCGTTTAAATGTATAATCAAATCCCTTCAGAATAATTTTGTCGCCAAAACTTTTATTTACTTTCTTAAGTTCAGCTACTTTACCACCCAGCCGGCTCATTTTCATTTCCAGTGTAAGTCGCTCTTCATCGAGATTTTGTTTTGCTTTGGATTCAACGATATAAAAAGCATCCTGACGGCTTTTTGATTTAGTAGTTCTTGCTTTAGGTTGTTTGCGCATCCATTCCAGCTCCTTACGGTAAAGATTTTTCGCTTTATCTATACTTGCCAGGTCTGATTCAATGCGGGCAGATTTTTTCTCCAGGTAATTTTCATAATCTCCCTTATAAGAAAATAGTTCACTGCGATCCATCTCCCAAATTTCATTACATACGTTATCAAGGAAATAGCGATCATGTGAAACAACCAGCAGTGTGATGTTTTGCTGATTAAGATAGTTTTCCAGCCATTCTACCATTTCAATATCAAGGTGGTTGGTGGGTTCATCCATAATAAGGAAGGCATCGCGGCTTCCAAAACTGATGTCAACCAGTGTGCGGGCCAGGGCTACCCGTTTTCTTTGTCCCCCACTAAGGGATTTCACTGGTTGAACCAGGTGATCGATATTGAGGCGGCTGAAAATCTGTTTCACTTTGGCATCAAAATCCCAAGCGCCGAGATGGTCCATTTGTTCTATACTTCCCATCAGTGCTTCTGTATCCTCAGTTTCGCTGGCAGCCTCAAAAGATTTGATTGCAGTTGTAACCGGATTGGGATGATGGAAAATATTATCCAATATGGAAAGATCCTCCTGGAACTGGGGGTCCTGTTCAAAAAAAACAACGTTTATATCTTTTGAAATCCAGAGTTTTCCTGCTTCGGCTTTTTCCTTTCCTGCAAGAATCTTAAGTAATGTGGTCTTTCCAGTACCATTTTTTGCAATAAGGGCGATTTTATCGCCGGATTCAATATTAAAACTGATATTATCGAAAAGTGGTTTGATTCCATAAGACTTCCCAAGGCCTTCGGCAGATACATAATGCATTCCGCAAAGATAATTGAAATCATGGCAACACTCCCGTTGAGAATACGTTATAGAGATATGAGTAAAAACCTATTTGCGGCATTCATCCTTACCTTTCTCATAAATAAATGCTTCCCTCAGATGAACCGCTATCCCTTTCCACAAAATAATTCCTATTACAAAGGCACCATTAAACCAAATCATATTAGTCAGGAAAAAATGGACGATCAGGTTTTGGATTTTTATATAAAATGGAAAAAACAATATATCCATCAGGCTTCAATATCGAATCAGGCATATGTATTTTTTGAAGAAGAAGGATCCAAAATGCAAAGTGTATCTGAGGGACAGGGATATGGAATGATTATCGTTACACTGATGGGTGGTGCAGACCCTGATGCTCAGAAAATATTCAATCAGCTCTTCAACTATGTAATAGCTCATCCAAGCAACCCCGAATCAACGCTGATGGCCTGGTCCCAACTGGCCGATAATAAAAATAAGGATACTACATCGGCTACGGATGGTGATATGGATATTGCATTTGCACTATTGCTCGCAGATAAACAGTGGGGATCCGATGGCCAATTCAACTATTTTGATTCGGCCAAAAAAATGATACGTGACATTATGAAAAAGGAGATCAATCAGGACACTTATAGTATTCTGTTAAGTGATGCTGTCGAATCAGACAGTAAAGATTATTACGATATGCGTTCCTCTGATTTTATGCCACTGCATTGCAGGTCATTCGGGGATGCAACCGGAGATGTTCAATGGAAAAAAGTAATTGATAAGAATTATGCATTATTCTCCCGTTTACAGAAAACTTACAGTAGGGATGCAGGGCTTGTTCCTGATTTTATTACCGGAATTAACAGGAACGCAAAACCAGCTAAACCAAGGTATCTGGAGTCGAAATATGATGGATGCTATAACTATAATGCTTGTCGTGTCCCATTGAGGATTGCGACGGATTATTTACTCACGGGAGACAATCGTTCCTATAAAATGATCCGCAGAATTAACGAGTGGATTCGCAAAACCAGTTCCGGAAATCCTGAGAATATTTCGGCTGGTTATACACTAGCCGGAGATGATATAAAGTCAAGAAATTTCGAGGCCCTGAGTTTTATCTGCCCATTTGCAGTTGCCGCTATGATAGATTCATCCAACCAGCAATGGTTAAACGATATTTGGGATTATATGACAGGATTTAGATTGGAAGACTTTGACTACTATGATAACAGTATTAAAATGCTCTCCATGCTCATAATATCAGGAAACTACTGGACTACCGAATTAAATAAAGATGCATATACAAAATTGCATAATCAGCCCTGAACAGCTTTTCTTATTCCCTCAGCCATGAGTTTAGCCACAAAAATATTTCCTGCATCGTTCAGGTGAACACCATCCGCTGTTAGTACGCCACTATCCTTGTTACCCGTGTTATTATTTTTTTCATATGATTCGAATTCAGTGCGCAAATCTACGAGGGTTAGTTGCTGATCAGTCGCTATTCTCCTGATAATGTTTGAGTATTTATTCATATCACCGTCCTGCTCATTCGTATAATCGTTTTTCTCGCCGATAGTTGCCGGCGTACAAACTACGACCTTAATATTAGCCGCTTTAAACTTTTTGACCATGGCCAGGTAAAATCTTTCAAACTTATCCGCATCGGTTCCTGTTCCCATTTTCTTATGCCAAACATCATTTACGCCCACCCAGATTACAACGATATCCGGTGATTTACTTAAAACATCATCTTCCATCCGGAAATAAAGATCATAAACTTTATTTCCACTGATACCTGCTCCAATCAAATCATAATTCGAAGAACCTAAGGGATTAAGCAGACTATCGTCGATCGTTATAAAGCCATGAGGTTTTACAGCAGCTTCAGTAATTGAGTCTCCAAAAAAGATAACTTTAATTTTTTTGACTGGCATAAATGAAAAACTGATGAATAAAGAAATAATAGCAAATGAACAAACAGGTTTTTTCATACGGTTTATTTAAATGCTTAATAAATTTATTAGAATTGCAAGTGTCAAACCTAGGTTTATATTCATGTTTAAAGATAAAACATGCTGAGATAACTGGGTACAATTGCCTAATTTCAATCTTAAATCAAAAAATAGATGGCAAGCGCAATCATTACGGTAAAAGACAACGGCTCTCTGAAAATAGAAGGTGATTTTGAAATTGTTGATAAAACCGGCGCCCGGTATGATTTGGGGGGAAGGGAAGTAATCTCCGTTTGCCGTTGCGGTCTATCGCAAAATAAACCATTCTGCGATGGATCCCATAAAAATCACTTCGAACACAATGCGGTAGCATTCGCGCTTCCGCCGAAGAGTGTGGTTTAAATCTAAGAGAATCTATCAAGTATTTTAATGACTATTCAGTCAATGCACTCAACTTCCCAATCAGGAAAGGTGATAATGCCCTGCTATAAATCCGAATCTCATCTATAGACCCTGTAAAGTTATAAGGGTAAGTCGTATTTTCTGTTTTACCAATGTATAAGTCATTTAAGTTTACATTAAATCCAAATGGAGATGTTCTTGCAGATCTTAATGTTCCATTGATATATAATTTACACACAAAACCGTCGTAAGTATAAATTACCGTATTCCAAACACCGCTGCGAATAAAATAATTCGATGAATCTAAAATACCTGCATTTGCACCATCCCCATAGAAAGCCGTAAAAATTTCTTTTGACGTATCTAATTGTGTTGTATAATCATAAGAAAGCGGGTGCACTCTAAGTCCGTATACGCCTTGAGAAGGATCAGAAGGGCCTTTCATTAAAATTTCATTTCCCCAGGCAGCACCAGTATAAAATCCGTTAAACTTAACTATAGCCATCAAAGTAATTTGTGAAGGGCTCAATGATGTGCTATTTGCAACTCGCATATAAGTGCTACCGGAAAATTGATATGCATTGCCAGCCCGACCAAAACGATCGGTAGTAACGACAGCATTATTGAAAACAATATTATTGCCTTTCCCACTGCTGTCGTTCAAATTCCCGCCATTAAAATTATAATATGCGACAAGTCCGTAATTTAGATTGTATAAAGTGTCGATCGTAGTATCATTTACAATCTTTATAGTTGTATCGTGAACGGTTTTAATAGTAGTATCGTGCTCTGTAACTGTCTTACTGCAAGATATCTGAGATATGCTAAAAGAGATAAGAATAAATAAAAAAACAAATGAGTTTATCAAGCCATAAATAATACGCATTTTGAAATTGATTCTGGGTTAATGAAAAGTTTAATTTTGATATTTTTTAAATATAATGAAATAAAATATAATACCTATGGAATTTGAGTGTTACTAAGGGTTTATACTTAGTGATTTCATAAAAAAAATGACCAAATTCAGAATAATTGATTCAAATCAATTTCAAATGATTGGAAACATTCAATGTGATCACAGGTTAAGATCTATTAAACTTTGCCACTAAAATTTTATAGTTTACGAACATAAATAAATTCCGCAAAACCGAGTATATCCCAAAATATATTCCCGATTAATTTTTTAGCCCGCACCCACTGACCTAGAATTCTTAAGGGAGAAACGAGAATAAAATATAAATTTCTTCTAATTCCACCTCTTAAAACTTTGCAACCATTTTTCTCAAATAATTCTGTCAATTCTTTTACTGAATAGATTCTTACATGTGAATGGTCGTCATAAAAATTTAATGTACCATACATTGATGGCAATTTTGTACTTTTTATGCCAGGATATTCAATATACATAAACCCGCCTGCTTTCAGTTTTCCTATAAGATTTTCAATTACTTTATCCCCATTATGGAGATGTTCAATAACATGAACAATCCAGATCCCATCAAAATATTCATCTGGAATTAGATGAAAATCCAATTTTGTAAGATCCATCTCATAAAAACATTTCATCACCTTAAAATCTTCATCATTGTTATTATACTCCTTGTTTAAATCAACACCATAATATTCACAAGCTGGAAACAAAGTAACTGTCTTAGAAGCAGAATGGTTACCCACACCCACATCCAACAGTTTAAAAGAATTGTTGCCAAAAGACCTTTTTAAATAAATAAATTTTGAATTACGTCCCCTGATAAATCTTTTTATGGCAATGTGAGTGTTTCTCATAAGCATCAATGTAAATAATGAATGTAGCCAAAGGATTTCATAATTGCTTTACTCTGCCCATCTCTCTTTAAATCCATAGGGACAGTGCCGGCAGCCGCTTCTACAGCAATATCCGCGTGATAAAAGATATAATTCTGTAAATACGCGGTAATCTTCTTCTTTGTAATAGTGGACGCCTTCTATTAAATCACCTCCGCGACCTGGAAATGGAAATTCCTTTTCTTTAGCAATCAGCTGATTCAATTCCAAAAGACAGGTATTACAAAAGCAATTATAAAATGTCTTTGCCAGATAAGATTTTGTTTCATTGCTCAGCGTCACCTGCGAGCATTCACAGGCCGCAATATTTTCAGCGTTGCAGGTGAATTCCTTTTTACATCGTGGACATATTTTGCTTTTCGCTCCCATATTATTGATACCCCTTTGCCTGCAGTGCAAATAATTCTGCATATTTACCTCTCATGTCAATTAATTCCTGGTGGGAACCACTTTCAATCAATTCGCCCTGTTGCAGGACCAGGATTCTATCGGCCATTCTCACTGTTGAAAACCTGTGAGATATCAGGACAGCAGTTTTCCCCTGCGTAAGCGCAGCAAATCGTTGAAATACCTCATATTCTGCGCGGGCGTCGAGTGCTGATGTCGGTTCATCCAAAATCAAAACCTGGGCCTGCCGCATATAGGCCCTCGCTAACGCCACTTTCTGCCATTCCCCGCCGGATAATTCAACGCCTTCCTCAAATCTTTTTCCAAGCATCTGTTCATATCCTGCCGGTAAGCGGCTCACCAGTCCGGCTGCAAGGCTTTGTTCCGCTGCAGAAACGATTAAAGGAGTATTTTCTTTCTGAAGAATGTTTCCTACCGCAATATTATCCGAAACCCTCATTTGGTAGCGGAGATAATCCTGGAAAATGATCCCGATGTTTTGTCTAAGGCTAACAATATCGTATAAACGCAAATCTACTCCGTCTAATAATATTCTGCCTTCTGTAGGCTCATATAGCCTCGCAAGTAATTTAACGAGCGTGGTTTTCCCCGCACCATTCTCACCGACAAGTGCAATTTTCTCTCCAGCGTTTAATGTAAAATTTAAATGCCTTGATGCCCAATTTTCGGCATGCTGGTAACGGAATCCCACATCCTGAAATTCAAATCCTGAACGTATGGGATTTGGAAAAGGGAGAGAGTTCGGGTTAGTAGTAATACCTGGCAAAATCTCAAAAAATTCAAAAAAATCACTCAGATAAATTGCTCCCTGGGATACCGCTGTAAATCTTGTCAAAATTGATTCCATCAGGGTTTTTAGCTGACGGAATGTACCTGCTAAAAAAGTAAGCTGCCCGATACTGATCTTGCCGGAAATGGTTTCCAGTAGTATATAAACGTAGGCGCCATAATATCCCAGGCTTCCCAAAAGTGTGAAACCAGATCCCCAGAGCGATCTGTTAATTGAAATCCTGCGGTTGCTGAAATAAAATTTATTTGCCAGGGCTTCAAACTTTCCAATTATGAATCCTGACAGATCAAAGATTTTTACTTCTTTAGCCGTTTCATCACTTGCTCCGAGATATCGCAGATAATCCAATTCCCGCCGCTCCGGTGTTTGCCTGCGATTCAACGCATAAGTCTGATCATTGAAATATGATTCACCAATAAAAGATGGCAGTATCGTTATAAATAATAAGGCGATCAGCCAGGGATTGAACAGGATGAGACCTGCTGCCAGGAATCCCATGGTGATCAGGTCCTGCACCTGGCTCAGGACCTGCGATAATAATATGGTTCGTCCCGTGGTTTGTTGCCTGGCTCTTTCCAGTTTATCATAAAAAACCGGGTCTTCGAACTGTTCCAGGTCAAGTATGGCCGCATGTTTCATAATGCGAACCGAACTTAGTTTTCCAAAAAGATCTCCCAGCAAAGTATCCAGTAATGAGATACTGCGGCCCAGTACGTCGTTGAGCAATGCAAGCAAAAATTCAAAGCCGATCAGTGCCCATAAATGATGGGTCGAAGCATGTCCCTGATGACGATTCAATAATATCACTTCATCGATGATCAGCTTTCCAATATATAAAAAGGAAACCGGAATGGCGGAGCGTAGCAGCCGGAGGCCGGCATTCAACCCGGTCATCCATGGACTTGATGCCCAGACTAGTTTGAAAAATGCAGGAAGGTTTCGAAGGGCGCTAAGCCGCTCTTTCCAGCCTGGCTTTTGAATTACGGCCATTGTTGAATGGCGAAATTACAATAAAGTATGGGAGTATGGGAGTATGGGAGTATGGGAGTGAAAAACTAAAGAGGATTAGTATTAAAACAATAGAAATAATTTGGTCATCTTTCACTCCCATACTCCCATACTCCCATACTCCATACTCCCATACTGTTCTAGTTCCTTAGTATCGCACCAGCGTACAAAAGTTCTCCCTTATAGCTCAGTATGGTGAATTGCAATTTATTTTCATATATGCTGAAATTCATAAATCCATTTTCTGCCTTCGCATATATGCCTCCTTCGGGGTGAATGACCGTTCTGGAAAGTTCAGAACCTGCGCCGGAAACAAAATAAGAAGTGAAGCCTGGTGGCTTGATGTATTGAAGATTGTGATCATGACCACAGATATAGGCATTCACATGATATTTTTCAAAAATGGGTTTAAACAGATTTTTCATTTCAACTGTTTCCGGCGCTTTCATCCTTCCACCGCCAGTATATACCGGATGATGACCAAAGACAATTTTCCATTTTATATTCGGAGACGCTTCTTTCAAAGTTTTTTCCAGCCAGATCCTTTGTCCGGATGTATCCTGACCCTTTACCTGATGTTTGTCATCCTTATAATATTCGGATATTAAAGGTGTGGTATCTATAAATATGAGCAGGACACCCTGCGTACTATCATCACCGATAAAAAATATTTTAGAATAATAACGTGCCGGCATATTCCATTTGCGGTCAACTGATGTATAGTCAATTTCTGCCTGCGGATCACCTCTGTAATCATGGTTTCCAAGCACTACATACCAATCTGTCTGTAAAGAATGTGCGGTATAAATGTCTTCGAAAGAAGCAAGCCAGTTATGATCCCTCGTACTGCGTACGCCATTAGGATAAAAATTATCACCGGTAGAAACAATAAATTCAGGTTTGAATTTTTTTGCGATGATGCCCATTTCGCTGGCGACTTCCTTTTGATTATCTTCTCCATTCCGTCCCCAGTCACCAAAAACAATAAACCGTAGGGCTTTTTGTTTGACTTCCTTATCTGATTCGTATTCTATTACTTTATGTTTCTGCGCAGTGGAAACAGATATCAGGAAAAGAAAACCAATAACCAATACAACTAAACGCATACTGAAATAATTAATTAATTAGCTTCAGCTGGTTGGTCGGTCAAAAAAAGGTGGATGATTTATAGCAATAGAAACCAGTTAAAAGATTTTAACCATCTTCCTTTACTATATATCATCCACCAATAGGCGTTGAGCGTTTGCGTAAACCAGACTAAGTTATCTGCTTAGTAACGATTACGGTCACGGTTATATCCTCCACCACCGCCACGGCTTGATCCACCACCACGGGATCCACCGCCGCCGGGATTTTTGTCTTCAGCAACTTTTACAGTAAGCGTTCTTCCTTCCAGGCTGGTGCCGTCGAGGGCCTTAATGGCTTTCTCCGCTTCTTCATTACTTGAAAATTCAACAAACCCGAACCCACGACTCTTGTGAGTTTCTCTGTCTAAAATAACTTTTGCTGAACCAACGGAACCGTATGGTTCAAACAATTCTTGCAATTCTTGATCACTAACGGCGAAAGGCAGACCGGCTACAAAGATTTTCATTCCAATACAATTTAATAGGCGACAAGATACCACATTAGTTTAGTTCGGTGGTTGATTGGTGCATTTTTTTTGGAATAAAGGCATGATTTCTTCAAAATAAGCCATTTATGAAGGTTTCGGGCAGCTGATTTACGTTAAAAACCGTTTATCCGGGAAAAATGAAACCTGCTTATTTATTGAAAGTAAAGATTAAATCATACAGTTAAACGGGAGAAATAGGAATTCTCAGGTCGTAGCGGGCGCCTTCTCCTGGTTTACTAATTATGGTAAAAATTGCTTTTATCCGGTTAGCTCTTTTGAGCATGTTTTGAAATCCATGTCCTTTTTTAATGAACAGGTGATTAAATCCAAGTCCATCGTCTTCAAGCTCAATCTGAATTTCCTGTAATCCGGATTTTTGAATAACTAATTTCACATGTCGGGCCTGGGCGTGTTTCAGAGAATTACTCATGGCTTCTTTAAATATCATCATGATATTGCGGTTGTAATTTCCCGGAAGCTTTACTTCTTCAGACGGCCCAAGCAAATTTTCATATGTAAAACATATTCCAGTATCCTGAAAAAGGTCGATACCAGAACTCTCCAGTCTGTGACCGATCTCCTTGATTATATCGCTTTCCGGATTCAAAGCCCAGAGAATATCCCGGGTGCCCTGATACAAACCGCTCACATTATCTTTAATCTGGCTGATAATTCTTTTTTCTTCTTCATGGCCGCTGCCAAGTTTGGTATGCAGTACGTCTGTCAAAACCTGGATTCGTGTAAGACTATTTCCCACTTCATCATGAAAATCTTCGGAGGCCGTTTGTCTGACCTTAATATTTTCTTCCCGTTTAATTTCTTCAATATGATTCATTTGTTTTACACGCATCCGCATCCGGATCCACTGTATCCACAAAATGATCCCCATTACCAGTATGACCAGAAGAATTTTGAAATAGATTGATTGATAAAATGCGGCTTTAATATCAAAAGAGAATTCAACATTGTTCTTTGAAAATCCAACACCTTCCAAAAACGCCCTGGCCCTGAATGTATAATGGCCAGGAGGAAGTGCAGGATAGACTACAAAATGATTCGGTGAGAGTGCTGAATAAACTTTTTCCATTCCTTCCAGCTGATATTGATACAAAATGGATTCACCATGCAGATAACTCGGACACCTGAACGAAAAAGTAAGGTGATTTTCATTATGCTCCAGGGAAAGATTTTTTGGAATGGCATACCAGCTATTCATCAATCCATCATAACGGTTAGATGGTATATCCCTTGAAAAAACTTGAACTTCCTGAAGGACCAAGGGAGGTAAATAGCTTTGTTTCCTGCCGGAATCAGGAATGAATTTAAGGATTCCTGAAACTGTACCAAACCATAAATTATTTTTACTATCAAAAACAGCTGCCCCCATGTTACACTCAGCTGAAGATATATCACCCGGAATAGAAAGGCTTGAAATCTGAAGGGCCTGTGTAGCCGTATCAAAAACAATTTTATTTACTCCCCTTCCTGTTCCCAGCCATATCTGATTTTTATGATCTGTTATGACACTATAAATAAAATTAGCATTCAATCCGTCTTTTGTTGTGATTTGCCTGAATTTTCCTGACACACTGTTGTATAGAATGAATCCCTTATTAGAAGTGGCCAGTAAATAATATTTCCCCAGTGAAGCGAGTGCCATATAATTCGCTTTGTTCAGCAGAGAATCATTTATTTTTCTGTATTTAAAATCGTTCCCTATCAGATAGAGACCTTTGTCGGTGGATACCAGCAGTGTGTCTTTTGTAACCATTAAACTTCTCACTGAATATGATTCCAGAACCTGCGTAGTTATCCCGATAGACGAGACATTGAAAAATCCCCAGCAGGAATTAACCCAGAATCCTCCCCTCCCATCCGGAACTACTGCGTAAATACATCCTTTTATTGCGCCTAAATTAATTTTTGCAGCCTTCCCGTCATTATATTTCACAAATAGACCGCTGCTGGCTAAAATATAAATACCCTTATCTTCTGCTTTATATAAGCCGACAATATTTTGATCAGCCGGATCTTCAGAAAGGCCTTTTACATGGCTGATATTTTTGCCATCATACTCAAATAATCCCGCTCCTTCAGTTCCGATAAAAATCCGGTTATCAGCTTCAAGCATCGGCATTACGTTAAGGTTACGTTCAGCAGTGAATTGATCGAATATTAGAAACTGCTGGAATGAATACCTGAACACACCGGTACCATTGGTTCCAAACCATAAATTATCCTCCCGGTCCTGAAAAATGACCGAAGTCATATTTCCCGCATAACCGTTATCATTATTAAAAGGCACCAATCCGGAATCTGAATATTGAAACAAACCATGTGTAGATATTATCCAGAGATTTTCCGATTTATCCTGGTATAAATTTGTAAACTTTTCCTGTTTTCCTGCTTTGATCAATGAACTGATTACACCCTGGTCAACCGAAAAAATTTCTTTAAGAGATAATAGGAAAACTTTGTTTGAATCATTAACATCAAAAACCATTTTTAGGAATATACCATTATCATCGAATTCAGTGAGTGGGATAATCAATTTCCAGCCTCCACTTTCCAACCTGAAAATCCCTTTATTTAAGACGATCGCCCATAGCAAGCCATGCTTATCTACCTGAATAGCTGTAAGCCTTTCATTCAAACCAGTAACCGGAACGCGGGTAGAATTTTCACCCTGTTCCATCTGGTATAATTTACCACCCGCCAATATCCAGATTCTTTGCAGAGAGTCTTCCTGGATGGTACGAACCATATTACCATCCATTGAATCTGAAAACTGGTAATTTTTGAATACAGTACCATTGAATTTCGAAACACCATATGCGGTTCCTACCCAAATATTCGAATCATGATCAGCCAGGATCGTGTTAGCATAATTACTTATCAGACCTTCAGTTTCACTATAATTTGTAAAAACCTTCCCATCAAAACGGGATATACCACCCAGGGTGCAGAACCAAAGATTATCATAATGATCCTGGGTTATGGCGCTTACCTGGGATTGGATCAGTCCCTGCTGAACATTATAATTCTGAAAATGAAATTTTTGTGCTTTTAAGAATGAAGGAAAAAAGAAACAGGCAATAAATACCCATTTAATAATTGGAAAAAATTTATATCCGGATATAGAATCAGTCATTCTTTCATTCTATTTTGATGCAAGCTCCATAATCTTAAAGAAAAAGTAACTTTAGAGCCTGAATTGTTCGATATAAATCCCCCACAAGGGGGGAGTTTCTTCTCCCGGAAATCATGGAAATTTATAAAATATTGAAATAAAATGGAGGAACCAAGCGTCAGGATAGTAATTGTTGAAGACGATAAAGTTATCAGGGAAGGCTATCGTTTTTTAATTGGTGAAAAACAGGGATATCAGGTTATTAATACCTATTCAACGGCTGAACAGGCAATTAAAAAACTCAATGAAGATAATCCCGACCTGGTAATGCTGGATGTGGGTTTACCCGGGATTTCAGGAATAGAAGCCATTCCTAAAATAAAAAGTATACTACCCCAGGTGCTCATATTGATCTGTACAGTACATGACACGGAAGAAATCATATTCCGGGCCTTGGCTAATGGTGCTTCAGGGTACCTGACTAAAAATAGTTCTGCCGTAAAGATCATGGAATCTATCAGGGAAATTATGCAGGGCGGTGCTTCCATGAGTGCAAATGTGGCCCAGCTGGTAATTCGTTCTTTTCAAAGAAACTCACATTCACCCCTTTCAAGAAGGGAAACACAGATTCTGGAAGAAATTGCTAAAGGGAAAAACCGAAGGGTTATTGCAGATGAGTTATTTATAGATAATGAAACGGTTAAAAGTCACATTAAAAATATTTACGCAAAACTAAATGTACATTCCAAAGCAGACGCCATCCGGACTGCCAAGGAAAATAAACTTATTTAAAAAAATAGCAGGTGGTGGAAACCACCCGCGGTCACATGAGAAAATAAAACTAGTAGTCAGAGTACCCGGACTGGGTCTCTAATATATCTTCAAATAAGGGAGCTTCCTGTTCATTACTACCCCTCGTAACCCATTTTTTGAAATCCTGCATTCTGACCTGGTTAATAAAAACCTTCTCTTTTGGCACCGGATAAAGTTCTACTTCAATCCTCCCTGCCACGCATAATTTGAACTTACGCAGGGATTCAATGTGAACTAAATATTTTTTGTTAATCCTGTAAAAATCTGCCGGATCGAGGGCCATCGAAAGATCCCTCAATGTTTTGGGGATTAAATATTTAATTCCCTGAAGCCGGTCAACCATGAAACAGGTTTTGTTCTCCAGGAAAAAATATGCTATATCATCTGTTTTGAATAATATATATTCATTTGCGCGACGGATGATAATTCTTCTGTACTGACTATTATTAGGATTCGTATTCATCAAACATCGAATTGAACGATTAATAAAATTAAAAACTAACTGTAATGAAAATAAAAAATGGCTCAAAATGCCGCCGGGAGGGGGATAGAATTCAGAATTAAGCCTACTTATCTGGTAGAATAATAGGAATGGGGGATCGTTTTTACAGGAATCTGATCTTCAATTGCAGATATTAAAAAGAAAAAACCCCCAGGCATTAATCGGGGGCTTTTCAGAGAACTTGAATTTAAGGTTTTCTTTAGGACGGTAAATCAAGCTGGTTTTACAAGGATATTCGGTTGTTTCAGTGATATTGGATATGTTAAAATTAGTTCTATAAGTGAATGGACCCAAGCGCAGAACTCCTTGATTTGGGTCGTAATTCTACGATTTAGCCGCATATTAATGTGGCGAATTTGGAATTGTAGAAAATGAAAAAGGTGGGAGTTAAATGGGAAAATGATAATGTGATAAAATGGGAATTATATCTATGCTTTGTAGAATCCATTAAAACAAGGCTAAGTTGAGGATAATATGAGTAAGCAATTTATATTTTCAAATTATCATTTAGCCATTTAACTTCCACCTTTTTCATTTTCTACAATTCCACATAAACTACATTAATAAAATCCGGTTCAAGTTTTATTTCAAATGAGCACGTAGCATCCAGGCAGTCTTTTCATGTTTTTCCATAAGCCCGGTAATAAAATCAGCAGTTCCGGCGTCTTTATGGGCTTCATCAAATTCTTTGATATTTCCGCGAAGGAATTCAATGATACTTTCATGATCAGCCAGAAGATTTTTTATTAGATTCTGGCTACTTGTCCCACCCGTTAGTTCCTCTGTGAGGTGGGTGAGAGCGAGAAAATTTTTTAATGAAGCCGGAGCATAATGACCCAACTGACGGATACGCTCTGCTACTGAATCTGAGAATTCTTCAGATTGTTCATACAATTCTTCAAAATACAAATGGACAGAATGAAAATCGGGTCCTTCCAGGTTCCAGTGAGCATTCAACGTTTTAGCATACAGAACAAATTCATCCGCCAGGATTTTACTCAATTGTTCCGCTACCATTTTTCTGTTTGCATCTGAAATACCGATACTTGCTTTCATTTTTTGCTATTGTAAGATGGAATAATCATTCAAAACGTATAAATCAATATAAAGTTCAGCTTATATTAAAATATTTGCAAATCAGGTTCGGAAATGAGTCAGACTATTTTAGAAATTCTTCAAATTCCGGTCTTTTAGGATCCGGTCCATATTCATTCGAACCCTCTGTGCCGGGTGTAAAATAAAGAATCAGGTTATAAACGGGTATCAGGATAAACCAGCCGCTTTTATTTACGTCGTGCATCCTCCTAACACTTACAGCAACACAGGGAATAATTGAAGAAAATAAGAAAATATAATACAGGCTTGGATAATTAATTAGTACGCTTATGTAAGCAAACAAAAATGCAAAAAGGATTAAGAATAAAGCAAAATACCAATATTCCTTTCTTCCGGCACGGCCTTCAGATACTGCATATTTTTTTAGAGCGGCTAAAAACCAAATCATATGAATTGAGTTTCAGGGTAATGAAATGCCTTGTTTTATTTGTAGAACCAGAGGCATAATGGTTTTAAATATAATAAAAATATATACATAATTCATTGTTTTCAATCTGATTAAGGGTTTACTCTTAGTAACTCCGTTATCCGGGCATCAATTGATTAACTTCGCCTGATGCCCGAAAGTTTTACCTTAAGCTTTTTATATAAGGGAATTCCACAGGAAATTGTCTGTACTCTCAGGGTTAGTAGATTTAAATACCAGTTTCTTTGTACGATTGGTAATATTGAAATGATCCTGGAAAAAGATGATGAAGGAAATTTCAGAGCCATTGAGTCAGATCCATTTTCAAATAAAAATCAGAAGCCTGATCCTGCACTCATAAGAGCCATGATGAGTGAATTAGAAAGAATTTTGAGTGATTAATGTTCAAGGTGGAAGGCTTAAGGCTTAAGGCGGAAGGCGTATAGCGTAAGGCGGAAGGCGTAAGACGCAAGGCGGATGGCGAAACGTTTAAAGTGTAAAACGAAATGTTCAAATCCAAAAACCTGTAATATTTATTTATCGTTATTTATAAAAAGTATAACTACAGATGATGTTTTGAAAAGAACTTAACCCATAATATGGAAGAAAATCCTGATATACCTGTTTATACTGATGTGGAAGCTGTATTTAAACAACGCAAAACAACGGAAGATAAAGTTCAGATGATTGCTACCTGCACTTTAAATGGTAAGACAAACCGCAGTGTATGGATCGAAGTACCTACCGTTTTATATAATGGATATAAAGGCAAAGTACGGATCATTGAGTTCAATGTTAAAAACGGATTGCTTGAAGTGCTGAAAGTGCAGAAAGCTTAAAGCGTTAAGCATTAGGTGTTAGGCGTTAAGCCTTAAGCCTTAAGCCTTAAGCTTTAAAAGCGTCAATCTTCTTCGCCAGTTTACGGTCTTTTTCAGTCACGATATCTCCGGCATCATGTGTACTTAACCAAACTTCCACTTCATTGTAAACATTGGTCCATTTTGGATGATGATCCATTTTTTCTGCTTCCAATGCAACACGAGTCATAAAGGCAAAAGCTTCTGAGAAATTCTGAAACTTGAATTTTTTAGATAATGTATTATTTTTTTCTTCCCACATGGTATTTAAATAAATCGCCAATAACTATGAACTTCTTCGAAATGCAAATTTGTATCTGGCCAATGATCCATATCGAAGCCGGGCGCCTTTTCAAGAATCTCTCTGGCCTGTTCAAAAATAAGTCTTTTATTCGCAGCATCTAGTTTCAGCAGCCGGAAAGGAATTGCAAAATATTTTACCCCCATACCAAGAAAGCCTCCAAACTCGATCACGAAATAATCTATTTTACCAGATTCCATGTCCAGCATGATTTCTTTAATCTCTCCCAAATGTTCGCCGCCTGTATTCACAATTTTATCTCCTTCAAGGGAAGATGCAGTGAGATACCTTCCTTTTAGATTGGGTAGAAGAGGTCCTTTATTCTCGCCAGATAAATTATCTTTTTCAAATAACTGCTCTTTCTCATCTAATTTTGCTTCCATTGGTTAAAATTTAAAGTGGGAACCCAAGTTAAATCAAAAAAATCATGCTATTAGGATTTTAATTGTGGGTAGAATAGGGATTAAAATTCCCCAAATAAGATCAGAAAGGCATATTTTTTGATTTCTTTAAGAATTGTATTTGAATAAAGTTTTTATTTTGCACCATAAGTTATTGATCCTTACCACTTAAACTCTAATTCTTTTTTGAATAGTAATCTTAAAATGAATTTGGTATATGACTTGCAAATATTATTATGGTTTTTCATAGGATATTGGATTTTAAAATGGGCTGGATTTCTATCCTGGCCCTTTTTTATTTTTGTATACGACCCCGCATTCATTCAGCCTCGCAAAAATTATCAATATGAAGAAAGTTATCGTCCCATTTGTTTTATTAGTTAGTTTCCTTTTTACCCAGAATGTCTTTTCTCAAAGCTCCCGTAGTTCGGGAACAAAAGGTGATATGACGCCTATGCAAATAGGTAGCATTTTTTTGAACCTGGGCGTGGGGGTCGGTGCAGATTATAAGGGAGAAGCTTATGGAACCGGCATCGGTTTCAAAGCAAGTGCAGAATTCGGTCTCTGGCAAGCCGGACCAGGTGTAATCACCCTTGGACCCGAAGTTGGCGGATCATTTTCTAACCAGGGCTATGCCGGAACTTCTTATTATTCTAACACATTTGTTATTGCCGGCCGATCTGCTTGGCATTATGGCTGGGAAGTTCCTGGTCTGGATACCTATGGTGGTTTTTCAGCGGGCATCGGGTTTCATCATTATACCAATTATAATAATAACAACTCAGCCAGTAACCAGGTAATCCCGGCTTTAGGCGCTTTCATAGGCGGTTCTTATTTTATTTCGCCAACATTTGGCTTTAATGCAGAAGCAGGATTTGATATCACCAACTTCCAGGTTGGTGTGGTTTTTAAACTGCAGTAATTATATTGTTGTTTTTATACTTTTGATAAATCCGGGAGAAAGTTCTTCTTCCGGATTTTGTCCTTTTTTCTTAACCCTCTTCCTGCTCTAAAATTCAATATTTCCCCAATAATTCTCCAGTTATCGTAACCGGCTAAAAGAACCGAGGCCCAATACCAACTAAACCAGTTAAACATTGCCTTTTATTAAAAAAATAAAAAACTCTACAGCGACGGATCTGGAACTGGTCCGACTCTACAAACAGGATGGTGATATCCGGGTGCTCGCAGAATTGTTTCAGCGTTATATGGACCTTTTATATGCTGTTTGTTTTAAATATCTGAAAGAACCGGAGGCAGCAAAAGACGCTGTAATGGCTATTTTTGAAGAACTGGTATCCAAATTATTAAAGCATGAAGTCGTTCATTTTAAGGGATGGCTCTATATAGTGGCTAAAAATTTCTGTTTAATGCAATTGCGATCGCAAAAACAAATGCAAATAATCAAGGACCAGGATATTATGCAATCGACAGAAAATCTGCATCTGAATGGAGTATTTGATAAGGAAGAACACCTGAATCAATTGTTTAAATGTATTGATACCCTTTCGCCCGAGCAACGGCAAACCGTCCGGCTTTTTTATTTACAGGAAAAATGTTACAAGGAAATTGCAGTAATTACAGATACAGATTGGAATAAAGTGCGCAGCCTTATTCAAAATGCCAGGAGAAACTTGAAAAATTGTATGGAAAAAAATCTAATATCCGGGTAATCAGCCGGATTATTTTCAAATGAAAGGAGAAAAAAATAATATCAATTATTCGGCGGAGTATATCCGTAAATACCTGGACGGGCAACTCTCGGACCAGGAAATGCAAGCTTTGGAAAAAGCCGCACTTGAAGATCCTTTCCTTTCAGACGCAATAGAAGGAATAGAGGAAAGCCGGAATCACGCGGCTTCATTCGAATCCGGCATTACAGATCTCCAAAAAAGACTTACTCAACGGATCCGGGAGAAGAATCGGAAGTCCGTAATGATCCTTTTACTTTCAAAATGGAAGATTGCTGCCTCTGTTATTTTTATTTTAGGTATAGCTGCACTCACACTAACTTATATTAATAACAATACTCACCGGTCAGAAATTGCAAAATCTGTTAAGCTTGACAGCATAAAGGAAATTTCGGGCAGTATGCCCGCTAAAAAGGGAACGGATACCTCGGCAAAATCATCTGACGAAATATTACAAGCAATTCCTGATACAGTTAAAAATGTCATGGCTTTTAACCGACAAGCAGGTAAGGAAAAAAAATCAACACAGAAGAAATTATTATCCATAGTTCAAAATAAAATTCCTGATACTCTGACTAAAAAGCCAGATGATCGTCCTACAGTTTACTTACACAGAACATCATCCGATACAATTGCCGAACCAGCCGCATTGACTTCAGTTGCAAAAAATGTTGGTGCGGTACCTACATACCAGGAATCTGATAAGAATAAACCGGAGGTAAAAGATAAGGGCCTGGCCAGGTCAATGTATAAAAGTCTTCCCGGTAATTATATAAAAGGAATTGTTATCGACGATAAAGGGAACCCCATTCCCAACGCAGCCGTATCCATAAAAGGTGCGAAAAAAAGCGCAGTAACCAATCAGGCAGGATTTTTTAAACTTTATATGATTGATCCGGAATTTGCAAGCCAGATAATTATAACCTCAATTGGTTACGAATCTGTTTCAGAAGAATTTAAACCTGACAGTTCATATACAAATCTTATTCAACTCACGCCGGAATCTACTTCATTAAATGAAGTGGCAGTTAATAAAATTTCATCAGAACCAGCCATCGGGTGGGATGCATTCAAAGCTTATATTAATTCCAATAAAAAAATACTTACTACTGATTCTGTCTTAAAAGGCGTTGAAGTCATTTCTTTTGTAGTCAATAAAAAAAGCGAATTGTCTTCTTTCAAAATTGAAAAATCTTTGTCACCTGCGCATGACACAGAAATCATTCGCCTTATAAAAACAGCTCCGCCATTAAAAATAACCAAAGGAAATAAAAAAAGACTCCGGATACGCATATCCTTTAATTAAGAAAGGCCCCCCGCGTGTGCGGGACGGGCCTGTTCTCATTGCTAAACTGTAAATACTACCTGCTAAACTATTTAAATCCAAAATTCCGCCCGATGGTAAATCCTCCTGTTGATTTTATTGGTATCCCGGATTTTGATATAAGTATTTTGTCCCCGTGGCATTTTCAGCGTCTATTTCAACCTGGGGTATGGCAAAATATTCATTGGTCCCTTTTGTAAATGTAGCTGTGTTATTAATCAGATAAAATCCGTGCCTTGTCTTTTCAACAGCAACATAAGCATTTAATGTAGCGGCCATAGTGCCTGAGCCATTATCATACCTGGCAAGGTCGAAGAAACGCTGGCCTTCAATAGCGAGCTCCAACCTTCTTTCCATATAAATCGCATTTAAGGAATAAGCCTGCCCCTTGGAACTAAAAGCACCAGGAGGATATGGATTTACTAAGTATTTATCGCCTGGCGTGGTTTGCGGGGAATAAGTACTGTTATTGGCGTCATAAGTAGCGTTCAGATACACATATCCGTTTGGATTGGCAGCTCTCTGACGAACCATATTAACATAAGTCTCTGCCTTGTCAAGGCTGCCGATTTGCGCCTCGCATTCTGCATCCCATAATAAAACATCTGCAAACCTGCAAAGATTCACATTATTTGCATCTACTTCAGCCGCACCCCAGAATACAGTTTCAGTAGAAGAATATTTGCCTTGCTGGCTCAATGCATAGCCATTCTTTTTCGGGACAAAAACACCATCATTGGTTTGGTCGCGAATCCATGTAGTATCTATAATTCCCCAATCAAAGTAGGGTTCGCCCGGTCTGCCGGCAACCCAGTCAAGACGAGGATCTACTGTTCCGGTCCAGGGATTGGAGCTGCTGCTGACAAGAGGAGCATTATTAAAACTTCCATCTAAATATGGAAGCCCGTTTACATCAGTTTTATATGCTGATACCAGGTTCCATGATGGGTTGTTGAACCCACAGCAACCCGGACCATGATTATAAGGGAAATTAAGTTCATCACCTGTATCACCATTTCCTCCATTGGTTGAAATTGCTGATCCATCATTAACAGATGCCTGGCATGCAAAAACGCTTTCGGGGCCATTCTTCTGAGCCGGGTTAAAATTGCTTTCGTAAATCGGCTCAAGAGAATAGGCAGTACCATTTGATGTGGTACCACTGGCGATAATCTGGTCGAGTAAAGTTTTTGCACCAGTGTAATTGTGTTCGTACATATAAGTTTTTGCCAGGAAAGCCATAGCAGCCCATTTGTTAACCCTCCCGACATTGGGTTGCGTGCCTGGCAGATTATTCATGGCATATGTGAAATCTGCTTCTATCTTTGGCCAGATATTTATATAGGCTCCGCTCGCATAATTTGGGACACTCAGGTTACCCTTTACATAGGAAATGTTTTCATCTACGTAAGGAAAATTGTTCCACATCTTTTTACCTTCAAAATGATAAAACCCGCGCAAGAATCTGGCTTCTGCTACATATTCCACGGTGTCTGCCGGCGAAATACTGGGTGAAAGTCGTAGTGTGCGGATTACATCGTTCGCTCTCTGAATACCAGTATACAGGACAACCCATTTTTCATCCAGGTATAAAGTGGTATTCGCTTGCGCCGGTGACCATGTTAATAAGGGGATCGCATCCGGTTGGTCAGACGGAGATGAACCCTTATATGCGTCGTCGGCGGCTTCATTGCCATATACATAATTGGAGGCCCCGCTTCCATTTCCAAGATTCTGACCGGGAACATTTTCCCCGGATAAAAGAACATATGCACCGATCAGGAGCCCCTGAACACCGGAATTATTATTGACATTCGAAGCGATCAAAGATCCCTGTGGCTGCAGATTTAATTGTTTACTGCACGCGTAAAGGAAAAGCGCCAGCAGCACCGTTGCAACAGGCAATATCCAGATAAATAATTTTTTCATATAAAAATGATTTTATAATTAAATTAATGCAGAGTCATACTTAAACCCACGTTATATGATTTTTGATTATTTGGGTATACACCGCCATCAATCCCAAAAACAGTATTGGTGCCCGGATTCACTTCCGGATCCAGTCCTGTATATTTGGTAATGGTAAAAAGGTTCAACGCCTGAAAATAAACTCTCATCCTGTCAAAATGCAAGCGCTTGAGCGTGGAAGAAACAATATTGTATCCGATCGTCAGATTTCTGCACCTTAGGAACGAACCACTTTCCATTGTATAAGAATTGAATACACCTGAATTGCTGAAATTGGCACTTTGTTCAAGCATGGGAACATTTGTTCCGGGGTTAGCTACATGGGCTGTAGAATCCAAGATGCTGGTTGGCTGACCATTTGAACCAATGAGTCTCGCCGAATTGAGTGCAACATTTGTGCTTATCTGATTGCCAAATCCCTGCGGGAAATCGGTTGATGCTTTAACCTGGTTCAGAATTTTGTTACCTACAGATGCATATAAAAACATATACAAATCAAAATTTTTATAAGCCGCCGAGATATTCAAACCTGCTGTAAAAGTTGGATTTGGATTGCCAAAGAAAGTTCTGTCATTGTTGTCAATCTTTCCATCGTGGTTAACATCCTCGTACTTGAAACGGCCGGGAGCTGCATCCTGTTGTTTCGGAGAACTATTTACATCCGCATAACTCTGGAATAAACCGATCACTTTGTAGCCAAAAAATTCGCCAAGAGGTTGCCCTGGCTGAATTCTTGAAGTAATTGTTTGTGCACCGGTTGGCTGATCTATATATAAGGTACCGGGAGGGAGACTAACGACTTTATTATTATAGGAAGTAAACGTACCGGTAATATCTATCCGAATGTCCCTATGTATGTATCCATGATAGGTGAGCGACATATCAACACCTGTGTTTTGAACATTTCCGGAATTTAGAAATGGATCCAGTGTTCCTCCATTAATTCCGGGAACCCTTGGCACAAATAATAATCCACTGATAAGTTTTTTATACCAGTCAAAACTAAATTCAATTTTATTTTTAATGATGCCTGCATCAAACCCGATATTGGTAAGGATATCCTGCTCCCATGTTGTGTTCGGATTCCCATACTGACTAACGTAAAGACCTGCTACAGGTGTGTTACTTGTTCCATTAATGTCATAATATGACTGATTGATCTGTTGCCCATATAAAGTGTAAGCATTGGTAGGATTGATATTACTGATGGATCCCAGTTTACCCCAGCCACCCCTTATTTTAAGTTCGTCTAACCAATCAATATTTTTCATAAATGATTCCTGTGAAATACGCCAGCCTCCTGAAATGGAAGGGAAATTCCCATATCGCTGGGAGGGATCAAATACAGAGGATCCATCTCTGCGGAAGGTGGCACTCAGCAGATATTTCCCGTCATAATTATAATCAACACGCGCAAATAAAGAAAATATCGCGAGCTGATATGGTGTCATAATTCCATTGTCTCCAACTATGCTTGAATTATTGGTTTGTGTGGAAGCCTGTCCGAAATTGAGTGTCCAGAGATTGGGTGAAACCGTAAGGTTACTTGAATCGGTAATATAATAATTACCCCTGGTCGCGTTGCTTCCTCTTCCGGTATTATAGATATATTCAGTACCTCCAAGAATACTAAAATTGTTTTTATCAATTGTATTGTTATATTTTAAGGTATTAGTCCAAACCAGGCTGGAGTTCGAGCCATACGTTTCCGTATAAAGATTGGCGGCATGATTATTTTCAGCATTTTCATATGGCGTGGTAGCGAAACCGTTAAAATAGTAGTTATCAATAGTACCTCCTGCGCTGGTATGGAAAGTAAAGTGTTTTAGAAAATCAACATCCGCAAACACATTTCCAATCACCTGGTAGTCCTGATTAATATTGTGTGCCTGACGTTGCTGGATGGCCACTGCATTGGAAGCATTACCTAAGCCCTGTGAAATCCCACCGGCATAATTTCCTGCAATATCATACACCGGGATAATATTGGGAAGTTGATAAGCAGTATTGATGGAATTCGTACTATTTACACCGGGTGCGCTAAGGTATCCCGGATTCGTTTTATAAAAAACATATGCGTTCTCACCAATTCGAAGATGATCATCGATCAAACTAAACGTTGTATTGGCCCTTACGGAATAACGTTGTAAACTGGTTTCTATCAAAGTGCCCTGCTGATCCAAATAGTTAAATGACATGAAATAGGTGGATTTTGCTGTTCCCCCACTCAATGATATATTATGATCCATGATCAGAGCCGGCTTGAATATATCATTAAACCAATTATTGCCGTTTTGAGCGGCCTTAGTAATATGGTTACCATAGAGATTATAATCAGCGAGGCTGGTATTTGGTGCACCCTGTGGTGCGCCGGTAGGTGTTATATAATACGGAACGACCGGCGTGGGCCCATTCCCATATTGGGGGTCCGATGGAGTAAGGCCATCGTTAAAAGCCTGGGCCCATTTGGCTGTACCTGTCTGTGTCGGTGATGCAAGACTCCAGCTTTTGCTTAAGGGCTGCTGACTACCTACAAAGCCATCATAAGCAATTCTGACATTACCCCCACCTCTTCTGGTTGTAATAACAATAACACCGTTGGATCCACGCACACCGTAAATAGCAGCACCTCCTGCATCTTTTAATACCTGTATGGATTCAACATCATATGGATTCAAATCATGCATACTTGCCGGGACTCCGTCAATGAGCACAAGTGGCGCTGAATTTCCGGATGAAGTAATACCTCGTATTTGAACCACCGAAGCCCCTCCTGGTGCGCCAGTTGTAAAAACCGTGACACCAGAAGCCTGTCCCTGCAACAAGGCTTCTGTACTTCCCGAAGGTGTTTGTCTCATATCTGCCACATTCACTACAGATACCGCGGCAGTTATATCTTTTCTTTTCTGAGATGTATATCCGGTCACAACAACCTCATTGAGTGTACTTGCAGTACTGGCGAGTTGTACCTCACCAAGATTGGTCTTACCCGCAACCGGTATTGCGGCACTCTCAAATCCAACGGATGAAATTTCAAGTACGCTGTTATTTTTTGTTACTACAATACTAAAGACTCCGAAGGAATCTGTTGTAGCTCCGACCAATGTTCCCCTGACTACTACTGTTGCATTGGCAATAGGCTGGTGATCGGATTTGTTAATCACTTTCCCCGTGATGGTTCTTTGGGCAAATGCGACGCATGATAGTAGTAGGAAACACATAAACATGCAACCCATTTTGTGTAGCCCGGTTTTTTTCTTTGGCATAAGCAATCGATATTTTAGTTATTATCAAAAGGCACTCTTCTCTGACAAATCTAAATTTGAAATACACCAAATTCCTTTTTGTAGCTACATCAACACTACGTCAGACTTGCCCTAACGATTTGAAATCGGTTCATTAAAGCACATCATTGCTACATCATTCATAAATACCACTTTAAAAATTAGAATCCAGGGTGCGAATTATTTTTTATAACATTGATCAAATAAGTTCATTAATTATTTTTCTGAGTTACTTACAAAAGCAATTCGTTTACTATCGGGTGACCATGATGGTGCGTTTAATGTTCCCTGCCCGCCAAACAAATAAGCAAGAACCCTTGGAGCCCCGCCAGATGCCGGCATTAGACGAAGCATCACTCTTTGATACGAAGGATGGGAATTAGGATCAATGTCCGGCGGGAAAGAAATGAATACAATCCATTTCCCATCCGGAGAAATATGCGGAAACCAATTATGATACTGATCAAAAGTTATTTGTTCCTTTCCTGACCCATCCGGTTTCATACGCCAGATCTGCATCGTCCCTGTGGGGTTTGCATTGTAATAAATAAATTTTCCGTCAGGAGAATATTCGGGACCGTCTACATGTCCTTTCGTATTGAATGTGAGTTGAACTTCTTTACCTCCGTTTATTTCCAGCTTGTAGAGATTGTAAATTTTGCTTCCGCGTTGGGCGACAAAACAGACTTCTTTATTATTTGGATTCCAGCCATGCCAATAGGATGGTGTTTGTTCTGTAAGAAGACGTGGTTCACCTCCGGTAAGTGGAAGGACATAAACGGACGAACCACCTCCAGGCATTCCTTCCCTTGAATTACTGATAGCGAGGGTTTTCCCATCAAATGAAATTCCGTGGTCATTATTAATTTTTGCGGCAGATCCCGTATTTAATTTTTCCGGTACACCGCCCTCTATCGGTATGGTATATAGTGAACCGTGATCGTTGAATAATAATTTCCTGCCATCAGGCATCCAGTTCGGTGCTTCAAACCGACCTTTCGATTCATATATTATTTTCCTGTTTCCGTCTGTTAAGTCAACAATTTCTAGACGACAACCCATAATTTCCTGAGGCGCGGGTTTTGCCAATAAGGGGTTGGGTATATAAGGATTCTCTACCGGATGATCTATGCGAACGTTCCATACACGGGCTGAAACCAGGGCATTGGAATCATGGGCACATATGTATATCCCGGCCAGCACTGTGTCCTTCAAATCATTTAAATCGTGTTTTCCCACAACCTGTAAAGGTTCGCCGGGATTCGCCATCCGCATGATCAGCGATTTTCCTTTGCGTTCCAACTGCATGGTTCGTAAACCTCTTTTAGCCGAGAAGATCTCACCCTGTGGATCCTGCATAAATGCGCCTTTCATTTCCCTCCATTGCAATGCGATTAGTCCGTCAATATGCGAGCAGGCATTCATGCTCACTGCATCAGGCGCTACAGATTCCCTGACCATCCATCCGATCTTACGATGACCAACAGCCCCAATCGTATCTCCTGTAAATGCAAAGTCTGCTGTCAGAATAAAATCTCCTGAAATCTTTTTAAAAGTGTAATGGAACTGATCTTCATTAAACCAGATATTGGCACCCGAACCTTTAATGGTATAACTCTGGGTAAATTCATCATAAGTGGAAGAACCTGCCTGTTTTACATATCCGATATCCTGTTGACCATCGAAAATTCCTATCTGGTTATGTTGTGAAAAGGCTGGCAGGCAAAAAAATAACAGAATAGTTGTGGCAGGTTGCAATTTCATGAGCAGAATCGTTTCACCAAATCTATCCTGCTATGAGTTCTTTCCAATATTTTTTACTACTACAATACCACATCAGTTTCTCAAAATCCAAATTATCAGCCTGAAATGATACTTCATTAATACATCATCTTATGAAGGCTGGCCCGCTGAACTCTTTCCAATTCCAAATTCTTTTTTCTGAGACGCATAATGTCTTTCAAGTGCCATTAAGAAAACGGATTTGAAGTTTTAGTTTCCCCCCATATCCGAATTACTTATAAAAGCAATACGTTTGCTGTCGGGTGACCAGGATGGGGTATTTATACTTCCTTGCCCACCATAGAAATAGGCAATTACTTTTGCAGGTCCTCCGCTAAATGGCATCAGGCGTATATAAACATTTTTGTATGGCGGATGTATGCCCGGCTGCACTTCTTCTTTGAGAAATGAAATAAAAACGATCCACTTACCATCCGGAGAGATGTGAGCAAACCAATTGTTGAATCCGTCATTGGTAACCTGTTCCTGATTCATTCCGTCTGGTTTCATTCGCCAGATCTGCATAGATCCGGACCGGACCGAATTAAAATAAATATATTTCCCATCAGGTGTGTATTCAGGTCCGTCATCCAAACCTTTAGTATCCGTAAGACGGATTTCCTTTCCACCCGAAGCCGGAATTTTATACACATCAAATTCTCCGTTTCTCTCGCCACAGAAAACAAGAGAATTCCCGTCCGGTGACCATCCATGCAGGTAAGAAGGGCCCCTGGGTGTAATTTGTTTAGGTATTCCCCCGCCAATCGGAACTGTATAGATAATCGAACCGCCTAGTGATTCCACGTTGCTGCTAAGCCCCAGCATGCTGCCATCGAAAGATAATACATGGTCATTATTGTTTTTAGTTACCGTTCCAGTATTGATAGAACTTATTGCCTTGGTAGCCAGGTTAAAACGATAGAGTAGTCCTTTATAGTCGTTAAAAACAAGGCTTCCTCCATCAACCATCCAGTTCGGCGCCTGAATGGAATAGGGAACAGTATATATGATATCTCTTTTCCCAGATGCAACTTCCAGTAATTCAAGGTTACTGCCCAGGGTCATCTCTGTATTTTGGTCTGAGACACCCCTGAACGGAACAGTTAACCGAACATTACTGAAGACGCCTGTTTCAAGAATATCCGAATTATGCGAGCCAACAAAAAGGCCGACATATACTTCATCACCAAGATCAATATTGGAAATAGTATCTGTTGTAAAGGGTTCCCCATAAACGGCCACCCGCATAATGTATTGATTTCCCCGGCGCTCTAACTGGATGATATTAGCCTTAGTTAATTTTGATTTAATCTCTTCTGTCTGTGCTCCGGCTGTTCTTCGAAACTGAAGGGAAGTGAGCCCATCCCCATGCTCCACCGTATTCACATGAGCTGAATTGCCATCCAGTGATTTACGAACCATCACTCCAACCTTTCTATGATAATTTACCCATGTCCCAAGGAACTCAGCCCTTGCGGAAATAATAAAATCGCCCTTCATTTTCTTCCAGACAAACTGAAATTCATCGTGATCCGCCCAGATATTATATCCTGCACCTGAAATGACATACTGTCCTGTCCCGGGTATAAAAGTTGCTGATCCAGGCTTTACATTGGTTCCAATATCTCCATGACCTTCGAAAATTCCGACTGGATTTTGCTGAGAATAAGCGGTAATAGAAAACAGGATCAAAAAAATGGCAAGCTGCTGCTTCATGTAATTAGATTAATAAAATTGAAAAATTACTGGCAGGAATGAAATTATATTCGATTAGATGGAAGATAAGTTTTCAGGCTACTTCAATACTACTTCACATAAAAAATAAACGGATTTCTTTTGGAAGCACTACATCAACACTACATCAAATAAAAATTTTAAACGGGAGAAGGACCATTAAAACCAGCCAGGTGTCTTAAGCGGTTTTTTTTATGCGGTTTCCCCTTACTTTTGATTCAGATTGATTTGTATATGAAACGTGGGCTCATTTTTTTGCTTTTCCTCCTTACATCAATTGTACAAGGTCAGAATCCCATCGGTATTCCTGACATTATTAACTACTACAAGAGTAGTTACAATGCCGGAACGGAAAACAGAAGCATAGTTGAAGACCGGAATGGGATCATGTATTTCGCGAATCTTGACGGATTGCTCAGTTTTGACGGTTCCTCCTGGAAATTATACTCCATTCCAAATAAGACCATTGTCCGCTCCTTAGCAATGGGAAAAGATAACAGGATTTATGCCGGCGGCCAGGATGATTTTGGTTATTTCAGTCCCGACAGGAACGGAAAATTATTCTTCACCTCCCTTAAATCCTTGTTATCTAAAAGAGACTACTCTTTTACCGATATCTGGAATATTGTTACAATGGGTAAGGATGTTTTTTTCCGTTCAAAAGAGAAGATTTTTCAATACAATGGTTATTCCATAACAGTATATCCCGCTCCAAGCGAATGGGCTTTCCTCGGACTTGGCAACAATACATTGATAGCCCAGGACCTGAATAGCGGTCTCATGAAATTCAACAATGGCCTTTGGACCAATTACCTCGACAATCCGCCACTACCTTCCGGGTTTATCGTTTCTTCGATGTTTTCTTTTGGTAACGATAGCAGTTTTCTTACTACCATTACTTCAGGATTTTATGTTTTATATAAAGATAAACTCACACCTTTCCGGTTTGCAGGTTTTAATCCATTACAAAACCAGCGCATACTTACAGCGATTCCGGTTACACGTGACTGGATTGCTGTAGGTACCAACATGAATGGCTGTTATGTTGTAAACAAAAAGGGTGAGGTAATCCAGAATCTTTCACGCAAAGAAGGGTTACAAATAAATAATATCCTCTCCCTGTTCCTTGACAAGGACAACAATCTGTGGCTGGGTCTAGATGACGGCATTGATTTTATTGCCTATAACAATGCCATTAAACATATTTATCCCGAAAAGCTTAATGAAGGTAAAGGATATACTTCCCTGATTTACGAAGACGCCCTATATGTTGGTACTTCCAATGGATTTTATAAAGTGCCTCTGAACGGGAAAACAGATCTCAGTTTTGTAAACGGTGATTTTATTCCTTTATCCTATTCAAAAGGTTCTTCCTGGTGTCTCAATAATATTAACGGAGAATTATTATTTGGGTATCATGACGGTGCCTATACATTGCACTCGGGACAGCAGGTAACTTTAAATTCGTCAGTGGGTTTTCATTGCTTTCTTCCATTATCAAATGTGCTTCCATCCAAATTTGTCTTAGCCGGAAATGAATCGGGACTGGATGTTTTGGAATGGGATAACAAACAATTTATTTCAAAAGGGAATATTCCGGGTTTTAGCGAATATTCCCAATTTGTTGCAATAGATAATAATAATACCATCTGGGTCGGTCATCCTTATCGTGGAATTTATAAAATTGATCCTCGTCCTGGTATGACCGCAATTGTCCGGTTATATACGGAAGAACAGGGTCTTCCTTCTTCCGTAAAAAATCAATTATATAAAGTTTTAAACCGGATCGTTGTGGCTACTGAGAAAGGTATTTATGAATATGATCCAAAGACAGACAGGTTTGAACAGTCTCCATATTTCACCGCGTTTTTTGGCACGAGGAATATCAGATACCTTAAAGAAGATGCATCCGGAAATATCTGGTTCATCGAAGATAAAAATCTCGGCGTCCTGGACTTCTCCTGGAAAGTTCCTAAAATTATATATTTCCCGGAATTGAATGGTAAAATGGTCGGGGGTGATGAAAACGTTTATCCCTATAATAATTCAAATATTCTCGTTGGATCGGAAAAGGGATTTTATCATATTAATTACGAGTCATATAAAAAGAACCGTTATGGATTAGATGTTATGATCCGTTCAGTGAAAGCATTTGGTAATTCAGACAGCCTGTTGTTCGGAGGGTATTTCGATCAGATAAATCATCCGTTGATTCAGCCGGAAACCGCTGTTCCGAGTATAAGCAGTAATATGAATTCCATTCATTTCGAATATTCGGCGCCGGTCTATGCACAGCAATCAAATGTTCAATACAGTTATCTTTTGAATGGATTCAATACTTCCTGGTCAGATTGGTCAAAAAAATCAGAAAAAGAATATACCAATCTGCCTCCGGGACAATATGAATTCCAGATTAAGGCGAAAAATAACCTGGGCAATGAATCTTCAGTAAAAATCTACAAATTTATCGTTTTACCTCCCTGGTATCAGACAACCCTGGCTTATATCACCTATGTGTTATTGATATTAGGGGTCATCTACCTTATATTCCGCTGGCAAAAACAAATATTTCTTGAACAACAACAAAAATATGAAGAAGAACAAAAGAGGTTAACCTATCTCCATGAACTGGAACTGGAAAAATCCGAAAAAGAAATCGTAAAACTCCGGAATGAGAAATTGGAAGCAGAGATTGCATTTAAAAATACTGAGCTTGCTTCTACAGCTATGCATTTGGTACAGAAGGGTGAACTCCTGGGTAATATTAAAGAAGAAATGAGCCGGATTAAGAAAAATACAAATGGTCACGCTGCGCCTGATGAGTTTAAAAAAATCATGCGTATTCTTAGCGAAGAAAATAAGATGGATAAGGACTGGGAACTATTCGCCCAACATTTTGACCATGTGCACAGTGACTTTCTCAGTAATATCAAAGCGCGATATCCAACGCTCAGTCCGCACGAGCTTAAACTTTGCGCTTATTTAAGAATGAATTTATCCAGCAAAGAAATTGCACAACTTGAAAGTATATCCGTTCGTGGTGTTGAGATTGGAAGATACCGACTGAGGAAAAAACTGAAGATCAATACTGAAACCAATCTTTTTGATTTCCTCCTGGAAATCTCTTCGCCAGAAATAAAGGTTAAAGCCTGATTTTTAATTGTTAATTGTCAATTGTTAATTGTTAACGGAAATTCTGGAAAATTATTGGCGCTTACAATTTATCAAACTGATACATTGCAGCGTTAACAATTAACAATTAACAATTGACAATTAACAATTAAACCAGGTTTGCCTTAATGAATTTTATGCTTTGAGAGATACTATCAAATGGAGAACCCGGGCATTTATCCTGTTCTACGAAGAAATATTTCATGCCTGCCTGATCCTTGTGTTGAAATATCGTTTTGAAATCAATGATGCCGTTTCCGACTTCTGCAAAACTCTGATCAGCTTCTTTCGACATATCTTTTATATGCCAGAGTGGAAATCTTCCCGGGTGCTTTTGGAACAGTGCCAGTGGATCCTGTCCTGCTTTTTTAATCCAATATAAATCCATTTCCATTTTCACGAGGTTTTTATCAGTTTTATCCAGTAAAATATCATAAGGGAATACACCATCCTGCACTTCAAATTCAAAATTGTGGTTATGATAACAGAACTGAATGCCTGATTTTTTACATGTTTCAGCTGCTTTATTAAATATATCAGCCAATTGTTTATAATGATCCAGGGTTCCGCGTTCCTGTGCAGACAAATAAGCGCATACCATATATTTAAGGCCGACTGCTGAAGCATCATCAACAGCTTTCTGCCAGTCATGCAAAATAGTACCGTTCTGAGGGGCTCCCTTGACCATTTCTTCACCGAGTCTGTAATGCCCGCTAAGAGCAACCAGGCCATTGTTGACCAAAAGCTTTTTATAAGTTTCTGCATCCATCCCATAGAATTTTTCAGACCCCGTGTAGGTTGCATTTTCCACAGAATTATACCCGATCTGTGCTACCCGTGCAAGGGTTCCCTGAGGATCTTTTTCCATAGCATCCCGTACCGTATACAATTGAAGACCGATCAATGGTGCAGCAGCAAAAGCATTCAGCGGACCTTTTACGAACATGGCAGCTGATAAAGCGGAGGCAGATTTTATAAAAACTCTTCTGGATGTCATAAAATAAATTTTAGCTTAGCAATCGGTATTTATCTTATAAATGTAGGATGTTTAAAACAAATTTCATTTTTTAAGCTACATCCGGACTACTTCATATTGAAATTCATTATCAAATTTTAAGGATTTACTACATCAATCCTACTACAATTAATATTTTATTATTATAGTTCATCAGGGTTTTTCAAAAATAATTACCTTTTACAAGGTTTTGTAATTTTGAATACCGTAAAAATTAACGAATGAAAGCCTGCCTTTTGATAGTCTGTTGCCTGATCTTATTTTCAGTAATGGGCAAGGATAATGGAAATGCCGGATTGCTTTTCAAGCTTACAAGCGATCACCCCAGTTTACCGATCGGATCGCCTGCACCATCATTTTCCCTTCCGGGAACAGATGGAAAAACATATAGTCTTGCTTCCTTCGATCAATCGGAAATACTGGTTATCATTTTTACATGTAACCATTGCCCCACGGCCCAGGCATATGAGAACCGGATCATTCAGCTGAAAAATGACTATGCAGCGAAAAAAGTCTCGGTCATTGCAATAATGCCGAATGATCCAAGTTCCATTAACCTCGATGAGCTGGGATATACCGATATGGGTGATTCATTTGATGAGATGAAACTACGGGCCAAAGAAAAAAAATTCAATTTCCCTTATCTCTATGATGGCGAAAATGAAAAGGTATCGCTGGCTTATGGACCCATTGCCACACCACATGTTTTTATATTTGATAAAAAAAGAATCCTCCGCTATAGCGGCCGGATCGATAATATTGAAAAACCAACCAAGACTCCTACAGAAAGAGATGCGCGAAATGCCATCGATGAACTTTTAGCAGGCAAACAGGTTTCCGTACCCACTACAAAGGTTTTCGGATGCAGTATAAAATGGGCTGAAAAGAGTAGCTGGATTGATAAAGCAAAGGTGGAATGGGCAAAAGAGCCTGTCAGCCTTGACACTATCAACGAAAAGGGGATCCGGGAACTGGTACAAAATCATTCTGATAAATTAAGACTCATCAATGTTTGGGCAACATGGTGTGGTCCCTGTGTAGCAGAATTCCCGGAATTTATCACCATGAACAGAATGTATCGTAAACGGGATTTTGAATTCATCTCCATTAGTGCCGACGGGATTGAAAAACAGAAAAGAGCGCTCCAGTATTTGCAGAAGGAGGAAGCCTCAAATAAAAATTATATCTTTTCAGAAGATAATAATTATAAACTTATTGATGCCATCGACCCCAAATGGCCCGGAGCCCTGCCCTATACTATACTGGTAGAACCCGGAGGCAAAATTGTTTTTGCAAAAGAAGGTCCTGTTGATCCCGCCGAACTGAAAAAAGCCATTGTTGAGAACCAGTATATTGGGAGATATTATTAGATGATGGTTGACCGAAAAAACTATATGCGTTAAGCCTTACACCTTATGCCTTAAGCCTTACGCCTTACGCCTTAAGCTTAAGACGTCGGTGTTCCCAATAATTTATACAGTTCGTCCAATTTTGGCGAAAGTATGATATCTGTTCTCCGGTTTTGTGCTCTTCCTTCAGGAGTACTATTCGTTTCAACCGGATCATACTGACTCTGACCAGATGCAACCAGTCTGACAGGATCTACCTGATAATCTTTAATCAGTACACGGACGATGGACACAGCCCTGGCGGTGCTTAGTGCCCAGTTATCAGGATATATGTTGCTTCGGATGGGAATAGAATCTGTATGTCCATCAATTTCTACATTAATATCCGGATTTATATTCAATACGGAAGCAAGTTTTCCCAGTGCCTGAACCCCTTTCGGATTTACTGTTGCACTTCCTGATGGAAATAATAAGCTTTCCTGCAGACTCACATAAACCTTACCGTTTTTAATTGATACGGTTAATTCCTTGGATGTAAATCCAACCAGCGCATCAGTCATTTTTTTCCGTATGTCCTCAATGGCTTTTTTCTGTTGGTCCATTAATGCCTGCAGCTGAATAAGTTTTTCCTGTTGCGCTGCCAGTTCTGAGGATTTATTTGCGGCTTCGGTTGAATATTTTCCGGCTTTAAAAGCAAGATCACTGACCTGATTATTAAGATTAGTTATCTGGGTTTTTAATTGAGCGACTGAACTTTCCAGGGTACTCACTTTATTGGCAAGTTGCGCACTGTCATTCCTGACTGATTGAAGCGCCTGTTGGGAAGCATTGAATTTACTGTTAGAAACACAACCTCCAATAAACAGACAAGCGGCTAATAAGAATATCAGATTTGCTTTTTTGATTAAAATCATAATGAGTATTTATACGGTAATATTAAGTGAAACGATTTACATAGTCCTGCAATAGGGATGCCATCCCGCCTTTTCATCACCAGAAAACCGTGTATAGCCCCGCCAGTATTCCCATAATGATTACAGAACCCAGGATAAATGCAGGTGAAACCCGAAAGTCTTTTTTATCAATGAGGATGGAATGTGATACATCAGCAGAAGGCGGTTTGGATAAGCTGATCCCGATCATTATGAGTACAATGATTCCGAAAGTAATCGTCATGCGATCGAGGAAAGGATAATCCGGGAAAATACCGTTGGTCCAGACGGGAAGAAATTTTAAAATGGTGGATACGGGAATAGTCAGGAGGCTCCCTGTTAATGCAGCAGTAGCTGTTGTCCGCTTCCAAAAAAAACCGAGTAAAAAAATCGCAAGCACACCAGGTGAAATGAATCCAACATATTCCTGAATAAACTGGTAAGCCTGATCCAGATTTTTCAATGCCGGCGCAATCAGTGCTGCAATGCCCATGGATACTATTACGACCCATTTACCAATACCTACCAATTGCTTTTCAGAAGCTTCCTTATTAAAATATTTTTTATAAATGTCGAGTGAAAATATAGTTGATATACTATTTGCTTTTCCTGCCAGTGATGCGACAACTGCTGCCGTCAATGCTGCAAATGCGACACCCTTCAGGCCGGGTGGTAATAAATTCATCAGGGTTGGGTAAGCATGATCCGGTTTGATAACACCGTCGGGCATCATTTCATTTTGGAACAGTCCATTCTTATGTAAAACAAACATCGTTATACCAGGCAGGACAACAATCACCGGAACAAGCAATTTCAAAAATGCTGCGAAGAGCAGCCCGCTTCTGGCAGTTTTCAGATTGGCGCCTAATGCACGCTGGATAATATATTGATTGCATCCCCAGTAAGCCAGGTTATTGATCCACATCCCGCCGACTATTACTGACAAACCGGGAAGATCCTTGTAATAAGGATCTCCCTTATGAAAGATCATATGAAAATGATCCGGCGCTTCTTTACGGAGAATGGATAATCCTTTCAATAAATTACTGCCATATCCAAAATGCCCTGAAAGCAATGTAAGTGCAAGGTAAGTGGTAACCAATCCACCCACAATCAAGACCAGTACCTGGATCACATCTGTATAGCCAATTACTTTCATTCCACCGAGTGTAACGATAATGGAGAACAGGGCTAAACCGGCAATACTCCAGCCAAAAGAAATATCTGAAATGGATGTAATCGCAAGGGCTCCCAGATAAATAATGGAAGTGAGATTCACGAAAACATAAACGAGTAACCAGAATACTGCCATCAGTGTACTTACCTGCTGATTATACCTCCTGGCAAGGAATTGCGGCATGGTAAAGATTTTATTCCTGAGATATATCGGTAGAATAAATACTGCCACGATTATCAGGGTAGCCGCTGCCATCCATTCATAAGTTGAAATGGCCAACCCTAATGCATAACCGGATCCTGACATGCCGATAAAATGTTCCGCAGAAATATTCGAGGCAATAAGGGAAGCTCCAATGGCCCACCAGGTAAGCGATCCTTCTGCAAGAAAAAAATCTTTGGAATCTGTAGTAGCAGATTTTTTCTTCTGGTACACATAATATCCATAAGCAGAAACGATTATGAAATAGATAAAAAATACTAGGTAGTCCGCTCGCTGTAATTTATGCACGGGGAATGATTCTCCTGTTTCTGTTCGGTAAGCAGTTTAGAATTTTATTATTGCAGGAAGGTATTTGCTGACCAGCGCTTCGTAATATGGTTTGAGTTTTGTCCAATCAGGTGGTACAGGATTTTTTGAGTAGAGATCATATGGATTGAAGAGTTTTACCCATTTGAGCATTTCCCTGTCATGATCGTCCAATAAATAATCATAAGCTTCTTCGCGATGCCAGGCATAAAAAGAGTGGTAACGAAGCATATATAATCCTGGTTCCGGTAATGAATGTTTCAGCATCTGATAAACATATTCATCATGACCCCATGACATTGTAACATTTCTAAGACCGCAATTAAGCTTATACAATCCTAAAGTTGAATTCAAAGCCGGATCATTTGTATCGGGGTTGTATGAAAAGAATTCCGGGTAAACTATTTTTTCAGAATGAGCACATCCAACGGGAAATGTATCACCTACAACTGCCCACTGAGGTTCACCAAACAAACAAAGCACTTTTCCCATATCGTGCATCAGGCCCACTGCTACCATCCAGTCTGGATGACCATCGGCACGGATGGCTTCTGCGGTCTGGAGCAGATGTTGAAACTGATCAAGGTCTGTGTCGGGATCTGAATCGTCTACCAGCTGATTCAAAAATTGAAAAGCTTCCCACACAGGCATTTCTCTTTTAGTGAATTGCAGGAATTCATTTCTTTTAGCTTGTACGAAACCGTAGGTTTGATACGTATGATTCAGGCGGTAAAATTCACGAACCGTATCGCGGGCCGGGGTTTCGTAATTCCTGTATGATTCTTTGGTTTTTGCAGAAATTACATTTTCCGGATATCGTTTTAGCACATCTTCTTCCCATTCATCCAAACTGCCCAGGGGTGCAATTTCGGTCTGCGTAAAAGTTTTCTGATTTGACATGGCAGGCAATTTATTGAATTTACGAAATCTTCTCTTTGAAACAAATAAAATTCTCAGAATAGACAAAGAATAATAATTTTATTGTCCATTAAAAACCAGCAATATGAAAAAGTTTCTGACATTCTTATTGTTTTTAATTCCAGCATTCCTGGTCACTCGTGCGCAAAAACATTCCCTGGTACAATTATGGTCAACCGATGCAATAGTTAATACCCCTGAATCCGTACTTCCCGACCTTAAAAATAACCTCTTGTATGTATCCCTTATAGATGGCGGTCCCTGGGATGTAGATGGGAAGGGCGGTATTGGCCACATGACAACTGCAGGGACTCACTACGATTCACTATGGATAACCGGTTTGAATGCTCCGAAAGGACTTGGGATGTACAAGGATAAAATGTATGCCGCTGATATTTCCGAAGTTGTAGTCGTCGATATTCCAAAGGGCAGGCTGATCAGGAAAATTCCAATTGAAGGCGCCAGTGGACTGAATGATATCACTGTAACAGATAAGGGAGTTGTGTTTGTGTCTGATTCGAAAACAGGCAGAATCTGGAAACTGGAAAATGAGAAACCAATTCTTTACCTTGAAAATGTTACTGGCGCCAATGGATTAAAAGCAGTAAAAGACGGATTGGTATATGCAAAAGGTCCTGGATTGATGATCGCAGATGACAAGAAACAGATCAGGCAGATTGCCGATATTGGACATGATATCGATGGGATCGAACCAATAGGTAATGGAGATTATCTCGCAACATCATGGGTAGGTTATACTTATTATGTTTATGCAAACGGACAAACTGAATTGCTGCTGGATACTCACTCGGAAAAAAAGAATACGGCAGATATCGGGTATGATCCGGTTAAAAAGATCGTATATGTTCCTACTTTTTTCGACAAAAGGATTGTTGCGTATCAACTAACCACTAAGAACTGAGAGAGTGTGGTAGTGTGGTAGTGGGG
>DASZHV010000137.1:0-11639 GCA_035937535.1 Puia sp. | reverse complement strand
AAAATTTATCAGTAAAAGGACTCCGCCTCCTATATGAACTCCGGGGGATTTCCTCCATTCCATGGGAAGAAGAAAAGCCATTAAGGAAAAATATCTGCACCTCACGTTCTTTTGGAAAAAGAATTTCAGAAAAAAGCCAGGTTGCCGAAGCGATGGCTAATTATGCCGCAAGTTGCGCCGCCAAACTGCGTGTGGAAAAAACCTGTTGCCGGAGCCTGCAGGTTTTTATTCAGACGAATCCCCATAAGACGGAAGAATCCCAGTACCTGCGTTCGATCGATATTGATCTGGAAAGAGCATCCAATCACAGCGGTGAAATTATCAAGGCTGCACTCCGGGGGCTTGACATTATTTTTAAACCAGGTTTTCTATATATGAAATGCGGCGTTACCGTGATGGACCTTGTACCAGAAACGGCCGTGCAGTCCAGTTGTTTTGATGCGGCTGACCGGGAGAAAAATGGTCGTGTAATGCAGACTATCGACAAAATCAACAGAAGCCTCGGTAAGGAAATCGTCCGGACCGCGGTACAGGGTTTTGAAAGGAAATATAAGCTTAAGACGGAGTATCTTTCTCAGCGATACACAACGCGGATGGCTGAGATCTTAAAAATCACAATTTGAAAAATGTGTAATTGTAAGAATGTGAAAAATGTAAGAATGAAATGTAAAATTTAATTTAAAATTTATAATTCAATTTAAAATTTCATTTCTACAATTCTACATATCCACAATTCCACAGTACCACATTATGGAAATACGGTTTTTACAACCCTTTGAAGAATTTAAACCAGCATACATACATCGCCTAATCCAATTAGGCAGAAGGTATCTCGTATCGCAAACTTATTATAGGATGAAGGAATTGGATGCAGATCCGGAAAGGTCAAGGATTAACCTGTTGCTTTCTGATTATGTGGAACGTGGCGAAGCAAATCTTCATCTTAATGCAGTGAAGAAGGACCGGTATGCAGCGATCATCGATCTTCAACACCCTCCACATCTAAATAGAATCCGTGAAATGCTAATGGAAGGATCAGGATACCGGATATTTTTTGCTGTAGTTCGGAGTGCGAAGGAACTGGAAAATCTGGTCAATAAAAGATACAGGGAAAAGTTGAAACAATACGTGGAAAAGCAGACCAATTGGCGGATTTCGAGGGATGCCATTGTGAAACCAACCATTCAGCTCAGTTTCGGAGAAATATTCATCATCCTCAAACACGGGAACCAGCATATCCGGATCAAATTTGAAGAGATAGAGCATTAATTCGTTGGCCCCTGCCTGCCGGCAGGCAGGGTTGACCGTTGGCCGTTGGCCGTTGGCCGTTGGCCGGTGATCATAGATCGTAGATCGTTGGCCGTAAATCGAAGGCCGAAGATCGAAAGTCGAAATACAATTTACGATCTTCGAAAGTCCTTTTCCGGTTTTACTACCACACTACCACACTTCCACACTTCATTATATTTGCCCTAAAATAGTTCCTTAATCCCATGTGTTACGACATTTCCTTTACAGTAAAACTTAAAGAACTGTCCGCATATTTTCCAGATCTGGAAACCCCTCTTCAGCTGGAACTGGATTTTGATGGAACCCATATCATGGGGCATAGTTTTAATAAGCATCCAATTATTTACCGGGATCGTGAAAATAATAAACTCACCGTTCGCCCTATGGAATGGGGTGTTATTCCTTTTTATGTTAAAAATGAGAGAGATTTTCTTCGTCAAAGGGTTTCCATGCTGAATACCCGAAGTGAGCGTATTCTGGGTGATGAAAAGAGTTATTGGTATAAGATCCGAAACCGCCGCTGTCTCATACCTGTCACCGGTGTTTACGAACACAGGGCCATCAAAGGATGGAAGAAGAAAGTGCCTTATTATATCAGACTTATTGATCAGCCCCTGTTTTTTCTTCCTGGTTTATATTCAGTTGCCGACCTGCCCGACCTGCAGACAGGCGAGATGCTCAAAAGATTTACATTCAGTCTTATTACACGCAACGGAAATGACCTCATGAAGAAAATTCATAACGACGGAGAAAACCGAGGTCGAATGCCTTTATTCCTTCCTTTGGAATTATCGAAAGAATTTTTGGAAGAAGATCTTTCAAACAAACGTTACCAGGAAATCCTGGAATTTGAAATGCCGGAAGAAAAAATGGAAGCCATAACGGTGTACACTATTCGAAGTGGTAAGCCCCGTCCGGATGGAAAGACAAAAAATGAATATTGGGAATGGGAAAAATTTCCTGAGGGAAATTAGGTGTAAGGCGTAAGGCATAAATCCGACATTTTCCATTATATCAATTTCACCGCAGACCGGCCAACCGGTTTTTCCAATATTGCTTCCTAATGTCCAGATGGCGGACCAGGTACCCAGGGAAGATGGAATTTTAGCACGTACTTCTATTCTTCCAAAGGTCCAGTCCTTTATTCCCTCCGTAGTTAAATCAGCAGAAGTGATCGGATAAACATGACCGTTCATTTCAAAAGAATCATTTCTGGCAACGATATCCAATAAGCAGTTACTAACCTGTACATTCTCTACCCGTCGATAAGTATAATATTGAAGTTCATAGTTCCTGATATATCCGGTATCATATTTCCATTTCTAAGGATCGGGCAAACCCGGGATATCAAATTCATCCTGCCAAACCAGCTTTATATATCGGGTCTTTGTTCAGGAGTTAATTTGTGTTTGTGCCATCGCTGTTTCCCGGAGGATTATTCCGTACAGGAAAAGCAAACAGTAACTGAATAATTTGTTGGTCATATCGTTCTCCAAAACTATTATTTTAAAACATTAAACGATCAAAGAATATATTAAGTGAAACGTATTGGGGATTTGAATCCCCAACTTAAAGTCGCAGAATGCCAGTATTCAAATTTTCATAGAGACTCAGGCGGGATGAAATTCCTAGCTTATCTTCGAATTCAATTCTTCATATGAAACCGATTGCTTTTATTTTTTGTTTCAACCTGATGACTACATTTCTATTCGGACAATTAACTCCTGATCACGGTTTGCCAACTGTAAAAACAGCCAATGGAATTTTGCAGGGAACGCAACTTTCCGGAATCAGTATGTTTAAAGGAGTTCCTTATGCGGAGCCGCCTGTAGGTGATTTGCGATGGAAAGAACCTCAATCGGTCAAAAGCTGGGAAGGTACGCGCAAAGCAGATCATTTTGCTCCACGTGCCATGCAACTGCCAGTATTCAGTGATATGAAATTCAGATCCGACGGCGTAAATGAGGATTGTCTTTACCTGAATATCTGGACACCCGCAAAAACAGGAAGGGAGGAATTACCCGTGCTGGTTTATTTCTATGGAGGTGGTTTTATTGCAGGAGACGGTTCTGAATTTCGCTATGATGGTGAGAGCATGTCCAGGAGAGGGATTGTGACGGTAACGGTCAACTACAGACTCGGTGTATTTGGATTTATGGCCCATCCTGAACTCAGTAAAGAATCTCCCCATCATGCTTCCGGAAACTACGGACTTCTTGATCAGACTGAAGCTCTTCGTTGGGTACACAAAAACATTGCGGCTTTTGGTGGAAATCCCGATAATATTACCATTGCAGGTGAATCAGCAGGTTCTTTTTCCGTGAATGCACAGGTTGTTTCCCCGCTGCCAAGAAACTTATTTTCCGCAGCAATAGGGGAAAGTGGATCACTTTTGAATATCAGACCTACAACAACATTGGCAGATGCCGAAAAAACAGGACTGCAATTTAGCGCAAACGTGGGTGCGCATTCATTAAAAGAATTACGTGCGATGCCGGCAGAACAAATTTTACAGGCAACATCCAAACCTGGTGCGGGATATTTTCCAGTTGATGTGGATGGATATTTTTTCCCTGAATCTCCCATTGCATCATATAAATCAGGCAGTATTGCAAAAGTTCCATTGCTTGTGGGATGGAATTCAGGAGAAGCAGGATGGCAGTCCATTTTAGGGGGTGCAGAACCGACGAAAGAAAATTATATTAATGCGGTTAAGAAATTATATCCAGGAGAGTCGGATGAGATTCTAAAATTATATGCTGTTCTGGAAGATTCGGATGTAGAGAAAGTTGCATCAGCCCTGGGAGGAGATCGTTTTATTGCATTCGGAACCTGGAGATGGGCCGATCTGCATGCAAAAACCAATAGTCCAGTATATCGTTATTATTTTACAAAGCCCAGGCCGGGACTTCGCTCTGAAATAAATAAACCATCTGCCAATCCGGAAGACTCGGTTAAAAAACCAGGAACATTTAACGGAGCATCCCATTCTGCAGAGATAGAATATGCATTGGGTAACCTGCCAACTAACCGGGTTTATGACTGGCAGCCCGATGATTATATGGTGTCAGCTATCATGCAGGATTATTTTGTGAATTTCATTAAAACCAAAAATCCAAATGGTACCGGCCTTCCTTACTGGCCATTGTACCAATCCTGGCAGAAAGATCCTGTTCAGTATATCGGTGTTGATACGCGTCGGGAGTCCGACAAGAACAGAGATCGGTACTTATACTTTGAAAAAAAGGCAGATAAACAATAACAATCATCATTCAATTTTCAATACCACATCACCCTCCTGCGGATGACCCGTGCAGGTGAGCGTGAGACCGAGTGCAAGTTCCTTATCTGTCAGTACTTCATTATTGGATAACCAGACTTTTCCTGATATACAGGTGGCTGCGCAGCTCCCGCATTTCCCTGTTTCGCAACTATATGGAAGATTCAGTTTAATTTTTTTAGCAGCCTGGAGTATACTGTCAGGGTATTTTACCGGAAAATTAAATCTGCTTCCTTTCAATTCAAGTTCAACATGATAACTATTTTTGTCCGGCGGTAACCGGCTTGTAAGTTTTTTACTACCTGGATTGAAGTCTTCCTTTTTGACCTGGTTTATATTGAATCCTTCTTCCACAAGATGAAAAATAATCATGCGCATATAGGATTCCGGTCCGCAGGTATAAAAAAGAGTTTTCTCCCGGTTGAAATGTTTTATTTTTAAAAATTCCAGCAGTAGATCCCGGTTTAAACGCGCCTTTCTAAGATCTGATTCTGAACTAAAGAGAAAATCCACATGCAATTGGTCAGGGTAACGCAGCAACAACCGCTGAAGTTCCTGGTAAAATGCGGTGGTTTCAAGGGATTGGTTACTATAAATAAGGTAAACTGAAATTTCCGGAAAGAGACGGACCACTGTTTTTATAAGTGATAAAATGGGAGCAATACCAGATCCTGCAGCAAAAAAGAAAATGCTGCTAAAGAATTTTATATTATCAGGAAGTCGGAAAAACCCTGCGGCGCCCGTTGTTAAGAGTGAATCGCCAATCCGGGCCCTGTCAACCAGCTTTCTGGAAAAAACTCCGTTATCGATACGTTTGACTGCAATGGATAAAGGTTCTTTTAAAACAGGAGATGAGATGATGGAATAGGATCGCCGGATTTCCCTTGATCCGTTTATATCAACGAGTGTAATAAACTGGCCAGCCTCGTATTTCAGATTATGGCCCTCTGCGAAACTAAAAGTTTTGAATCCTTTTATTTCTTCTCTGATATTTTCGATTATCAAATGACTATAGGGGGTCATACTAAGATAAGTTATGAATTAATTTCTACCTGGCCGGATTAAAACAATGTCATTGGAAGTCTGGTGTACATTTGATGTGATAGTTCTGGCGCTCCTGTAAATTTTAATAATGTCAATAAAAAGCCCGAAAATCATGCCCTGGATGTTCCGAAAGGAAATCATGATCCTTTATTATGGTTTGGGAGATAAACGAACTACCGCAATTGCCAGGTTACCTGTTATTGTATCGATTATTTATCTGCTTAGCCCGATCGATCTGATTCCCGATTTTATTCCATTCGTCGGCTATATTGATGATTTTATAGTGGTGTCGTTGCTTTTGAATCTTTCCATCCGGCTCCTGCCTGGTGTAGTACGGGAAGAGAGTTTGCTAAAAGCCTCCAAACATCAAAAGAAATTTCGGTTAATAATCTTCCTGGCTATTATTTTATTTGCATCCCTGCTTGTTGGCATATTCTTCCTTACCAGGTATATAATTAACAAATAATTTCTTATTGGTTATTCCTGGCACTATTTTTTAAGTATGGAGGCGTATTGAATTTACATTTAAAATAAAAATGTTTATGAAAAAGGCAGGAATTATATTATTGGTTTTGACAGGTTGGGCTATTACAACCCAGGCCCAGGTTGACAGCACAGTTAAAAAAGTAGAGAATAAAACTTCAGAAATTGCTTCAAAAGGGAAATCAGCAGTTGTAGATGAAGTTTATAAAAATAAAATCGGGCCTCAGGGACAGGCTCCTATTTATATAGACCACAATTCCAAATATTATTATGTAGACAAAAAGGGGAAAAAGGTATACGTTCCCAAGTCATCTCTGAAGGATAAACCCAAGAGTTAAGTTTTATTCTTCCTGGTATGGTATTACCAGAAAAGCATCCTTCAGTGAATTGATGCTTTTCTGATTTTTGAATATTTATGTAGAGATTCATTAGGATAATATCATACAGGAAGGTTTCAGGCGGAATTTTTTCTTTAAATTCATGGCTCAACATAAACGATGCCATGCCACAGGATTCACTAAGAATCAATAATCAGGCGGTTAAACAGAATACCTACGATGCCATTGTAGTCGGTTCGGGCATCAGCGGAGGGTGGGCCGCAAAAGAATTATGCGAGAAAGGATTAAAAACACTTGTCCTGGAAAGAGGCAGGAATGTGGAACATATCAAGGATTATCCTACTGCAACCCTCGCACCCTGGCAACTTGACCACCGGGGAACTATAACCGAAAATATGCGTAAAGAGCAGCATATCCAGGTTCGTGGTTTTTGTAATGAGACCAATAATCATTTTTTCGTTAACGACCTTGAACATCCATATACGCAGGTTAAACCATTTGACTGGATACGGGGTTATCATGTGGGTGGAAGAAGTTTGATGTGGGGCAGGCAGTGCTATCGCTGGAGCGACCTTGATTTTGAAGCCAACATTAAAGACGGTCACGGTGTTGACTGGCCGATCCGGTACAAAGATATTTCTCCCTGGTACAGTTATGTTGAAAAATTTGTTGGCATTAGTGGTTCGAAAGAAGGCTTGCCGCAATTGCCGGACAGTGAATTTCTTCCACCGATGGAAATGAATTGCCTTGAGAAACACATTACCGAAAGTATTCATGATAAATTTTCTGACGGGCGCAGAATGATAATCGGCCGCGTGGCGAATCTTAGTAAGGGTCTGAATGGCCGCGGTCCCTGCCAGTATCGGAACATGTGCGACCGGGGTTGTCCTTTTACAGGATACTTCAGTAGTAACGGGGTGACCCTTCCAGCAGCGAAAGCCACCGGAAATCTCACACTCAGACCATTTTCCATAGTAGTAAATGTTATATATGACAAGGAAAAAAAGCGGGCTAAGGGCATTCGTATAATCGACGCCAATACTATGGAGACAGAAGAATTTTTTGCTAAGATTATTTTTCTGAATGCATCAACCATTGGAACCACAGCCATCCTGCTGAATTCTGTTTCGGATGCGCATCCTGAAGGACTTGGAAATGGAAGCGATGCATTGGGCCGTAATCTGATGGATCATCATTATCATGTTGGCGCCAGCGGGACTTATGATGGATTTCAGGACAGTTATTTTTTTGGGAGAAGGGCTAATGGTATATATATACCCAGGTTCCGTAATATCAATGAGAAAACCAGACAGAAAGATTACGTGCGTGGATTTGGTTACCAGGGTGGCGCCTACCGGGGAAGGGTAAACGAACTTGAAGGAATCGGTGAATCGCTGAAAGCAAAACTGACTGAAGCTGGCGACTGGTCCATGTGGCTGGGTGGATGGGGAGAACACCTGCCTCATCCGGATAACAGAGTAAAGCTTAGCAAGGATAAAAAGGACAAATGGGGACTACCCCTGATGGATTTTGATTGTATCTGGCGCGATAACGAACTGTCAATGAGGACGGACATGATGAACAGTGCTGCCGAGATGCTGGAAAAATCCGGTGTAAAAGATATCAGAACATTTAATGATCCTGAGGCCAATCCGGGACTTTGTATACATGAAATGGGTACAGCCCGCATGGGACGCGACCCGAAAACATCCGTCCTCAATGGAAATAACCAGGTATGGGAAGCATCAAATGTATTTGTAACTGATGGCGCCTGTATGACTTCCAGCGCTAATCAGAATCCTTCATTAACCTATATGGCATTAACTGCGAGGGCAGTGGATTATGGTGTAAGAGAATTAAAAAAAGGGAATATTTAAACAAGTATGGGAGTATGGGAGTATGGGAGTATGGGAGTAAAGATGTCTTTGGCTATCGGTAATGTGTACCTATCAGACGTTAGGCGTTAAGCGTTAAGCATTAATTTCCTTTCTTTTTTCTTTTTGCGGCAGAAATTGATTTTACGATTGTCTTAGATTCCATTATTTGTTTTGGGTCTTTCACTTTTAAAATCGAATTAGTAAAAGCTTCTTTCAGGAGTTTTTTAATATAGGCTTTTGGAAATTCATTCTTATCCTTTACCAGAATGTATCTGTACTGATTTCCTTTCCCCAATAATTTTTTTTCGGGATCTGCAATCTGGCTTCCCCAATAAAATCCGAAATGGATATTTAAACTGGTGCGGCCAACCGCAATAGAACAAAAAGTATGTCCGACCCTGTCCGTCGGAGACCAACCAAATGCAAGTGCATTATAATTATCGTAAATGAGCTCGTTTGTTTTTGGATAAAGCGTCCATACAAATTCTCTCAGCCATAAAACCGTTTTCTTTACTTCTGAAGGGAAGGGCTTTAGAAATTTCAACAAATCCATTGTTTCTTCTATAGACATAAGTATATAAAATTGCCATTAAATTTAAAGAAAAAACCTAAGATCCTTCGGTCAACGTTCAATGGTCAACGGTCATTAGTTATCCGTGAACGTTTGTGAAGTTACACCTCAATAGATTTCCACTTTCCCTTCCTGAAATAGTACCATGCGACCAAGGCGATCATAGTTTCCGCAACGGGAATGGCGATAAAGGCGCTGATTTCTTTCAGGTGGAAACCGTATGCCAGGAGATAGGCGAGGGGAATCTGGAAAAGCCAGAAACAGAAAAAACTGATCCAGGTCGGCGTTTTAGTATCTCCTGCACCGTTAAGAGCCTGCATCATGACCATACTAATTCCATAAAACAGAAATCCAGAACCAACCCATCTCAAAGCGAGCGCACCGACTTTTATTACGGCTTCATCTTTAGTGTATATCCTTAATATGAAATCAGACAGCAACAGAAAAATAAACATGACGATTCCCATGAATAGCACACTGTATTTTGCAGTAAGGTAAACACTCTGCTCAGCACGCGCCGGGTTCTTAGCACCGAGATTTTGTCCCACCAGTGTAGCTGCAGCATTACTGAGTCCCCATGCAGGAAGAATAAAAAAAACAATATTCCTTATTGCGATCTGATAACCAGCAGTGGCCGTAGTTCCTCCGGTTTCTGCAACAAGCCTGGCGAGGAAAATCCAGCTTCCGCTGCTAATCAGGAATTGAAGTGTCGCAGGCCATCCGATACGGACAATTGATTTCAGCAATTGGGGATCGAAATTAAAATGGGTAGCCCTCAGCCGGATAATTCCTTTTCCTTTGAATAAATGATAACACTGGTAAATCACGCCACCTGTTCTTCCAATAACAGTCGAAATAGCGGCTCCTTTGAGTCCCAGGAAATGAATGAAGATGGGGCATAGAATAATATTGAGAAGACTGGCTAGCCAAAGGCTCTTCATGGCCATGGCAGCATCTCCGGCTCCGCGAAAAATTCCATTAATCAGAAAAATTAACATGATCACGAGGCTGCTTCCAAACATGATCCTTGTGAAAATGGCGCCTTCCTTTACAACCCTTGCATCTGCACCCATCAGAGATAAAATATTCCCCGCAAATAATACTCCGAGGATACTTACAAAAGCAGTTGCAATAAGAGCAACGATAAGAGACTGGCCGGCGGCGTGTGCGGCTGCATCCGGATTTTTCTCTCCGATCCTTCTGGCAACAACAGCTGTGGCTGCTGTACTTAAACCAATCGCGATAGAATAAACAAGAGAGATGACAGATTCGGTTAAACCCACAGAAGCAATTGCATGCGGACCCAGTTTGCTCACGAAAAATATATCTACCACCGCAAAAACGCTTTCGAGGCTTAGTTCAAGAATCATGGGAATGGCCAGCAAAAAAATGGCTTTGGATATATTCCCCTGCGTATAGTCACGTTGTTCGCCATTGAGGGATGTGCGAATAACTAAGAATATTTTCCTAAACGCAGACTGTTTTGTCATAGCTGAGGAATGAATTTAATTTAATTATTTAAGCGGAAGATATTTTCTGCTAACCGCTATCTTTTCTAACAGTTATAAAGTGCATGAATGTTTTACCGTTAAATGAAGTTGGTATCAAGTTTATATGATGAAATAGAATAACTTAGGCTGCTAAAAATGAACCAGGAATGGAAAAGAAATTACAGGGCCAGGTTGCCATCATTACCGGAGCGAGCAGCGGTATTGGAGCAGGTGTTGCCAAATCACTTTCTGCAGCCGGTGCAATAGTAGTAATAAACTATCCGGTGGCTCCAAATAAGGATGCAGCAGAAGCCGTATTGGCAGAAATCAAAACTGCCGGTGGTGAAGGAATCACATCTTTATGCGATGTGAGTAAAGAAGATCAGGTTCAAAAAATGTTTGCAGATACCGTCCAGCAATATGGAACCGTAGATATATTAATTAATAATGCAGGACTTCAAAAAGATTCTCCATTTGAAAAGATGAGTCTTGAGCAATGGAATTTTGTATTGGGAGTGAATCTCACCGGACAATTTCTTTGCGCGAGAGAAGCTATTCGCGAATTTTTAAGAAGAGGAGTTGATCCAAAACGTTCGAGGGCTGCAGGTAAAATCATTCATATGAGCAGTGTGCATGAAGTAATTCCCTGGGCCGGTCACGCTAATTATGCGGCTTCAAAGGGTGGAATCATGATGCTCATGAAAACACTTGCACAGGAATTCGCCTGGAAAAAAATCCGGATCAACAGTATTTGCCCGGGTGCCATTCAAACTCCCATAAACCGTGCGGCATGGGAAACACCGGAAGCTTTAAAATCATTACTTACCCTGGTCCCTTATCAGCGGATTGGAATTCCTGAAGATATCGGTAATGCAGCTGTATGGCTCTGTAGTGATGACAGTGATTATGTAAACGGCACTTCCCTGTTTGTGGATGGAGGTATGACATTATATCCGGGTTTTATAAATAAAGGGTAAAATGATGTTTAATTCAAAACTTTCATGAATCCTGAACTGGAACGAATAGACCTTCCCCACTGGAAAAAATGGGGACCTTACGTAACAGATCGTCAATGGGGAACCGTACGGGAAGATTACAGCGAAAACGGAACTGCCTGGGAATATATCAGTCACGATATGGCCCGAAGCAAAACTTACCGCTGGGGAGAAGAGGGAATCGGTGGCATTTGTGATGAAAAACAATTTCTGTGTTTTGCGCTGTCTTTGTGGAACAAAAAAGATCCCATACTGAAGGAGAGATATTTCG
>DASZHV010000136.1:0-3782 GCA_035937535.1 Puia sp. | reverse complement strand
CATCATTTTGGTGGTATCGCTGAGTGGCAGCTGACTGGTCTCATATACTTTTCCATAGAAATTTTCCCGGTTATACCTGTCGAAAGCATTTTTAGATTCGGTTACATATACAGGATCCACTTTTGTCATAACCAGAACAACAGATTGCGGTTTATCGGGCGCCCATACAAAAGGAGATGAAAACAATGCCTGTTTTCTTAATTGCAGGGAATCTGGTTTTTTAAGAACTACCTGGTTACTGTCTTTATTTGTTCCATTCACCACCGCAGGTTTGGTTGGCGGTTGGCCGTTGGCGGTTGGCGGTTGGGCATTACCGTTAGCAACACGGGCGATGCTGTCCTCTGGCATCCTGGTTACGTGGAGTGTTCTCAGGTAATTTTCAATTCTTTCCCTTTCATTCAATACCCGAAGAATATTTTTTGCCTTTGCGGCAATAATTGATCCCTGATATTTGGTGATGATTTTGTTCAGTGTTGATTTACCAATACTGTCGTACCGGTAATGAATATAATAGAGTGCTTCTATATATAATAACTGTGGTGTCCAGTATTTATCACCATACATACTGTCCAGTTTCAATTTTTCCGTAGCGGCTTCATCAAAATTTCCTTCTATCAGATTTTCATATACTTTTTCGTAAGCCCTGGTTGCCAGTGTACGGACAGGCAGGTCTTCAGGACCCTTGGGTGGATTTTCAATCAGTGCGATATAACGGCCTGTTGGGAATTTTTGTTTCATCAGCGCCAATATCCTGGCCGCGTTGAGGGAATCATTCAGGTGGATATAACAGTAATACTGATTATAGAGTGCTTCCTGGAAAAACCTTGTATCGGGAAATTGCATTTCCAGGGTATCATAAGTATTGATGGCGCTTTGGTAATCTGGTATATAATCCTGCAACGATCTTCCAAGTGTGAATAATGCATTTTCAACAGAATCTTTTGACTTCCTGAGTTTTTCCGGTGTAAGCGGTAAGGCTTCCATCAGGGACTGGGCAGTAATATGTGCGGCTGCGGGAGCAGCAGCAGGGCCAGATTCAGCGCCGTTCAGTCTCAGGTTACTTGCAGGTGTAAGCCCTGTGATTTGCCTGTTGACCAGTGACTGAACATCCCAATTGTCCACATTGGGCCGGTTTCCCCATTTGGATTTAAAATCGTTATAGCCCTTGGCCTTAACTGACTGGTTATAAAAATACCATTCACCTGTTCCGCCTGAATTAAACATATCAGTAGCGGCGTTATTCGATGAGAATGCATAACCACCTGATCCGCCGTTAAATTCTTCTTCCGAAAGTCCCTGTTGTTTTCTGTAAGCACGCAGCATTTTTTTTAAATAGGAATCTCTTTCTTCCGGGGTCATCGCTGCAATTCTCTGAAGACTATCCTGTCTTTGAATAATGAGGATCTGTGGAACAATGTGGCTAAGCGCCTGTTTTCTGTCAAGTAGTATTTTAAGGGAATCAGCAATATTCGGATTACTTATATTGACACTGTCATACGCATATTTAGCCTGCAGATACAATTTATCATCCATGAAAATCCAGCCGAGTTTCAGGAAGGCCCGGTCACGGTTGTATCCAAGACCGTTAGCGTGCGCAATACATTTTTTAAAATAATTTCGTGCAGCTGCTTTATTATTTCTTTCCAGTTCCATCTCTGCCGCCACATAATAAATGACATCCAGGTAAGGCTCGTAAATTTCTTTTTTTGCCATGCGGTGCAGGGCATCCAGATTCTTTTGAATATAATCTTCATGAGCTCCTGTTCCTTTATTCTGGCGGATGGCATTCAGGCGGGCGTAGACTTCAAGGGCCGGGTCGAGTGTATGAGAGGCTGCTTTTTCAAACCAGATTTTAGATTGAGCCGGATTGCCGGAGCGTTCATATAACTGACCGATCAGAAATTCCCAACGGGCTTCTTCTCCCTGGTTGGTTGTATTATTCAACGCCAGGCTCAGATGATAAGCGGCGCTATCCCATTGTTTAATTTTGTAATTCCATAGGGCCTGCATTTCATGTAGGGAGGGCTCTAAACGTGCCGGGAAATTCGGATCATTCTTAAGTATTTCAATGAGTACTGCGCCCTTGGTTAATTTCTCCTGCTGGAAATAAGTGCGTATCTGCCAGATGAATGATTCATTGCGGCTTGGCGGCTGGCTGAATGTTCTTTTTGCAATATTTCTCTTCTCATTGGTAGAAATCGTAAAAGCATTTCCACCCTCTTCCTGGTTGCTTCCAATAGGGATCGGATATCCATCCTGGTCGCGCGGAGCAAAAGCATAGTTCACAAATTGAAATAGAATATGGGCAGAATCGAGGTTGTTCTTATAAAAATACGCCCTGCCCATAAGCATCCATAAATTATCCGCCCAGCTATTTCTCAAATCGCGCAGCAGGATCGCCGAATTAACTTTATCTAAAACGGAATCAAGGTTTCGTTTATCCTTTGAAGTTATATCCAGGGTATAATTATAAAAGGGCAGGAGCTGGGTGTAATCTTCCCTGAATTGAGCCTTGGCCCGGGCAAGCACTTCATTCAGTTTATTGTTAGCATTAAAATAAAAATTGTACTGTGTAATGGTATTTTGTAAGAAGGCGCGGGGAACGGTCCATTTGGTTTCTGTGGTTTTCTCATAACCCAGGGTGCGGTCTTCGTATTTGGCAGGCTTTTTCAGGTCAAAATCTATTCCTTCCTGCCCGAATCCGTTCAGGTAAAAGAAAAAACTAAAAAATATTACTGAAGTAACGATCCGTTTCACCCTTCGACCTTTAGGATTGCCATGCAAACTAAATTGTTATTAACTGATAAACACAGTTTTTATTTTAAAAATCGGCCAATTTAAGGCTGTTTTAACCTGCAAACCAATAACTTGTTATCTTTAGTCCGCAATAACCGCATATGGCCAAATTCGATGCCAATTCTACTTTGAAAAGATTGCAGAATCGCTACCGGCTGGTGGTTATGAATGACGATACTTATGAGGAAGTCGTAACATTCAAGCTTTCCCGACTCAGTGTATATGTTTTTCTCAGCACGATTTTTGTATTACTAACCGGTCTTACAGTGGCTTTAATCGTGTTTACTCCATTAAAACTTTATATTCCTGGATATGGAGATATGAATAATACTACCGAGCTTCGTGAACTAAAAATACGAACTGATTCGTTAGAGCAGGAGATGAGGTACCGTGATCAGTATTTTCAAAGTTTAAGAAATGTGCTGGAGGGCAATAGTTCTACAAAAACGGATACTACGGTGCTTAAAATTCCGAAAGCGGAAAAAATTGACGATTAAAATCTGATACCAATGTTTAATAGCAAATCAAAATCTGAAACAACAGAAACTGTTGTACCAACAGGCAGCGCGAGTCTTATCAGCAGCGGAACTTCTCTCAAAGGCGATATTACCAGCAGTGGCGATCTCCGGATAGACGGAACACTGGTAGGGAATATTATCTGTTCTTCCAAAGTCATCATCGGTGCAAACGGTGTAGTAGAAGGTGATATCAGTGGCCAGCAGGCGGATATTATGGGGAAAGTAACCGGTACGATTAAGGTAAAAGAGCTGCTGCAGTTAAAAAGCAATTGCCTGGTAAACGGTAACCTGTATTCTGCCAAACTGCAAATTGAGCCAGCTGCAAGTTTTAACGGACAATGCCATATGATTCAGGAACAACCTGCGTCAATCTCTGGTAAATCGGGATCATCGTCCCGTAAAGACGATTACCTGAAGAGTCCGTCTTTGGCCATTTCGTAAGCGTAAGGCATAAAGCGTAAAGCGTAA
>DASZHV010000135.1:0-2536 GCA_035937535.1 Puia sp. | reverse complement strand
AGTATGGGAGTATGGGAGTATGGGAATGAGAAACTTTGGCACTGAAATTAATTAGCCTTATTAAAAATATAAAAATGAGAGTTGTTAGTTCGAGATTTGAAAATGATCTTTTCATTCCCATACTCCCATACTCCCATACTCCCATACTCCCATATTGTGTTAGAGTGGTTATTCAGTTCGCAAACTATCCGCAGGGTTGGCAACAGCAGCCTTCACAGCCTGGAATCCCACAGTTGCCAATGCGATCAAAACAACCAGTAAACCAGCTGCTGCGAACATCCAGATATTCATCGAGATCCTATAAGGATAATTTTCCAGCCATTTATGCATTGCCCACCAGGCTGCGGGGGATGCGATGAGTGCAGATATTATGATTAGTTTTAAAAAGTCGTTCGAAAGTTTTATCACGATGGCTTCAACAGTTGATCCCAGCACTTTGCGTATGCCGATTTCTTTTTTGCGGCGTTCTGCTGAAAGTGTAGCAAGTCCAAACAAACCAATACAGGAAATAAAAATAGTAAGTACCGCTCCAAAACTGATGATCTGTTTCCATTTGGCTTCGCTGTAATACTCTTCGGCATTCTTTTCATCTTTGAATGAATACTGATACACTTTAAAAGGAAATAATTGCTTAAATGTTTTTTCTATAAAATTTATAGACTCTGCTGTATTGCCTGACTTCAGCCTTATAAAAATATCCCTGAATGAATATTGGGGGTTCATGATGAAGAGCTGGGATGGAATTTTTTCTTTAAGGGAAAGAAAGTGATAATCCTTCACCACGCCAATTACTGAATATTTTTTGTTGTTGTAATAGAAATCAACTGTCTGTCCGAGGGGATTCTTCCATCCGGCTTCTTTCGCAAATGTTTCATTTACCAGCACTGCTTTGGCGCTGTCAGATATATTTTCTTTTAAAAAATCTCTTCCTTTAACAACAGGTATTTCAAAAAGCGAAAGATAGTTTTCATCAACATTCTTAATATCAAATAACATTTCGTGATCTCCATTTATATGCGCCATGGTACCCTGCCTTCCACCCTGATCACCGGATACACTTTCAATGGAAGGGTTTTTCAATAATTCTGTTTTCAAAACTTCCAGTTTTTGTCTGTCAATATTTTCAGTACTTAAAGCAACCACATTCTTATCATTATAGCCAAGGTCATATTCCATCAGGAAGTTAAACTGTGAATAAATGGTGATCGTGGCAATGATCAGCACAAGGGCTAATGTGAACTGGAGAACTACCAGTCCTTTTGACAAATAATTTTTTCCCCCGACAAGTTGGGTACCATACAATGACTGAACTGGATTAAAACCCGATAAAACCATTGCCGGATAAAAGCCGGCAAGCAGGCCCGTTACCAGGAAAATCACTACAAAACCGGCGATTAACTTTGTATCCAGCAAATAGGAAAAGGAAAGTGCTTTATTGGAGAGTGTATTGAAAAAAGGAAGTGCAAGCTGAACTAAAAGAACCGCCAGAACAAAGGCCATAAAACATAAAATAAAGGACTCGCTCAAAAATTGTGTGATGAGCTGACTACGCTGTCCGCCTACAACTTTACGGATTCCAATCTCCTTGGCCCTTTTAAGAGAACGCGCTACGGTCAGATTAACGAAATTGATACATGCTATCAGTAAAATAAACAGGGCGATGCCGATCAGGATATAAGAGTAGATAGGCTTACTGGAATCTTTTAATCCATTGTCCGCCTGGTAATCTGTGCTCAAATGCATTTCTAGCAGGGGCTGGAGTCCATACCGGACCCTGTCTTTAAAACCATATTTTTCAGCGGCATCTTTTATCTGTGCTGCAGCATCTTTATTATACACATTTGCAATCTTATCTTCCACAGATTTTTTATCTACTCCCGGTTTGAGGGTTATAAAACTGTTGAGATAAAAATTCAACCATGCGTTATCATCCCGCATATTCTTATCTGAAAGTATGGGTACAAGCATTTTGATTTTTATGGATGAATTCTGTGGTGACCTGCGGGTGACGGCTGAAACGACGAAACTGCGGAATGTGTCATTTAATTTCAGGTCGAGTGTGCGGCCTACTGCATTTTTATTTCCAAAATATTTTTCAGCCTCTTCTTCTGAAAGAACAAGAGAGCGGATATTTTTCAGTGCGGTTTTAGCATCCCCCTGTATGAGCGGAAAAGAAAAAACGGAAAAGAAATTATCATCCACACAGAGAGCTTCCTGGTCGAATACGTTGTTGCCGTTTTTAACTGTGTAGCTGGCATCCTTTATTCTGACATAATCTTCTATTTCAGGAATCTGTCTCTTGAACTCGGGCCCGGGCATCATGCCGGTGCTGGAAAATTTATTAGTAATGCCCTGTGGGTTCGTCATGTTGGCAACGATCCGGTATATATTCTCCTTGTTTTTATGGAATCTGTCGTAGCTGACTTCATCTTTCGAATACAAAAAAATCAACATGCAACATGCAAGTCCGAGACTCAGTCCTGCTATATTGATGAAGGAATATACTTTGTTGCGGAGAAGGTTCCTTACCGCCGTT
>DASZHV010000134.1:0-2326 GCA_035937535.1 Puia sp. | reverse complement strand
GATGCATATTATTTTTCCAAATATAATTTGAAGAGGAAAAATAATTCCGGCAGAAACACGGTTGCGGATACCGTTATTTCCTTTGTAAGGTTACTTGGTTATGGATTATGGATTATGGGTTATGAGTTATGGGTTATGGGTTATGGGATGCGGTTGGCCATTGGTGGTCCATTACCACATTACCACACTACCATACTACCATACTTGTATTAGTTAGTTTTTAATACTTTAAGTTCTGTCCTTCTGTTCAGGGCCCGTCCGGCTTCAGTTGTATTCGGACTGACGGGTTGCGCATCGCCAAATCCTTTAAATGATAAATGACGAGGATCGATACCTTTGGATTTTAAATAATTCACAACGGACCTAGCCCTGTTTTCCGAAAGCAAAAGATTATCTGCTGTTTTTCCAACGTTATCTGTATATCCATTGATTTGAATGGTGAGAAGCGGGTTTTCATTTAGAAGCCTGACAACGTCATCGAGTTCAATTTGTGATGCAGGTTTAAGTTCAAACTGATTTACATCAAAGAAAATATTTTTTAAAATGATACTGGCATTAGCTTCAATGGGCTGTAAGGGAATATCCATCTGATATACTGAATCTGAAGAAGGATTGGAAAGCATAAAATTTGCTGAATAAAACAAATAACCTTTACGATTCACATTAAATGCATAATCATTTCCGACTGGCAGTGTGGTGAGATAATTCCCAGTTTCATCTGTCTGCAGCTTACTGACGATGCGTTTATTTTTTAAATCACCCAGTTCTACGGATGAGGGAAGCCCCTTACCGGTTTTCTTATCGTATACTTTTCCTTTTACCCAGAAAGTTTTAGCAGGACGCACATCACTGCGTAATTCGAAGGTATAGATATCCAGCTGCCCCCGGGTGTCTGCCCTGTCGCTTGCAAAATATGCTGTCTTGCCGTCTGCAGCAACGACCAGGCTGCCTTCGTTTTCAATTGTATTGATGGGATACCCGAGGTTTTCCGGTATGCCCCATTTACCATCTGCGTTTTTTCTTACCAGGAAAAGATCCGTACCTCCATAACCCGGTAAGCCGTTTGAAGTAAAATAAAGTGTATTATTATCTGCATGAATAAACGGCCAGCTTTCGTCTCCGGAAGTGTTTATATCCGGACCCATATTTTCAGGTGGCGACCATTGGCCATTTTCATTTCGGTGAGAAACATAGATATCATTTCCTCCGTATCCTCCTGGCCGGTTGCTTGTAAAATATAAATCTCTTTTATCCGGAGAAAGGGAAGGTGCCGATTCAAAAAATTCGGTATTAAAATTCCGGCCGAGATTCTCAGGAGTGCTCCATCCATCTGCAGTTTGGTAAGAAATAAATAAATCACAGCTTCCAAATCCGTTGGGGAAATTACATCCGGTAAAGATCAGCCATTGTCCGTCCTGCGATATATTAAGTGCCCCTTCATTATAACTACTGTTGATATTTCCTGCAAGAGGCCTTGCTTTTGTCCACCCGTTATTCAAACGATCCGACTCGTAAAAATCTTCATTATTATCGTTTACCCTTCTTGTAAACATCAGGTGATTTCCGTCCAGGCTGATGCTTGGGAAATATTCTGAAACCGATGTATTGATACTGTCGCCCATATTTCGTGGTTCATATACATAACCAGGCAGGTTTTTTTTTGCCGCATAATCAATTGCAAACTGATAGGTTCTCAGACGGCCTTCAGCGAGCAGACGGGAAGATTCTTTCAGATTGGGAATATTGTAAAAATAATTAGCAGCATCGAGTGCTTCCTGAAATCTCCCCATGCCGGCAAGTGAAATTGAATAGCCGAGACTGAAATCTTTAAAATAAATACTGTCTATGGATCTTGCCATTTTAAAATTCTCGTAAGCTTCCTTGTAATTTTTTAATTCGACAAAAATGCCGGCTATAGAAAGATAGGCGTCCTCATACCTGTTGTCGATTGCAACGGCTTTTTTAAGTGATTCAAGAGCATCCTTAAGATGATCATTGTAAGCGAGGTCGTTGGAAGTCTCGAATAATTTTACAGCCTGCGGATCAATTTTTGACGGATCGTATTGAGCCTTTAGCTGGATGGCCGCGAGAAGAAATAATACTGTACAGAAAAGCTTCGAAGTAATCATTGATTACAAAGATAATCACTGGGAAAGTGTGGTAGTGTGGTAGTGTGGTACTGCCAACCGCCAACCGCCAACCGCCAACGGTCATCGGTTAACGGTCAACGATCACCGATTTCAAGGTACCTGTATATATTTATGCAGTTGAATCGAAAACTCCCACCTGGGATTTTCCATTATATACGAGGAAATCAGGGGTGTGA
>DASZHV010000133.1:0-62220 GCA_035937535.1 Puia sp. | reverse complement strand
TGCTTGGCTCGTTTTTTCTATCCATCTGCATTAATTTACTTGATTTTTTCCTTCTTCAGGAAGGGTTTTATGTTTCAATTCTGCGACTGGCTGGCCTGGGGAGCTGCCTTCCGTTACTGTTTGGTCCCCTCATTTATTTCTACACCAAATCCGTTATCTATAAAAACTTCTTCTTCAGATTAAAAAATATTTTACATTTTTTACCTTTTCTCGTTTTATGTGCCTGTACGGAATACTATTATCTAGGACAGTCACGCAGCAGTCAGGAAAATATTTTATCCGGATTTCGATCCCATCATTTCCCAATATTAATTTCTGTAGTTTCCACTTTGATTTTCATTCAGTTTTTAATTTATGTATTAGCCTCTCTGAACCTCGTCTCCGGTTATAAAAAAGCTTCAAGTCAATATTTTTCTGACAGTAAAAATATAGACGTATCATGGCTCTATACCACTTTGATTTTTTTCATTGCAATAATAATTATTTCTGCATTAAATGGAATGATTGTCCAGACTCACTGGTCAAAATATTTTTTGACAGTTTTCAATTGTATTATCTTTTTCATGCTGCTTTATGTTATCAGGGTAATGTTGAAGGCCCTTCGCAGGCCTGATTTCTTCTCGATATCCGGAGAAGAGGAATTTCATGATCAGTATCCCGATTCCCATTTGAAAAATTCTCCCAAACAGGAAAATATTGAAGCAGCCAGAATTGCCCAAATCGTGTTGAAATACGTAAAAAACAATAAACCTTACCTGAATCCCGAACTTACGCTGGACCAGCTTGCCTCTCAACTTTCCCTAAGGTCAAGACTTCTTTCACAGGTAATCAATGAAGAATTGGGGCAGAATTTTTATGATTTCATAAATCGAAACCGGATTGAAGAAGCTTCCAGGTTACTGACGAATCCCAAAGACAGAAAAATTACAGTACTTGAGGTATTATATGAAGTAGGCTTTAATTCAAAGTCTTCTTTTAACACCCTTTTCAAAAAATATACCGGATTGACACCCAGCGAGTATAAGAAAAAAAACCTTCTCTGAATCCGTTCGACTTTCTGCATACATAAACAAGTACCTATTTAATCCGTTCGGATTTACGTATCCGGTCGAAATTGCTCCCCGCCCATACCATATTTGTTGCCTAAACTATTCTATATGAAAAAGAACCAGGGCACAAACGGGGTTTTGAAAAACTGGGAAAAACTTCCATTATTAATCCGGTCTATCTTTTCAGGATTTCTTGTTAGCACGGTCGGTATTGCCATTTGGACAGTCATGCTGTTGCTAATAACACCTCCCTGGTCTGGCCTACCCATGGTTTTCGCTTTGTGGGCATATTGGAAATTCTTCAGTGGCAACTTTAGTAAGGGGAAAATAGCCAAAATAAGACGGGAAAATTTCCGTGGGGTTAAACTATCTCCTAAGACCTGGAAATGGGGTTTAGTAGCTGCCATATTTTTTGTAGTCATCTTACAGGCTTCTTTTGTCATAACTTTTAGAATTAGGGAATTTCCTGCTGCGCAATTTACTTCTGACTACAAAATGCTGGATAAAATGCCGTTATGGACAGCCTGGATAATGCTTATGATGAGTTCGGTTGTTGCAGGTATTTGTGAAGAAACCGGTTATCGGGGATTTTTACAGGTACCTCTTGAAAAAAAATATGGCCCTGCTTCAGCTATTCTTGTTACTTCAATCATTTTTACATCAATCCATCTAAGTAAAGCATGGGCATACCCGATAATTCCTCATATATTTTTTGCCAGCGTGTTATTAGGTATCCTGGCTTACAAATCAGGATCCCTTATTCCAGGTATTATCGGACATTCAATCCTGGACATATTCGATTACTCATTTTGGTGGACGGGTATTACAGGTGGATTTAAAAAACAAACTATCTTTATAACGGGGATCGACATGCATTTTATAGTCTGGGTGCTTCTATTTACGTTCGCTTTAATTATTTTCTTCAAAGCAGTTACAAATCTGAAACCTGATTCAAAAACATAGAGGCTAATATTAAACCCTGATTAAATAATGGGATATTTAACCCCCGGTCTTTATAAGGGAAGCTATCATGACAGAATTTCTGGCAAAGGAGAAATATTCCAGTACCATACTGTCGGAGTGATGATAATATTGGTTATAGATTCTTATTTGGCAAGAACTATAATGACTATATCCACGATCAGGAGAATAATTCCCCATGCGATCGCAGATCTCATGTTAGAAAATTTCATCAGGCTAAGGTTTAGGTTTATTTCGGAAGTATAATTACTAATAATACCGTATAATTACTAATAATAAAGGTAATATGCAAGCTAACTTAAATTATATCCTAATCCGTAAGTGGCAGGAATGGTTACGTCAATGGTAGGAAACCTGGGATAATTTGCTGGATAAAACCTGATAATCAACTTATTATGAGTCATGTTAGCTGAACAGGCCGAAATATTTTTAACACGCCCATGGAATATTAACTAATCAACAATTTCTTTCCGTAAAGCAGAATTAATAGTAAAATCTGACATTCATTTTAAAACGCCCGGGTTAAGCAAAACCATTTTATGTTTTAGGTTTTGAAATGTAATAAAGGGCGCTCTTGTACCAAACATATTCATGATCCATGCCGGTACTGAACCACCGGGATCAATTTGCAGAATATAAACTATGTGCACGGTATTCTTAGAAATTGTATGTATATCCCAAATGCCTTTAGAATACGGGATCCTGATAAAATTCTTATTTACCGGACGGTAACCACTGTCTCCTGCAGCGATAATTTTAATGGAACGGGAAACAGAATCAATATTTGTTACAATCATGGCGTAAAGATCCCTGTCCGTTACAGGCCATGGAGCCGTAACCTCTAAATGATAAACAAGTTTTAAAGGGCTGATCTTTTTTACTAGTTCAGACCTGCTTACTGAATAAGACCACTGAGAATACTTATCGACGTCCAGGAGAATATTGACCAGCTGGTAAATATTTCCGGGCAGATCCATTTCTACTTTAATATCATTGAATTTGGAACGATCGGAATGGCGGGAACTCACTTTTATTCCATCCTTATCTTTTTTTAAAACCCAATTATATTGACCTTTTACAGAAAATCCTATTTGAAATAAAATGAAACAAAAGCAGAGAGTTTTCAAGGCATACATATTGCAATATACATAAGGGCTGAAACCATTAGTAAAGCCTAAAAATACCATCTTTAATTCTTCATTTCCTTCAATTCATAATGATAAATTTATTACCCTCAATCCGGAAATGAATCTGACTACTCTCCAACAGGCGTGTTATGCCTGATAATGGCAGCTTTCGTTCTATTTTTCCTGAAAACTGCATATCAGGTACTGGCGCTTCATATACGATATCCAAATCATACCATCGGCTTACTTGTCGCATAATTGTCTTGATATCAGACCTGTCAAAATAGAAATAACCGTTTTTCCAAGCCACTGCTTGATTAACATTTGCATCGCCTACCGTAAGAATACTATTATCTCTTCTCAGAACAGCTTTTTTTCCTGGGTCAAGTAAATCTGATTGGTTACCGTGATTAACTTTTACAAGCCCTTCAAGTAAGGTCGTTTGAATTGCATTTTCATCTTCGTAAGCCATAATATTAAAACGAGTGCCAAGTACTGCTACTTCCATACCAGCTGTCCTGACAAGAAATGGTTTTTCTTTATTTTTTGTTACTTCAAAATAACCTTCTCCTTGAAGTTCCACAATTCGGTTTTTACCAGAAAATGTGGTTGGATACCGGAGTGAAGATGCGGCATTTAGCCAAACTTTCGTTCCATCTGATAAAAAAATTTGATATTGAGCGGCACGCGGTGTAGAAATCGTATTATATCTGATATCTGTAGAATAAGTTCCGATGATTGTTGCAGGTGTATACGATAATTGACCGCTGTCCATCATAATCACTTTTTCATTACCCTGCTCTGCAATCACTCCTTTTTTTGCAGTATCAAGAACTATAATTGTACCATTAGAAAGTGTCAATATTGCATTGTTCCCCCTGGTAACTATATCTTTTGGGTAACGCAATGGCTTAACGACCGTTTTTACTGCTTCTGTAGAAGATTTCCGTGTCAAAAAGAAAATGCTGCCGCTTAGAACAACCCCCAAAATTATAATGGCAGCTGCTATTTTTCTCCAACCGATTCGTCGGGGAAAGGCCTCATCAAGAGGTATTATTTGAGACTGATCGGTCAAATGCAAAACACGGTTTAATATGTGATCCCAATTAATCTGGTCAGTTGTTGAATCCAGTTTTCCTGCTTTTGCCTGTTCCCAAAGATCTTTTAAAGGCGCTGAAAGTGCATTTTTTTCATCTTCATCCATTGCGACAAGCCATGTTAAGAGTTCCTCGAATTCTATTTCCGAGCAATCTTTTCGAATGTATTTTGCAAACAACAATTGGACATGTTCGTCTAATTCCATAGGAATTCATTTTTTAGCCATTAATTGGCATGTTTAATCTGTATAAGACCTGTTTGATAATCTTTAGTACTAATTCAAGCCCTTTTTTCAAAAAATAATGCAGGTAAAACTTGTAATTATTTAAGGTTAGCTTCGAGCCATCACATCATAATTATCCATTAATGCCTTGATAACCACTCTCTAGTAATCCAAGAGTCTCATCTTTAACATTAATGACCATCCCATTTATTTCATTAAAATAAATGATTTTTTCAGAAGCACAACTTATGCTTTTTCGCTTACCGACTTCAGTTATTTCCAATGGAAGTCGCCTCACTATCAAATTTTGCGTTCCTGCGGATAAATAGACAAATTGCTCATTCCCCATGTTCTCAAATGCCACTATTTCTAATTTACAATCATACGCCTTGGTTATATCTTCCTCTTCGTTAATAAAAATATGTTCGGGTCTGACTCCAATCATAAGTTTCTTACCAAGGTAGCTTTTTAATGATATTGGAATTTCTCTACCCAAATTAAAACTGCAGAGATTTGCTTCATGAACAAAATAGTAGCCATTTTTATTTTGAATAGTCCCATTCAAAAAATTCATTGTGGGAGATCCTATAAATCCTGCAACAAATTTATTCGCCGGGCTATTATATAAATGTAATGGGGTGTCCAATTGCATTAATTTCCCCTTATTTAAAACTGCTATTCTATTGCCCAATGTCATAGCTTCTGTTTGATCATGTGTCACATAAATCATCGTAGCCTTAATTTCCCGATGCAATTTCTGCAATTCAATGCGCATTTGACTTCTGAGTTTTGCATCCAGGTTACTCAGTGGTTCGTCAAAGAGAAAAACTTTTGGCCTTCTGATAATTGCTCTACCGATGGCTACCCTTTGTCTCTGCCCTCCAGATAAGGTTTTTGGTTTTCTGTAGAGTTCTTCTTCAATCTCCAGCAACTGCGCTGTTTGTATGACCTGCTTTTTGATTTCAGATTTACTAAAATGCCTTAAACGGAGCCCAAATGCTAAATTATCATAAACAGTCATATGCGGATATAAGGCATAATTCTGAAAAACCATTGAAATGTCCCTGTCACGCGGGCTCAGGTCGTTAATCTTTTTATCATTTATACTAAGCGTTCCATCACTGATTTCCTCTAAACCTGCAATCATCCGCAAGAGTGTGGACTTACCACATCCGGAGGGACCAACTATTACCATGAATTCTTTATCATGCACGGTAAATGAAATATCGTCAATCGCTTTCGATCCGGGACGTTTCATTTTCTCATCCGAATAAGTTTTTGAGATATGCTCAAGAATTACTTCTGCCATAATAAATTTTCTGTTGTGGATCTCATAAATGGAATTGTTTTTTAGATATTCTGGTAATTCGACATGCTAGATCCGATTCGCCGGATGCAAGAATAAAATCACTCCCATGTAATACAATGCCGGTGGTAAATACAATATTTTCAATATATAATTGATGCTTTATGATGGAAGTAAGTGTTGAATCCGATTCAAGCAACGGCACTATATCTTCCATATGTAAAATATTTAATGGATTTTCTTTATCAAGTAAGGCCCAAAAAGTCCTGTATATTCCAATATCGTTCTTACTCTCAACACCATGGTATAGCATTAGCCAACCGACGGAAGTAAGAATGGGTGGCGTTCCTCCACCAATTTTTACATTTGAAAGGGAGGATATCCTGGCGCGTAAAAATGAGGTATTCGCAGGTTTCCAATGTAACAGGTCCGGCGATGAGGCCATTTGAATAGCGGCGCCAGGGTGCCATTCAGATTCTGGAGAACTTGCAAAATAACACTCCCCCAAAGGCCTTGTCAATGCATAATAGTCTCCATTTATTCTTCCTTCAAATAATAACATATCCTTATTCTGATGGTCAAGCACAATTCCCAGATTTTTATAATCCAGTCCATTTTCAGAAACATACAACACAGTAGAATGCCTTTCTGAACTTACACAACAGGTGGTCATATAATACAGGCCATCTATGAAAGATATTCGGGGATCTTCTATTCCATACTCCTGGTTGCTGAATTCAGGTGATATTATTTTATCATAATGGATATGTTTAATTATTGAGCCATCTTCATCCAGTTCAACCGGTAAAATCCAGGACAAAGAAGTCAATGCATATACTGGAAATCCATAAGCGCGAATTTTAAATTTCCGTGGATCATGCATGTCTACTTCAGCAGAAGGCCATTCATCGGTCACGAATCTTTTTTCCTTGTCCCACCTGATACACCGCACTTTATCATTTAAAAAAGGTTGTGAAAGAGCTTCTGCAACCCTGACCATCAAAAGTAAATTACCATTCTGTAAACGACATAAACCAGGATTGAAAGCACCTAATACATAAGTCTCCTCATCCAGGCTGATTCGCATTGGAGAGCGGGACAAGTCTACATTATCCGGTTTAAAAATTAAATGATCAGACTTTATAAATTTATTATTCATTGGCTCATATTTGAGCTATTATTTTTTGTACTTATTCATTGCAGTTTTAATAGCAGGATCACTTTCCACCTTTTCTAAAGTGAGTAAAGCCTCAATAGTAGATTCTGCACCCGAATTTAGATTTGCACCAGTTGCCGACAAGGCATCAAAACAAATGCCCGTTGATACAGAATACATATTTGTTCCCGCACTGTTAGCGCCCAGGAACCAAGCCGCCAAATGACCGGCCATGTCAGCATATTTATTCTGCCCGGTTTCTTCATAAGCTTCAGCAGCAGCAAATACCATGGGTTCAATACCGTAAGCAATCTGATCATAACTATTTTCAGTAAGTATTTGATTTAACCCGGAACTGTCACTCATTGTAAAAGAAGACTTATAGCCATTTTGCAATAACCAGGGATAATAATTATCTACTTCGGCCATTGCCTTTGACGTGTATTCTGTATTATTTAGAAAAACTCCCGCACGGAATAGTGCGAATGCCTGTGCATTCCCATAGGCGTGCCATGTATTTTCCCAGCTTAAAAAAGCAGCATAAGGGAAATGTGTCGAATCTCCCTGTTGCATCAGTACGATTCCATCAGCCAGTTTAGTTATAAATGAGGAGATAATCGTATCACTGGTCGTTGTACAATAATTTATAAGCCCCTCGATGAGCACCGCGGATTGGTCCGTGCCACTTCCTGATGGCAGCCATTGTGGAATAATAATCCCGGATATAGTTGTTGTTATCTTTGGAAGGCCAACCAGGTCATGTTTTATCCGGTCAATCAGATTGTTGACAGCCAGATTCATCTTACTGTAAAGGTTTGCATTTTTATTCTTTATAAATGGAGCCGCTTCAGTAAGTGTTTGAAGCGCCCTCCAAGACCACCAGTTTGGATTGTTTACACTTGTTATGCCTGAAGTATTAATTGTGTTGCCTGTAAATAAAAAATTGTAGAAATAGCCATTGCCCGATTGCATCTCCAGGATGAATTGTATTAAATTATACAACTTCGACTGGGTTGATGTATCTGTTAAAATTTTGCCTCCCCTTAAATAAACGAGCGCTGCTCTGGCTACATCATCCACACAGGCGAATCCCTCGCCGGTGGCTTCCACGAGGTGATAATCCGGATATTCTGAATATATATATACTCCAGCAGCCTTTACATTATCCGGGAAAGTAACAGGTGTATATAATTTGTCCAGATGACTTGTATTGACCAGCCCCGTATCCATGATTACAGGCGGCGTTATAACAGTGACTACTGTTTTTTTTGAACAAGCCGTTAAACTGGCGCATAAGACATACACACAACACATGACCAATTTGATTTTCTTCTTCATACTCTTTAAATTATTTCGATCTCATTTAATAAATCTTCCAATGAAACAGTCATGAATCCCGTGGCTGAATCAGATATGGCATATGGAATAATTATTGAATCCCCGTGATGCATGAAGCCACAAGTGTAAACCACATTGGGAACATAACCTTCCCGCTCTGATTCATCCGCTTCAATAAATGGCTTATTCATCCTGCCTATAATACGTATCGGATTGTTAAGGTCAAGTAAAATTGCGCTGATCACATATTTTCGCATAGCACCTACTCCATGGGTTAGCAGCAACCATCCCTTCTCTGTTTTAATTGGCGATCCGCAATTCCCTAATTGCAAAAGTTCCCAGGAAAACAGTGGTTCCATGAGAACCTGATATGATTTCCAGCTATAGAGGTCATCAGAAAACATGATATTTATATTTTCTCCACCCTGCCTGGAAATCATTACAAATTGTCCGTTCACTTTTTCGGGAAACAAAGCCATGCCTTTGTCATTTATGGCTGAACCAAATAGTGACCGGATCTTAAAAATATTAAAGTCAACAGTCTCTATGAGCTGCGTTTTTATTTGCTTGCCATCATATGCAGTGTAAGTACCATAATAACAAACCCTGCCTTCATCCTCAAATTTAACCAGGCGTACATCCTCCATACCCATACCTTCTCCTTTGGCAATCGGGAAAATTACTTTTTCGCTGATAGGCAGAAAGGATGAATCTTCCAATTCATAATTCATATCAAGTAATTCTTCCACTATTCGTATAGAATCAAGCACTGACTGCCCGGGATTGGGGATTGCTTTTAAAACACTTTTTGCTTCAGATGCAGTAAACGATATGGGTAATTTATCCAGTAGTTTTATATCAAATCCTTGGTTTGTTTCCGTGGATTTTTGGATATCCTTCTTATAATATATCGCAGCCTCATTTTTATGCAAACTTCTGAAAAAACCGGTAGGCGCATCCAGATTGATATGTCCATAATGGTCAAAAGTTCCGGTTCTAAATACAATCGAGGAAATATGGCCTTCGCCGGTCGCCCGGAGACTCATTATAAAACGTTTTTCACCAGGATTCAATCCTTGCTGATCCGGATGTGGGACAATCGAAGGATTAAACAGGGCTGCTGCCTGGAAGGAATATTCCTTTGTGAAAAATGAACCGATCAACAATTTTTTTTGCACAGTGAAATGTGAAAGGTCACTGTTATATTGTATTTGAATCTTATTGAAATGATTTAAAAATATTTCTTTAATATGCCTGTGACGGCCACTAAATTCCAGCATAACATTTTCTAACTCTTCTTCAATATCCTTTTCATTCAAATTTTCCAATCGCCGAACTACATTGTGAACGCGATCATTACCCGGTAAACGCAGGAAAAGAGTAATGACAGCTTTTGCTGAAGCATATAATTTTAACGGATGTTTGATGATTTTCATTTCGTATTCATATAATTTTCTATTTTAGTCTTTTAATCCCGTTGAAGCCATGCTATTGATAAAATGCTTTTGGAAAAATAGGAAAGCGATCATGACGGGAAGTGCCAATAGAACTGCTGCTGCTATTTTAACGCCTAACTGGCTGTCCGCCCTGCCTCCTACTGCAAATAAAGTTACCAGCTGAGGCATCGTCATCAATTGCTCATTCCGGATCACGATGAGCGGCCATAGGACCTCATTCCAGGAACCGATGAAAGACAGGATAGCTACCGTTATCAGTGTAGGTTTTATATTTGGCCATAAGACACGGAAAATGATTCCCATCTCATTGCATCCATCCATCCTGGCCGCATCAATAAGAGCTTGTGGCAGACCCTGAAACGCCTGTCTGAACATCAGAATGGCAAATGCACTTACCGCGAACGGCACAACTAGGGCCAGGAAACTATCTACAAGGTGAAAATTCACCATGGTAATATAATTTGGAATCAGTGTAATCTGAAAAGGCAGCGACATAGTAAAAACAATTACATAAAAAATCAGCTGCCTTCCTTTAAACCGCATTTTCGCCAGCGCATATCCAACCGTCGATCCCGATATCAAAACCAAAAATGTTGTAAAGGATGCGACCAGTAAACTGATAAGAAGAGAATGGACAATCGGAATTTTCTGCACCAATGATTTGAAATTGCCCCAACCCGGATGTGAAGGCCAGACGACCATCTTTGCAATTTCATGCATGGGAGCAAAGGCAGCTCCCATCATCCATATAAAAGGATAGATGAAAGACAACGCCGCTATAGTCAACACGACATACACCATAATATTCACAAATGATGCTCTTTGTGTCATTGTTTACTCTTCTTTTTCTATAAATTTTTTTTGTAATACAACAACGGTCATAATCATGATTGCATAAAAAAAACCTAGAGTGGCGGAATATCCCATATTGTAATATTGAAATGCCTGTTTATAAATATATAATACAGCTGAAAGCGTCTGATTTAAGGGCCCTCCTCCCGTCATAATATAGGGCTCGATGAATAGTGAAAATCCGCCAATTGTTGACAAGACGACTACCATAAATATGGTTGGATTTATCATAGGAAGGGTAATATGATAAAATCTCTGCCAGGCAGAAGCACCCTCCAATTTAGCCGCCTCATAATATTGCATGGGTACCGTTTGCAGCCCCACGAGAAAAAGGATTACATATAATCCAAGATTTTTCCAGGTAGCCATTATTGCAATGGAATAAATGGCTATGTCAGGGTTAACCAGCCAACCTGCCTTAGAAAGCCCGATGGACATTAACATCCTGTTGAACATGCCCGTGTCATATCCGAATAATTGCTGCCAAATAATCGTAATAACTACGCCCGAAACTATTACAGGCAGAAAAAAAGAAGCCCTGAAGAAAGAAACCCCTTTGATCTGCAAGCTTAGCAATTGGGCAAGGAATAAAGAGACCATTAATTGTAATGGTATATGCAGCAACAAAAACTTCAATGTGTTTCCTATAGCTTTCCAGAACAACCTGTCATGAAATAAACGGGTATAATTACCTGTGCCGATAAAATGCATGGGAGCTATGATATTCCATTTATGAAAAGTCAGAAAAAGACAAAAAAAGACCGGGAACAAAACAAAAACCAATACAAATGCCAGATAAGGAGATACCAGCAGATAAGGAAGGATTTTTTTCTTCCGGAATAAAAACGAATTCTTAAGTTGCCCTGAGATCATAAAATCTATTTCTGATATCTTATTTATAATTTTTGAGAGATCCTGGTAGCATTTTCCGCCATTCGTATTGACTGTACAGCATTTTTGTCGTTTATAATGCGAGCATGCCGGTGATCACGGATCCAGTTCAGCTGATCAGATATCATGGCAGTCAGCATTTGTCTGTAAAGATTTTGCTTCCCTAAGATGTTCTCACATTCAATTGTAATGTGATCCTTGAAGATTACTTCTTTGAACCTCCCATTAACTCTTTGAATCACTTGGCTAAGATCATTGTGATGAGAGACGGAAAATGACACCAGTATTTCCTTTAGCTTTTCCAGTTGTCCGTCTTGTAATAATCCGTACAATTTCATTTTAAGTGGCACCCATCCGTACATAGTAATTTCACCCCGCTCAAACAGCAGCCTGAATTCCTGTCTGTCCAGTATTTCAGGCTGATCAAATCCATGGTAAAAATTTACAATGCCTCCTCTATATAAAAGGGTCGCCTGTACCCGGTCAATAATATGTTTGTCTTGATATGGACGCAGCATTTGACAGGCACCTATTATTTTACCTTCTCCCAGCCAGCCTTCAAACAGGTCAAAAAAATGAACTCCATGTTCGATAAATATGCCACCGCTTTTGGATTCGTCCCAAAACCAATGATCCGGATTCAGTTTTTCATCGCTTGCATAATTTTCAAAATAACCATGAAGGAAATTACCCAGTATATTTTCCTCTATAATCGATTTTATTTTTTTAAATAATGGATTGTACCGTTGCATCAGGTTAACGGTGTATAGCAATTGCCGAGATAGTGCAAGCGCCGCAAGTTCTTCTGCTTCAGTTGCTTTCAATGCAGCTGGTTTCTCGCAAATCACATGCTTTCCTGCCTGCAGAGCCATCTTCGAATGCACATAATGTAAAAATGGAGGAGTTGTAATATATATCAGATGAATATTTTTGTCCTCCAGCAATTCCTCAAACGTATCATATACCATAGCATCAAGTTCATCGCCCATTAACTTAGCTGCACCTTTATTGAGGTCCATTACGGCAATAACCTTTATTCCAGGCTCTTTTGAAAATGCCTTGGTAGCAAATCTGGCAAATTCACCAGCTCCGACAACTCCGATATATAATTCCTTTTCTTCCAAATTAATATATGTTACTACCTAACCGTTTACATCTTGCTGGCACCAGCCAATAATACATTCACCGCGGTTTCAGCATCTTTAATCGCCTTTTCGGGCGTTTTTTTCCCATATACCACACAGGATTCATATTCCTGCGAAATAATATCCAGCACTTCCACGATTACTTCGCAATTATCAACACCTTTTACATAAGGAAGTTCTTTTGCAAAAGGTATCATCATTGGATTCAACCTAAAGTATTCATTATAAAAATTATCCGATTGTAAATTCTTTCTTCTTGGAAACTGCCCTGTATTTGTTAATAACTTCAAATCGCCCTTTTTATCAATCATGGTTCTTATCAGGTCCCACGCAGCTTGTGGCTTTGTACATGTATTAAAAACCACTATATTTTTGGGATCAGCATATGTATATACCGGGCCCTGATGGTCGTCAGGAACCTGTGGCTCAAAATATCCGAATTCAAAATTCCTGTCTGGTATCGTATTCAGATAGGCAATTTCCCAAGGGCCTGTCCATTTTGTTGCTATTTGTTGTGCCACAAAGGGATCTTCGGAAGCAGATAAATTTTCCCTGGAAAAATATTCATCATTATATAAACTCTGCAGGAAAGCGAAAACTTCAATTGCATATTTATTATTAAAAGCCGCTTTATTTTTTATAATTAATGGTGCGCCTCCGGAAGCTGCCAGGTATAAGGGATAAAAATTAAAAAGTCGTTGTAACCAGATCTCCTTTACTTCTGTATATCCAAACCATTTCTGGGTTGATCCTTTTAAATGGCTGTTGACTTTGAATATTGATGCCGCTTTTCGGTAAGCGCTGTATGTGTAGGGCAATTCATGAATACCATTTTTTATAAAAAGGGTCTTATTGTAAATGGTCATAAATGGATTTACTTTCCACGGCACCTGGTAAATATGGCCATCAACGGAAGTAATTTCTTTAATAACTGATGTATCACAGCGCTCATGAATAAATTGCAGAAACCCTCTGAGTGTATCAAGCGGAATCAATACGCCTGCCCGTGCAAACATTTCAACATTACCCTGCCACATATTTGCATAAATATCAGGAGTCGTTTTGCCGACTACAGCGGCAAGTATTACTTCTTCGCTGGACTGACCCTCAGGTATCGGTTGAAGATGAATCCTGTTTTCTGGATGTGCGTGATTCCATTCATCTGTAAAAGAATTACATAAATCAATTTCACGGGGGTTATTGGAACACCAAAAAAGTAACTGTTCATCTTTCCTTTTATGGACACTGCAGGAACATAACAGATTAAGAATAATTAAAACCAACCATATCCGGAAGGAAGAAAACATATTTGTATGAAATGGAATTGCGTTCTAACAGATTTCCTAACTGATAAAAACTTATCCGGTAAAAAATCATAATAAACCCCTACAATGCTTTAGGGCATTGCAGGGGTTTTCTTATTAAACAATCAGAAAAATTCTATTGTGTATTCTGGTCGTTAAAAATTGACTGCACTTGAGGCGCTGTCAACGAAATATTGTAGAACATGACATCATCCAGATCACCTTTCCAGAACCCTCCATAATTTACATAGTTTGCATTATTCGGATCGGTAGAATATGCTGAAGTTGGCAGATCCGAACCAATAGTAATATCCGGAGGCGTAGTAATTGTAATTGGTGTACCGGGAACATTTGTCCAGGTCTTAACCAAAGCGCCGTTGATATAAAAATCTTCTTCTCCTGGTTTGAAAGTAACTACTAAATGATACCAGGTTGTTCCAGGATTAACTTTTGTGCCTGCATCATCCCGATCGTAATATGTCGTATCAGGTGGTGTTGCAGCTGATTCAAAAGCGTGTACTGTGTAAAATGGCAGGAGTGGCTGAGTTTGGAACTTCCATCCATTCCAGCGATCGAATGAAATCATATAACAATTGGCGGGATTTACTGTCCTTCCGGCGGTATCCAGCCTGGCCCAAAGACTGATTGACATTTGCTGGGCGTTAAATGCCGCATTAAACGGAATATCAATATTACCACCCTGATCAAAATGGTAAGCCTTATTTGCATTACCAAACCTGTCTGCCGTAAGTGCAGGAGTTCCGGCTCCAAAAAATGCATGACCCTTCGTTACCGCACCGTTATGGCCGTTTCCTGATGAATCATTCGCATTACCATTGAATTTCCAATATGCAATTAGGTTGGCTGCCGCTATCTGTTGAATATAAGCTCCCTTATAAGCAGTCGTTGCAGCATTAAGATTAGCCGCAGCATTGTCCATTTCAGTTTGTGTTGAAGTTGAACTGTTTAAAATAGCAGTTGCTGATGCGACAGCAGTAGTCAGTGTTGCTTTAGAACCAACTGTATATTGGCCCGGCTTGGTTCCTTCTGTTGTATTATTAAGATACCAATTCGCTGAATCCACTGCCTTCTGTAAAGTGGTTTTGTTAGGAGGAGGGGTTGAATTGCCGCTTTTACTGCAGGAAATTATTAACACCCCTAATGACAAGCAGAATAGTGCCGCCATTGAAATAATCTTGACCCGGATCGCTGATTTCATGATTGCTAAATTTTTATTGAATTGAAAAAATGAATAATTAGTACAGAGCCTTGTCTGTATCTCTTTCAGTTTGAGGAATTGGAAAAGTTTTGTTTATGTCGTAATTAAAGCCCGGGCTGTTGCTCATGACCTGTGTGGCATAAGTCTTCCCCCAGCGGATTACATCAAAGTAGCGATGAAACTCAAATCCAAGCTCCACGCGTCTTTCATGTTGTATAGCCTGGAGCACATCGGCCTGGTTTGTATAAGTAACGTTGGGTAGAAGTCCGATTGGAATGGTGCCGTATCCGACTAAAGCAGTATCATAGAGATAACTATTTCTTGCACGTGTTCTCACCTGGTTTAGTGGCACTAAAGCCGCTGAGGGGTTCCCGGTTGCATTTAGCGCTTCGGCATACATTAGCAACACATCTGCATAACGGATCGCGAGGTAATCACAACTTCCGTCTCCTTTGAGGCTGATTGGTACTTCTGAAAAAGGTTGTTGATATTTGCGTGTCAGATAACCTGTAGGTGACCATGTTCCGCTGAATATTTCGCCATTGAACCATGCCATGCTATCAATTCCAACCGTATAGTTTAACCTGGGATCAGGTACCCCTGCTGCGGTTACTTCAAATTCGGACACGAAACTTTGAGTTGGTGCATCGAAAAAATACCCATTGTCAACAGCCGGGGCAAACCATTGATTTAATGCGTTGCCTGTCTGCGGAACCTGCCCGCTCAACATCTGTACTTCAAAAATTGATTCCTGGTTATTTTTATAATCCGCACTAAACTCCTGGGAATACAATGGCATCAGACTGTAAAGGTTACTGTTAATGACTGCTTGTGCTGCTACCATTGCTGAATCCCATTTTTGCTGGAATAAATAAACTTTTGCCAGCAGGGCTGTAGCTGCACCACTGGTCGCACGCCCGACATTCGTACCCGTATATCCTGTAGGCAATATTTGCAATGCGGATATCAGGTCGGGTTCGATCACTGATTCATAAATAACTGTATCTGAAGATTGTGCTATCTGTAATTGGTTCGGTTTTAAAGGGGTGAGCACAACGGGTACGGCTCCGAAAATATTGACCAGAGTAAAATAATACCAGGCACGAAGGAATTTTGCTTCTCCCAATATCCTGGAGCGAAGGGATGTATCCATATTTATAGGTGGTACATAAGCCAATACCAGATTACAACGGGTGATTCCTTCGTACAAAGTGCCCCACTCATATTGAAGATTGCTGTTAATAGGTGTAATATTAAACTGGTCAATCAGGCCAATATCCTTTTCATCTCCTGCAAGACCACCCTTGACTGCATCATCTGATGCAACATCCCCAAAAACCCAAAGAGGGTTTTGAGTGGCCGATTGAAAATTCAATGGTTGATAGGCTGAATTGATAGCAACTATGGCCTGATCGGAAGTTTGATAGAATTGATCCGTGGGGTAAACGCCCTGAGGCTCTTTTGTCAGAAATTTTGAACAACTCATTTCCGAAAAAATCAACGTCGCCATCAAACCATATAAAAAAAATTCTTTCATCGATGAATATTTTGAATTCGAATAAGATTAAAGATTCAGGTTTACACCAATTATATAACTTCGCGAACTGGGATACGTTCCCCAATCTATTCCTGCGGCTACATCACCCTTATATGGTTCAGCATTTACATTATTACTCACATGCATTTCGGGGTCAAGCCCCGTAAATTTTGTAATAGTAATAAGGTTCTGAGTCGTGAAATATATCCTTAGCCCTTTCAGATGTGCCCTGTTTGTAATCTTGGCAGGAATGGTATAACCCAGCTGTAAATTTTTCAACCTGACATATGAAGCGTCCTGCAGGAAGCGGCTGGAGGGTTCCATTATATTGTTTGCAGCCTGATCCCAGGAAACCAACGGCATCGTATTACTTGTTCCTTCTCCATGCCAGCGCGTATCATATACACGCTGCGTAAGGTTAAAAGGACGATAAAAACCTTCAATATCCTGATTTACCTGAGAATAAATCTTATTACCATAAGAGCCCTGGAAAAAAATGGAAAGATCAAAATTGCTGTAGTTCATGGAGAGCGTAAGACCATAAGTGAATAAGGGTATCGCACTACCTAGAAATGTCCGGTCGCTCTGATTGATAACCCCATCTCCATTTTGATCCTTATACATCACATCTCCGGGTACCACACCTGGTCCCTGATAAGCATGTTTAAATATGTCAGAAGTGTTTTGAAAAATACCCTCCATTTGGAATCCATAGAATGAGCCGATCGGGTGCCCCACTGCTGTACTCGTAGCCCAAATGCCATTATCAATTCTGCCTCCCTGGATAGGAGCATTGTTGAGAAGCGCCAAAACTTTATTTTGTAATGTTGCGAAGTTTGCGTTTATACTATATTGAAACTTATTTCCTGTGTTCCTGTAATTCAGTTCGAATTCGAATCCCTTGTTTTGAACACTTCCGTTATTTTGGTATGGTGGTGGTGCACTACCGCCTATCAATGGGAGTGGTGGCTGGACAAGCATGTCTGTGGTTGTTCTGACAAAATAATCAGCAGACAGACTTAACCGGTCATTTAAAATTGCGAAATCAAGACCCACGTCAGCTACTGTAGAAGATTCCCACTTAACATCCGGATTACCTCTGTGAGAGATCGTATAGCCCTGAGCGCTTGCGGGCGTTGCTCCAAAAACATAATTATACCCGGGTGATACCCAGGCGGCCCAGGGATAATTGCCAATATCCTGGTTTCCCATTTGACCATAGCTCGCACGCAGTTTTGTTTTTGAAAACATCGGAAATAAATTCTGGAACCATTTTTCATTATGCAAACTCCATCCTGCAGAACCGGAGAAAAAATTAGCATAACGGTTATCTTGGCCAAACCGCGATGAACCATCTCTTCTAACATTAAATGTTAAATAGTAAAGACTATTGTAATTATAATTAATATTTCCAAATAGGGAAAAAAGCGACCACTGCTGCAGGGATTCAGAAACCTTCTCTGCTGAAATATCAGCCCCAAGTCCTAAATATTCAAGGCTGGGAATCTGCGTAGGAAAATTTCTGTCAGAGCCGGTTTGAGAAGATGTAGAATTGCTGATCGCTTCAGTACCCAAAAGGACACTTAAATTATTGCCACCATTAAATATCTTATTATACCGGAGTGTGTTGTTCCAGGTCATATTTAAACTTGTCGTATTGGTTTCAGTAAGCACACTCGGACTATTTACCCTCAAATTAGTTCCATAATTCATGTTAAATATTCTGTCCTCATTAATGAAGACATCCTCGCCCAGATCGGTTTTAAAAATTAAATTTTTAAGGATATTGTACTGAACATAAATATCTCCGAATACTCGGTATTGTTTTTCTGTATTGTCATTATTTACTGCAAGTGCAACAGGATTATAACCATCACCAAAAAAACTGGGGTAAGCAGGAAGGTCAGAGTAACTGCCATCAGGGTTTTTAATCGGAATGGCAGGATCGCGGAATAAAGCGTATCTTATCACGCTTCCACCATTTCCACCATAACCATCGCCCGAACTGCCAATAGCATTTTTATCAGAATAAGATAAATTGATATTTACTCCTGTGCTTACTTTTTCAGAAAGCTGAATATTCAATTTTGCATGTAAAGCATAACGTTTATACCATGAGTTTAATATAATTCCGTCCTGGTCAAATAAATTGCCCGAAACAAAGTATTGTGCTTTATCACTTCCGCCGGTTATGGATATTTCATGGCTTTGAATAGGCGCATTTCGAAATATGGAACCCAGCCAGTTCGTATTATCCATCTGGAGGGTATCCGGAATCAACGGCCTCAACAATATGGGGTTTGTTACCCCGGCATTATCATTATTTGCTGATTCATTATATAATGTGACATATTCCTGGTTATTAACCATGGGTGTGAGGTATCCATGTGTCTGGATTCCATAAAATCCATTGTAACTTATCTGTGATTTCCCTGCTTTACCTGACTTGGTAGTGATTACTACCACCCCATTGGCAGATCGTGATCCGTAAATCGCTGCTGAAGCCGCATCTTTTAATACTGTAATTGTTGCGATATCATTTGACGATAAAAAATTGATTCCATCCTTGGTAGGTATTCCGTCAATGATATAAAGAGGATCGTTATTATTGATCGTACCTACTCCTCGGATTCTCATGGCAATCCCATCTCCGGGTTGACCGGTAGACTGTGTGACACGAACACCCGCAGCCTGGCCTTGTAAAGCCTGATCAGCAAAACCGATTGGTATTCTCGAAACATCCTCAACATTGACTACAGATACGGCTCCGGTAATATCAGAGCGTTTTTGAGATTGATATCCAACAACAACTACTTCGTCAAGGCCTTTGTTTAGCTCCTGCATGCTGACCGACAGCAGTATGCTGCCATTTACTAAAACTTCCTGCGACTTGTATCCGATATAACTGATAATAAGTGTCGATTTGTCGGGTGCGTTTACTGAAAAATTTCCATTAGGATCGGTTAATACACTCACTTTTGTGCCTTTAAGTAACACAGTTGCCCCACTCATCGGATTTCCGAGTTCGTCGGAGACGTGACCATGAACATCAATGAGCAGAGGAAGATTAAGACCAGTTTCAACGACTGGTGTCAGGTCTTTTTTTGTTATCAGTATGGTTTTGCCTTCGATAACATATTTTAATCCCTGTTTGCTTAAACAATTTTCCAGGAATTGTTCTAACGGGATGTTTTTTGCACGAATGGTCACCGGTTTTGAATTCTGAATGATCGCGGAGTTATAAAAAACTACGTAACCTGTCTGATCTTCAATTACATTGAATAATTTTTCCAGTGGAACATTTTTACCTGAAAAAGTTACTTTTTCAACATCACCATATGCGCTTACAGGTTTCCCGAAAGGTCTTTTAGCATTTGCCTGTATCAAAAAACTAATCAGGAGGACAAAAGTCATTTTTAAATGCAACCAAAAAGGTTTGCACGGGAGATCATGGCTCCTAAATGGAGCTTTATAGCCAATCGTTAGAAATAGCATATTCAGCAATTATTTTAGATCAAACGCTGACCGTTCTGATGAAATGGATACTCTGTAATTTCTGCCGTGAGATGGAAAATTGTCACCGGCATTTTTAAAGAAAGGTTTTGACTTTGCTTCATTTAATGGCAAAGACCATAAAAAATGAATTCAGGACTAAGAGAAAGTTAAGTTTATTTTTATTCTCCACGTGAATATAAACTATTATGTTGGCAATTAGAGGGAAATCAATGAGAAATAAAAGAAATAAATAACAGAACTACTGTAGAAAAGTGTTTTAGATAATACTTACGAATCTGGCGTAATGCTTCAACCAGATGATTTCTAACAGTATTATACGATAGTTGCATCTCAGCCGCAATTTCTTCCATCCGGAGACCCTGCCGCCTGCTTAGTTGATACACTTTTTTCCGTTTTGGGGAAAGTGATGCAATAGCCTTGTTCAATAGAGCTTCAGTTTCTTTGTAATTTATGTATTCTGAGATATTGTTGCTTCCGGATGTCATTCGTGTTTGCAACTCTTTAGATAATTGGGTTTCAACAGCCGCCTTCTTAAAATATCTCATGGATTCGTTACGGGCGATGCGGAAAATATAGTAGTCAATATTTTCAATCAAATCATAAGATCCCATTTTTTTCCAAAGTCGTATGAATACTATCTGCGTAATTTCTTCTGCCACTTCATGGGATCCGGTAATCGTCCGTATATAATCATGAACTGGTTTCTTGTAGCGGTCAAATAATATCTTAAATCTTTCTTCCTGATCAGTTGTTTTAGCTGAACCGTCCATTTAAAATTCGATCTTGAGAACAATTTAGCCAATTATAAATAGAAACGGAAAAACATGCCCAGGACGACTTTAAAATTCTATGACAATATATAAGACAATCATTCTCCTAAATATGGATCCTTAATCTTCTTTTTGTTATAAACAATATTAGAAAATTTCACTTCACAAAATTTACCTGTCGGAGACTGAGCCAAAAAACCGATTTTGAATCCTTTATATGTGTCAAATTGAAGATGCCTGATTAAATACCATTTGATACCATCGGTTGAACAATATAGTGTGATAACGTTGTCAGCTTTTGCCATTTTATAATATACTTTATTCGTATTCATTTGAACCGAATTGCAATCGTCGGAAATACCTTTTGTCACTACACTCACAACTCTTTTTGCACCAGTATAATCTTTTTCAAAACAAAATTTAATCCAGTTAACGCTATCCTGCTTAATTACGATTGCGCCACCATCCCATTTGTTTGTAAAGGCATGTTCAATAGACGCAGTTAGCACAAAATTATCGTCTGCTTCAAACAGGAGTTTCGGAGCATTGTCCGTATTATAGGTAACATTAGGATCCCTGAACATATCCGTTTCCTTACCTGCAATAATTACAAGCTGATCTCCATGAACTGAAAAACTTTTCGGAGTATTTTCCCAAAATAATCCATAGGGAATTGAAGGGAGATGTACGCTATCAATTTTCTGAGCCCTGATTCCCGACCCGCCCAAAATTAAAATCAAAAAATAACCGATTTGTTTTATCATGATTTCAGCTTGGATGATTTCGCATAATTCAAATAAAAGGCTTCTGTCATTTTATCTTTTTTCGTAAGGAGGAGGATTAGGAGCAATAAATCCCTTTTTCTGTACTTCATCTTTTATTTCATTGATGGCACGTTCCAGTTGTGGGTCAATCCCTTTTGCCATTAATCCAAGATCTTCCCTGACTTCAATATCTGGATCTACCCCGTGTCCTTCCTTGAACCAGGTGCCATCGGGATTCATCATGCGGAAGGTAGGAACTGTTATACCTCCGCCGTCAATAAGTTCAGGTACTCCGCTAATACCAATCAATCCTCCCCAGGTTCTGGCACCAATAAGCGGTCCAAGTCCCTTTTTTCGAAAATAATCGGGGAATGCATCCCCGCCCGAACCACTCCATCCGTTGATAAGCATAACCTTCGGACCAAAATGTGCAAACGGAGGCCATGGCCAGGTAAGCCCATCTCTTACAGCCCAAAATGCCAGCGGAGTACGGTTAAGCATTTCTATGAAGCGATCGGGTATCTGTCCGCCATCATTAAAACGCTCATCAATAATAAGTCCTTTTTTATCCCATTGTGCGTTGAATTGTCGGGTAAGATCATTTTGCCCGTCGATGCCCGTACTGGGCACAAAAATATAACCTACTTCTCCATGAGTTGCTTCTTCAACACGCTTACGATTTCCTTCTATCCAGGCAAGATTACGTAAACGGTATTCATCTCCCATAGTTTGAACTACAACGGTTTTTGAACCGTTCCATGATGGGGTTGTATTGTAAGTAAGTTCAACTGTTTTATTTGAAAGATCCTGAAAAACGGCAAAGGGTTCATGAGCCGTAGTCATGGGAACGCCATTTACTGCTAGTATATAATCACCTTCTTTAACTTGGATTCCCGGCAGATCAAGCGAAGAACGGACTTCAGCATCCCAGGGTGCACCGCGGATTATATGTTTTATTTTATAAAAATTTCCATCGGCTTCCCAGTTGACACCCAAATAGCCAACTAAAGTGTGGGTTTCATTTTCCACATCGCCACCGCCATGATAAGTATGTGAGGCACTCAGTTCGCCAATCATTTCACCAATTATGAAATCTACTTCTTCCCGGGTCATCGCTCCTTTCAGCATTTTCAGATACTTCTGTTTTACCAGTTTCCAATCAACACCATGCATGGTAGAGTCGTAAAAAAAGTCGCGCTCCATCCTCCATGCGTCAGTAAAGATCTGTTGCCATTCAGATGCGGGATCAACCATCATCTTCATTTCTGAAATGCGCAATGGTTTTTCGAATTTCTGATTCTCTTCTGGTTTTATGATTACCCATGAATTATCACGGTGAGTCAAAATCTTTTGCCGGTCAGCAGAAAGCTGGAAATCATCTGCATTTACAAGTATATTCTTCTCCTCACGTTTTTCTATATCGTAATACTTAATAGAACCTTGCGTTTCACTTGATCCGGTATTGGGATATTTCATATAAATAATCTTCCCCTTGGCAGCGTCCAACTCTGTGTACCTGCCCGCCGGGATGGGCAGGATGACCAGCCTGGATTCCAATCCGTCAACGTCTATTTCAACGGGCTTTATATCCTGCTTGTCTTCCTTTGCTGCTTGTTCTTTGGATCCCTTTTTATTTTTCGTTTTATCTTCAGATGTCGTATCCTTTTTTTCAGATTTAACGCCAACTGTATCATTTTTTGGATATAGAATTGAAGCTGTGCTTTTCATCAGGCTTATTGCTGCAACCTGACCAGTATTAGCATAAATGAACGAATTATCTATATCACTATAAGAAGGACTGAATGACTGGCTTGTAAGAAGATAAATATATTTTCCTTCCGGATCGAATACCGGATTGCTACAATCATAATAACCATCCGTAACCTGTTTGAGTGATTTATTTTGAAAATCATACAGGAATACGGCATTGTGATAGTTTCCCATATCACGGGCATAAGTAAGCCAGCGACTATCAGAAGACCAGCTGCAGGAAAAACTTTCAAGATTCCCTTCAGTAAATCGAAGGGCTTTATCAACTTCAATAGTTTTCCCGGACTCCAGACTATAAATCCAAATCCGCATGGCTTTATCAATAAAGGCGATTTTTTTACTATCGGGCGACCAGAATAAAACATATCTGAAGCCTGCCCCATATGAACTAAGTTTTTTTAAGTTGTTTAAATCATCACCTTTAGAAACATATAGCTCATACTCACCCGAACGGTCACTCCAGAAAGCAATACTTTTTCCATCGGGCGACCAGGAAGGAAAACGTTCCGCCACACCGGAAGACTGAGTCAGGTTTTTGACATATCCATTTTCCGCAGGCAGAGAAAATATTTCTCCTCTTGCCTCTATTAAAACCCGGTTTCCGTCAGGGCTGATAAAACTGTGCTGGATATATTTATCAGCACTTACGAGTTTTGGTTTTAGTGCGGTTTCATCTGTTACTACTGTGATTTTTACCTCTTTAATTTGTTGAGTGCCTAATTGGAATAGATATAATTTACCCCCGGCTTCGAATACAATATCGTCCGGTCCGAGTGATGGAAAATGAATATCATAGTCTGTAAAATGTGTAAGCTGTTCAAATGTTTTTGTGCCCAGGTTATACCGCCAGAGGTTCATTCGCAATTCGGTGCCCCGGTCCGAAAGAAAATAAATATAATTATCGCTCCACATGGGAAATTCATCCCCGGCAGTTTCATTGGCTGAAATATCTTCTGAATTTATTGTGTTGAAATTGAATATATAGATGTTGGCCTTCCATCCTCCACGATATCGTTTCCAATTCCGCCCGGCCTGGGTACGGAAAGTAACAGCCATCTGACTACCGTCAGGTGAATAGGAGCCGAATTCAGCATAAGCAAGTGGTAATTTTGAAGCAGCCCCTCCCGCAGATGAAATAGTATAGAATTGGTTGAACCTTGCTTTGCCGCTTTCCCGCGTGGATGCAAAAAGGACATTCCTTCCATCCGGGGTCCAGTCAACCACCCTGTCCTGGTATCCATGTTCTGTCAGACGTATTGGTACTCCACCTGTTACCGGAAGCGTATATACATCCCTGTTACCATCATAGTTTCCTGTAAATGCTATGTTCTTTCCGTCAGGCGAGAATTTTGGGAATGATTCCACTCCTGGCGGGGAACTGATTTTGATCGCATCACCTCCGTCTTTTGATACCAGCCAAAGGTCATTTGCGTAAGAGAAAACGATTTGCGTTTTTGAAACGTCCGGATACCGGAACAGGCCGGCATCAATTTGAGCTTCTAACCGAATAAAACCCAAAATCTGAATCAGTAAAAGTATTTTCAATATTTTCATGACCTTATTTTTTTAATAACTCCTTAACTGCTGCTTCAATTTGCTGGTCGCGTCCGTTTGTCATTACATCATAATCAAGACGAACTTTGATATCCGGTTCCATCTGATGGTTTTCTGCAAAAACTCCATCCAGCGTTCTCCAACCCCCCATTGGCATTCCAAATACCAGGGTTGGATCTATCTGAACTTCCCACCAGACAAATGTTCCCGTGCCTGCTATAGGCATACCTACAGTTTTCCCGACACCTTTTAATTTATAAGCCAGCGGGAAAAGATGTGCATCCGAATAGTTTGCTTCGCCAATGAGGACGATAGATGGTTTTGTCCATTTGTCATAGGGTTCCGATCCAACATATTGACCATGGGGAATGATATCAATATATTTTTTGCCATTCAGGAAATCAGATAATGGTTCGTGAATATTCCCGCCTCCATTAAAGCGTGTATCGATGATGATGGCCTCTTTTCCCAGGTTCCGGCCCAGCGCTTCTTCTATCACTGTTCGAAAACTTTCATCATTCATGGCACGCACATGAATATAACCCAGTCTGCCACCTGATAATGAGTCCACTTCCTTTCTTCTTGCCCTCACCCAGCGTTGATATTTCAGTTCGTTTTCATCACCTCGTTCGATCGGTTTTACTGACTCCTGCCACCTCTTATTACTAACAGGATCATAAATTGAAAGCAGCGTAAGCTGACCTCCTTTACGATTCAGATATAGGTAATGCTCTACAGAATCTGTGATCGGATTTCCATCTATCTCTTCAATTATATCACCAACTTTTATTTTTGAGGAAGCCTTATCCAGCGGGCCATTTTCCAGGATCTCAGCAATTTTTAAACCCTTCCCTGTATAATTGTAATCGTAATAAATGCCGAGTGCGGCGGTGCGGTCACCGTTTGGAATTGGGGAACCGAAATAATAACAACCGGTATGAGAAGCATTAAGCTCTCCCAAAAGTTCACTCAGCATTTCTGCGAAGTCATAATTATTATTAATGTAGGGAAGAAATTTTTTGTAAACTGCGTAATAGTGATCCCAGTCGACGCCCTGCATATCTTCTACATAAAATTTTTCTTTTATCTGGCGCCAGCTATGATCGAAAATATATTCCTTTTCTCTTGCATAATCCAGCGTCATTTCCCCACTGATGCTTACGCCTTCGGTCTTGCCGCTTTCAGGATCAATTTTCATAATGCGTCCGTCTGCCAATAAAAAAAGCGATTTGCCATCCGCCGATAAATCGAGTGATGCATTATTCGATCCCAGTTTACTTAATAGTTTTGTATCCTTTTTACGAAGATCCGTCACCCATAAGTCATACCCTTTTTCAAAACGCGCCATGTAATAAAGTTTTTCACCATCCTTGGAAAGTTCCATATCGCCCAGGTCGGAAGTATGTGTTGTGATGCGAAGTTTTCGATCGGTCAGATTATCCATGTCAAAAACAAGGTCTTTCTTTTTTTCTGCAGTATCCGTTTCAGATTTCTCTCCCTTTTTCTCTTTTTTGCCCAGGGCTTTTATAATTTTGGTACTGTCTTTTGTTTTTTCTTTGTCTTTATCTTCCAGTTCTTTAAGCAAAGTATAATCCTCTTTGGAAAGTTTAAACCGATCGAAACTTTCCTTCGTAAAGAACATGGCATAAACATCCAGGGTAGCCGGCCAGCCCGCCTGCACTCTGGCGCCGTCTCTGGTAGATCCCCATATCATTGCCTTACCTCCCAGAACCCATTTAGGTTCAATATCATCAAACCCGCTCAGTGTAAGGTTTGTCAGGGGACCATTTCCATTCGCAGGGACCAATCCAATTTCAGGTGACAGTACTCTTTCTTTCTGACCGAAACATACCAGGAACCATTTACTGTCTGGACTCCATTGATAATACTGGTCCCCGTCAGCATAGGAATAATTTTTATCTGCCGAAAGAATGGTTCTGGTTTTTTTGTTTGCCAGGTTAATCACTTTCAATACAACCCTGTTCTCCAGATAAGCAATTTCTTTACCATTAGGTGAATAGGCGGGTTGAAATTCTTCTGCTTTTGTTGCGATAATTGTTTCCTGCTTGAGTACGGTTGAGGCATAAAAATATGGCTCCTCTTTCCGGGCAATCGATATAGTATATATATTCCAGCTGGTATCTGGCTCAGCAGCGTAAACCAGTGACCGGCCATCAGGACTAAAGCTGACACTTCTTTCCTGGTAAGGTGTATTGGTAATTCGCTTGGTGATGCCGCCTTCTACGCTAGTCACAAAAATCTCTCCCCTCACAACGAAGGCAATTTCCTTTCCGTTAGGAGATACACTCATTTCGGTGGCTCCCATATTTACTGGCACCGTTTTCTCCACATTTACCCTGCCATCCTCTCCAATAATGACAATTAATTTTTTTGGTTCGCCATTACCTTTTTTCAGGTACACTTCACCGTCATATCCGAAACAAAGGATATTGTCTTTTGAATGTGAAAGAAAACGAACAGGGCTTTCTTTGAATGAAGTAACTGCAACAGAAACAGCAGGGTCGCTTAGTGAACTTTTATATACATTCATCGAACTGCCATTTTGCTCGCTGAGATAATAATAATCATTGTTGTTATTGTCAAATACAGGATCACGATCTTCACCTTTATTAGTAGTCAGCTGGGTGTATTTTTTTGTTTTAAGATCGTACACCCATATATCACGGGTAACTGAAGATGTATGGTGTTTACGCCAGTCACTTTCATATCCTTTCAGATCATAAAAAATGAGTTTATCGCCCGTAGAATTAAAAGTAGCACCAATAGCAGGGACAGGTAGAAACTGCCCAGATTTTCCACCCGAAACCGGCACAATGTACAACTGTGGAAGTCCGCCATCGGGGAATTGAACGTTGGTTACCACGTCCTGTCGGTTTGCAGAAAAAATTATTTGCTTATCATCTGGAGTAAAACCGCTCGGTATATCCTGACTTGAATTATATGTAAGCCTTTTGGCTTCGCCACCTGAAGAAGGCATCACGAATACATCGAAATTGCCATACCTGTTGCTGGCAAAAGCTATATATTTTCCATCATGACTCCAAACAGGTGAAAATTCGGTTGACTCGCTGATCGTTAAGGGAACAGCAATTCCACCATCAGAGGAAACTTTATAAATATCCCCTTTATAACAGAATAATACTGTGCGTCCGTCAGGAGAGATGGCTGGATATCGCAACCATAACGGATTAGAATTTTGCTGTGAAAATAAATACTTGCAGGATACTCCCAGCAATAAAACGAGGATCAACTTTTTCATAAATAGGGGTTCTATAAATAAATATAAAAATTCTGCTTTGAAATCGGCGTTAACAGCATACTATTTTTCAGGTCACCCACATTATTGCCTGAATAATTCCGGTTTATTGAACATAATCATAATATAATCCGGCTGCGCCAAGGATTCCGCTGTTTTCGAGTTCAGATAATTCAATCCGCAGGTTTTCTACCGATTTAGTGTATGCGAAAGTTTGGATGCGCTGCCACATGGTTTCTTGAAAGTATGGGTATGCAAATCTTACTGAGCCTCCCAATATTATGAGTGAGGGGTCGTAGGTATACATAATTAGTTTAATGGCATTACCAAGATGTTTACCCATTTCTCTATATAATTGCATTGAGCGAAAGTCACCGGATTTTGCTTTTTCAAATATTTCTTCACCATCCGTATTATATACATTTTGAAAGAACTGTCCGCTCGCGTAATATTCATAACAGTGATCCAGGTAATCCACCATTCCAAATTCACCGGCACCACAATTCGGTCCGGCATATAAATGCCAGTTGATAATAATGCCTGCACCGAGCCCGGTACCAATGGTCAGTCCGATCATATTTTCATTTCCGGTACCTTTGCCGAAATAATATTCGCCGATAGCAAAGCAGTTTGCATCATTATTTACCAGCACAGGAATCCGATATCGCTCTTCAAGAATTTTTTTCAAATGCACTTCCTTCCAAGAAGGAATATATTGCACATCGTAAACAATACCGAGTTTAACATCGACAACACTCGGCACTCCAATGCCTATGGCTGATACATCATTTTCCATTAATCCGTCAATAATTTCATACATGTCATTCATCACATCTTCTACTGAACCTGAACTGTTAATACGTTTCGAATTCATTCCTGAGAGCCGGGTTCCATTGACCAAGCCTCCTCGAATATTGGTAGCTCCAAGATCAATGCCGATAATCTTTTTATTATCCATACAGGAGATTTAGATTTTTTGAGGATCATTTTTCCTGACAAACAACCGGATAGTCTTATTCTTGATGAGAGGTTTCGCCCAAAAACCGATACTCAGGATAAATCCAAGTGTCAGATATAGAAAACACATTCCTCTTCGTAATCCCAGGTGATCGCCCAGCCATCCGATCACCAATGGTATTATGGCACCACCTACAATGCCCGTTACAAGTATGCCCGAAAAAGATCCATGATGTTCATCCAGCGAATTGAGCGCCAGGGAAAAAATTATCGGATACATAACAGATGCGAAAAATCCCACCATCGGAAATGCAATCAGTGAAATCTTTCCGGAACCGAATAAGGCTGCGCTCAGACATGTTATGGCCAAAATTGAGAATATAATTAGAACCCTACGGCTGTCCATCAATTTCACTAAAATCAATCCCAACAAGCCACCGGCAGTCATCATACCCCAAAAATAAGCGACTGTTTCAGCTCCCGTCTTTTGCGGATCATAATTATGATAGGTAAACAGAAACTGTGATATCCAGTTTGCAACACCCTGTTCAGAACCAACATAACATATCATAGAAATAAAAAATAAAATAACCACCCGTTTTTTAAATAACCAGATATGTATTTTAAGTGCACCTGCTTTTTCATCTGATTTCAATTCTACTTTTGGGAAACGGGAAAACAGGATGATCAGAATCATTAAAAGGCATATGACAGTAAACAGCCAATACATGGAGATCCAGGGTAAACTGGCCGGAACATGATTACCCAATACTTTAAACAAACCGCCTTTCTGGTCATTATGTTTCAGGTTTAATACAATTCCTGAGTAAACCAGTGGGCTGATAAAAGAGGCGAGACCAAAAATAAGTTGCGCCATGATAGAATAAAATGCATAATGCTCCTCACCACCTGCTGTCCGGAGAAGTGGATTGATAACAACCTGGAGCATGGCCATTCCGCAGCCTATAAGAAACAAGGAACAAACTGCTGATAAATAATTTGGAAATAGCGCTAGCAGCAAAGATCCTGCGAAAGCCACGATGAATGCTGCAACCATTATTTTCTTTTCTTTGTATTTCTCTATGAGCATACCTGAAGGAATGGACATTACACCGTAAGCAATAAAAAAAGCAAAAGGCAGAATGGCTACTAGTGTAAGACTGAGACTAAACCCCTTGATCATATCAGGAATGAGGGGACCTATAATATTTGTCAAAAAAGAAATGACAAAAAAAGTGAGCATTATCAACCCGACAATATAATAGCTTCTTTTCATACAAAATCGTTAGGGGATTGGAAGGAAATCCGACTGCAATCTTAGCTTAAAATAATCAATTACCGGTAGAAATGACCACTGTATTATTCATGATATTAAAAGGCTGACAATTATCCAATACCTGAATTAAATCAAGCTTTAACCTGCTTTTATGTATAAATTCATGATATAAAATAATTGAGCAATATAAAAAATCAATTTGAATCGGCAGGTAACAGACAGATGGACATTGAAAAAATAATACCAGGTATATTATAATTGTAAAATACATGAAAATGAAAACAGGTATTCCCATAAAGAAAACAATCAGCCGGGGAGATTTTATTCTGAAAACTGCATTGGCAGCCGCTGGCTTTTATATTGTACCGAGAAATGTTTTAGGTGGAAAAGGTTTTACAGCGCCGAGCGACAAATTATATATTGCTGCAGTCGGATGCGGCGGTGAAGCTGAGAATGACATACATCATTTTGCCACTGCGCCCAAAAAAAATGCAGAAATAGCCTTTCTATGTGATGTTGACGATAGGCCGGCTGCACTCCGGCGAAAGGAATTTCCTAAAGCAAAATTTTATCAGGACTGGCGTGAAATGTTTGAAAAGGAAAACAAAAATTTCGATGCAGTAACAGTAGCCATCCCCGATCATAACCATGCTATTGTAGGTCTAAGCGCTATGCAGCTGAACAAACATCTGTACCTGCAAAAACCCCTGACTCATGATATTTATGAGGCCCGCATTCTTACGGAAGCGTCTAAAAAATACAAAGTGGTCACACAGATGGGTGACCAGGGCGCATCCTGTGATGGCATGCGGACAATGCGTGAATGGTTTGAGGCTGGTCTCATTGGCGATATCGAAAAAGTATATTGCTGGACGGACCGTCCTGTTTGGCCACAAGGTATTTCATGGCCTGATGCAAAGACACCTATTCCGAAGGAGTTAAACTGGGATCTGTGGCTGGGCACTGCACAGAAAACTGATTATATTGACAACCTGGTTCCTTTTAATTGGCGCGGATGGTGGCAATTTGGAACAGGAGCACTTGGTGATATGGGTTGCCATATCATTGGCCCTCCATTTAAATTACTGGAACTGGGTTACCCAATAGAAATTTCCGGCAGTGCAAGTACAGTTTACAATGGGATTTTTAAAGAAGGTATTTATCCCGAAAGCGGACCAGTTTCAAGCTCACTTAAATTCAGGTTTAAACAGAAGAATGGTAAGAATCTTGAATTGTACTGGATGGATGGAGGAATCACTCCTGAGCGCATCTTAGAGCTGAATCCAAACTTGAATTCGAATGAGGCACTGGGGGACTGGCCTGGAGAAAACGATTTTGAAGGAGCTACTTTATTTGCAGGTACAAAAGGTAAAGTATCATGCGGATGGGGAGGCAGCCATCCAAGATTATTACCACTTTCATTAAATAAAGATGTACATGTTCCGGAAAAATATCCGCGTATCACTGGCGGAATGGATGGCCATTGGTGGCAATGGGTTGATGCCAGTATTGCAGGATATGGAAAAATGGATGTCGATTCTCCTTTTGCAGGCTATGCCGGGCCTTTAACTGAAACCGTGTTGCTTGGCAACTTATTATTACGGAGTTTTAATATCCGGGAAAAAATAACTGTCAATGATCCGGTCTATGGTAAAATGGATAGATACAAATTCAGCGGTCGATATGTTGCCCTTAATTGGGATGGCGATCATATGAAGGTTACTAATTTCGAACCTGCCAATCAATTCATCCGAAGAGAATACAGAAAAGGATGGGGTGAACTTTTGCTTTGAATTATTAAATACATCCTCTGCCTAAATTTCAAGGTACAATCTGAACTGGTCCTGCCTGCGGACTTTTCCCTTTTTTAGAAATAAAACCAGTTTCTGGAATTATTCCTGCATAACTATTCATTCAATAAACTGATAATCATGCCATTAACTTTTGGACCGGGAATTGAATTTTCTAAGAATTATAAGAAAAGAAAAGCAGAATATAATGAAGTGGAAACTTTTAAATATAATGGGACGAGTTCAAATGTCAAGGTATGCAGGGTTAACCTTAGTACTATTATTGTGCATTTTTAAATCCGGTTTAGGACAAACACATGTCCAAACTACTACCCTGTATCAAACCACCACGGCCAATTCAATCTCCGTTACTTTCGGAGCAGCAAGTACTTCCGGAAACCTGATTATTGTTCATATAGACTGGGACGGTCAAACAAGAAACGTCACAGCGGTTACCGATAATAAAGGTAACAGCTATGCAAAAATAAATGGAACTACAAATTGGAATGGGATCAACTATGCAGCGGAACTATGGTATGCTTACAATATTACAGGTGGTGCAGGAGCCATAACTGTTAAAGCAAAACTTTCAGGCAACCCCACAAGCTTTTCACAAATGTATATCAGCGAGTATTCAGGAATAGTTTCAATTGCTAATCCGTTGGATCAAAATGTAGTTGCCACGGGTAACACTTTGGCTGTAAGCAGTGGCGCCAAGACCACCACATATACCAATGAGCTAGTTTATGGTGCGAGTATTGGCGCGAGTGGTGCCCTGACAAAAGGTGCAGGATTTAATCTGAGATCAGGAGCAAACCAAAATATCATTGAAGATAAAAATGCTGCCGCAGTCGGTTCATATAATGCAAGCTTTACAAGTGCAGGCGGTAACTGGATCGCCCAAATGGCAACATTTATTACGACCAGTAGTATAATCGTTTTACCCATTGATCTTTTGTCTTTTACAGGTCAATGTAATAATAACCACATTGTTTTAGATTGGACTACAGCTGCAGAAACAAACAATGACTATTTTAATATTGAACGAAGTGAAGATGGTGCTGACTGGGAAACAATCGGAACGGTAAAGAGTGCAGGCAACTCATCTGCCAACCAAAATTATTCTTTTACTGCTGACGAAACACAGAATTCTATTTCTTATTTCCGCTTAAAGCAAACAGACCTCGATGGCAACTTTAAATATTTCCATACGATTCAGGTCAATAATTGCTTTAAGGACAGAACAGAAGTTAATATTTACCCCAATCCTTCAAATGGTTTAACACTTTCAGGAAGTATTAATTTAAAAGATAATCAAACTTATTCAATTGAGATCTTCAATAACCTCGGGATGATAATAAGTCGCTATACATCTGCCCAACAGGAATTTAATGTTAAATTTTCTCATAACCTTGCACCCGGAGTTTATTACGCAAGAATTTCTTCAGCAACTTTTTCTACCGCTAAATGTTTTTTGGTAAAATAATAAGAGCTGTGGCGGATTAATGACGGGAATTACGAAAGTATATCAGCTACTTCCTTACAGATATATGTTCTTCCCTGATGCACTTCCATTATTGCTTTATAAATTTCGTCCGGAGCAGAAATTTTAGATAAATACCCCATAGCGCCACTCTGCATCATTTTTTCAGCATAATCCGGAATTAAATGGAAGGACAAACCAATGATTTTTACTCCCGGACAATTTCCACGGATCATTTGAGTTGCTTCAATACCACTCATTCCGCGCAGCCGAATATCCATTATGACAATGTCCGGACACAATTCCTTCGATAATTCAATCGCTGTTTCGCCGTTATCGCAGCTACCGATTAATTTAAACCGAGGATCCTGCTTCAAAAAAAACTCCCATGCCTTCCTGATCAAAGGATGATCATCCACAAAAAGTAAAGTAATCTGGTTCATAATTAAAGGCTGCAAAGATCATGCATTTATTAATAAAGAATCTTTGTTAATCAACTAAAGTTCTTCGATTTTCAACCAAAATTGGACCTGTAATTTACGGGGGAGATGTTTTCAGAACGCTTAAAGAATGTGGTAAAATAATTCGGATCGTTAAAACCCATCTGACTGGAAATCTGTTTGATGGGCAATTTTGTTGAATGGAGAAGATATTTAGTTTCCAGCATGATCCTGCTTTGAATGGATTCCTTGGCAGATATTCCTGTTTGTTTTTTTATAAGAGCATTCAGGTGATTCGGATGCATAGACAATTGGTCCGCATAAAATTTAACGGAGTGTTCTTTAGAAAAATGCATGTCAAGCAAGTCGACAAAACGCTTTAAAATATCTGTGTAAGGAAAATTGGCGGTGAAACTTTGTACCTGCTCAAACAATCGTTCGCCCATTAACAGGATTTCGAGAATTTTTACGGCAATCAGTTCATTATTTCTGTTTTCATTTAGTTTTTTTTCAAACATGATACTTTCAAATATCCGTGTTATTTCTTCGGCCTGATCATCCGTAAGATAAATATACGGTTGAATAGAAGCAGTCAATAATTTCTTGTTAGTAATGAAGTGATACGAAAAGTTGTTTTGTAAAAAGAATTCAATATTAAATAGTAATACATACCCCTGAGTATCGGCCGACCAATTTTTACTGGATGCAATAACACGGGAAGGAATTACAAATAAAGTATTTTTCCTGGCTTTGAACTTATAGATCCCGGTTATTATTTCGCCCTCACCCTGTTTTAAAAAACAGATGCGATGATATGACCATCTGTACGGCCGCGCAGGTATTCTTGAATTGCGAAATACGTCTTCGTACCTGTAAATTTGAAAGTCAAATTTGTACTGAAAGTTTTTATCCAAATCTACTACTCCATCGCTGGCATATTGTTGCAGTGCTTTCTTAAACTCACTTATTCTGATTTGGTCATCATTCATCACAAATCCATTTTCTCTTATAAGTTAAGTTATTTTCTTGTAAAATTGAAAACAATTCTTCCATTAAATGATGGATACAGCTCTTTCATTTGCTGTTTTAAGAATAGACCAGAATGCCGAAGTTTCCATCACTTCACTTATTTTTTTTGGTATTGGCGGATTTTCCTTATGATCTGTCAGGTGTAGTTGATACCAGGCCGTATTATGCCAGCTGCCATGTTTGAAGCCTGTTTTTTTATAGATACCTATTTCTTCAAAACCAATTTTTTCATGAAACCCCACGCTTTTTTCATTTGGCAGGCTTATACCTGCGTAAACATTAAAGTAGCCCTGCAACCGAAGTATAGAAAAAAGGGATTCGTATAAAATACGGGCGATCCCTTTTCTTTGAACTGCCGGGGATAAGTAAATTGCGGAATCGACGGACCATTGATAAGCCGTCCTGTCCCTGTGCCTGCTTGCATAAGCATATCCAACGATTTTATCACCCATTAAACATACCAGCCATGGATATTCCGAAGTAACCGCTTTTACCCTTTGTAAGAATTCCTCCAATGTTGGTGCTTCGTATTCAAATGAAATGATGGAATCCAGAACATAAGGTTTATAAATACCGAGGACTTCGCTGGCATCGGATACAGTAATTAAACGGATCGAAAATTTATTACCCATCTCAAATAGAAGAAATTTTAAATACTATTTATACCTGTGTATAGGCCTGGTAAGACAGGTGGGACCTCCCCCTCCCTTTACACTTATTTCATCTCCTTTATATAAAATTACTTTACAGCCTTTATCCTCTAATAAGCTTTTTGTTTTTGGATTTCCATCCAACATCAAACATATCTTAGGTGCCAGTGCGAGTACGTTGCATCCCATCGTTTCAAATTCCTCTTCCGGGACTTCTATCAAATGATAACCACGACGGAGTAAAAGATTGCGAAATACAATGGGCATTAAAGGAGAATATACAACCGCCAGATCTGTATCTATAGGACTTAATATAGACATGAGGTGGAAAACGTCCGAACTACCTTTATAATGCGGTAAAGGAACAGTTATTACTTCAACGCCGAGCGGCTTTAATAGAGTTGTTAACTGCCATATACCTTCTTCATTTGTACGGTAAGTATGGCCGACAGCAAGTGTGCTTTCGTCAAGCCATGCAACATCACCGCCTTCCAGCGTTCCGGGGGCTGTTATAGCACCCAGCACAGGAATTCTATTGGCTTCAAATGCTTTTTTTTCTGCAAGGGGTTCATTCATTCTTCCTGTTTTTCCCATATTGCATATAATCATTCCTTCGTTGGTCGCGATAGAAGCATCCCGGCAATAAACAGAATCCATATTAACCGAAGAATCCTCAGGTAAATAAAATATTTCAGCACCATGTTCTTTTATAATGGATTGAAAGGAAACGTATTCCTTAAGCGCCAAACTGAAATCAGGTTTGCCAAGATAATTTAATAATGCCCAATATTGCTCAATATGTGTATCACTTACGAATGCCTGCTGAACATTTTTAATGAAAAGTGTTTTTATTTTCCCAATCTCCGAATGTGAAGAATAATTCATGCTCATTTATATAGGCTAAATTTAATTGTAATAGAATTCAGGTGTTCTTTTTCCAGATTATCATTACATAAAATGGAACACCGGATAATAATAGGAGGAGTCCCCAATAAACTATCTCCTGTCCCGAACCTGCAATAGCCCATAAGGAAAATATAAATGCCAGTGAAGCCAGCACAATAGACGAGAGCCACCTGGTGCCTGGCTTCAGATATTTATTTTCCAGCCTGATTATAATATAGGAAGCTGTTGAAAATAAATAAGGAATTAGAACGGTTAAAGTCGTTAGCAGTATCAGGAATTTAAATTGTTCTACCAGTCCCTTTGTATAATTCATGCACATAAGAATGGAAACAAGAATACTTGAGATAACTATGCCGCGTGCGGGAACTCCTTTTTTATTTTCCTTACAAAACACTGCCGGGAATAATTTATCTTTTGCGATAGCATATGGCATTTGCCCCTGGATAAGTATCCAGCCATTTAATGCACCAAAGGCAGCAATGGCTACCCCGGCGCTTAGCCAATAACGTGCACCGCTCCCCCAGATAATAACAGCCGCATCCGCAAATGGTGTTACTGAATGCTGAAGATTCTTTACTGGAATCATACCCATAACACTAATGCTGCTTACAATATATATCACTGTTGTAATCAGGATACTCAGCATGGTGGCACGCGGGATTGTTTTTTCCGGGTTAGACACAGATCCTGAAGGGATGGTGGCGCACTCAATACCAAGAAATGCAAAAAACGTATAGGTGGCTGTTGAAGTAATGGCGGAAAAATCAGATACCCCACTCGCATTGAAAGGAATAAAATTATGTACCCTGAAGAAAAATAATCCGCCGACTGCTACCAACAGCAAAGGAATAATTTTTAAGATAGTAGTGACCAACTGTAATTTTCCAGAAGTTACAATGCCCAGGGTATTTACCCAGGTTAATAGCCATATTGCTCCAAGCCCGGTAAAAACGGCTAGCAGGGCATTTGTAGCAAGAGCCGGGAAAAAAGTACTTAAAGCGCTAACCAGGGATACTGCAATGGCCGCATTTGTACACCAGATTGAAATCCAGTAACCCCAGGCAACCAGGAAACCTGCAAAATCACCAAGTCCTTTTCTGGAATAAGCATAAGGCCCGCCATCTGCATGCGGCATAAGTTTACTCAAATTGCTGAACACCCTGGCTAAAAGAAACGCGCCGATTGAAGAAAAAATCCAGCCAAATAAACTGATACTTCCATAAGCTGCCAATGCTGCCGGCATTAAGAATACACCGGCTCCGATCATATTGCCGACGACTAGTGAAGTGCTTGTCCATAACCCTAATTTATTTTTTTGCTTTGGGGTTTCAGGCATTTGAGAGAAGTTTATCAATTGTACGGGTAAGATACAATTTTAAACTTATCAGTATTAGTGTCCTACTTTTATATAACCCCATCCCTGTTGCTGTTTCGAAATAATTTCATAAATACCATCCGGGACTACTTCCACACCTGGAACCAACTGCGATTTATCAATATTATTTCTCTTCATAGTCATCGCGCATACTTTAAAAGATGCTTTATTATCTGCAATTAATTTTTGTACGGCTGTCTGCTGCGGCGAACGATCTTTTACAACAAGATCTAATCCCTGTCCATATATTACTACTTCGAGTTTTGCATCCGGAGTTGCTCCTGTAATAAGGCCTATTTCCCGGATGATTGCCTGCTGATTGATTGTGTCTTTACTTGACATATCAAAAACAACTTTATAATTGGAAACCTGGGCATTGACGAAAACTGACATCAGCATGATTGTGATGATGAAGACAATATTTTTTTTCATACTGCAAATTTTAAAGGTTATTGTGGCACTTATACAATGGTTAATTTGTGAATCGAAATACTAAATTACATGGGATTTTAATTGCAGGAAAAACTATCTTACAACACTTTCTTTGTTAACCTGAATGGCGAATAAAAGTAAAATCACCGTTTCACGCTGGTACCGTCTTATACCGGTGGTTTTTATTACATATAGCCTTGCCTACCTCGATCGTGCAAATTTTGGATTTGGGGCGGCTGCCGGGATGGCCGGCGACCTTCATATTACTTCAACCACGACTTCCTTATTGGGATCCATGTTTTTTCTTGGTTATTTTTTCTTCCAGATTCCGGGTACTTTATATGCTTCAAATAAAAGTGCAAAAAAATTAATCTTCTGGTCGCTTATTCTTTGGGGAATCTTTGCAGCTGCTACCGGTTTAATCAGTAATATAAAAATACTTATGGTTGTCCGGTTTATGGTGGGTGTTGCAGAAAGCGCCGTACTACCTTCTTTACTCATATTACTAAGCAAGTGGTTTACCAGGAAAGAGCGGTCAAGGGCGAATACTTTATTAATGTTTGGAAATCCTTCTTGTATGCTTTGGATGTCCATCATTTCCGGATATTTAATTCATACCGTCGGATGGCGATGGATGTTTATCTGGGAAGGGATACCTGCAATATTATGGGCCTTTATATGGTGGAAAGTCGTTCAGGATAAACCAGAAGAAGCTGAATGGTTAAGTGCGGATGAAAAAAGTATATTGAAAATAGCTTTGCAAAAAGAACAGGAAACCATCAAGCCGGTTAAAAATTATTTAGTCGCATTTAAATCAAAGGCGGTTATATTATTATGCCTGTTATATGTCTTCTGGAGTTTCGGAATGTACGGCTTTGTAATCTGGTTACCTTCCATTATAAATACTGCTCCAGGTATTGGGATTGTGAAAACAGGCTGGTTAACGGCGGTTCCATATTTATTGGCTGTCATAGCAATGATCATTGCATCATATTATTCAGATAAAACATTAAAAAGAAAATCATTTATCTGGCCTTTCCTTTTGCTGGCTGCCATTGCATTCTATTGTTCTTACTTAATTGGCTCGCATAATTTTTGGTTGTCCTTCTTACTGTTAAGCATAGCCGGAATGTCCATGTATATTCCTTATGGACCTTTTTTCGCCATGATAATAGAGATCTTACCGTCAAATGTTGCGGGAGGGGCTCTTGCATTGATTAACAGCTTCGGAGCATTGGGCTCATTCGGAGGCTCTTACCTTGTCGGTTATCTTAATGGATCTACCGGTAGTTTTGGAGCATCTTATATTTCTATGGCCGTTGCGGTATTTCTTTCAGCATTGTTAACTCTTATCGCAATGAAAGATGCTTAAGGATCAAAAATTAACAGTGCTGTTTCGATGTTGAATAAATAAGCTCATTGAAATAATCGTCTGTATAGGGCTTAGCAGATTTTTAGATGGAAACGATTTGAAATTCCAAGGATTTGATTTGTCTTTTCCATTGTAGTACTTTTATTGATCAGTAAAATGTCTACTAAGGTCTGACGTATTTACAGTAAAGCCTTTTTTGTAGCTTCCGATTCAAACCAATTTCCCCTCCGAATAAAGTTTCCTCATTTTCTTTTTGTCGAACTTGCCTACACCAGTCCTTGGTATTTCTTTCAACGCAACATATTCTTTTGGCAGCTGGTATTTTGCAAAATGTTGAAGTAAAAAATCATCGAATTCACCGGGAGTTGCAGTTTTGCCATCTTTAAATACAACACATGCCAATGGCCGTTCAACCCATTTTTCATCCGGAATAGCAATGACGGATGCTTCAGCCACATAGGGGTGGCTCATGAGTGAAGTTTCAAGAGCAACACTTGAAATCCATTCCCCACCGCTCTTAATCAGGTCTTTTGTCCGGTCCGTGAGTTCCATATACCCTAATTCATCAATGGTTCCTACATCTCCTGTTCTGAACCATCCGTCATCTGAATGCGATTGATCAATATCCATTTTAAAATAACTGCTGATTATCCAGTGACCCCTAACCTCAAATTCCCCAACAGTTTTCCCATCTCTGGACGCAATGGTTCCATCACCCTGCATTACACGGATTTCAACACCAGGCAATTCTATTCCCTGTTTGGCTTTAATTCTTATTTTATCCTCATATCCGAATTTTTCATGATGAGCTTGCAACCGGGAAGCAGTAACTACAGGTGAAGTTTCTGTCATTCCCCAGGCATGAAAACAGAAAATACCAAAATCCTCTTCGAATTTTCTAATGTAACTGGCAGGAAAAGCTGATCCACCTACCATGTATTCTCTTAAATGCAATTTCTCTTTTAAAGGGTTCCGTTTCAGTTCTTCATAAATGCCCATCCAAATCGTAGGCACACCATTGGCCAATGTAATTTTTTCCCTTTGAAGAATATCTATAAGCAATGCTGGTTGAAGATGCCTCGAAGGCAATACTAAATCTGCGCCGGCAAGCAAACTTACAAATGGAATTCCCCAGGACATTGCATGAAACATGGGACAAATGGAAAGAAATCTGTCTTTAGAACTGATATTTGCTGCATTGGGTGACATTGTTGTAACTGCATGCAGGTAAGTAGAACGATGTGAATAAAGGACGCCCTTTGGATTCCCTGTTGTACCGCTGGTATAACACATACCACAAGCCTGATTTTCATCCACATCCACCCATTTAAAATCTTCTTCTCCCTCCGCAATCAGGTCTTCGTAATATATAATATTGGGCAGAGACGATTGTAGATATGTTGAAGCATTCATGAGTACAATATGCTTCACCGTTTTTAAATTGGAAGCAATTGGTTCAAACAATTTAATAAGGCTGGCATCAAGAAAAACAACTTTGTCTTCAGCGTGATTAACAATGAATTCAATCTGTTCAGATGATAACCGTATATTCAAAGGATGGCATATAGCGCCTACTCCCGGAATCGCATAATATAATTCAAAATGCTGATAATGATTCCATGCAAAGGTTGCAACCCTGTCCCCCGGTTGAACGGCTAATCGACTTATCAGTGCAGATGCAAGTCGTTTGGTCCTCTTATACATTTCTGCATTTGTATACCTGTGCCAGGATCCATCGGGCATTTTTGAAATAATTTCCTTGTGGGGAAATACCCGCCTGCCATATTCTATAATTGAATGGATGGTAAGCGGATAATTCATCATTTGACCATAAAGCATCATGATTTTTTTAAAGTTGAAACAACTCACATAAGATACTAAAATAGTGGTACACTTTACACGAAAGATTTGAGAACTTGTTATTAATCAATTATCTATCAATCATTTGACCTGACAGATGGCGGGATATTTAGTATTCCTTTTTCGCTTTTACAACTATGGTATCTGTCTGCAGTAGCGGGACCTGGTATCCTCCTGAATCAATCTGTGTTTTTGGGAAAGCACCCTGCAATATTTTCCAATCCGCTTTGCGGACATTTGTTTGATAGAGATATAAGTATTGCAATGATTTTAAATCCTTTAATTGTAATATGCCATTTGAAGTAATCTTTGTTCCGACAAGATTCAGATAATTAAGGTTTTTCAGCGATTGAATTTCCCGCAATCCTTTATCAGTAATACTAGTATGCTCCAGATTTAAAAACATAAGGTTTTTTAGTTGCGCGATCACAACCATATCCGAATCGTCCGTGTTTGTACCACCCATTTTCAGCCAAATGAGTTGTTTTTTTATTCCCAGGAGGGATTGAAGATCATCAGCATTTACCGTCGTATCAGTAAAAAAATTTGCCTTGAGCCAATTACTGTTTTGCGCTATGGGTAAAACAACTACTCCGCGGCTTTTCAATTTTTCGACCACAGTACCGTCTGCTTTCGCAACACTCCCTTCCGGTATATCGAATGATTTTTTTTCCGAAACATTTGTTTTTTGCAGGGCAAACAATAGCTGGCCTATTTTATCAGGTTGATTTATTTCCTTAACCTTTTTCCCAAAAACTGCTCCATGACTGATCCACCATTCTAATAAAACAATCTGACTTTCCGATGGCTGTGCTTTTTCCTTTGGAGGCATATGATCCTCATTATCCACGGGCAATAATAATCGCTTTATCATTGCACTTCTGTTTGCATCGCCGGGTTCTATCACCTTACCATCTTTTCCGCCCTTCATCAGCATAACTGAATCGTCCATACGAAGTTTCCCTTTTTGCTTGTTAACCCCATGGCAGGAATAACATTTGGTTTGTAGAATGGGTCTTACTACATCATTGTAAACATAGGCTTCCTGGACATTGGGGAGCGGCTTTATTATTGTATTTGGAATGGTATCCTTTCCAAAAACATCAGCGAGCGGTTTAGTGAGATAATCCGAACCATGCGTTAATGAACCTCCGAGATGGCCTGTGATGAAAATGAGTAACAATAATATGAAAGACAGAATTTTATTATTGACAGCCAGCTCCGGATACTTTATTTTCAGACACAATACTGAAGATGTAAGTGCAACTGCGATTCCCATCCATTGATGCCAGCTCACTATCGTTTTATCATAATCATCGTTGTTGGATAATATGTATCCGGTTATGCAGGACAATATTGCTGCCAACATTCCGCAAAAAAATACTACCGGAACTGCCTGTTGAATTCCTTTATAATTTTCCCTGCGTGACAACCATTGAAGCAAAATACCAATCAGCAAAATACCAATCGGCAAATGCACAATTACAGGATGAAAATGACCGATGAATTCCGATATGGATAAAAGCACGAAGAAATATTTTAGGCCTGGTAACGGCTTCTTAATAACTGCATCATATAAACGTTAACAGCCCATTGATCTGCTAAAGGTTGTCGGGTATAAGGCAGTGTGGGCATATAATCAGGCGGCCCAAATTCAGTTAAAACAGTAAGTGTATCGCCTTTTCTTTTTTTTAGTTCTACCACTTTATCCCACCAGGCTATATGCGCCTTCACTGCATGGTCCCATTCGGGTGCGCGCGGGTCGTTCACCTGCGGCCCCTCAGGATGACCGATTCGCGCATGAATATGATCAACTCTTTGCAAAGTCATATCCACAGTATCTTCCTGATTCTCCAATAGGCTTTCATGTACATTACACCAGTGAGATACATCAAAAGTGACCCGTAAATCGGGTATTGTTTCCATATAATGCCTCGCTACAGGCGCAGAATATAATAATCTGGAGCGGTGTGTTTCGTGACAGATTTTAATGCCGGTAGATTTTGCCAGTAAAATCGTATGATCAATAAATGTTTTACCCTGCTCGTACGCAAAATAATCCCTGCCCGAATGGCAATTAATATACAATGGCCGCTGAATGGATTCTTTTGCTGCAGCATCAATCATTTGTATGAACTGGTCAAAATGCTTTTGATAATTGCTGTCTGAACCGGCACATAAAAAGCCAACCTCTAATTCATACTTTTTTAAACATGTAAATAATTCATCCTGATCCTTTTTTTCCAAAGGCCACCAGATTTCTATGCCATCATATCCTTCTTTTTTAACCTTCGCACAATATTCTTCCAATGACCCGGGGAAACCCCAGTTAGTGGCAAGCAGTTTCAGTTTAAATGTATCGCTCATAGTTAAGTTTGGCAGACGTGAAGATGCGATTCCTTCTAATGATGTAAGCAGCAGGGCAGTAGTTGCAGAGCTGGAAGTTTGCAAAAAATTTCTGCGATTCAAAGTAAATATAATTTATTATGAATTTATACAGTCTCTGAATCCATCAGGCAAGAATATCTTCAATAACTTTTCCTCTTGTATCTGTTAGCCTGAATGGTCTGCCCTGGAATTGATAGGTAAATTTTTCATGATCAAACCCAAGCTGATTAAGAATGGTAGCCTGGATATCGAAAGGTTCTACTTTGCCGCTGATGGCACTATAACCAATTTCATCTGTTTCCCCATAACAGAATCCCTTCCTGATTCCTGCACCAGCCATCCAGATTGTAAAGGCTTCTGTATGATGATCCCTTCCCTTAAAAGGCATTTTTTTCCCTTCCCGGTTTTCCATCATGGGTGTACGGCCAAATTCGCCTCCCCAAACAACCAATGTTTCTTCAAGTAAACCGCGTTGCTTCAGGTCCAATATCAATGCGGTGATGGATTTATCCACCTCTCTGCATTTGTTGATAAACCCTATATCAATCGCCAGGCTCGCATCGGATCCATGACTATCCCATCCCCAGTCAAACAACTGAACGAAGCGGACACCCTTCTCTACTAATTTTCTTGCCAGTAAAACATTATTTGCAAAACATGCATGGCCGGGTTTTGTCCCATACATATCATGAATATAGGCAGGCTCATTATTTATATTCATCACTTCAGGCGCCGAAATCTGCATCTTGTAGGCCATTTCATATTGCGAGATCCGGGATAATATTTCAGGGTCGTTGTATTCTGTATATTCCTGCTGATTTACTTCATTTATGGCATCAATGGATTCTTTGCGTAAATCCCTGTCCATGCCATCAGGGTCATTCATAAATAATACGGGACTGCCTTCACTCCTGCATTGAACACCCTGGTACACACTCGGGAGGAATCCGCTTCCCCACACGCTTTTACCTGCGTCAGGCGTTTTGCCCCCGCTCGTTAACACTACAAAGCCGGGTAAATTTTGATTCTCCGTTCCCAATCCGTAGGTCACCCATGATCCTAAACTAGGCCGGCCCATTCTGGGTGAACCAGTATGGACCATTAACTGTGCAGGTGCATGATTAAACTGATCTGTAGTAACCGCTTTTAAAAAACTTAATTCATCAACAATTGTTGAGAGATGCGGCATATGCTCACTAACCCATGCACCGCATTGGCCATATTGGGCAAATTTTGCCTGGGGTCCCATCATTTTAGGCACACCACGAATGAATGCAAATCGTTTTCCTTCCAGCAAAGACTTCGGGCAATCCTGCCCGTCCATTTTCATAAGTTCCGGTTTGTAATCAAATAATTCCAGTTGGGATGGCGCCCCGGCCATATGTAAATAAATTACACTTTTGGCTTTACCGGGGAAAGGTGGAAGCTTTGGCATTAGTGGATGTGCGGGGTCAAATACCACATTACTGGACATCGTGTTATTGCCACAGCTTCCAAGAAATGAGCCTAATGCCAGTGCACCCAAACCCATGGCACTTTCCTTTATAAAATGCCGGCGAGTGTGCATTCGCATTACAGCACGTTCCGCTTCCTGTAATAAACGCTGATTATGTAATTCTTTTTGTGTCATGATATTTTAACAAGGGCCGCGATTAGTTTTTAGTTAATACTTCATCCAGATTTAATATAGCATTGGCAACAACTGTCATTGCCGCTGTTTCGGCTTTGTTATCTGAACTCATTCCTCCCAATATTTCACAGGTTTTATCTGCATTATTTTTAAATTGTCCCAATGCTGCATTGTACAATTTCATCAGAGCCATTAAACTTTTCCCATCAATTGCATGGCAGGTTGCCCATTGATATCCTTCTTTTATTTGCTGTTGCAAATCCCCGCCTGATTCGGTCTGCATTCGATGTGCAAAATGCCTTGCCATATCAATATATGCAGAATCATTCAAAGTAGCGAGCGCCTGCAGGGGTGTATTGGTGCGTATCCTGCGGGCGGTACATACTTCACGCGATATTCCATCAAAAGTTATCATAGAAGGATAAGCTGCAGAGCGTTTCCAATAAGTATATAAAGCCCGCCGGTATTGCTGGTCACCCTTGCTTTGCTCCCAATCCTTGCCATTCCATGGGGATAGCCAAATTCCCCTGGGTTGCCATGGATAAACACTGGGGCCATACATTGAATCGCAGAATTCACCGCTGATGCAAAGCGCCTGGTCACGAATCTGTTCAGCTGATAAACGTACCCTTGATCCGCGCGCATAATATTTATTGAAAGGATCTTTCTGAAGTAATGAAGGGGTTATTTTTGAATCCTGCTGATAAGTTGCACTCATGACAATCCTGCGAATTAATTTTTTCACACTCCAGTTATCCGTATACATAAACTGATAACTTAACCAGTCCAGCAATTCAGGATGTGTTGGAAGAGTTCCCTGTGAGCCCAGGTCTTCCAGGGTTTCCGCAAGTCCCGTTCCAAAAAGTTGCTCCCATACCCGATTCACCATAGTTCTTGCTGTCAGCGGATTTTGCTTTGATACAATCCACATAGCAAGACCCATCCTGTTGTGCGGTGCATCGGAAGGGAATGCATTTAAAGATTTTGGAACATCCGGCATTACCTTGTCACCTTTAACGAGCCAGTTACCCCTCTCAAAAACATAAGAAGCCCTGTGCATATCCGGAGGATTATCCATCATTACAGGTGTTGTGGGTACGATGGCTGAATATAATTCCTCGTATTTCTTTTTTATCTCACTATATCCAGGTTTCTCTTTGCCTGGAAATTCTTCTGTAAAATAAAACCAGTCAAAAATGACCCCATTATCTTCCGGTTTTTTCAAATTAGGATTGCTATAAGTATAATACAGATCATGAATGCCCTTATTTACAGTAATCTTAGTTTGTGTGATTACCCAGTCATCCTTTTTTTTCGGCAATGGAATGGTTGCGATCACTTCTCCTGCAGGAGAGTCGACGTGAATTTTCCAGATACCACCGGGTACAAAGGCCTGATAACGGAATATGAGGAGATTTTTATTCTGCAGGTCCACATTTTTTAAACGGCACTGGGCGTGATCACGCAGGGCAAGCCATTTGGTATCTGATAGTTCGCTGTTGATGAAACTGTCACAGGTGAGTGAGTTATAAGAAGGCTGCCATGTTTTTAAAAATGTATAAGTTTCTTTCGCTTTTCCCTCAGAAACGTTTTGTTTTAACCAGCTGACTACAGACGTTAATTGCCTTTGCATGGAATCGTTGTAACTGCGAAGAAGCGGATAATCTGCTTCTGTATCTTCATCTCTTGTATCGTTGAAGAAAGCCAAGAACTTGTAATAATCATCATGCTTAAATGGATCGTAAGGATGACTATGACATTGCACACAAGCGAATGTTGTTCCTAATATTGCCTGCCATGTCGTATTCACCCTGTCCAGAACAGCTGCGGTTCTGAATTCTTCATTATCCGTACCTCCCTCATCATTCGTCATCGTGTTGCGATGGAATGCGGTTGCAATATATTGTTCGTCGGTGGCATCGGGAATTAAATCACCGGCTATTTGTTCAGTTAAAAACTGGTCATAGGGTTTATCCTCATTAAATGAACGAATGAGCCAGTCGCGGTACTTCCATATCGAGCGGCTGTCATCACGTTCATAACCTTTCGTATCTGCATAACGCGCCAGATCCAGCCACATGGAAGTCCATTTTTCACCATAATGCTTTGATGCGAGTAAAGAATCAACGAGGTCTGCATAGGCATGATCACTGTTATCATCCAGATATTTTTTCGAAAGAACCGCTCCGGGTGTCAGTCCCGTTATATCCAGGCTCACTCTGCGGAGTAGGGTTTGCTTATCAGCCCGCGGGGAAGGTTTTAGTTTTTGTTCCTCAAATCTTTGTTCAATAAAATAATCTACTTCATTTTTAGCCCAATCACTTTTTTTACTGATCAGGCCAAAAAAAGTTTTAGGTTGTGGTACAGGTACTTCTTTTACCGGAACGTAAGCCCAGTGCTCCCCCCAGTGCGCACCTTCTTTTATCCATTTTGTAAGGATTTCAATATCTTCCTTACTCAAAGGATTATGTTTATATGGCATGCGATCTTCCGGATCCTTAAGTGAGATCCGCCTTATCATTTCACTATGATCCGGATCTCCGGGGATAATGGCAAGTTTACCGGATTTCGTTTTTGCCAGAGCTTCATCACGAAACAACAAACTGAATCCGCCTTTTTGCCTTACTCCGCCATGGCAGGTGATACAGTTTCTGTTAATGATCGGTTTAACCTGGGCTGTAAAATCAATGGGTTTTTGGCTTGTGCTGATTATAAAAATCAGCACAGCTATAATCAGAATGGATGTCGCAAGCAATGTTTTTTTCATTTACAAACACATAGCAATTTCAAACCCAGCCAAACTTACTTTTGCTACCTATAAATTTAGCTCAAAAAACCCCATTCACCATGTAACTGAAATAAATATTTGGTAATAATCACCTAAAAACAAGTTCCCATACGCTGCAGACGCCTTCGTATACCTTAATCTATCTCCTGCTCCTGTTGTGACAGAATAAATTCATTCAAAAAAATAACATCATTACATTTGAATTCGATTTTAAGTAAACTATAAAATTGTAATTAAATAAATCCTGTTCATATGGATTCGATTGAACTTAAAAACCTGCAGGCCCCTCTTAAAGATAAATACAGAACAGAACCGGGATCTGCCATGATAACTTTAAAAGCCCAGGGAAAAATCGGTGAGGGAATATCCTGCAGCATTGAGACCGGTCGTGCTTTAGTCGAGGCGGGATTGCATCCCGCTACAGGAGGCACCGGACTCCTGGCCTGTTCAGGTGATTTACTACTTGAAGCTTTGGTAGCATGTGCAGGTGTTACTTTAAGCGCCGTTGCAACCGCCATCGGTGTTGAAATAAAAAATGGAACCATTAAAGCTGAAGGAGATTTGGATTTCAGGGGTACGCTGGGTGTTTCAAAAGAAGTACCCGTTGGATTTAAATCCATCCGGTTGAAGTTTAATCTTGAAACCGATGTAACTGCCGAACAAATGGCAAGTCTCACAAAACTCACTGAACGATACTGCGTAGTCTATCAAACGCTGACGAATGGAGTTCCTGTTGAAACCATGTACCATTTGTCATAGATTCTTTCAGCTGACCTTATGATTCAACAAACACGAATAGGGTAAACCATTCGTTTACCCTGATTCGAAAAACAAAACATTTTCAGAAAAGTACTGGAACTTAAAATTTTATGGCTGTGGTTAATTTGCAGTTGCCGGACTGATAACAGTTGATACTTCATAAATAGCATTGGCCGGAAATCCTCCCCTTTTGGCATGTTCCTTAATCAGTTCAATATTTTCTGCTTTGTAAACACAGAAAATCTTATCAGCAGTCACATAGCTATGCAACCATTGAATCTTCGGGCCCATCTCTTTCAGAACGGTACAGGATGTTTGTGAAATAGCTTTTAATTTTTCAGGAGAGAACTGACCCGCCCCGGGTATATCTCTTTCAATTACGTAGGTCTTCAATCTTGTACTTTTTTCACTGACTTGTACAACCGGGGTTTGTGCCATGCATGTAAAACCGGTAAATAGAATCATTGCAATCAACAAATGGAAATGCTTAGTCATCTTTTTCATAAAAAATAATTTTTTGTTTTAGGAATAAGTAAATTTAGTTTAGCTATCTACTCACAGCTATAACAAATCGTTCAAAGATTGGTAAAATTGAATCATCGGATCTGCAGAAGTCATTGCACTGAATTAAGATAGGCCACGGGGAGTAGGCCGAAATTCTTTTTAAAACATTTAGAAAAATAGGAAGGACTACTAAAGCCGGCCTGAAAAGCTATTTCTGAAACATTACCTGCTTTTTTGCTTAATAATTTCAGGGCCTCACCCAGCCTGTATTCCTGCACGAATGCATTCGGTGATTTTCCTGTAAGCGAAATCATCTTACGATAGAATTGGGATTTGCTGCAACCCAGGGGCTTGCTGAAATTATCCACCTTTAAATTTGCATCATTCCTGGCTGCATCAGTGTAATCCATTAAAAGAGTAATAAATTTCTCATCTGGCTGCGAAATTGAAATAATTCCTTTTCCCTTAATGAATTCATTACCATTTTCGCTTTTATATAATTCCTTTACTTCAGAAGAAACAACAACTTCTCCCTTAACTATATCGCACATTCTTTCAGCAAGTTTAATTGTATCTTCAAAAAGCAGTTGTTTTTTGGTTACCGGTACTCCGGCATTTAGCCCAATTTTCAAATTTAATTTTCCTTTGGTATTCTGCTTATTAAATTCCTTATTCAATTCCTGAATATCGAACGCTGCAAGTACTGATTTTGTAACTGAATTAAAAGATACCAGGTAATAATAGTCCGTTTGTTTAACAACATTCCCACCATACTTCTTTAAAATTTTACGGATACCGCTTGTAAATTTTCCGAATGAGGTTTTATAAAATGAAGAATCTTTCTTTGTCAGCAACAGTCTTTTCAACGATACAACCATTATAATTCTGAAAGCAGGTTCATTTATAATATTTAACCCGGTATCCTGAGCTCTTTTGGGGTCTTCGATTCTACCTAAAAAAGATTCAACAATACTTGCTTCCACTTCTATGATGCTGTGCGGAACCTGGCCATGTGCTTTATTGTGCATTTCCACAATGGCATTCTTATCCGGAGCTTCTATTAAACAGAACGCAGTTTTCCTCTTACTATCAAACCAATAAGTGAGCCCACGGCACTCAAACTCATGCTGTATCTTTAAATCCTTCTGATGAAGATCGGCAACAATTTCAGCTGTTACCATGTCTGAGACATCGTGCCGGTCCATGAAAATTGGCATAACTTAAATTTAAGTGACTAAATTGATTTCCACTCCGGGTTAATGCTCGAAATGGTCATTTTTATATTTGATCCTGTTAAGGTTGATTTTCGTGACAGGCGCCACCACCAGTGGAACTTTTTCAATAACAGCCTGATCGCTGTCAATTCCATACGCTTCGCTATCGGACTGGGCAAGCTTTATGATACTGAAATAGGTATTCAAAATAAATCCATCCCTGAAAGTAAACTCATTGTCATAAGAGAGGAATCGTTCCAAAACTACGAACCTGAAATCATATGTTCCATTTGTATTAATAGAAGGAAAACGATTGTCCAGAAATATTTCTTTATTATGAATCAATCCTTCAACCACTTTGCGGAACATGATTCCAATTTTTGGTTGTATCCTGAATCCAAGGCGAAAATCTATTCTAATTATTTTATTATCCAGTAATGGTTCCACACTATAATCCATGGTATATGGAGCGTCTGCCCTGCCAATATTAAGTAGCCAGTAGATATCTGCCCGTTTTGTTGTATGACTGAATATAGATTCAATAATCCTTTTTTCTATTTGCTTGTGACTGCCTGCTTTTGTCAGGTAAACCAGGTGGGTGGCGAACTTGGGAATACTTTTGTCTTTACTGAGTTGCTCGATCAAATCAAAGTAGTCTTTGATGTAAACAAAGGGTAAGAGTTTCAATGTAATCCTCCTTGCGTTATACCATACATACATGGTCGTGATCAGCCCTATTTCAAATACAAGGAAAAATAATCTTTTCAGTAATTTGACGGCATTGGCAACGAAGAAACTTGTTTCTACACACGCAAAAATGGTAATAATAGCACCGACGATCCAGAAAGGGTAATGTTTTATATATCGTAAAAAATAAAACATCAATACGGTTGTCATTAGCATAGCAACAGTGATGGAAAATCCATAAGCAGCAGTCATAGCTTCACTGGTCTTAAAATAAAATACAACTAATATGCAGCCTGTAAACAATATCCAGTTGATGCTCGGGATATAAATCTGTCCCCTGACATCTGTTGGATATTTTAATTTTACCCTCGGCCAGAAGCCTAAACTGATTGCTTCGCTGATAAGTGTGAACGATCCGCTGATTAAAGCCTGACTTGCAATAATGGAGGCGGCAGTTGCGATCATAACACTTGGTAAAAGGAACCAGCTGGGGACAATAGCAAAAAATGGATTAATTCCATCAAGGGAATGTTTATGTTCTAACAAAGCCCATGCTCCCTGGCCCAAATAATTCAATACCAATGTACTCTTTACAAAAATCCAGCTGACCTGAATATTGCTTCTTCCGCAATGACCCAAATCTGAATAAAGTGCTTCAGCGCCGGTAGTACACAAAAAAACCGCACCCAGTAGCCAGAAACCTTTTGGATGCTGTACCAGCAGCTCAATACCATATATTGGATTTAATGCAATAAAAATTTGGGGATAATGAATGATTTGGCTGATCCCTAATATTCCCAGCATGGCAAACCATAAAAACATAAATGGGCCGAAGGAACCGCCTACTATCTTGGTCCCAAATCTCTGGAAAATAAACAGCAGCAACAGAATCAGTAGCACGATTTCAATTACCAGGTTGTTGCCGGGTATGATTTGTTTCTCAAGGCCTTTGACCATGCTTAACCCTTCAATCGCAGATGTAACAGTAATGGGAGGTGTAATAATACCGTCCGCTAGCAATGTGCCTGCACCAATAATTGCAGGGTAAACAAGGTTTTTGCCATATCGCCTTACCAATGAATACAGGGAGAATACGCCGCCTTCCCCGTGATTATCAGCCTGCAGAGTAATAAATATATATTTAAATGTTGTTTGGAGGGTTAATGTCCAGAATATGCAGGATATGGAACCATACACAAGGCCTTCATCCACCCGGCCGCCTTCTGTAAGAATGGTTTGTAAAGTATAAAGAGGAGATGTTCCGATGTCACCATAAATAATACCCAGCGCAATCAATAACCCTGCAACGGATGTTCGTTTATTAGGGGAGGTCATATTTGTGAGATCTATATTATAAAGGTATCAATTGATTTTATTATGGTAGCGCATTTCCCTTAAGTTTGCGACAGCCATTTATAAATTGCTATGGATATACTGCGTGAAGGATCAGATTTATATTCTCCCTGGAAAAATTGGCTGGACAAATGGTTTTACTGGCTGTTTGCAGCAGGTATATTAGTAAATGCCAGCGGATTATTGCTGCCGGTGCTTGAACCGGATGGCGCTTTATATGCAACCATCTCAAAAAACATGGTATTGTCGGGAGATTATATCAATCTGAAAGTTCAGGGGTTCGACTGGTTGGATAAACCACATTTCCCTTTCTGGATAACCGCACTCAGCTTTAATTTATTTGGCATAAACAGTTTTGCTTATAAATTTCCGGGGCTCTTATTCTGGCTGGCCGGAGCTTACTATACTTACGCTTTCGCAAAAAAGCTTTATAATCAACAGACAGCACGACTATCAGTCCTGATTTATCTTTCCGTTGAGCACCTGATCATTTCAAATAATGATGTTCGTGCAGAACCCTATCTGACCGGACTGATCATAGCCGCTACTTATTACTATTACAGAACCTACAAAGAAAATAAATGGATTTATATTTTACCGGGCTCATTGTTTCTTGGGATGGCGACTATGACCAAAGGCATATTCATACCCGCAATGGTCTTCAGTGGATTTATTGCTGAGTGGGTGATCAAAAAGAAATGGAAGGAGTTTTTAAATCTTCGCTGGTGGCTGGCCATTGTTCTATTATTAGTTTTTATTACACCGGAATTATATTGCCTGTATATCCAATTCGACATACATCCGGAAAAGATAATATTTGGCAAAACGCATGTTTCAGGAATAAGGTTTTTTTTCTGGGATAGTCAGTTTGGCCGTTTTTTCAATACCGGTCCTATTAAAGGAAAAGGTGACCTTTTCTTTTATGTGCATACAATTTTATGGGCTTTCCTTCCCTGGTCGGTTTTTGTTTTAATGTTACTGATTTCTAAATTCAAAAAAATCAATAGGCCGTTGCATTTTTCTCCTGAATATATATGTTCAGGCACTTTTATAACCGGCTTTATCGTCTTCTCTTTATCGCGTTTTCAATTGCCTCATTATATTAATATACTGTATCCGTACCTCTCCATTATGGTGGCTCAATATATTATAAGTCTGAACAACCCCTCGTCTCAAAAAATCATTATCTATACCCAGAATATATTATACCTGCTTTTTTTTGTTTCCTGCATAACACTGATCAAAGTCTTCGGCCTTTCGCATGTTTTAGTGGTAACCATAATATTACTGGTGATTGCCATTATACTTTATCTTCTTTTCCCCGGGAATATTCTGGAAAACATTATCGGAAGATCATTTTCCGCTGTTCTGGTAGTAAACCTTTTGTTAAACGGCTTAATCTATCCAGAGCTATTTAAGTATGAACCCGGCATTGCGGCTGCATCGTTCCTCAAAAAAAATAAACACCCCGGCACTGTATATACCATTAGTAAAATATCATCGGAATATGCTTTCGAATTATATTCGGCACAACCGGTATATCAGCTGAAAAGACCCGACCTGGATTCTTTAAAAGATAGTGTGCTGGTATTCACTCCAAAGATTATAATCAATACATTGAGAAAGGATGGATTTATCATTAATGAAATTCAGAGTTTCCCTCATTTTCATATCAGCCAGCTGACCGGGACTTTTATTAACCGTCATACAAGGGATCAGGTGATCGATTCTGTTACCCTGGCCGTCATTTTTCCAAGAAGGTAATTGTTATTGCCCGCCTGCTGATGTCTTACCTGCTTTCTTGTCATCGTTATTTATACCACGCTGGTTTCTTTTTATGTCGCTGTTCAATTTACCGAATTTGAAATTGAATCGCAACGCAAAAGAACGATAGAAGATCTGATTGTAGTTTGACTGATAAAAATCAGGAGTGGTTGTATTCGACCTGAAAGTGAAGAACTGGCTGTAAGGATTATTCATCACAGCAGATAATGTCAGTTTCTTGTTGAAGAAAGTTTTTGAAAATACGTAGGAATTAAAAATATAAGCACTTGTTTTACCTTGCAGATTTACATCCCCGCTGAAATAACCTGCATCAAATCCTATGCGGTACCCATTGCCGAATTTAAATCCCATATTTAAAAACGCATTCCCCGTATATCCGTCATTCGTATAAAACTGCCCATTATAAGTGCCTTTGAGCCATATATGGGCGAGTTGGGAATTCAGGCTGATACTCAGGTTTTTGACACTTGTAAAATTAAAATTCAAATTCAAACCCAGGGTCTTGTTACTTCCCAGATTTTCGTAAGTAGTGACTGTAGTAGTATCAATTAAACTTCCATTACTAACAGCCTGCAGATGTGTTACGGTTTGGATGGAATTATTCGAAAAGGAATAACTAATGCCGGCTGTCACAGAATTCTTTGAAAAAGTACTGTAGTTAAGCTCAAAACTGTGATTTATTTCAGGCTGCAGATTTGGATTGCCCGTAGTAATAAAATTCGGATTTGATTCATCTACAAAGGGGTTCAGCTGGTAAATGCCTGGCCGGCTGATACGGTCTGTATATCCCAGTGAAATATTACTGTTTTTTAAATTCCTCTGAACTGATAAAGAAGGAATAAGATTATTATAGTCCTGGTTAACCGTACTGGATGAGGAAACAAAATCTGCACGTACCGTCGTGTGTTCCAACCTCAGGCCTGCCTTGGCATTCCACTTATCCCATTTTGCCGAGTAGGAATTATAAATACTGTATATATCCTGGTCATAATTGAAATCATTCGTCTGGGAAGGATTCACTTCATATTCCTTCGTTATATTATTGTAATTGCTGGATTCATAATTACTGAAATTATTCCTGAGAATAGTTTTTGCTCCGGCTTCCAGATTTACTTTTTTAATTGGCTGCACATAATCCACCTGAATGGTATGTTCACTGTTCCCGGCATGATTGTTTTGTTTGTAATCCGGGAGATTGAAATTAACTGTGTCCGAAACGGTATTGTTTACATTCTGGGTATTCGGAGAATAACTGTATTTATATGACAAAGTCAGTAAACGGTTTTTATCTTTTCTGAATCCCCGCTGATAATTCAGGGAAGCGTCGAGGCCTCCGAATCCATTGCTTGCATCCGACATGATTCGGTAAGCCTGCGTGATCGTTTTGTTACTGTCATAAAAATTTGAAAGCTGATTGCCATCCTGGCTGTAGTTACCTGAATAAAATTCCAGGGAGCCAGTTAGCAGATTGAGGCTATCAAATTCATAACTTAATTCGGCATTGCCATATGTATTGTGCGCAGCCACTGTATTGGTTCCTTGCTGGACCAGACTGGAATTATCAGCGAAAAAATCCTGTTCACCACCGATTCCATTGGTTTGCGAATGACGAACATTATATCCCATATACCCTGAGAAGCCGAATTTTCCCTGTTTAAAAGTGCCATTCAGATTAATACCTGGCCCCCAAACTGTATTCAACCGACCATTCACACCGATATTATATCCTTGGTCCAGCTTTTTTTTGGTTATGATATTAATAATACCGGCCAGCCCTTCTGCATCGTATTTTGCCGGCGGGGTTGTGATAACTTCTATCCGTTCGATATTAGTCGCAGGCATTGAACGAAGTACATCTGAAGGATTCTTGGCCATCAGTGCCGATTCTTTACCGTTGATAAGTATTTTATAATTGCTTTTACCCTTTAATTTAATATTGTCGGAGGCATCTACGGACAGCAGGGGTACTTTGCGCATCAGATCAAGTGCATCCAAAACTGGTGATTCAGGATCAGCACTGACGTCATATGTTATTCCATCCAAATCCCTTTTTATAACGGGTTTTACGGCAACCACAGTCACTTCTTTCATTTGTTTGCCAGATGCCTTTAAAGAAACCTGTCCCAGATCAGCAGATTTACCCTTGCCGATCGGTATGGCTTTATTGTCATAACCCGTAAAGGCAATAACAAGCAACAAGTCCAGACTATCGTTTACAGAAAATGCAAAACTTCCATCATCTTTCGATATGAAATTTTTTACCGGAGCCTTGGTCTTCGAATTTTGCAGAACCAGTGTTGCAAAAGCCAGAGGCTTTCCGGTGGCAGAATCCACCACAGTTCCTTTAAGATCTATTAAAGTAAGACTCGTTTGTGCCCATGTCTGACACAATATCCAGGACAACAGGACAGTTAGTGATAGTGCTTTCATGAACAGTTTTTGGAACGGGTCTAATGGAGATGCCGTAATTCTTTCTGCACAATTCAATGTTCAATTTATATCGTCTCTTTGAATTAAGAAATCTTTCGTAGTTTAAATTTTCTATAAATATGATATACGGCGGAAATCAGTAGGGGAAAGGCGGGCGTTTATCTTTTGGATATTTATAAAGTAAGAGGTTTATGAAATAGAAATTATCTTATTAGAGTCATTGTACCCTTCTTAAAAATTCTGACACCTGTATATGTGGTTCCCTGAACTACCCATACAAAGCTGTCTGTTTCCTGTAGTTTGCCTCCGATTGTTCCATCCCAGCCTTCTCCCATATGAGAAGTACTAAATATCAATTGCCCCCACCGATTATAAATCCGGAAATATTGAAGCGAGGAAATTCCAACGGGAATCGGTTTAAATATGTTGTTAGTGGCTTTCCCAGGTGTGAAAGCATTAGGTACAAAAATATCCGGAGCTGTTTTGAATATCTTCACTGCAATGGATGCTTCGCCATAACAACCAGCTGTATCAGTAGCTTTCACAAAATATCTGACTGAATCAATTGTTGATGATAGAATGGCTATTGGATTTGCGATTCCCGGATTATTAAGTCCGGTTACTGGTGACCATAAGAAAACATCTCCGCTTATATCACTGGTTTGAGCCTCCAATTGCAAAGGCTGGTTAATGACTACCGAAGTGTCATTTCCGGCACTGACTTTAGGTGGTGCAATTACTAAAATAGTTTGAGTGGCAGAATCCTCACATCCATTTGTGGAAGTATACTTGTAATACAATGAAGATGTTCCTGCTCCTGCCAGTTGGGGATCAAACAGACCATCCGGCGAAATTCCATTACCTGAAAATGTAAAGGATCCGGGTAAACTGGAAAGTTCTATGGCCTGGTTTATCACGATCGGAGAGTCGTAAACGCATAGAGAAGGAATGGGACTGAATTGAACATGCGGACTTGGCTGAATTGTAATTTGCTGATCATATTCATCTTCACAAGTGATACCTGAAGAAGAGATCATTCGGATTGTGTATTTGGATGGTGTAGTAGAAACGGGATTCGGATAATTATGGGAATACAGTTTACCGGGAAATGGCTGACTGTCCATATAAGAAACCAGGGACGAGTCTCCCCAGTAAATCTTAACTCTGGTAATGGATCCAAAATCAACTGAACTCTCATTCATTATACTAATAGATTGATTGCTGCATAAAGTTGGTACGCTGTTTACGCTGAAAGCAGCTTTTGGTACAGCGCCATTCACAGTGAATATTTTTGACAAACTGTCTTCGCATCCCTCGCTATTAGTAACCGCCAGGGTTAGCAGGTAATGACTCGCAGCAGAATAATGATGTGCAGGATCTTTCAATATTGAACTGTTTGGATTCCCGGCATTTGGATCCCCAAAATTCCATTGGTATGAAAAAGGTAATGTCGTGTTGTCGTGTGTATAAGTGCTGTCATAAAATTGTGCAATGGCATCTGTCAGGCAAATTTCAGGAGTAATGAAATGAACTTTGGGATCGGGATAGACTTTTAAAATTACACTATCGGTTGATGCGCATCCAGGGTTGTTGCTGAATGAAGTCTTGACATAATATTTGTAATAGATTGAATTACTGGAATCATTTGGAAGATGTAAATATGGAGCAGAAACTGTTGTATCAATCAGACCAAAAGACGGATGCCAGGAATAAAGATAATCAGGAGTAGAAGGGCCTCCGATCTGAATGGTGTCATAAGGGCAAAAGCTCTGGCTGTTGCCGGCAAATGATGGTGGCATCTGCGTATATATGACTACATTTTTAATAGTATGATTGTCGGTATAACCACCTGTGCTCGCCGTAAAGCCCAGATAGCCGGTAAAATTGAAAGTCTGGTAGCCGGTTAAATACAAAGTGTCGTTCACATACACTTTTATATTACCACTATCATAAGTAATCTTGGCGTGATTATAGTTTGGAGAGCGTATATAGGAAATCTTTCCGTCAGAATTATCTCTTGTCGGACCAAATTCACATTCGCCGGATATGATATTATTAGGGTCTGAAAGGTTATCGTACCCAATTCCCCATCTGATCTCGATCTTAGGCATATCCTGGTGCACGGTATTTGGATCGAATGGGATACAGTTATTCCAGGTGTCAAAGCAAACCTTTAGTCCGTTGGCCGAAGCAGGTATACCCAACCCTCCCCCGTTCACAAAACCAACCGGGGGTACATCCAAAAAACAAAAAGTAAGCCCGTCAGCTCCCGTACCGTCATACATGCGGAAATCGAATTCTGCAATCCATTTGTTGCATATGGAAAGATTTATGGGCTGATTATAAAATAATGCGCCACTGGAGTTGAGTACAGCGGGACAAAGAAGTAATTCAGCTCCGGTTGAACCTGTAAAATTGTTTGGACGGGCATCTCCCTGAAATGTCCAGCCTGTTGTATTAACTGGTACCCCGCTGAGCTGGGCAAAAACATAATTCTGGCAGAAAGCCTGATTATTTAAGAAGAAAATAAAAAGAATTAAAAATAAGACTGTGAATAATCGCTTGCAAAACAACATCACCTGAAGAGTTTCATATGGGGAAAAGTGCAGATATCCACACTGTAATATACATATTAACTATGACCCTGTCAACGGCCGTCAATGAAGACTAAGGCCATTATTCGTAATCATTTACTTTCCCGAAATCCTAAAAATTTATGGTACCGGGGAGAATCATCCTTAAAAAATGCAGTATTTTTAATGGCTCACTTCCAAATAATAAATTACGCTATATGAAAAAAGAAATTGACCTGCCAGTCAGCGGGTCTGATATGCAAAATGCATTTTCCCCCGAAGCATTTGAAAAAAACTCCTCAATTAATAGAAGGAAATTTGTTGAAACGATGGCCGTTTCAGCACTGACTTTCACGATTCTTCCAAGACATGTGCTGGGCGGAAAAAATTTTGTTGCTCCCAGCGATAAAATTACTCTGGCCTATATTGGTGTGGGAACACAAGGCATAAGGGAATTATTGCCCTTACTGGCGAGTTCACAGTTCCAGGTGATTGCCGTATGCGACCCCAATAAAGAGGCAATAGGATATAAAGACTGGGCGAAAGATTGGCTTAAGAACGAGATACGCAAAACCATTCAAAAAGCCGATTGGGAACCCGGAGGCGATAATTCCATTCCAGGCGGAAGAGATAATGGTAAGTCAATCGTTGACAATTTCTATGCAAATGTCCACCCGGAACTAAAGTATAATGGTTGTACAGCCTATGCAGATGTCCGCGAATTATTGGAAAAGGAAAAAGATCTGAATGCCGTTAAGATTATGACACCTGATCATCTCCATGGAGTCATTTCCATGGCAGCCATGAAAAAAGGCAAACACGTTTTTGTACATAAACCACTTTCGAACCGGCTGCTCGAAGGGAAGAGGGTGATAGCAATGGCACGTGCAAGCAAAGTTATTACCCATTTAATTCCCTGGGATTCGAACGGATCTATGGAAACTGTAATGGCATGGATTAATGCCGGTTCCATCGGAACCCTAACCGAAGTACATAACTGGACAAACCGCCCGGTTTGGCCCCAATACCCAACGCTTCCCGTTGATACACCACCCATTCCAAATGGCCTTGACTGGGATCTTTGGCTGGGTCCTGAAGCGAATAGACCCTATTCTCCTAATTATACAAATATGGTTTTCAGGGGTTGGTATGATTTCGGAGGAGGCTCTATGGCTGATATGGGGCATTACAGTTTGTGGACTGTATTCAACGCTTTGCAGTTGACATCTCCGACAATCATCGAACCTAACCTAAGTCATGTTTGTGGAATGCATGATCCGGTTCCATTCCAGATCAATAATAATTTTTCATTCCCGATGGCCAGTTCTGTACGTTTCAGGTATCCTGCAAATGGCTCCAGACCGCCGGTAGATCTATGCTGGTACGATGGAGGTATGCGACCACCCATACCTGTTGAATTGCTTGAAGATAATAAGGAGTTGCCTGCCGAAGGCATGATGTTCGTGGGCGATAAAGGCAAAATACTGGCAGGATTTAATGTTCAAAATCCTCAAATCATCTCGGGCAGCAATAAAAACAATCCGCCAAAACCGAATGCTGATACACGCAGCCAGGTTGACAGGACCACAGCAGCATTGTCCCTGTTCACGGACGCCTGCAGAACCGGTAAGCAATATCCTGGAAATTTTAGAGAAGCAGAATATATTACTGAAGCGATCAATCTATACGCTGTGGCATTAAGAACCGGTCACTTATTAAAATATGATGCGGCGAATTTAAAAATCACTAATGTTCCGGATGCAAATAAATACCTTGACAGGGAATACAGGACTGGCTGGGATCCCGCAACTATGTAATTTTTTGTACCCTTTTAAAATGACATATCATGAAAAAAATAGACAGAAGAAAATTCATAGGTAAAAGCACTATGGGATTTGGTGCTGCCCTGGCATTGTCACAATTGCCCAAGTCATTGATGGCTGAAATAAAATCCGAATATATAAATATACCCATCGGGTTCCAGTCATTTCCTATCAGGGATATTCTCGCAAAAGATTTTCCCGGTACACTAAAAATGATGGCCGGTTATGGTTACCAACTCGTGGAAATGTGTTCACCCCAGGGTTATGCAACCATAGGATTTGGTCCGCTGGTCAGTATGAAACCCTCCGAAATGCGAAGTGTTATTAATGATTCGGGACTAAGCTGCCCAAGTTGCCATTTTGGATTTCCGGAACTTACTGA
>DASZHV010000132.1:0-8044 GCA_035937535.1 Puia sp. | reverse complement strand
TTTTAGTAGAATCATATTTTTAATTGCCATTTTGCAAACAGTCGCTGGAATTTTGATGGCGCAACAGACTGGTATCATCACACCTAATGCAAGTATTTCTCCTGCAGATACCATGAACCTATTTAATGCTGATCAACTGCTCGTGCAACAAATGAGCAGGATGCCAGAAATTTCTGATGTTCATCCATGGAGATATGGAGACGGCGGACTTTGTTTTTCAGAACAACCAATCGTGCACAGTTCCCATATAATAAAAAGCTTACAAAAATTAGGAGGCTATTTAAATAAAAAAATAATTAAACAGCCTTTTGAAGGCCTGGCTGCCATGGTTCTTAATATGCAGGAACCCCTCTTCGTCAATCCTTCGCAAAAAGATTTTAAACAAAACGGAAAAGCAGCCTTAATGGGTGGGTATTGCATGTACCCGAATCATTCAGGAAGTGAAAATATAAATGATAACAGTCTGGCTTTCGGAATAAACCTGTCCAGGTGGATTCCTTTCCGTAAACATATCCAATGGGAGATGATTGTAAGTATATACAACAGCCCCGAACGCTGGGCCGGTCAGATTCAAGCTATAGATTCGACAATTGATTTTGTACGCGTTAAAGGATCCGTACTATTCTATGAATTAGCTAAACTTAGTTCCATTGACATAATACCCATTAAGATGAGCTACAGGCTGTCGGATTTCCTGAGTTTGGTTGCAGGTTCTTTGATTTCATTTAATTTCATTACGCATAGATCATCTCAACAAACAAAATATTTCCTGCAATCAGACAATCCAATTCCCTCTATATCAGTTAAAAAAGAAATCCCTTCATCACAATGGTTCAAGGGATCGGATATGGCTTTGTTTGCGGATGTGCAGATGAGCGAAGTTCGGGCTGGACCTGCACTGGGCTTACGTTTCATGCATTGTATTAATGGACCTGCAAATCAGTTGTTTTTTTATGCCAGCTGGAGATTATGATTGTCTCTGTTATAATATTCTATTAAGCCATTATTGGAAGATTGATGTTTTGTCGATTTACTCAATAATATTAAGTTTCCTGATGGCGGTTTTGTAATATTGTTTACCAATGGGTATTGATTCCCCGCCAATGATCAAATGGTCTTTGGCAATATCATCAATAAAATAAATGTTGGCGGCCAGTGAGCGATGTATTCTGATGAACAAATCGGGAGGAAGTTTTTTTAACGCACCAGAAAGCGTTGTTCGAACCATATAATACGTAAGATCCGAAAGAAATATCTTGGTATAATTTCCTTGTGTTTCGAGACACATCACCATTTCAGGATCAATTCTCTTCAGTACTTTATCTTGCCAGACAAAAAAAGGATTTAACATGATGGGGGGTTTAGGGGTTAAAAAGATTTCAATATAAAAAAATATCTCCTGATAAGGGCCAGGTTGATCCTCGATATTCCTCATATGGACCCCGATACCACAACTGATAAACCCTGTTCCCACCTCTTTGCTACCTCGGATTCCGAAGTAGCAAAGAGGACCCAAAGAGGGCCCAAAGAGGAGATTTCGAGGTGTTTCCGAGGTGAATACACGTTTCGTTGCATCGTTTTTATAAGGCCGTCACAATACTCATCTGGTTCGTCACTTTTTTGAACAAACCGGCCTGGTACTGAAATACATTTGTTGTATCGATCACTGATGATGAGTTTTTTGCGCAGGGCTACCGGGAAGCGCAGACCCGGAAACCCTCTCCCCGTCAGAGGTTGATAAAGTAAACCAAATTCAATAACCATTAAAAACCAAGTACCATATGGCAAACGCAAACAACAGTGTCATAACAGGTAAATTCAGAGGAGCCCTCGGAAAAGAACTCGTGTTTCGCGAGTGGGAGGGCAAAACAGTAGTAGCTAAGGCACCGAAAGCCAGAACGGGAAATCCCACACCTGGACAAGTGCAAACACAGGACAAATTCCTGCTCGCTTCACGATATGCCAAGGCTGTGATCAAGGGGCAGGACCAGGGGATCAGAGACGCTTATTCCGCTGCTTTGAGACCCAGGCAAAACCTGTATAGCAGGGCGTTGGAAGATTTCTTGTCTCCGCCGGTCGTTAAAAAGATCGGTACAGGAAACTATACAGGCGTAATCGGAAGCACGATTAAGATCCGCGCTGTGGATGATTTTCGCGTAACCAGTGTGCAGGTGGAAATCCATGCTGCAAACGGCACGCTACTGGAAAAAGGTGATGCTGTACAACAGTTGAATGGTGTTGACTGGACCTATACGGCCACGCAGGCAAACAACCCGCTGACCGGAAGTAAGATCAATGCCATCGCAACCGATGTTCCGGGTAATGAAGGAACGTTGGAAATAACGTTGTGATGTTTTACCGGGAAGCTGTATCGAAGCAGATACAGCTTCCTTTTTTAATCATGAAAAAACATTTACTTTCTTTCTTCACTTATTTGTCATTAATAATTCTTCCTGAATGTCTTTATTATTAGTAGCAATTTGTTTATCTCTGGATTCATATTTTAATTTTCTTGTGTTCATTAGTTTTCGTTTGCGGCCGCTATGATCACTTTTGCTACTGCATGCGGCTGAGAAATGAACAACACATGACTGCCTTTTATTTCGGTGATTTTAGTTCCAGCACGACGGTACATGTTCCGTTCAATATCGGGATTGATGGCTTTATCTTCTGTAGCCACGATTCCATAACTTGGTTTGGTTTTCCAGGCAGCCTCCCTGACAGGAGTTGCAAAACAGGCTCCGAAAATAGGTCCCTGAGAAGCATACATAAAATCGGCTTCTTCCTTACTTAAATCTGCAGCGAAGCCTGCGTGAAATTTGGATTTATCAAAATAAACAACTCCTTTTTCATCGGGAGCCAAAATGCCAAATTCCGGTGCTGCAGGCAGAGAGGAAATCCATTGTACTGAAGTCTCTCCTTTATCCGGTTCAAAGGCCGCGATATAAACAAGGGCCGCTACTTTAGGATGCGTACCAGCTTCCGTAATCACGGTCCCGCCCCAGGAGTGACCTACTAAAATAGTTGGCCCGTCCTGCCTGTCCAGGGCGCGGACTGTAGCATCTACATCATCCTCCAGGGATGTAAGTGGATTTTGAACAACCGTAACCTGATATCCTTTTCCTGTGAGGATTTCATATAATTTTTTATAGCCTGATCCGTCTGCAAATGCTCCGTGAACAATGACAATGTTCTTGTTTTTCATTTTTTTTGATTTTACAATCAAACTCCAATGTTTGTGCCATCGCGATGAATCCTATAAATCAACAAATTGAAGAAATCCGGAAATTACAAATCACCATATTTGGTGAATTCGCGTAAATATTAACGAGGTCAGGCAGAATGTTTTCTTTGGATCCCAAGTTTTTTCATTCTTGCTGTAAGAGTGCTCGGAGGTAATTTCAAAAGTTCGGCTGCGCCGCCGGATCCCGAAACTCGTTCATTACAATGCTTCAGGACAGATAGTACATGATCCCGTTGCATTTCGTCAATCGTCTTAATCTTCGAAAAGAGCTCCTGATGATTATATTTTTGTTTTACTTCAGGAAGCCATATTTCATCTATGAAATTATGTTTCGAAAGTAATATAGTTCTTTCCAGCAGGTTTTGTAATTCACGGATATTCCCTGGCCATGAATACTCCATTAATTTTTTCATCTGAGTATCACTTATACCTGAAATCGATTTCCTGGCTTTTTCAGAAAAAATTTTAATAAAATGCTTCGTCAGCAATGGTATATCTTCCTTGCGCTCCCGCAGTGGAGGCAAGTTAATCGGGAATACGTGCAGCCTGTAAAACAGATCTAATCTGAATCGTCCCTCTTCTATTTCCATTTCCAGATCACGGTTTGTTGCTGCAATTATGCGGACATCAATTTTCAGGGTTGTATTCGATCCAATTCTCTCGAACTCTTTTTCCTGCAAGACCCTAAGCAATTTAACCTGCATATCTGCTGGCATATCTCCAATTTCATCCAGGAATATCGTACCCCCGTTTGCCCTTTCAAATTTCCCGATTCTTTTTTCTATGGCACCAGTAAAAGCTCCCTTTTCATGTCCAAATAATTCGGATTCTATTAAATTATGCGGTAATGAACTACAATTTACTTTAACAAATTCTTTATCTCTGCGTTGGGATAAATTATGAATAGCATTGGCTATACCCTCTTTACCAGTACCGCTTTCACCCAGAATCAGAACAGAGGTATCAAATGGTGCCACCAGCCCAATGGAATCAAATATCTTCTGCATCTGGGGTGTTTTCCCCACTATGCCTTCGAAGGCCTTGTTTTTTTGAACTATTGTTTTATCATTGGCTTCAAAGAAGTATTTATTATCGGTGCGGTGATTTATTTTTTTGTCAATGGATGCTTTGGCTGAGAATTTCAATTGTAACTTCTGTTCCCATCGATCATGAGCTATATCCAGAGCGATAAGCAAATCCTTTGCACGAATTGGTTTTAGCACAAATCCATAAGGTTGCGTTCTTTTTGCATTTTCCATTATTTCATGGTCATAATTTGCCGACAAATAAACGAAGGGGATGTCTCTTTTATTTAATTCAAAAGCAAGATCAAGTCCTGATAAATTCCCTTTGAGAAAAATGTCAACCAGGACCAGGCAGGGATTTTGTTGATTAACCAGTTCTAGTGCGCGGTTTACGGAAGGTGCGATTCCGCAAAATTCATATCCGGCCTGTTCAATTGTTAACCGGATATCTTCTGCTACAACCAGCTCATCTTCTACAATCAGGATTTTTGCTGCCATAACGATGCTGGAATTAATTTAAAAATCCGCTGAAATGCTGGTGGACTTCCAGTCTTCTAGTTCTGCGGTCATTGTTGCCAATTTAGCCGATGCACGATTATATGCATCCTGTCCCAGGTACAGATGAAGTGGGGGATGCTCCATTTCAGAAAGTCCGATAAGAATTTCTGAAGCCTTCTCAGGGTCGCCTGGCTGCTGACCGCTACTTGCCAGATAGCGCTTCTGTGTTTCTTTGACAGCCTGGTAACCATCAAGCTTACTCTCGGTGTAAGACAGTGAGTTTTTGCTCAAAAAGCCGGTTCGGAATCCCGATGGTTCGGCTACAGTTACTTTAATTCCAAATTCTTTTACATCAAGTGCAATCACTTCGGAAAAAGCGGACAACGCTGCCTTGGTAGCTGAATAAACAGACCAGCCCGGAGCGCCCACAAAACCTGCCACCGAGCCGATATTAATTATGTAGCCCGATTTTTGGCTGCGCATAACCGGCAAAACACTCCTAACCACATCTATTGATGCAAGCACGTTGATATTAAAAATGTTCCTGATGTCCTGCTCTTCTATTTCTTCAATTGTTCCGGCCATTCCGTAACCTGCGTTGTTAACTACCACATCGATCCGCCCGAATGTTGAGAGCGTTTGCTGTATGGAGTCATCAATACAATCCAGGTTGTTCAAATCGACAGCCAACGGTAGAAAACGGTCCTTATCTATCAGGCCAACCGCCTGGTTCAGTGTATGAACATCGCGGGAACTTGCGGCAACCCGGTAGCCATATTCAAACAGTTTTTTTACGAGGGTGAGTCCCAACCCCTGAGAGGCCCCTGTTACATACCATACTTTTGAAGTGTTCATGATATTATTTTTTATATCGTTTTACTCAGGCACGCTGCATTAGATTTTAAAATGATTAAAATATGCCGTTGTTTCTTCGAGTATAGATTTCATCAGTTCAACAGCTTTTCTATGCCTTAATACCGGCGCAATCTGTCCGCACCAAAATAAGACCAAGTCCCATTTTTCCTGTTCAATGGCCGCCTTCCTTAGATGCGACATAAACTGTGTCTGAAGCGGGAAGGGCAGAAAATTATTTTCCTTATGAACGAGTTCCTTTGCTATACGGCTGGTTATTCCCCTTCCGAGTCTTCCGGTAAATGCCCGCGAAAGGCTTGTATATTTAGCTGTATTCGAAAACAGCATTTGTTTGTGAATTGCTGTGGCATTGGACTCATCGGTTGCCAGGAATGCAGTACCGATCTGTACAGCATCAGCACCAAGTGACAGCGCTGTGCCAACTGCTTTCCCGTTTGCAATACCACCTGCGGCTATAACTGGAGTTTTTACTTTTTCTTTAATCAGTTGGAGCAAAACAAAGGTTCCGGTTGTAGATAATTCTGCTGGCGCAAGGAATGATGGACGATGGCCGCCTGCTTCAAAACCAGAAGCGATGATCATGTCAACACCGGCTGACTCAAGAGCAATCGCTTCATCAAGGGTAGTAGCAGCACCGGCAGTAAGAATACCAACCTTATGACATTGCTCCAATATATCTGCTGATGGAATTCCAAACACAAAACTGAATAGTTTAGGACGTATGTCCAGAATCACCTGGACCTGATTTTCAAACTTTGATATAAAAGGCTCCGGTTTTTCAGGCATGCTAATACCCACCTCTTCAAAATATGGCCTGAATATTTTTACGGCCAGCTCATATTGCTCGTCTGTAATCAAACCGTTGGGCGCGTCAGTCTCCGAAACCCATAAATTAATATTATACGGTTTGTTAGTGGCCGCTTTGATTTTATTATTGACCGCAATAAGCTCCGGCGGACTTAGTGTATAAGCTCCATAGCCACCCAGTCCTCCCATATTTGAAACACTCGCCACCAATTCTTCTGATGAAAAATTACCGCCAAAAGGACCCTGCAGGATTGGGTAATCGATAGTTAATAATTCGGCTACTTTCGTGTTGTACCACATGACTGGTAATTTATTCTTTTACATCACTGATCATTTTGTTGACGATCAACCACCTTCCGTTAATCTTATGAAATGATAAAAACTCGTGATAAATGAAATCATACATCTTTACCCTCACCTCTGCAATTGCAATGGAGTTAACTACTTTAATATTCAGGATTTCACCTTTAAATGGCTTGCCTGAATCTTTCGGGCTTTGGCGATGTTTCACGCCATCCAGGTACTGATCAAGTGTCTTTGCATAAGGCTCTCCTTTTACATCGCCAAAAAGCAGGGTGCCCTTGTTGAATATTTGACCGAGGGCATCCAGATCGCCCTCATAAATTCCCTTGAAATAGAAATTTTCCAATGCATTTGAAATAGCTAATGAGTCTTTTTGAATTGTTTCCATTTTGAATTGATTTGTGCTTTGACGATATCCCATCAGGAGGATGGCAAATGTGATTAACAGATTGCTTTTCATATTTAAACTGCGACTTTAGCAGTTATGTTTATGTTCAGTTCAAAATCATTATAGATAAGCGTATCTCCAAGGTCCTTAAAGAAATTGCCTGACCGGAATTTCATATCAAATTTGGTGCGGTCAATGACCATCTTACCCATAGCCGTTAACATATCCCCTGTAACATGAATGTCAGCATCAAAACCTATTGAATGCATTATTCCCTTAATTGTAAGGTCGCCTTCAATATGATTATTTTTTACTGAAGTAATTTCAAAGATCGCTTCCGGGTATTCGGCTGACGCAAAAAAGTCGTTTGATGACAGATGACCTACAAATTGATTATTAGTTGCCGGATCCGTAATGTCCAGAACTTTTATTGCTGTCGTATCAACAATGAATTTACCCGCAACCAGTTTGTCTTCGTTCAAGCTGAACTCCCCCTCTTTGATGGCAATTGTGCCATTATGCATGCCCGTTACTTTTCGCCCTTTCCAGTCTATGTTGCTTAATGACGCCACAACTTTAAATCTTTTATTTTCCATTCCTGTCATTTTAATTATTCCACAAAGCTGAAAAATAATTATTCAGGAACTATGTGATGTATATCACTTTTGTGCGATCAACCATATTATGTGATCTGCATGACATCTTAAGAATTGTTAAGCCGGCTGAGTGTTTCTCTGGAGACGCCCAAATAAGCAGCAATCAAAAGTTTGGGTACCATATTGTACAGCGCCGGATATTGCGCCATGAGCTCTTCATATCTTTTTTTAGCATCATTGTTCATAAGGGATAATAATCTTCTTTGGGCTGCGACATACCCCCTGTTCGTACGCCAACGAAAAAAATGTT
>DASZHV010000131.1:0-4660 GCA_035937535.1 Puia sp. | reverse complement strand
GGATGGCATTTCAATGATCAGCTGAGTGTTACTTTTGACCGGGGATCCATCAATAACGGATATTTATTTCTGCCGACCATCGATATTTCCAGAACACTCAAAAAATTGGGTAATTACGTAACGGGAATAAATTTTTCTGTTGAACAGAATATACAGCGAAGTAAAACCACGGATTCCGTTTCAACAGACAGCTATTCATTCAGCATCTTTCAGGCTTATCTGAAATCGCCGGATAAAAAACCAAATAAATGGGGTGTAAGTTATTTCTACAGGCAGGATGCCTATCCTTATGGGAAAAACCTGGAACTTGCCAACCGTAGCCAGAATGTGAATGTGTTTACCGAGCTCACTAAAAATAAAAATGAACAGGTAAGGATAAATGCCACATTCAGGAGTCTCCAGGTTATCAATGCCAATGTAAGTACGCAGCAGGCTGATAAAAGTCTGCTGACCCGAGTGGAATATTCCATGCATGAATGGAAGAGCATGGTGTCGGGAAATGTTTTATATGAAGTGGGTTCGGGACAGGAACAGAAAAGGAATTACACTTATGTTGCCGTGCCCGCGGGAACGGGACAATATACCTGGATAGATCTGAATCATGACGGCATTCAACAGTTGAATGAATTTGTGATTGCGCAGTTTGCGGATCAGGCAACCTATATCAGGGTATTCACACCTACCAATGATTACGTAAAGGCAAACTATAATACATTCAACTATAGTTTTACTTTGAATCCTCGTATGCTGATTGGCAATAAGGCAACCGGATTTAAAAAGTTTTTGTCCAATACTATTTTCCAGTCATCGCTTCAATTGAATCAGAAAGAACTCGCAACCGGTTTTGTTGAACTCAATCCTTTCAAATCGCCGCTTAATGACACTTCACTGATCAGCCGGAGTACCATATTCGTAAATTCATTTTCATTCAATAAACTGGATCCCCACTGGGGATTCGATATCAGCAATAACAGGAATGTATCCAAGGCCTTACTGACCTATGGATACCAGACCCAGTCGCTGATAGAATGGAACCTGCGTACGCGGTGGAATATCAGTAAAGCTTTTTTGCTGAATGCTGTTTTTAAAACCGGAACGAATTATCTGTATGCAAATAATATTGATTTCAATAACAGCAACTATAATATTAATATGTATTCTATCGCGCCCGACCTGAGCTATACGCGAAACGCGAATTTGCGCGTAAGTATTGGCTATATGTATAACCCTCAAAAAAATGATCCATTATACGGAGGAGAGAGTTCTTATTCGAGTTCTGTGAATACCGTCGTCAAATACAATATCGTTCAAACCACATCCATCCAGGCGAAGTTTACGCTGAATAATATTCAATATAATGGCGCTACAAATACTACGGTAAGTTATATTTTGCTGGACGGTCTTCTTCCAGGGAAAAATTATATCTGGGGTCTTGATCTTACCAGGAAAATCGGAAGTTTTCTCGAGCTCAATATTACGTATGAAGGCAGAAAGCCGGGGGAGGGGACGGTTATTCATACGGGGCGAGCGTCACTGCGTGCAATTCTTTAATTATTGATTATTGATTATTGATTATTAATTGAACAAATCAATAATTAATAATCGATAATTAATAATTGATAATTATTTCCTAGCTTAATGGAACAAATAATAAGCAATGCCAAATACATACGACGCTATCGTAATCGGTTCCGGTATCAGTGGCGGATGGGCGGCAAAGGAACTTTGTGATCTGGGATTAAAAACGCTGGTGCTGGAGCGTGGCAGAAATATAGAGCATATAAAAGATTATCCGACCGCAACGAAGAACCCATGGGATTTTCCGCACCGGGGTTCCAATACCGAAGAAATAATAAAAGAGAACCCCGTCATCAGTAAATGTTATGCATTCACGGAAGACACAAGACATTTTTTTGTAAAAGACGCCGAGCATCCCTATGTGCAGGACAAACCATTTGACTGGATCAGGGGATACCAGGTCGGAGGGAAATCCATTATGTGGGGCAGGGCCTGTCAGCGATGGAGTGAATTTGATTTTACATCGCCATTACGTTATGGTTATGCGATCGACTGGCCGATACGCTATAATGATATTGCTCCCTGGTATGGACATGTGGAAAGGTTTGCAGGCATTTGCGGATCTAAGGATGGTTTGGAATCTATGCCGGATGGTGATTATCTCCCGCCATTTGAAATGAGTTGTGTTGAAACTGAAATTCAGCGAAAGATAAAAGAAAATTATAAAGACCGGTTTATGGTGCATAGCCGTTGGGCGCATCTGACCAAACCAAATCAGATACATCTGGACCAGGGCCGCGGACAATGTCAGGCGAGGGATCTTTGTACACGTGGTTGTCCTTATGGCGGATATTTCAGTTCTGTATCATCCACATTACCCTGGGCGAAAAAGACAGGCAATCTTACGATCCGTTCTTTTTCCGTTGTTCATTCCATTGTTTATGATGAAGGGAAGGGGAAGGCCAGCGGGGTTCGTGTGATAGACGCCAACACAAAAGAAGTAACAGAATATTTTGCCAAAGTAATTTTTCTGAATGCGGCTTGTTTGAATACAAATCTTATTTTACTCAACTCAACTTCCAGGCGTTTTCCAAACGGATTGGGAAATGATAATGGTCTGCTCGGGAAATTCATGGCCTTCCATAATTACCGTGCGAGTGCTTCGGGAGAATTTCCAGGATTTGAGGACCGGTATATATTCGGAAGGAATCCTACCAATCCGATCATTGCGAATTACAGAAACCTTCATAAAAGAGATACGGATTATTTAGGAGGCTACTTAACATTTGTCTGGTCGCACCGCAGCGCATCTGCTTTTGATCGAATACCGGATGGCATTGGTTCAGACCTTAAAAACAATTTAACGGAACCTGGTCCATGGTATGCGGGGATGTATATGCAGGGTGAAACCATTCCGAGGGAGTCCAATCATGTTAAATTAAGCAGTGATTTAAAAGATCCCTGGGGCATACCGCAGTTAGTGACTTCGATAGACTACGATGAAAATGCGGATAAGATGGTGATTGATTTTATGGAGCAGAGTTCAGAGATGCTGGAAAAAGTGGGGTGTAAGAATATTCATTCGCATGATACAAAACAGGCGCCCGGCCTGGATATTCATGAAATGGGAGGTTGCCGAATGGGCCATGATCCGAAGGATTCACTACTCAATAAATGGAATCAACTGCACCATTGTAAAAATGTTTTCGTAACAGATGGCGCCTGCATGACGAGCACGGGAACTCAGAGTCCGTCTATTTTGTATATGGCATTTGCTGCGCGCGCCGCCAATTATGCGGCAGATCAACTAAAATCGGGAAAGCTCTGAAGAAAGTATGGGAGTATGGGAGTATGGGAGTATGGGAATGAAGAACCGCCAACCGCCAACGATTAAAACCTCACGCGCAACCCTCCCTGCACCGGCAGTGCCCACAAGCTATACGCAACCAAATCACTTTTGTTGTTGAAATACTGTCCGTTGAATGATGCCGATATTCCGATATGACAGGAAAAGTAATAAGCAATTGCGAATTTTAATCCTGCTGTAAAATCGCCCTTCATATTCGGGTTCGTGGTTAGCGTGGCTCCATTGTCCATAATTTTTCCATTCATCGGAAGTGAATATCCGAATCTTGGAGATATACTTAACTGCCATCCAACAGGCTTCCCGAAATTGAATTTTCCGAATATTTGAATTGGTATGATGGGTTTTCCCAGGTAAACAGTATTATAGGTTCCCGCTACATGTCCCGGATAATTGATATCGTCCTGGTAAGAGAGAATAATATAAGAACCGGACAATCCCAGTTGAAACCATCTTGCAAGGAAACGGGAGATTTCAAATGTTGCGGCTAATTGTGCGCCGTTGGTTTGTGTGTGTTGCACAGGATCATCCAGTTTCGGTATACTGTTCCATGAATTGCCTGCTTCAATGGATATTTCCCATTTATTATCACAAACCGCCTCATATTTAGGCTCCTTTTTATCGTAGACCGTATCGGCCATTACATACCGGACGGGATGCACGCTATCTGTTTGCAAAGTACTGTCGCCTACGAGAGGAATGCGCATGTTTACGATACTATCCCTGCAAATATTATATACTTTATACCTGCTGGTGGAATCCAGTTTCGCGGGAATTATGAGGCGGTCCTTAAAATGAATCAGGGTATCCTTATAACGGACAAGCTCATACGTAGTATCATAGGTGCGGCCCTTGATCCTGGAAGATGTCAGATGTGCGCGGTAAAAATTCATCCTTAACTGAACGGGCCTGACGATTGAATCTTTTTCCTGGGGCACTGCTGTGACCGAGGATTTCACTGTAATTGTTTTGCAACAATTTCCGCCGCTGACGCCGCCGCCTCCCTGATTCACTACGAGATCTCCATTGGGATACCAGGCATTGCCACAGGTAAACAGGATAAATAAAAAACATCCATCTTTATTGATGAGTTTCCAGGCTTCAATTCCTTCGGGCGCTTCTCCGGCAGGATTCAGTATTACATAATCATAATTCATTTCGCCTTTATCCCTATTATAAAACCCCAGGTTACCTACTGTACCGGGCGTTATATAAACCTTTTTTACATTTTTAGTATTGAGATCTTTATAGCCATTCCAGAATCCTGAATTACGGAGC
>DASZHV010000130.1:0-96556 GCA_035937535.1 Puia sp. | reverse complement strand
CAGGTCAGTCATCAAATCCGGAATCCCGCCATATTTATGACCATCATGACCAATTAACTTCATTGCAGGCATTAAAATGCTAATTCAATACCAGTCTTTAAACCCATTTTGTACTCCTTTTTATTGAATTTATAAAGAAAGGGAGAGCGGTGGGCGCCAATATGCCTGGTCTCGTTTAATTTAGTAATAAAACCTGTTGCCATAAGACGTTACGCAAAGTTCCTTTCATCCAGTATTTTTCCAATGATGGTTTCATATAAGGCATGAATTTCCGGTAGGGTGAATTTTTTGGGAAGCAGTTTATATCCAATCGGATAATGCGCTATATGAATGCGCAGGGCGAGCAGCGCTTCGGACATAATATGTTTGTGATCAAACATGAGCGGAGGCAATTCCTTTACTGGAAACCATTTGCACTCTTCTTCATATATACTCTTTTTAAATTCTACCTGAGAAAATTCTGTAAGCGTGTAAAACCCAATCGAAACAAAATAATCGAATATCCAAAAATCTTCTGAAACTTCAAGTCCGGATAACTCTCTTAAATGCTTGGCAGTGAATCCGTTTTCGATAACTCTTTTGGGATTACCAAAAGAACGGAATTGCTGGAAGTAAAGATCTTTCAGGCCTGTCCTTATAAAAGCTATCCTGCTTGCCGCCTCCTCAATGGATTCCGTTTTTTTGATGTAACCGCCGGTGACGGTCCATTTATCAAAAACAAACGGCCGTTGCAAAAGTATCTTAAGTTCTTTATCGTGATATCCAAAAATGACATTATCCAACGCAACATTGCGGAGGTATAGGTCTGAATGTTTGAATATATCGTCCAAATCTTCCTGCTCCATACTTAAGCGATGAGTATTCCGAAACAACCTATGGCCGCTCCCGGGATGTTAAAATAAATATATTACGTAAAATATACCTATTGAATTTGCTGGTTTGAAAAGGATGCCATAGTTTTATTCCGTCAAATATACGGAATGTAAATTATAAAGACATTTTTAAACAAAACATAAACAATAATTAATCATGAAAAAGTTAAGCGTATTTATTTCAGCATTATTCATCTTTTTTTTATCGACGGGAGCCATAGCTCAGACACAAACGGGCGCTGATTATTTTGCGGGTAAGTGGAATATGCTGGTGAAAGGTTTGCCCAACGGTGATACAAAGATGTTTGTCGTTCTTGATAAAAAGGACACTACTATGACCGGAGTTATACAGGACTCTGTCGGTACGGAAATATCTAAATTTTCAAAGGTGGAACTAAAGGAAAACGAAGTAACGGTATATTTTACCGCACAGGGTTATGATGTTTACATGTTGATGACAAAAAAAGATGATGACCATGTTACCGGAAGCATGATGGGCATGTTCGATGCCGAAGGTATCCGCACCAAAGCAGATAAATAAAACTTTACTCTAAGCGTCATTCAGAAACGGGAAATACTAAGAATAGAAATACAATCTTCTGCCAGGAAAAGGTGACGGGGGTGCCAAACCCGGTGCATTCTTGATGGTAGTCATGAATACAATATTCAGGTCCGAAGATTAGGGTGGTGGGAAGAAAAAATTATTATGTGTTTTCAGCGGAAATAGTATATTGCCCGTAACAACCGACATGATAAAACTTTCTGTTCTACGGACAGTGAAAGGCTATTTCCGTAATAAACCAGGAGCCTGGGTCACTGGTATTATTATTATAATCCTGGGTACTGGTATATATTTTCTATTACATGACCCTGTCCGGCCGGGCAGTTGCAGGGCTGCGATGTTTTCTGTGGGTGGCGCCCCAAGAGTGATTGATGATTATAAAAAAGGTGTTCTTTATATTATTCACAACGATGACCTGGCTGCAAAGGATAAATACATAACACTGTATACTCCAAGGGGAGGAGATTTCAGTGTCCTGTTCCCGGATAGCACAACGGTATGGCTCAATGCACAAAGCACTATCAGGTATCCGGCAAATTTTTCACAGTATTCCATAGAGCTGACAGTAAAGGGTGAAGCGTATATTGAAGTCGCCCGAAATCCAAGTCCCCGTTTGCGCATTTCAGTTGGTTCTGTGCTGATAGAATCGTTTGGCGCGCATATGAATATAAGGAGTTATCCCGAAGATCCGGCTGTAATTACAATGGTTGCGGGAAGTGCTAAAATCTGGCTGGATCAAAAATTTCCGTGGATCGACGGAACCGAATTAACCCTTCGACCTTCTGAACAGGCGAAATTATCTGAGCTTGCTTTTGGAGAGCAGGTAAAACTTATGGTCACTCCTTCGGCTGATGATCTGAATGATATCATTGACTGGAAAAACGGAAATACATCTTTTCACAATGCGAGTATTCAAACCATCATGCATTCAGTTTCACGATGGTATGATGTGGATATTATTTATAAAGACGAAATCCCTGATAAAAAATATACTATCAGTTTACCCCGCAGCGCCCCTCTCGAACAATTACTCAGCGTTCTCAGAAAGCAGGGGGGCATTTTTTCTATTCAGGGGAAAACGGTTACTGTAATGAAATAACAATAGGCGGGAATAAATTTTCTGTTTCAGTTATTCGATTGTTAACAGAAAATATCAGGCGATTCATGGTTAAACCTTTCTCTTTGAAAAGACTCTAATCTTTAAATCGTACAACATGAAAACAATACTTAAACTGATATTAATTCTCGCGGTTCTCGCGGTAACTTTTAGTTCCTGCGTAGTTCGTGAAAGGGTATATGCCGGTCCTTATGTTCGGCCACACTATACAGCTGTATATTACCGGTAGAACCTACATCAAATTGCAATTGATCAAATCGCTTTGATACGCTTTAGGCGAGCACTAGCAACGTTTGAGGGCCCTTTCCAGGGCCTTCTTTTTATATGAAAACCAGCATTAATTTATATTCCAATTGCGATTTAGATCTCACCTTTGGGGATCAGAAAATGAAATATGCAAACTTACCGGGAAAAAACTGTTTTAATTTTCTTCTACTCTTGTTGTTTTATCTGTAATTCCCACTGCCAACCCCCTTCACATGGCGGGAATTTGCGGGTGGTTATCATACGTCACGCAGAGAAGCCATTGAATGGTGATAATTTATCTTGCCAGGGATTGAATCGTTCTCTTAAGCTGCCTGCCGTCCTCGTCTCTAAATTTGGAATTCCCGGATATACCTATACGCCATCTTTAGGATTAGGTGTATCTACCAAATATGCCAGGATGTTCCAGACAGTTATTCCTCTGGCGGTAAAATATAATTTGGTGATTAATAGCAGGTTTAAAGAAAGAGACTCTGCGGGTCTTGTTGCCGATATAATTGGTAAAGATGGCACGGTATTATTGGTATGGGAGCATCGTGCAATTCCCTCCATTGTCAGGGCTCTTGGGATGCATGATTTTAACCTGACCTGGGATGATTATGATTATGACAGCATTTGGATAATTACTTTCACTAAAGGAATTGCAACCATATCATTCGATAAAGAATCCCTGGTACCATCTTCTGCTTGTCCGCAATAGACCAGCATTATGCAAAAAGTTGTAGCAGTGGCTGTAGTCAGGGACTGATTATGGATCCGTTGGGACATGAATGGTTTATTGAAATACTAATATGAATTTTCAAGTTTTTCTCTGAATTAAGGCAACGATAAGTTCATAATGACTGTCATTCATACAGGCCAAAATCGTAACAATGAAAACTTTAAATATCGGAGTATTTCTTTTACTAATGGCCCTGGGCTGCAAAAAGAATAATATCGTAAATACAAAGTCCCAGGATTTATTTCCCAATAAGATTGGTAACAGCTGGCATTACCTCGTAAAAGATACGACGGTTCGGGGAAATCTGGATAGTGGTTCGGTACAATATAACGTAGATGTCCTGATCGTTGACACAGTCAAATTGCCCAACGGAATAACGGCAGCTGTCTGGCAATTCCATTATCCATATGGTATAGGCAGCAATTTCGTTTTTCAAACGGGAGATACCGTACAGTTTATGGACAGAACCAATTCATTCATGATCAGGCAATATATTCTTCCTTTTTCAATTGGCTCATCGTGGAAATATACTCCGGGTATTGCGAGTGTGTCCGTCATCGGTCAGGGTAGCATAACCGTCGGGAACAACAGTTTCGCAGATGCCTGGCAGATTTATGGAAGCGCAGGTTTTCCAGATGGAATTTTCACCATTGACGAGTGGTTTGCAGATCATGTTGGCTTCGTTAGAAAATATCTCAACCCCGATGGAGAGTTGATATACACCAAACATATCCTTGATTGGACTCTCGTAAGTTATGAGCTCAAATAAAAAAATTGTGCAGACGATATGAATAAGTTTGTGCCTTATAAATAGCAAAAAGGAAAATCTGTAGTTATTTTTGAATAATCAAATTCGCCTTATGTGTGTGGCATAAGAACTCCGATCTTTAAAATGATGGAATTAAAAAATCATTTATTTGTTCTCATTCTTTTAATCATAATTTCCTGTACATCTGAGCATAAAATTCAAAATAAAGGAACGCCCTGGGAGAATAAAATGCAACAGGTGCCTGGGAAGATAGAATTTGAATATTATAATGAGGGCGGAGAAGGAATTGCATATCATGATTCGGACTCCGTTAACAATGGAAGCGGTAAACTTAACCCGGCAAACGGAACTTTTCTCAATGAATTCAGGATGAAGGAAGGCGTTGATATTTCCTATACAAAAACCAATCATATTGATGACAATCCTTACAATAAGGTTTCGCGAGATATGAATAAATTTTATGTAGGATGGACCGTGCCGGGTGAATGGATAAATTATACTATTAAAGTAAACAGGACTGGCAGGTACCCGCTTGGATTATTATACACTTCCAATGGTGACGGAACTATTTCATTCGATATTGATGGGAAAGATGCAACGGGTCCGCTGAAAATAAATTCTACCTATGATTCCAGGGATACAATTAAGTGGCGTCAATGGCATCACTGGAACAAATCCGATTCCATCGGATCGCTAAAGCTGAAAAAAGGCGTTCATGTACTCACCGTTCACATTATTACGAACGGAAATATGAACCTTGATTATTTGGATTTGGAAAAGGCTGAATAGTTGATTATGTTTTTATTGAAAACTTATTTTGCGGATTCGGTGATTGCTGAAATCTGTTACATAGATAATTCCACCGGCTATAGTAGTTACTATCCATTTTTTTTCTGTTTGCGGGGGCATCAGCCTGGGAATCGGCTGATTTCCCAATGGCGATTATATTCTTCCGAACGAATGATAGGTATTTCAGGGTTTGATGACGAGGTTTGCAAAATCACCGGGCAATGCACTGGCCCAAAGTCCAATTTTTACTCCTGTATGATTTCGAAATCTTTTAATTTTTAAACTGTGTTCTGAAACTTTATTGACATATACCAGGACGCTGTCCTCACTGACCACAATCGTCGCATGAAACCAGCCATCAGGATCGGGAACGGGACTGACTGAATGCTCGAAAACCAGGGGCTGGCTGGTTCGCAACTGCTGCCAGTCATGATCGGGAAGGCTCATGTATTGCACCATATGTTTCTGTTTCAGGGGATCGGTACTTTTAAAATTAAATGGCCTGAAATAGACAGATTCATAGTCATTGGAATCTTTTCCGCTAAAAGCAATACCCAGGAAACTTTTCCCTTCCTCGTTTTTCCCCCGCAGGTCAACATCGATGGTGCCTTTGGTGAAATCATTATTCTTTAACCAAACAATGCCACTGACCCGCACTGCGGGTTTATCGGTGCCAGCCACTAATACTGCCTGGTTGTTATTATTTGTTTCCAGTGCATCTTCCTTGAATAATTGTTGAAGATCATATGACCGGATATTGTTTTTTCTTACCATGCCCGGTAAAATCTTTGTGATCGTCAGGTTGGCGAAATCATTTGTAAGGCCATCTGAATAAAGACCGAATAATCCGTCAGACCTGCCCTCCAGTAATGTAATTTCCAGCGAAGGGGTTTCATTATGGTTCACGTATACAGATGCCTTGCGACCGTTGATTACAATGGTAGCATGAAACCATTCATCGGCTTTCGGAGGAGGAATAATACGGTTTTCATAAACTCCCGGATGTTCTTTTCGCAACCTTGCATAATTATAATCCGGGATCTGCATATAAGCGAGGGACCATTTCCATCTTGCTGAATCAGTATGACGAAAATTAAATGGCCTGAAATAGATAATATCGCAATGGCTGGTATCAGTGCCGTGAAATGCAATGCCCAGGAAGCTTTGCAGGAAAACATCTTTGCCCCGAAGGTCAATATCAATTGTGCCATCTGTAAAATCAATTCCTTTCAGCCATATGATCCCCCTGGTCGTAATAGCTCCGGGTTTATCTCCTGGAAGCACGGCGGTCGAATACGCAGGAACTGTAATTATTTGATTTTCACCGAGCATTTGCTGCAGGTTATAATGGACGGTCTGGGCATTCGTATTAAATCCCAAACTAATAAGACAGATGCTAAAAGATGAATTCAGCCAATTCATTTTACTGGTATTTGTATCCTTTCATCGAATGATATGCCAGTTTCTAACCCCCTGGCAATTATTTATTTAGACTGTAGATAATAATAACTGCCTGTTCGATTTTAATTAAGTGTACGGATATGGAACAACAGAAATTCAAATTGAGCAGGGTAAATCAATACCGTTTTTTTACCGTCCAAAAAGGGTGTTTTCACCATTTCAGAATTCCTTTCTGTTCTTAACTCTGCATATACTTAAACCAACACATTATGCTTAAATTATACAGAATCCTGCTGGTTGTTCTAATTGTGCTAAGTTTTTTTTGGATCGGTTTTGAAATATGGCTTATATTTACTAAATAATTTAGCAAATATGGCAGGCAGATACAGACAAGATTCATGGATGGATGAGTTCAATGAATCATTAAAATATATTGAGTCATTTGAATTCACCGTTCCTTGTGAGCACAGATTATTCCAGGCCCGCGTCAGGCCTTCGGCAGATAAGCAGTACTATACAGTAACGCTGAACTACAGCTTCTTCGGCCATCTGGTAAAGGACGGTGAAGGGTGGAAGGATTTAACGGGTAGGAGAGATGAAACGATTTCGGAGATCGGGAGGCTGATAGAAGAAAAAATAAAATGAAGCTTCATTTCGAATTCCTGTTCATCCAGGCCTGAATTATTTTGTCTTTTTTCAGTTGCATTTCCATATGCTGACAAAGAATACGGATACGCTCTGTAGATATGTTAAAATGCAGGGCGATTTCTTTTATTGGCTTACTCTTTAAATAGAGTTTATAAATTTCTTTATTCCTATACTCAGCAATTGAGATGGCCTCCTTTTTTTTCTTAGAGAGGAAAATATCGAGAGCCGTTATTTTTGCATTTATTTTATCCCTTTGCTTCCGGGCTAAAAGCAATTTTTTATTGGCTTGTTCAATTGTCATTCAACAAAAATAAGAAAGCCTGGGGGAGTTTTGAGCTAAGGGTTTTTACCTATGAATTCCTAAGTATTTCTATTTAGTATCATTGAATTTTGAGAGACATTTGGTTACTATTTTCTTTCCAATACAGATCCCTGCAAATATCTCATCTTCACAAACGATGCGGTTTCTTTAAATCCGGCTTCCAGCCATTGCTGTTTACATTGTGGATTAGCGTATAATATTTTCAAGGGGCGGTCTTTCCGATGAAGGCTTTCAAATACTTTCTTAATAAACTCATCCATAACAACCGAATCAAAAGGATTAAATAAAAAGATAACGCCCACTGTTTCCGGAATATTATAATGACGGGCATCCGCACACTCAATTGTAATGGATGTATCCGGATATTTGGTTTTTATACCTCTGCAAACATTAGTGGCTGCATCGCATAACTTTTTAGAAAAATCTATACCGATGATATTTGAAAATCCATAAGCAGCACCCATGGCCAACAAACGACCCTTTCCGCATCCTATATCCAAAAGTGTTGTTGTAAAATCACCAGGTTCCAAATAATCAAACAAACGGCTGGAAGTGTAATAGTTCACAGGCTCATACATGCTGAGATGCTTACGATCTTCGACAGATACAGAGCCTGGCAAATTATCAATTCCAATTGTGCGGATACCATATTTCTTTTCACCGCTGATTTCATATCGAATAATAAAATGAGCGAGGCGGAACCCCCAATTCCATTCGAGATAAAAAAAATACAACAGATACCGCATCATTTAAATTATTATGAGCGCAGACTGTGTTACTGAGGATATTTCTACTTATAGGATTGCGCTGAATCAGAAGCGCGGCAGGGGTTCTATAAAGTTAATCTATTTAATAAACTGTTCTCGGCTCATCAATATAATTCAGCAAAACGGCCCCAGGATCTCTCATCCTAACTTATTGATTATCAAAATCAGGTTTCATGGCTGTTCAATTGATTTGGCCATATGCCTTTACCCGGAACAAGGAAACCACAAATATTTTCACTCCGTGCTAATAATATAACTCCTGATAATGGTGTTTTGCCAACTTTAGGGGAACAAAAGGAATTTAATATTAAAATGGTAAAATTAAATGACTTGTCTCATATCGAAATATGCCGGGGAATAATTACATAATAAAAAAACTACATGTAATTTTACCCGCAAATACAATCATTATGATCAACCGGAATCAGTATAAACAAAATATGGATGTCAAATATGACAATCTCGAATTAATAGATGTGCCGGCCATCATCGCAGAGAATAAAGAACGCTGGTTTAACCAAACTCTTACAAGGGTCAATGATAGTGCCGTCAGACTGGGAATCGTCCAGGGGGAGTATCACTGGCACAAACATGATGAAGATGATGAGTTCTTTTTCGTTCTTTCAGGAAAGCTGTTCATCGACCTGGAGGGAAGAACCATTGAACTGGAACCAATGACAGGTACCACTATTCCAAAAGGGATCATGCACAAGACAAGGGCCGTTGAAAAAACAGTTATGCTCATGGTGGAAACCAGCAGTATTGATCCATTGGGAAATTAAGAAAGACAAAAATTGGAATTAAAATCGAAACTCAGGCTGGAGGAAGAGATTCTTTCTGATATTGAGAATATCCGGAAAGACTGGACTCTTTTCCAGGAAAAGAATTTCAATGCAAGATCAGAAGCAATTGATTATTTGGAATTTCATGTCATTGACCGGTTAGATGCCCTCTTGGAAAGCCAGGATATACCTGATCAGATGACTTTTCTGAAAAAATATGCTTTGAATGTCAGGAGCCATCTGGAAGATGTAAACAGAAGTATATTTCATCAGTTTCGTTCGAAAATTTCACAGGATGGCTACAGAGGAAAACTTCTCATGGACCTGATTGAAGAATATTTTGATAATAATGGAAGTGGGTTTATTCATCAGGATACAACCGGCTATGACAATCTTGATATATTTTTAAATGGAATTTTATCTTGCCAAAATCCACCTGTTGAATCGAAAAACAGGGAGCCGGAGATGGTATATTTTCAGAAAACACCAGTCAGAATAATTTTTGAATTAATTAAAAGGGCTGCATTTCAACCGAATGATGTTTTTTTTGATTTGGGATCCGGCCTGGGTCAGGCTGTCATTTTGGTGAATTTGTTGACAACTGTCATTTCAAAAGGTGTGGAATTTGAACCTGCTTTTTGCATTTATGCAAAAGCCTGTTCTGCTGAACTTCATTTAATGGATGTGGACTTCATCAATACAGATGCCCGATATGCCGACTATTCTTCAGGCACCATATTTTTTATGTATACCCCTTTCGAAGGGAAAATGCTTCGTGATGTAATACAAAATTTACAAGGTGAATCGAAAAAGAGAAGAATAAAGATTTTCACTTACGGACAATGTTCGCGCGAAGTCGCAAAACAGAACTGGCTCATAAAAGAATACGAAATGGAAGATAGCTCCGGTAAATTATGTATATTTCATAGTGCCTGATCCATTTTAATAAATTAAAATAATTATGAAAGCTATATGTTAAAGACAGCGAGGCTATTCATTGGTTTTCTTTTTTGTCTCGGTCTTTTCGAAACTTGTTCCAATGCGCCGGAAAAAGCAGGTTTACATTATGAAGCGTTGGATGCAGGTGAATTAAACGATAGTCTATCCATTCACCTGGCCAATTATAAAGATGACTTTGGCCAGTGGAAAACTGTTTATGAACATTGCATGAATGATACGCTGTTTCATAACGCAATTTACCTGGGGTTGCAGGACAAAATAGGTATAAGCAGTATCTGCAATCAGACGGAGCTGAACTTAAACAAACAAATAATGGTATTAGACACTTCGGCTAATGGCAATATTTTTGATTTACTTTCGGTGAATAACTCAGCAAATTGTTTTTCTAAAATCAACCTGAATAAAAATCTGCAGGATGTTTTTTATAGAGAATTGATCAGGAACCTGAAAAATGCCGGAGATTATAAATTTTTATCGGATCTGGTTGATACAAATCAAATAGTCTTTAAGATCAGTACAATGATCGATTATTCTTTAAGACCGGACAGTTTAATTAGTTTACTACAAAGAACGAAAGACTCTTCACTGATATACTACAGGCAAATATTAATAACCTCCGGAAATGGATTGTTAGCCCGGGTTGCTATGATATTTGGTTTTGAAGTCCAATTTCATTTAAAAAGAAAACTGTCGTCAGAGGAAGCGGGTAAATTAAAAAATCAGTTTTTCTTTAGATTGGGTGATCATGGTGAAAGAGGTAATATCCAACTCCTGCCGGAGCAAAATATAAAAGCCATTATAAATAAGAATTATATTGTACTCGGTGAATTTTATGTATTTAGTGAAGCCAGATCTGAGGTTCAGGGGAATTAGAAAATCAAAACGTATATGAGTAATTCAAAACTTAGATTCGTTACAATAAATTCAACAATACTTTTTATCATTGCCTGTATATTACAAACGACTTTACACGAATTTGGACATTTTATTGCGGCGATCCTTGTTCATGCAAAGGGTATTTCTATTCATCATAACAACGTTGATAATATCGACGAAGGATTACCATTGAGAAGTATTTTGTTTATTAAAGGCGCAGGTCCTCTGATGAGCCTTATGATCGGGATCGTTTTTCAAATCGCCTGTTCTGTTCAGAAAAAACGAAATCTTGTTTTTTTATTCAATCTCTATATGTCTGGATTTGGCTACATAGGATTTTTTGGTTACCTGATGACAACGCCTATTTTCACAGAAGGTGATACCGGTTATATTTGTTCGGCACTTAAATTTCCGATCTGGCTGACCATTGGTATTGCTGTTTCAGGGGCTTTGATATTGTATTTTCTGGTAAGAAATCTGATGGAATATTTTATTGAAATGGGCTCAAAGGAAATACTTGAGAAAAAAGAAACGAGGTTTCCATTTGTTCATGGTATATTATTATTACCGGTTTTTTTTGGAATACCCATTACGACCCTTTTAAATCTGCCTGTTTCGATATTATTAAGTTTAATAGCTCCGTTATGTGGTCCCTTTACCTTTTTATGGGACTATGGCAATGCGCTTAAGAAAAAATATCATTTGAAAACAACGAATGATCACTTTGACAGATTAAACAAATTGAATTATATACTCATTATTTTATTAATGCTGACTATCATCTATAACAGAATGCTGGTAAAGGGTATCTATTACAACTGAAGAATTCAGAGACGGGAAATAATTTCAGAAATTAAATAAACCTGGATTAGTAATGGGAAATATTCTCTTCAATGAATTTATTGAGCAGTCACTTGACCGAATAAATCAGAATACATCAAAAATAAAAAGTTGTATAAAGGAAATGGATGAGAAGGAAACCTGGTTTTCTCCGAATGGGCATGTAAACAGCGTTGGAAACTTAATCCTTCATTTGTGTGGAAATATCCGCCAGTATATCATTTCTTCCCTGGGAGGAAAACCTGACAACCGCGAAAGAGATAAAGAATTCTCGGCCAGCGGCGGATTTTCAAATGCTGAACTGATTATGAAACTGCAGGATACAGTTGAAGAGGCCAAAACCATTATTGCCAGTGTGGGACAGGAGGATTTATTACGCATTAGGAATGTACAGGGGTTTTCTTTTTCAGGTATCGGGATAATCATACATGTGACGGAACACTATTCTTACCATACCGGTCAGATCATTTTGTTGACAAAAATATTAAAGGATATAGATATGGGCTTTTATGCCGGTGTAGATCTCAATAAAAAGAATTCAAATTAGCTTATCCAATTAACGGATGCATTTAGAAAAGAAAACATATCATTTACCCAAGGGTCTTTCTCAATTTCAGACTATTGCCAGATCCTTCCGTTCATCCAGGCATCCCATACATTCGATTTCAGAAAACATGGAGAGATTTTCAGGAACTTATTCCGCGGCATTACCCGGGAATCTGAAATTTATTCTCACCCAGGATCCGGGCCTGATCAACTATGTTCTTCGTGAAAATCATACCAATTATCAAAAGTCACCCCTTACTTCTGTCAGGGGAGCACGGATTTTTGGAAATGGACTGCTATTTTCCAATGGAGATTATTGGTTACGTCAGCGAAGGTTGATTCAGCCAAGTTTCCACCACAAAAAATTACAGGGACTCTATGAGATCATCGTAAAATCTATAGTTGAATTTCTATCTTCTTTCCCTGAAGGAGGGCAGGCAGATGTATATCCATTAATGCATCAGCTTGCTTTTAATATTGTGGTCAGGTCACTTTTCGATATCGAACTCTCCGTCGTGCAAATGAGTGACCTGAACAGGATCTTCAATGAATTGCAGAATTTTTACATGAGTGACATTAATCTGCCCGTTAGAAGAATACTCTATCCTTTTACAAGAGAAGACCGTCTCAACTATAGAAAATCTGCTAAATTGAGAGCAATCATCCTGGACATTATCCAGGAGAGGAGATCGGATCCTGGGGAGTACCATGATCTGCTTGATCTCCTGCTAAATGCGCGGTATGAAGATAATGGTCTTCCGATGACCGAGGACCAGGTTATTGATGAAGTACTCATACTTTTGTTTGCAGGTCACGAAACAACCGCCACTACACTTTCCTGGCTGCTTTACCAGGTAGCTTCTCAAAAAGACGTCCAGGAAAAGATCGGTATATCAATCCAGCAAATAGATGTTTACGACAGCATAAGAAATGTATATCTCCAGGCAGTGATCAATGAATCCATGCGCTTGCGTCCCGCCGCTTGGATTACTGACAGGGTGGCTTTGGCAGATGACATGTTCGGCGATTTATCATTTCCAAAAAACACCATTATTATGCCCTTCTTTTATGGCATGCACCGGAATAAGGATTATTGGAATGATGCCAATTCTTTTATTCCGGAGCGATTTATCGATGAACAGGGAAAAATAAAAAAACATATTTCATTTTTTCCTTTCGGTGCCGGGCCGAGATTGTGCATAGGAAATAATTTTGCCATGGCGGAGATCAGCCTGTTCATGTACGCATTCTTTAAGCAATTCCGGATTTTACCTACTGAACAAGTTCCAGAAATGAAAGCCTTAATTACTCTGCGCCCAGATAAAGTTATTTTAGGAATTGAAAAATTGAAGTGAAGCAGCTTATATCATTCGATTATGCCGTCGTTGGCTGCAACACACCAAAAATATTTCCTTCCGGATCCTTTCGATATGCCAGGTGGCCAACGCCCGGGACTTCCATTTTATCTGTGGCGACTGTACCGCCTGCTGCTTCAATTTTTTTCAGGGTATCATCGATATTTGCGACCGAGATGGTGCATACATATGCATTGACAGGTTCACCGCCTTCCGGGCCGTCTCCATGTCTTGGGGTGAGGCCACCGTTGATTCCCGTCCACCGGGCACCAGTTTCATCTTTACCAGTATCAATGATGCGATAGTTTCCCATGGCCGGTCCCATATCTTTTATGTCCCAGCCAAAAACAGATTGATAGAATGCCTGCATGCGGTCACCATTGATCGCATGGATTTCAAAATGGACAACGCGGTTCATATAATTTAATTTTTAAGTTTAGAGAGGGAAGGTAGGGAAAATAAATATAAATACTAAATATTTTAGTATTTATTTCTTAACCATTAAATAATAACTCTAATCCCTTTAAAATTTCAGATGAAGGTTATTCTGTGCAACAAATTTAGTTTTAAATTGTCTTTCCGTCATAAGCATTCAACTATTGAGATTTTCCAGCCTTCACGCAAATTTTTTATATGTTCCATACAACATTAAAAGCCGGAGTACGAAATTTTTGGAAAAACAAAAGCTATGGTTTTCTGAACATCCTGGGACTTGCGATCGGGATCGCCTGTGCTGGTCTTATCTTTTTATGGGTGGAAGATGAGACCTCCTTCGACAAAGTGCATTTAAATAAGGACAGGCTTTATATGGTGATGAACAACTGGCCATTTTCTGAGCATTTCAGCACCTATGAAAGCACTCCGGGACTTATGGGCCCGGCCATAAAAAAAGAGATTCCGGGCGTTGCAAATACCTGCCGGATGAACGAAGGTAATTCCACACAGCTGATCGTTATAGGCAATAAATCGCTCTATTCAGGAGGAATGTATGCAGATTCTTCCCTGTTCAGCATGTTCACGATTTCTTTTATACAGGGCAGTGCCACTACTGCATTCAACCAAACCTATTCCATGGTGATTACGGAAAAAGCAGCCAGGAAATTTTTCGGCGACAACAAAAATGTACTGGGCAGAACCGTACGACTCGACAACAAACAGAATTACCAGGTCACCGGCGTTGTGAAAGATTTCCCGGAAAACAATTCAATCCAGTTTGAATGGCTGGTGCCCTTCGATATATTTTATAAAGAAAACAACTGGTTATCGGACTGGGACTCCAACGGGATCCTCACGATGGTGGAACTGGAAAAGTCCGCCCATGCGGATGCTGTCAATCTGCAGCTGCATGTTTTAATAAAGAAGAGAGTACCGAAGACCATCGTAAGCAGTTTTCTTTTTCCGATGAAAGACTGGCATCTTCGCTTTGATTTTGAAAATGGTAAACAAACCGGTAAGGGACGTATACAGTATGTACATATGTTCAGCCTGATTGCCTGGATCATCCTTTTTCTCGCATGTATTAATTTTATGAACCTGGCAACTGCCCGCAGCGAAAAACGTGCGAAAGAAATAGGTGTAAGAAAAGTGCTTGGATCGGGCCGGGGAAAACTCATCACGCAATTCATTTCGGAAGCCCTGTTCCTGTCCTTCCTTTCGGTTATTGTCGGTATTCTGATCATGATGATCACATTGCCTTTCTTCAATACCCTGGCGCAAAAACAGCTTGCACTGAATCTTACGGATCCGGCTCATCTCCTGAGTCTTTTAGGTATTACTGTGGTTTGCGGTCTCGTGGCAGGCAGCTATCCATCTTTATATCTGTCATCCTTTAATCCCGTATTTGTACTGAAGGGAATCAAAATGAAAAGCGGGAGCGCTGCCTTAATCCGGAAAGGTCTGGTAGTGATGCAGTTTTCTGTATCCATCATACTGATCATCTGCACCATCATTATTTTTCAGCAGATTGAACATGCGAGGAATCGCGATCTGGGATACGACATAAACAATCTGCTGGTGATGGATATGCAGGGTGATATGGGTAAAAAATTTAATTCCATCAAACAGGATCTGCTGAATACGGGGGTAGTGGAAAAAGCAGCGCTCTCGAGTCATGAAACTATTTATGGGGGAAATAACAGTGATCATGACAGCTGGGACGGAAAGGATCCCAATGTAACCAATATTGTTTCGCACCGTTATGTAAGTCCGGAATTACTGTCCACCAGTGGCATCCATGTTGTGCTGGGCCGTGATTTTTATCCTGATCCGGTGCTGGACAGCAATAATATTATTATAACAGAATCGCTTGCAAAAATCATGAACAAACCGAATCCTATTGGCGCCATCATTCGTGAGGACAGTAACCGTTTTACCGTCATCGGTATGGTGAAGGATTTCGTATATGGTAATATGTTTGGAACCACACCCGATCCGCTGATTTTCTATTGTAATCCGCATAATGAATACGCGAGTGTAATGTATGTACGAATAAAAAAACAAGTAAATACTGAAAAGGCCGTAGCGCAAATTGAATCTGTGATGAAAAAAGACAATCCGCTTTATCCCTTTCAGTACCGGTTTGTGGATGATAAGTTTAACCAGCTTTTCCTCAGTGAAATGCTGGTCAGTAAATTGTCGCGTGTATTTGCCGTTCTTGCGATTTGTATTTCCTGCATTGGTTTGTTTGGGCTGGCTGCATTTACTGCAGAGCGCAGAACAAAAGAAATCGGCATCCGCAAAGTACTCGGCGCTGGCGTGATGCGCCTCGCGGGACTATTGTCCGGAGAATTTCTAAAACTGATTGCGATCTCTTCACTGGTGGCTTTTCCTGTCGCCTGGTATGCTATGCATTCCTGGCTGTTGAATTATTCCTATCATATTACGATCAGCTGGTGGGTTTTTGTTGCGGCTGGTGCGGCCTCCATGCTGATTGCACTGATCACTATCAGCTTTCAGACGATCAGGGCGGCAATTGTAAATCCTATAGATAGCTTGCGCTCTGAATGAGCCTAGCCTCGCCCGCTGCATCCCGCCTCCAGCGGGAGAAGGCGGGGCTGGCGAAGACAGCCTTCATACTGAATGAGTATTGGCCTCAACTCCCTTTTTTCTTAATTTGAAAAAACATTATTTATTATTGCGCCATGGAAAAGGGCGAAAGAGAAAATGTATATAAAGTCTACGATATAATCGCGTCATGGTTTTTTAAAAGTCGGGATACCAGTTTATTTGAGAAAAGCTATTTGGATGATGTGATAAGCCATTTACCAGCTGATGCTACCTTTTTGGATTTGGGTTGTGGTACTGGGATGCCTATTTTGAAATATTTTATTGACAAAAAATTCAATGTTACCGGGGTTGATGCAAGCAATCAAATGCTGGAAATAGCAAAATCTAATTTTCCGCAAATAGAATTTATTTCGCAGGATATGCGAATGTTGAATTTGAACAGGAAATTTAATGCCATCATTGCCTGGCACAGTTTTTTTCATTTACCGCCATCTGATCAGCCCGCAATGTTTCAGAGATTTGAAGAACATTTAAAACCTGATGGAATTTTGCTTTTTACTTCAGGAGTTTTTTTTGGAGAAGTGTGGAGCGTGAATGGTGGTGAAAAATTATTTCACGGCTCTTTGGATTCAGGTGAATATGAAAACCTGTTAAAAAAACATCATTTCCGGGTCTTAAAACATAAAAAGAATGACCCCGATTGTCGTGATGCAACAGTTTGGATGGCAAAATATATAGGAGGGTCAGCACTATATTAACTGCCTGTTACATAATTTTATATTTATAAACAAGATTATGAAACACTTATCATTATCATTCACATTCCTGGTTTTAATGCTTGTTGGTAGTCAGGCTTACGCACAATTCACACAGTCAGAAATGGTCTTAGAATGGCAAAGAGCAAAAACTTACACCAAGGCTTATCTGGATGCAATGCCGGAGGATGGCTATGGATTTAAACCAACACCTGAAATACGTTCATTTGCACAGCAAATGCTTCATTTAGCTGATGCCAATTATCTTTTTGCTTTTATTGCAAGCGGAAAACCCAATCCGATTGGAGAAACACTTCAGAACCATAATGTGGCTGAAAAAACATTTCCATCAACAAAGGAAGCAGTTACTAAAACCGTAATGAATAGTTATGAATGGATGATAGCCACTTTACAGGGGATGACTCCGGCCCAAATGGTAGAAACCATAAAGTTTCACAACCAGGACATTACTAGAAGCGGAATATTTGGTAAAGCATTTGAACACCAGACACATCACCGCGGCCAAACTACCATTTACCTTCGTCTAAAAGCTGTTACACCACCTGGAGAAATGTTGTTTTAGCTGAAAGCCGGACTTCGGACTACTACTCAATTTTATTCTTTTTTTCAAATTATTTCCCTTTTGCAAATATCTGCAATATTGCATAATATTGCAAACCGTTGTTATTCCGGGAATAATTAATAAGTCATTTATGAAAAGGCAGGTAAACATTTTCAGCATATGTATAGTCGTGTTTTGTACATTCTTTATGTCGGCGTGCTTAAGTCATTCTGAACGGCACAATACAATTTCTGATCAGGAAAAAAAAGATGGATGGACCCTGCTTTTTGATGGAAAGACCATGAATGGATGGCATTTGTTTAACAGGGGCAATATCCCTTCGGCCTGGTCTGTGGACAGTGGTAACCTTGTGTGCAACCCGCACGCTAAAAATGTAAAACACGGGGATCTGGTAACAGATAGTGAATATGAAAATTTTGATTTCACATTCGAATGGAAAATTTCACATGCCGGCAACAGTGGTGTGTTTATTAATGTACAGGAAAGACCGGACCTGGGAACTACTTTTTCCACCGGCCCGGAATATCAGTTACTGGATGATAGAAATGTAGAGCCTGACTATCTCAGGGATTCCTCACATAAAGCCGCTGCCATTTTCGGGGTAATCCCAAATACAAGTAAGACCATCCCAAATTCCGGTGAATGGAACCAGTCACGTATTCAACAGCTGAATGGTAAGCTTAGTTTCTGGCTAAATGGAGTGCAAACCGTTCAGGTGGATATGAAAAGCGATGAATGGAAAAAATTAGTGGCTGCAAGTTCTATGAGTCATTACCCTGAATTTGGAAAATATTTCAAAGGACATATTGCTGTTCAGGACTGGACAAATGGTGTTTCATTCAGGGATATGAAGATTAAAAAGCTTTGATAATTATTAATTATTAATTATGATCCGAGTAAAATTCAGTCAATGTTGAAATACCTGAACGCTATTAATCTGTACATTTTCTCAGTTGTATTCTTATTAATATCCTGCGGACAGAGTGCGGACAATAAAAACAATTCCAAAGAAAGTTCGCCAGCTGAAAACGCAGAAACTTCTGTTCCCGGTATTGAGAAGCTTGAATTTACCGATAGCATTCAATTAAAGGCAAATGATAATATGCGCTATGATAAAGAGTTGTTCAGGGTCAGGGCCGGAAAAAAAATCAGCCTCATTTTTAAAAATACAGGAGCAAAATCCGCTGCATCAATGACCCACAATGTTGTGATCTTAAAGAACGCTGTTGATATTGCCGATTTTGCGGATATAGCGCGCAATGCAAAAACTGAACAATATGTTCCATCCTCTTTAGACTCATTAATTATCGCGCATACAAGATTGGTGAGCGGTGGTGATTCTGATCAGGTGGAATTTGTTATTGCTAAACCAGGTATTTATGATTTTATATGCAGTTTTCCTGGTCATTGGGGAACAATGCAGGGAAAAATCGTCGCACAATAGGATTTAAATTTTTACGGCTGACATCATGAAAATTGAACATCTCGGTCTCTGGGTACAGGATTTGGAACTCATGAGAAGTTTTTACCTGAAATATTTCGATACGAGTTCAGGAGAGAAATATATTAATCCGAAAACACAGTTCCAGTCTTATTTTATTTTATTCGGAGAAGGTAAAACAAGATTAGAATTAATGATGCGACCGGATATCATTTCTGATAATAGTAAGCGCGGATTTAATATGGGCGTTGCCCATTTCGCAATATCTGTGGGAGGAAACGATAAAGTGAACGAACTGACAGAACGTATAAGAAACGACAACTTCACCATTTTTAGAGAACCGAGAACAACGGGAGATGGTTATTATGAAACAGTTGTCCTGGATCCTGAGGGAAATTTACTTGAAATTTCAGCCTGATAAATGAACCATATCAATACAATCATATTTGACTTCGGAGGCGTTTTGATAGATTGGAATCCGAGATATGTGTATCGGGATGAATTTGAAGAAAGTTCGGAAATGGAACATTTTCTCAGCAAGGTTTGTACTGAGGATTGGAATCTTCAACAGGATAAAGGACGGTAACTGGCAGAGGGAACAAGGATTCTACAGGACAAGTTCCCAGAGTATGTTGTGAAAATCCAATTATATTATGATCAATGGGAGAAAATGATAAAAGGTTACATTCCACAAAATGTAACGGTTTTACGAAATCTAAAGGAGAAATATAAACTTTATGGATTGACGAACTGGTCGGCTGAAACTTTTCCAATTGTTTTCAAACGATTCTCATTCTTTAAATTATTTGATGGGATTGTCATTTCAGGAGAAGAAAAACTGATAAAGCCGGATAAGAAGATTTTTGAACTCATTCTGGAACGCTATCATTTGGAAGCTAAAAACTCACTGTTTATTGACGATAATATGAATAATATTGAGGCGGCGAAAGAAATAGGGTTCGCAACGATTCATGTGGAGAAAAAAACAGATTTGAATAGTGAACTGTATACATTAGGCCTGAAATAAAAACCAGGAATTGGATTTTTAAAATCAAACAGGATGTTAAAAGAAGAACGGTTTAATCATATTCTTAAAGTTATAAAGAAAAGAGGCAAGGTCATTTATGAAACTTTGTCAGAAGATTTAAATATTTCTGAAGATACCGTAAGGAGGGATATTGAGTCTCTCCACAACAATGGTTTGTTATTAAAAGTTCGCGGGGGTGCGATTTCCATTTCTAAGAACCCGCTCAGTTTCCAGGATCGCACCCGCTATTTGGCTGAAGAAAAAGAATTGATTGCTTTAAAGGCGCAACAGCTGATTAAGAAGGGTCAAACGATTTTTATGGATGGAGGTTCTACTATTTGTGCAATCGCAAGTCATCTACCTTCCAACTCCAGTTTCAGGCTGGTTACGAATAATATGGCGCTGGTTCCGATCATTTCAAAATTCAGGGATATAGAACTTATTATACTTGGTGGTATTCACGATCGTGAAACGGTTATTAATACTGGCGGTCAGACCTGCAATGAGGTGAAGCAATATATCGCCAGTCTTTATTTTATGGGTACCTGTGCTCTTCAAAAGGACTTTGGCATCAGCGCCGTTTTTCAAAAAGATGGAGAAGTAAAACAAAGCATGCTAAGAAATGCAAATAAAACATTTGCCCTGGTAAATAATACCAATCTAAATACGACTGAACATTATAAGGTTTGTGATATTAAGGATATTAGCGGAATGATCACTGATCTTGCAACCGATGACAGTAAACTCGATGATTTCAGGCATTTGGGTATTCGACTTATCTGACGATCTATCCTGTAAAACAGACCGATGGCATTCATTACATGACTGTCTTCGCCAGCCTGCCCAAAACTTTCAATCCATTTTCTGTTTTTTCATTCCATTCCAAACCATAACTCAGGCGCATGCAATTGCTGAATTGTTTTTGCAGCGTAAACATACTGCCGGGAGAGAAAGTAATTTTTTTGCTTACCGCTGAATTATATAATTCAATCGTATCTATTGTCTTTGGCAATTCCACCCATAATGATAATCCGCCCTGCGGCCTGCATAATTTTGTACCCTTAGGGAAACATTCCCCAATTACCCTGACATACTGCAGATAGTTGGTATATAAAGTTTTTCTTAATTTTCTCAGGTGAGCCTCGTATCTGCCCGTTTCTAAAAAACTTCCAAGCGCCTCATGAGTAATGGGTGTGCTGCTCAGGCTGTGAAATAATTTTATTTTCATTACCTCATTTAAATATTTTCCACCTGCGATCCAGCCAACCCGGTATGCAGGCGCCAGTGTTTTAGAAAAAGAACTGCATAATAGTACCATGCCGGTTTCGTCGAACGACTTGCAACAGGTTGGCCTCTTCTCTCCAAAATATAGATCGCCGTAAATATCATCTTCAATAAGCGGTATATTATACTTTCCTAAGAGTTTTACCGCTTCTTTTTTATTTTCTTCCGGCATCAGGCTGCCAAAAGGATTATTAAAATTGCTTACAAAAATGCAGGCCGCCAGTTTTGTTTTCTGGACGATTTTCTTCAGCGAATCCATATCAACACCGGTCTGGGGATCGGTAGCCAGTTCCAGGATTTTCAAACCCAGACTTTGGGCAAGTTGTAAAATGCCATAAAAACAGGGGCTCTCAACAGCAATGGTATCACCGCGTTTTGTCAGTGCCATCAGGCAATAGGAGACGGCGGACATACAACCGGCCGTGGTTAAAATATCTTTTTCAGAAAGATTCCCCTTCCAGCTGAACGACCATCGGGCAACCTGTGTTCTTAGTTTTTCATTTCCCTGCAAGGGCTCATAGGTTGTTCCTCCGCCTGGCAGGGATCTTATTGCATGCAATGCGCCTTTGTTCAATTTGGCAACAGGCAATAATTTCATAGCAGGAACTCCCCTTGAGAAAATAGTAAAATTATTTTCACTGGTGGGATGAAATGAATTTTCAATGATATCCTTTACCGTTTTTAATGCGGGTTTATTTTCCGGTTTACTAACGGCAGGCATTGCCAGTTTTCTTCTGAATGAATTGCTGACATAATAACCTGATTGCGGTCTGGGCTCTATCAGCGATTTTGCCTCTAACTCATAGTATGCATACTGGGCCGTACTCATGCTTACACCATGCTGCCGGCATATCATTCGGATGGACGGTAGTTTGTCACCCACTTTCAACACATCATTATTGATCTGCTGTTCAAGGCTGCCGGCGATCTTTAGATAGAGTAACTCCCTGCGCTTTGTATTTTTCATCATAATTAAACTGTACTGGTCAAAAATACTAAAAATGTATCTGTGCTGGTAATTTATTTTGAAGGAAATTTGTATAGGAATTTTTAAAACAGATAATATGAAAACATATATTGTTGATTCATTTACCAATGAACAATTTAAAGGGAATCCGGCCGGAGTCTGCTTTCCGGAAAATGAGATCAGTGATAGTAAAATGCTGCATATCGCAAATGAGCTGGGCCTTTCTGAAACTGCATTTCTGAAAAAGAATGGGAAAACGGATAGCTATTCCATCCGGTATTTTTCACCAAAGATGGAGATTCCTTTATGTGGTCATGCCACACTGGCGTCTGCCAAAGTGTTGTTTAAAGATACGGGTGCAGAAAAAATTTATTTCAACACCATTGAAAATCTGAACCTGATTGTTACAAAGCATGATGATGAGATTACGATGGAATTCCCGGTCTATGATACGGAAGCAGCAACTGCACCGCCTGCTATGCTGAAGGCACTAGGACTGGAATCAGTAACCAATACGGTATTCAGTCCGCATAATAAAGTTATCATGCTGGAAATAAACAGTGCCCGTCAGCTGGCAAACCTGCGACCTGATTTTAATGCACTGACACCTTCGCATGATGGCATCAATGGTGTTTTGGTTACTGCCCCGTCAATTGATAACGGGTATGATTATCATTACCGGTTTTTCTGGCCCTGGGCCGGAACGAATGAAGATCCTGTAACCGGCGGAGTGCAAACATTCCTGGCAAAATACTGGAGTGAGAAACTGAACAAAAAGAAATTGAAAGCCTTCCAGTCATCCAGCCGGACTGGTTATATGAATGTAGCGCTTTGTGGTGAAAAAGTTTTACTGACCAGCCGGGCAGTCATTGTGCTGGAAGGGAATTTATTAGTTTAGTAAAATCACAGGGGATGAGCTATAGAGCATTTTATAAAGATGGTTTTTGTATTTCTACCGAGAAAGCAAGACTGGATATAAAAGCAATACATCATTTTCTCTCAACCCAGGCTTACTGGAGTTTGAATATTCCATATAGCAGGGTAGAAGAAGCAGCCATGCATTCGCTGAATTTCGGTCTTTATTTTAAAGAAAAGCAGATTGGATATGCAAGAGTCATATCTGACTTCTCCTGCATTGCTTATGTCGGAGATCTATATGTCTTACCAGAATTCCGCGGGAAGGGACTTTCCAAATGGCTTATGAAAACCATCATGACATATCCGGAACTGCAGGGATTGAGAAGATGGATTTTATCAACCGCAGATGCTCATGGATTGTACAAACAATTTGGCTGGAAGCCGGTTGCATTTCCCGACAGATGGATGGAAGTGCATAACGGGGAGGTTTATACACGACTAAGCTGATATATTTTTTCAAACGCATCCACTGTTTTATGGATATCGTGTTTATAAGCAATTTCCAGACTTTTTCTGCTCATGTTAGTGTATATCTCATCATGACTGATAATTTCAGTTATACATTGAGCTAACATTTTAATGTCACCGGCCTTGTATAAATAACCGTTGACTTTATCATGCACCAATTCTCCAAGAGCCCCGATATCGGCAGCAATAACCGGCAAGCCGGAAGCCATACCCTGCAAAACACTGAGACTTAAGAGTTCTGCAATACTGGATATAATAAAACATCTGCTGAGTTTATAGATATAAGGCAGGTCCGCATCCGGGACATACCCTGTAAAAACAACCCTTTCTGATATTCCCAATTCCATGGCAAGTCGTTCAAGAGCATTTTTTTTTATTCCACGCCCGACTATAACAAAATAAAAATCCACTTTCTTTACTGCTAAAGCCACTGCATGGATTATTTCTTCAATATTCTTCTCCGGATCCAGCCTTCCTACGAATAATAGAATTGGTTTGCCAGGTAGCGAATACTTTTCCCTTATTGCACTGGTGTTTCCAATCGGATTAAATTCTTCAAGATCAATTCCGCTTGATATAGGAACAACACCTACGTGCAATTTTGGCCTTATCAGACGGGCAGCAGTTTCAGAAGGTGTTGTGACGAGTTGTAATTGATTAAAAACTTTAGAAAATTGTGACCAGAAATAGGTTGAAAGTCTTCTCTTCCATTTTTCAGAATGAACAAAGGACGTAAGATTTTCGGTCATAAAATGATTTGTGCCGATAATCGGAACGCCCAGTTTTTTGTTCACTTTGACAACTGCTTTGGCAATTGAAAAATGGTCCTGCAGGTGAATAATTTCGGGTTTAAAACTATTTAAAATGCGTTTTACGCGTCTCTTAAGAAGTAATGGTATGGGGAAACGAACATTTGGATAATTTAGAATAGGTAAGGACGGTAATCCATAAACATCGATGCGATCCATTTTTTTAAAAGTAAGATATAAAGTTTCGGAAGGAGCAATAACTGCCACCTGATGCCCTCTTTCCTGCAGCATAGGTCCGACCCGGCAAACAAAATAATAAACTCCATTGAGTTGAGGATAATACGTGTCACATACAAAGAGTATTCTCATATTTTATTAAGCATTGATCTAATCGAAATAAATAAAATAGCTCCTAAGGCAACAATAATAAATATGGAAGCAATTTTGTCGAGGTAGTGACTGATCTGTAAATATGCACTGCCAAAAATCAACCCCACACCCAAATAAAAAACATATTGAATCAGGGATGTTACCAGGCATATCCTTATAAATTTTCCATAAGGAATCTTTGCATTTCCAGCCAGATAAATGCCGGCTACTCCAATACCCAGGGTTATTTTCGACAGGAAAACGGTTCTTACCGGATTGGAATCAAAATAGATTCTTGCCCGGTCAATACTTCTTGGATGTAAGCCAAGCTGCCAGGCAATCTTCCTTACAAATTTGGGTGCACCCCATCGTCCCATGGAATAACAAATTGAGTCACCGATGATATCACCCAAAACAATTACGGGATAAACAAAAAAAGGGTTCAAAAAACCACCTGTACATAAAAACCCGGCAATAACTGCCAGAATCGGTCCTTCCACAATGGCAAGAGGGAATAAAATCAGGTATTTGTAATGTGTTAATAAAGAAAGTATATCCATACGTCAAATAAAGCGGTTCAGATTTATTCAATTTAGAAAACCTCGCCCAGATTGCCATAAAAACCCCGCGATCCGTTTGTTCCAATAGCATAATCAATACAAACATTCGTATTCGAGAACTTATTAAATTTAAATCTCAGTCCCAATCCTGCAGCTGGTGAAATAACCTGGAATTTATTCGTATTCATTTCTGAAAGTGATTCAGCATTCACAAAAACAACACCTCCTATAAGCCCATTTTTTGTAATCCCATACCTGAATTCTGCTTCCAGGTCAATCATTTTTTTCCCGATAAACCGGTCATAAATATATCCCCTTCCTGTGTTATTATAAGTATCCGTTCCGGTGCCGGGCAGATCAAGATATGGCGGGTTTCCACTTAACGTGAACACATTGTAACTCCAGAATGCGAGGACGTTATTTCCAGGCATCTTTATATATTTCCTGATATCTATAAGAACAGAATTCCAATTACTGTTACTGCCCAAATGCATACTGTTTTGCAAAAAAATTATATTGCAATAAAAGCTGCCTCCGGGAGGGTTTCCCGCATTTTTCCTGGAATCATATAAAATATCCAGCGTTAAGCCTGAGGATGTAGAGGTAGGATAGTAACCATATAAATCATAATCAGTCTTTCCCGGAGGGGGATTTATTTGAGTTATCCCCCAATGATAATCTAGCTGATAACCTATTCCTGCATATATATTTTTCTGAATCTTTTTCAAAACCGTTTCGTAAAAGCGTATATACTTATAAGTAACAGTATACCCGTCGGCCAGCGTAGTATAACCACCAAATCCATAGGTATCCTGCGGATAATTAAGATAGCGCCAGTCCCCGACAAAATTGTATTTATTGGAATGTGTCCAGACAGAAGATTGTATAGGTAGCAGGAATTGATGTTTTTCTGTAATCTTTACCGCGCCAATAATTATTGAAGTGTTGGTCTCACCTTTCTTACTCGTCAGGAAAGAACCGCTTGCTGCAATTCCGGTAGTGAATCCTGTAGATAGGGTATATTCCAGAATCGGTCCGACAGAAGTGTATATTTTATTTTCTTTAATGCCATTACTGTCAAGCCTGGTATCCGGGTTTTTTTTTAGAATAAGATACACAATATCAACAAGGTCCATTTGGCTCTTATAATATGACCTGTCCTTTTGCCTTATTGATGAGCTATCAGTAGTAATAATAGGATTTATTTGTGCAGAAACCGTTAAGCCGGCAAAGCAGGAAATTATAATTGTTGATATTAATGAAATACACTTTATAAACGACCGTTTTATCATGTATTCATTTAACAGAAAAGCTTTGTTTTTTCAAAACTTAAAGTATGTTTTAACTATTTATCCGGCAATATTTTAACGTTGGCACACTAATAAAATTAAAAGAAAAAGCTCCCCCGCTCGCAAATATATATTTAAGTTCTTACCCAACCTTTTTAGTTAATCTGTTATCTGACTTAAATTCTTCGCGATCAGTCGGGCTCCAGTGCTGATGCGGGTGGAATTATTGCAATACTTTCGTATGCATTAGCAATCAATTAACAATTAAGTATTCGAAGCAGGAGGAATTATTATATTGATTTATTGGAAACCCTTCAATAGCTTTTGATGAAATCTGAAAAGGCGAATATTATCCTTCTTGTAGACTGGCCAAACCGCGAGATTCCGCGCACTCTTGTTCAATCTGGATTTACGGTATTTTCCTATTCTCCAAATGGCTATTCACAGGCTTTTATTGAACCAGATAAGAATAGTAGCCTAATTTTCCGGCCTATAGATCAGCCTCCGGTTCAAGTTGATATAGTCACTATTTATCGTCCCGCTGAAGAACATGCAAAAATCATTACAGATCATGTTCTTCCCTTGGGAGCCAAAACCATCTGGCTTCAACCGCCAATTGAATCCGCAGAAACACAGAAGTTGGCGTTAGAACTCGGACTCAGTTTTATTCAGGGAAAGGATATCCGGGAAATAGTTTCAATTTGATATATTATTTCTTCTCTTTTCAATCAAACTGAAAGCTGCCGCTCCAGTTTCAACATGATCTTAATTTTATTTTACTATCAAATATATCTATGCCATCTCAATGATGGATGGCGATTTTAGAAGTGCGAAATTAAATTTGTCAAAATAAATAAACTATCTCGGAGATTGGATGATAAAACGGGGATGATACTAATTTAAGAATTTAATACAGAATAATTTAATAGATCCTCACTAAGCGATTATCTTTTATTTTTAATAATGAAGTGCTCCTTGACCAGGTAATATTTTCGTAACTTTTCAATTGAACCAGTGACATAGTTTATGAAACGGCCTCAACCTTAACTTCAGGCTTTTTTTCCTTGGATTTTTCTGGTTCAGTTTTTGAAACTGATCTGATTGGTTTTAGCGATATTGATTCTGTAAGTATTTTTCCTGCTTTGCGGATGGTCTGTTTATATTTTTTTTCGCTGATTTTCTTTGGGAAATCAATCAGCGATTCTTCAAGCTTTACTTCAACATTTTTTAGCAGAGTCTTTTTCAATGATTTTTTAGATGTCTTTTTCTGTTTGGCCATAAAAATATTTTTGGTTACAATTAGGTAATATAAATTTAACATGCTCGGATAAAATCTCATATTAAGTTTTCCGGGAAGTTTAATTTTTCTGAATTAAAATCCCGGGCTAATATAAAGTGCTGTTACATAATAGTATGTAAATGAATAGTTTATATAAATCTCAGCCATCCTTCCCAAATATCTAACAGGGAATGCGAAAGGATATTGGCGCGAAGATTTTTTCTCGTGGCAGCCAGTAAGCCATAATTCCGAGATAGCCAATGAAATGAATCCACGGTGCAACAGGCCCTGGCTTTCCGGGATTCTTTCCATTCATAATAAACAAGCTGAAACAATTAACCGGGAAATTAGTTTTTATTTCTGGACCAATCCTGCAATGATGCCGACGCTCAGTGCCAGGATAACTGTATTGAATACGAAGGAAATTATTGCGTGGAATAGAGTCAGATGCCGGATCTGACGTGAGCTGATAGCAACATCAGAGACCTGGAAAGTCATTCCGATTACAAAAGAAAAATAAGCAAAATCCATATAGTCCGGTTCGGCATCACCGGGGAATTGCAAACCACCACGGGCTTCCTTTTCCATACATGCCTCTTCATTATGACAGGTATAATAAAGGTGCGCATAACGAAAAGTGAAGACCGTATGAATCAGGGTCCATGATAATACAACGGAAACGATCGAAAACCCGATATGATACCAGTATCCTGCGACCCTTTTATCCGGAAGAATTTTTAATAGAATAATAACTGCAAACAGGCTTATAAAAGCAGCGAAAAGCACGAAGAAAAAAACTATGGTCCGGCTGGAATCCTGCCTTTTAGCGATATCTTTTACTTCATGTACTTCCGCCGTCAGTATCGTTAGCCAGAATAAGAGCAAACCAGTAAAAGCAAAACTGCTCCATACCAGGATAAATTGAATGGCCGGAGGAGTTCTGCCGCTTATCGTAAACGTTATGAAAGCAACGAACAAAGCGATCAACAGTCGCGTGCGGGCTGGAATTCTGTAAATGTGCTGAATGAATGTTCTGGTCATATGAAGTCCCTCAGGCTATAGTTAAATAATTCTTTTGAATGATTGCATCTTAACAGGAGTAAACACAACGATGAGTCAGAATCATCTAAACAAAGATATAGACTATCGGGTAGTGGTAGCGGATAGTTCAAACACAAAAACGGGCATCCCAGGATGCCCGTTTACAGAACGATTAATAATGATTAGTTAATCAATATTTGTTTTTTTTCTTTTTCTTTCCCTTCAATGACAGGAAGGCTGACCTGCAGAACTCCATCTGCATATTTAGCAGAGATGTTTTGAGCGTCAATACTTTCGTTTAAGGAAAAAGTTCTCCTGAAGCCACCCCGGCTATATTCCCGCAATATCCATTCGGGACGCGGAAATCCTTCCGGTGGGATATAAGAAACAGTGAGTTCATTTCCACTCATATCCAGATGAAAATGTTCTTTGATGCGGCCCGGTGCAAATACCAGCAATTCATAGCTGTTTTCTGTTTTGTAAATGTTTACGGCTGCACGTTGCATAGAGCGATCGTACAGTTGCTTGTTTCCGTAATGACTGCCTTTTGCGGCCCATGACTGATTGTAGTACATGTTTTTTCGTTTTAAATTATAAAATAGAGGAACAGTATTTTTAATCTAAAAAGGATGCCACAAGATCTTGCATGCATTTTTGTCAGTGAGCATATCCCTTTCGGTTCTTAATAAATGCACCGGCCATTTCAGGGAGTGAAATAATCCGTTATAAAAGGCGTTTAGGGCCTTATTCAGTCGCAATTTGTATATTAGTCTGATTAACCGCTAACAGCCAAATGGAAATAACTCTATTGATTGCAGTTCTTGTTATCCTGATACTCGTCTTCAGGAATTTGTCAGGAATTAAAAATGAACTGTTCAGCCTGCGAAACGAATTGATGGATGCTAAAAAACTATTTAGTGCTAAGAATAAGGAAGAAACATCAAAAACGTCAGAGAAAGCAACAGATATAAGAGATTCGAATGCTTTCAAACCTAGGATTCCTGTAAAAGAAGAAATAAAAAAGGAGGACCTGCCGGAAGTGTTTGCAGGTGAGCCAAAGCAGGAAAAGGTTTATGCTCCTAAACCGGCCGACCCTGTTATTGTACTGAAAGAAATGCATTCAGCCGCCTATATTCCTGCGACCTCAAATCAAAACTGGTTCGGTAAATGGCTTAATGATAATCCTGATATTGAAAAATTCATAGGCGAAAATCTTATTAATAAAATCGGGATTTCAGTACTGGTATTAGGAATCGCATTTTTTGTGAAGTATGCGATTGACCAGGAATGGATTAACAAAACAGGCAGGGTTTGTATAGGATTATTTTGTGGCGTTACACTTATATGGTTTGCCAACCGGCTTAAGAAGAATTATCACGCATTTAGTTCAGTACTTGTAGGGGGTGGCCTCGCGGTTTTTTATTTCACCATAGCTTTTGCATTTCACCAATATCATCTCATTAGTCAGGGAGCGGCATTTGCTATAATGATAGTCATTACAATATTTGCCGTATTGTTATCCATTTTATATGACCGGATTGAACTGGGTATTCTTGCCACTGTCGGCGGATTTATTACTCCCTTCCTGGTTAGCCAGGGAGATGGAAACTGGTTTGTGTTGTTTTCATACCTGACGATCTTAAATGCCGGTCTTATTGTCCTGGCTTATTATAAGAGATGGCGGATTATCAATTTTATTGCATTTTTCTTCACGCAGATTATTTACCTGGGCTGGGTGATTTCGAAAACGGGATTACTCGGATTTAATCACCGGGGCATATTCATCTTTGGGATTATTTTTTATCTCATGTTTCTTATTATGAATGTGATTCATCATGTGATAAGAGGAAGCAAATTAAAAGCATTTGATTTTATCATTCTTTTATCTGTGAATTTGTGTTTTTACGGAGCTGGCATGTATCTGATTCATGATTCCGGAGTTTCTCAATATGAAGGATTGTTTACTGCATCCCTCGGAATTGTCAATTTAATACTTGCCTACCTGTTTTTCAGGAAATCAAAGGCAGATAAAAAATTTATATATCTGCTGATCGGTATTACCCTTACGTTTATTTCTCTGGCGGCTCCCGTACAATTAAAGGGGCACTATATTACTTTATTCTGGTCCGCCGAAATTGTAGTACTGTTATGGCTTTATCAAAGGTCTTTTATTACCTTACTAAAAGTAACCGTCCTTATTGTAACCGCTCTGATGCTGATAAGTCTGATGATGGATTGGGATTCGATATATTCCAATAATACTTTTATTCATCCGATTCTTTTTAATAAAGGTTGGATAACCGGCATGTTTAGTGCTCTTTCTCTTTACCTGGTTAATCGTCTATTGAAGAAGGAAGCAGATTCTTTTTTTATTTGGGGTATTTCGAACAATCTCCTTAAATCTATCTACCTGTTCAGTTCTATTATCCTGCTTTTTTCAGCAGGTGCTTTTGAAATCAATGATCAATTCATAAAAAGAGTCCCCGTTGACGGAATGCAATTGATATATCTTCAGATATACCTGACTGTGTTTATTATTGCCCTTTTCTCTGCATTAATTCGTTTTAAAGTAACTGTTCATCCTTTTATGCTTATTATCCTTCCTTTTATTGCGTTTGGAATATATATCTACAATATTAATAACGTGCACGAAATAGAAAAGGCAGTTCTTTTCATTGGAAATTACAAGACTCTTTATGCGGGCAACTGGATAGGCGCTGCTCTTATATTACTGTTGGTATGGTATACGATAAAATATATTCGGGAAAACCATGAAATAATGTCCGGGGCCCTGCCTCACCTTACCTGGATTCTAGCCGTTATTTGTGTCGTGGTATTAAGCGTGGAAATTGGAAACCTGTTTGTCTGGTTAAACTATACAGACAAATCATCATTTGACCAGGAGGATTTAATATTTGATAAAGCCGGACTTACGATCGTATGGGCGGTATCATCTTTTATCATGATTTGGATGGGAATGAAATATAGTTACAAGCCTTTGCGGATAACGGCATTGGTACTTTTTGGAATCACCCTGATGAAATTGTTCGTATTTGATATTCGGGATATTGCACCTGGTGGAAAAATCATTGCGTTTATTTTATTGGGCGTTTTGCTTTTGATTATCTCATTTATGTATCAGCGATTAAAAAAAATAATTATAGATGATTCGAACAAGCCTATATAAATACTGTTTGTTCTTTCTGTTATTGCCCTGTGAATATGCCAGTGCACAGTCATATAAAAACGAAGCACATATTGATTCCGTCAATCAATCTGGGTTTTATGCAATAGATGTTACACCTGAATTAAGTTCATTCGTTAAAACTGATTTTAGTGACCTGCGAATCATCGACAATAAGGGTAATCCGATTCCATATCTTTTAGGAAGTGATATTCCCATGTTGGATACAGGCCTTTTTAAACCTCTTAAAATCCTGAAAAACATTGTTAGTGATAGTGGCCAGAATGTTCTGGTCATTGAAAATTCTCATGATGAAAAGATGGAAGGATTCTATATCCGGATGCGAAATGCAGCAGTCAGCAGAACCATCAACCTGAGTGGCAGTAATGATGGAATAAAATGGTATTCTATTGTAGAGAATGTCAATCTGGAAAAACGTTTTATTCAGGACCATGATAGCTTTCAGGAATTCATATCATTCCCATTAAGCTCCTATAAATATTTCAGGGTAATAATATATAATGGCAAAAATGATCCACTGGATATTTTGTCAGTTCAAAAACGGATTAAAACAAGCCCTTCTGAGAAACATGATCTTGTCAAAAATCCTTCAAATTCTTTTATCCGGAAAGACAGCAATAAGATTACATGGCTTACAGTGGAAAATTCGCGAAACATTCATATAAGTAATGTTTTATTCCAGGTAAAAAGCCCCCGGTTTTACAAAAGACAGGTTGATGTTATAGTTGGTGGAATGTTAGCAGGCAATTTTATTATCTCAACTGATACGGTAGTTGATCTAAGTCTGCCCATATTCAATGATTCTATTTTTACGATAAAGATTTATAATGAAGATAACCCACCGCTGGAAATAACTGTTGTGTCAACTGCGCAAAATGCTGAGAAAATCATTTCATATCTTGAATCAGGAAAATCTTATGATTTTGAACTGACAAGTGCCGATGCAATTTCTCCTCGTTATGATCTGGTAAGTTTTAAAGACAGTATCCCAAAAGAAGTAAAAGAAATAGGGTTTTCGAATATTAGTAAAATATCGACTGCTTTTAAAGTAAGTAATAGTTATTTTAAACAGGTCTGGTTATGGCCGACTTTGATTTTTGCTTTGATTGTACTTGGTTTATTTACATTTCGCCTTACGAAGGATGTGGCAAAAAGGCCTTGAAAAGTTATCTTTTAACAACTAGGTATAATATGATGGAGCCGGACGATTTTAAATTACTCTATAAGACATTCAGCAATTCAGAGCTTTTGGAGATCGTTGAGAACCCTGATTCCTATCAGACTCTGGCTGTGGAAGCAGCAAGGCATGAGTTTCTTAACCGCGGGCTATCCGAAGAAGAAGTACAGGAAGTTAAGACAGCTATGAATGATGATCATTTGCAAAAAGAAAAGGAAAGGGAGAAATTAAAAATTATAGGAGGAAATATTAAGAGAACCGGATTTGCGCTTCTGGAAACATTAAATCCCATTGAACAAAAGGCAAAGAAGCTGGATATGATGTTGAGGCTGATTATTATTGTTTTCAGCATAATTTTCCTATTTCAGCTTTATAGAGAGTATAAAAATATAATGTACAGCATACAAGATTTATTTCGTTTTCCAATATCAGGATTTTTAGGACTTTTTCCTGTTTTTATCTTACCCATCGCTTTGATCGGATTCTGGAAAAGGAAATCCTGGGGCTGGATTTTTCTGGTAATTTACCTGGTATATTCTTTATTGGTTGCACTATGGATACTTGGCTTAACCTGGAGGCTGTACTTTAAATATGCTAATGAAAATTTCTTCAGAAAACCACCGATAGCTGTATACTTATTTTCCGCTTTTTTTCTTGCTGGCACGTTGATTATTATTTGTAAACAGAACATGCGGGAAGTTTTTACTATAAACAAGGATATAATGACCAAGAGTATTATTATGACTGCTATCCTTACTTTAATTTTATTGATATTTTCTTAAGGAGCAAACGTTAAGTCTTAATTGATAATTATTTTATTTTAGCAAACGGATTCATTATATAAATTCCAGTCATGATTCTTCAGAATAAAAATGCAGTTATATATGGTGCCGGTGGTTCTTTAGGCAGCACGGTGGCCAAAGCACTTGCCCGGGCCGGCGCCAGGGTATTTTTAACCGGACATAATATCAGCTCCGTTCAAAAAGTCGCGAACGAAATCCTTGCTGCCGGAGGCAGTGCTGAGGCAGACCAGGTGGATGCAATAAACCAAAAAGCGATTGACAGCCATTTGGAAAAAGTTGTTCGACAGTCGGGTAAAGTAGACATTTCCTTTAATGCTGTTGGTGCTGCGGTGGTACAGGGTATTCCTCTGGTTGATATGAAAGAAAATGATTTTATTCAGCCTATAATGTTTACTATGCAAACCCGGTTTTTAACTGCAACAGCAGCGGGAAAGATAATGTCGATACAGGGTTCGGGGGTGATTTTATCGCTCACAGCCACACCAGGCGGTATCGGTTATCCATACACGGGAGGTTTTGCTGCAGCCTGTGCTGCCGTGGAAAGTTTTTCCAGGAACCTTGCATCTGAACTGGGCGTATATGGTGTCAGGGTTGTAAATATGCGGTCAGGAGGTTCGCCGGACTCAAGGGTATTTAAAGAGGCGATTGAAAGCAGACCCGAATTGATGAAATCTGTTATACAAAAAATGGAAGATGATACTATGCTGAAAAAACTTCCAATGGTGGAAGATATCGCGAACCTCGCGGTATTCCTTTCATCCGAGTTGGCCGGAAAGATAACCGGTGTTACGGTTGATATTACTGCAGGTACGACTGCCGGGTTAAATTACAGGGCGGTTGCAAATTCTTAAATTTTTAATTCTCCGGGTTACTTTCCTGCTAATCTGATATAAAGAAGGGATACCGAAAATTATTTTAATGATTGCACCTGGTTGTGGAATCTTTTAGATTTTGCATCTTGGTTAAATATTTTCTTTATGAAAAAAATTCTTTCAGTAACTATCACGGTACTGGTATTCACATGTATGTTTTCCTGTAACCGTTCGCAAAAAGTAAATGATATGGATCTGGGCCATATTGACATGGCGGAGAAAGAAGGAATTTCTCCTGAGAAACCAGTTGCTGATTCTGTTATTAGAGAATTGGGCGAACGAAGATTTATAAGAACGGCCGACCTGAAATTTAAGGTAAGTAAAGTGGAGGATGCGGTGATAGATATTGAAAACAAAGCCCGGGCTCTTGGAGGATTTGTAAATCTTAGCCGGCTTAAAAATATCATTCAGGATTCCACAAATATTTCCATTAGCCAGGATTCATCATTGCAAACTATACACTATGTTACGGAAGGATTTCTTATACTGAGAGTGCCTGATTACAGGTTGGATAGCCTGCTGACTATTCTGAACCCTTTATCTACTCTTACGCTGAATCGCGAAATTCGCGCCGATGATGTACGAATTCAAATGCTAACTAACAATTTAAGCAACCAGAGAGCAATAAGGACCAGTCACAGGATGGAACATGATATTGATTCAAAAGGAAAAAAATTATCAGATATTGAAGAAGCAGAAAAAACAAGAGAGGAAAGGGAAGAATCTGCCGATAATGCAAAAATCTCGAATCTGACTTTAGACGACGCAGTAAGGTTTAGTACTATTTCCATCGAAATATATCAGGATCCGGGCATTCGGTATGCCAGAATCGTAAGAGATAGAAGGATCAATGAATATCAGTCACCGTTTATATCTCAGGTAAGTGATTCTTTTGAAAGTGGCTGGCAGCTTTTGAAAGATTTAATTATTGCATTGACAAGATTCTGGAGTGTCTTTGTTTTATGCATCCTTGCGTATTTCGTTTTTATAAAATACTTCCAGGTGATGAAGAAAATTAAGACTGAGGGGTAATTTTGCCAGTGTAAAATTCCCGGATAAAATCATCATAGTCCTTAGAATTATTCACAGCCTCGATGAATCGGGTATGATATTTTTTTTCCTGGCGTCGGTACCTTGAATAGTATATAATTTTCGTAACGCCATAAATAGCAGGGTAGAGACTAAAGCAAACTAAAAATAAAGAAGAGCCTAATATATCATTGTCCTCAATTTTTCCATACACGATAGTAAATAACCAGATGGCAGATCCTAAGAAAACGAGAATAGCAATGAAATAAGGCCAGAATGATTTCCAGAAGTTTACTTCGGATTCAAATTTGAGATCCGGGTATGCGGCCAGTTTTTCCTTAGCTTCCTCGTAAAATGAGCGGTCCGCCTGTTCGGGTTCCGTCCAGTGTAAAAGTTTGAATCTTGGGAAACCAAATATGATGATCATGAAGAAAAGAGGTTATATTAATTATTAGTGGTTATTTGAAGATCTATCCGAATGAGTAGGGATATGACTTACTAAAGTATAATTTACTTCGTGGTCGTTTGGGTGTTAAGTTTTCCATGATTTGATTGTGGATTTAATTTTTAGTGTTTAATTATTGTTCTGACTTTAATTTAATAATTTCCTTTTTTGAATGCTCTTTTGCTTCGTCATCTCCAAATTTTTCAGTCAATTCATAATAATGTATTGCCTCCGCTATATTACCTTTCAGTTCATAGCCCTTGGCAAGATTATTTAATATGATAAAATCTTCAGGATTTATTTTTTCTGCACGTTTTAAATATTCAATTGCCTTTTCATAATTGCCGGTCAACATATTCGCAACAGCTGTAGTAGATAGTATTTCTATATTATTTGGATAATAGTTTAAAACTACATTGCCAATAGATTTCATATTTTCAAGTAATTTATCATCTTCTATTTCATATAACTGTTTTAAATAAGTCTGAATTGTATTGAGCATAAAATTTTCCGGATCTTCAACCTTCTTATTTTCTGTCCAAAGCCAATCATTTTTGATTGTCTTTGAATATTCTATCGTTTTGATGATTTCATTAGAAAAATTATTATAATCTTCCATTTCGCCTAAAATATATGTCTTTCCAAAACGTATATCGAGTCGTTTTGGAAATTTAATAATTCCAATATTTGCATAATAAAATACACTGTCTAAATATCTTGGATTCAAATCAGAATTGGAATTCAAATAGCCAGCCACTGCTCCAGTGCTATCAGTCAACTTAAAACTTGATTTTCCGTGAGGTGTTTTATTGATAGTTACTATTTCCTCTTTACTTTTTTTATAATAATAATTCATACAGGAAGTATATATTTCCGGATCATTAGGTTCAGATTTTTGCCATTCGGTTAAAAAGGCATTTATTTTTGCGGTGTCATTTGTTTTTTCAAGATTTTTAAATTTTGTAAAGTTCGATTGACCAGAAGCAAAATCTATAACAATAAAAAATAATATACAACTGATAATTCCTTTCATGTGAATTGAATTTAATTCTTATTTCACCAAATATTTTGTAAGGATATGAATTTTAATTTAGATTTTATAGATAGCTTTCGTTTATCATGCGTGATAGTTTTTTACTATTGACTTCTAAAGATTACTAATATAGTTACCAACAGGATTTCAGTTATAATAAAGAAAGTTGCCAAACATATCATAAATGGGTATCGATTTATTTATCTTTTTGTTTAAGCTTTATTTTAAGTAAAGTTGGTACAACAATAATTGAAATAAAAAAGGCACTCATTATGGATACTATAACATTTCCGTATTTAACTAACGATAGCCCCAAAATAATTCTGAGCGCCATTATAACAGATGTAATTAAAGTTATACTAATCCAGTAAAGACTGTCAGATTGATTTCTGTCAATTTTCGTTTTTGGTATACGATAAACAAAAAATAAAACCAGGGCAAGTCCAATAACGGAACTTATATTCTGGGAAAAATTGTAAACGGTAATTTTAAAACCTGGTAAATGAATTCTGGCATTTAGAATGGGTAATTTTAATACGAAATAACCATAAGGATGGGTAAAAGAATCCCACAGAATATGTGAAGCCGCACCTACAACAATCGATAACAAAATGAATGGCCATTTTTTTCGGAAATGGTCATTCCAGTTAAAATTCTTTAAAACATAAAATCGTTCCTGTAATTTTGCAGGCAGATTATTTATCAGATCATTACGGACAATATCATGAAAAATAAAGCAAAGGACAATCCCGAGTGGAAGGTCAAAATAGAATAATCCCTCCAGTGTATGACTATATACGCTTCCAACGTTCATCCGTATGAAATATTCAAAGTCTGGTGTCATGCTTCCAATGATCAGTCCTGTCATAGAAAATATTTGCTTTGATAACCGGCTGGCCGGTAAAACAAGGGCAGGATGGGAAAAGGTAAAAGGCATAGTATTATATTAGGTTATTAAGAGGAGGTATAACAATTCCTGTATTCAAGTTGCTCAATTTTTCGGTAGCAGATGGTTAAAGGAATCAATCCAATGACGCCAAAACTACAATCGATCAACTGCCAGTAAAATGGGATTCCCCTGACATATCCAGCAATGAATGCCAGGGGAAATATCATACAACAGGAGATTCTTCCAAATTGTATTATCCATTTATTTCTGACCGGATCCTTCAGCACCCCAAAAAACGCAACAGCAATTACCAGGTGTGCTAAGGCCAGCCAATCATAACCATATGCCAAAAACGGATATTCTTTATTGTAACACAACAGCTTCCGTTTGTCCGTACCAGTTCACTTTTTTACTGGCATACATAGTAAGTGCAAGGATAATAAACAAACCAATACTTCCGACCAGGAGCGCCGTGTCTTCCAGCCTGATGAGGACGAATATAAATCCGTACAGCAGGGTCAGCACACCGGAAAATAACCCTGAAGATTTCCAGCTTTTGAAATGACTTTTTGCATATAGTCCTATCAGGAGAATGGTTCCTACGGATGCAATCAGGTAGGCATAATCAAATGCAAGAAACTCACTGATAGCAAGCAATAAACTATAAAAAATGACCAGCCCCAGGCCGATCAATACATACTGTACCGGATGAATGGGTTTACGTTGCATGAGCTCAATAATAAAAAACAGGGAAAAAGTCAGACCAATAATCAGAATGGCATATTTAATTGACCGGTTTGTTTTGGCATACTGATCAGCGGGTTGAATCATGGTAACGCCAAATGCAAGCGCAGACTGGTCAAACTTGAAATCGTTTAATACGGTACCAAATGGAAGATTCGCTTTATTGAAATTCCAAACAGCAGTAAATCCATTTTGACTTACTGTTCTTTCGGAAGGAAGATTATTACCGTCAAAACTCGGGCTGGGCCAGGTTGATTCCAGTGTATAATGACTGTTGCCGCTCAGCGGAACGAAATGCAACATTTCACTTCCTTTTATTTTAATGTGGATCTGATAATTCAATGGCTTACCCATATCTGAAGCAGATATAGCAATGGGAGAGGACAGGCCCTTCTCAGCCATATCATCTGTCGGGAGTCCCGGAGATAATTCGATATCGATGCCATTGAAACGAATAACGAGTTTCTCTTCAATACCTTTGAAGTCAGATATTCCAAAACAAATTTTTGCATCGCTCCATTGAACCTGGTCGGAAGGGATATCTTTCGGAAGCTGTAAAATAAAGTTGCCCTGATCAGATATGGAAGCCCTGTATAGAAGAACTTTATAAATAGATCTTTCTCTTAATTCATGATCGATTCTGCCATCCACCTGCTTATTATCTGGAAGCATCAACAAATGACTGGTGATTAATTCCGGTTTATTAGAAGGGTCCACAACTACCTTTTTGTATGGCAGATAAATATAGGGCCCCGTTAAGGTCTGTGCCATTGCCCAGCGGCTGTCTACTTCTTTTACAACTGATTCGTTCCTGGCCTGTCTTTCCTGAACCAGGTCACTGATAAATATCGTTGGTATCATCATGATTCCGATCAGTGCGGCTGTGATGGCTCCTTTGATCAGGATTTTGTTTGAACGACTTGTTTTGAACTCACTGGGATTGTTTTCGGCATAGTTTGATGTTTCCATATATCTGTTTTTGTTTGTTAACGATAAATATTTACTGTATTCAAAATATTTTGATAATTGTTTTTTGGAAAAAAATAAAGCGCTCAGTGATATGCAAAACAGAATGCCTGTTATAGCCAATAAAATCTTAAGACCATCTGTCGTCCAGTAATCTGATGTATGAAACCTGATAGCACCCAGGAGATAGACAAAAGAGCCATATATAAATGCACAAGCTCCGCATGCCAGTATCGTTATGTAAATTTTATTATAGAATGAATCGAATAATCTTTTGATGATTGGCAGAAGAATGCATAGGATAATAAATACTGGAAAACCACCTGCTATTATTACAAGGAATGCTGGTAAGAAAAAATACCAGCCCAACGGATATAAAATGAGGCAAAAAATTAAAACCCCTGCATCCAAAACAAGGGAGGAAATGAACCATATTCTTGCAGATAATGTAGTAGCGGCCATTTTAATTTAATTAAAAGCACTTTGAAATACAAAGTATAAGCATAAAAAAAATCAATCCATCGATCGTATCATTTTTTCCAAAGCATCCAGGTGCGACTTAAATGCCTTCTTTCCTGGGGTAGTAATAACATAAGTAGTATTTGTTTTTCTTCCAATAAATCCTTTTTCTACCTGAACGTATCCCGCTTCTTCAAGTGTTTTCATGTGGCTGGCCAGGTTTCCATCTGTAACCTGCATAAGCTCTTTGAGATCATTGAAATTGGTACGATGGTTCACTATGAGTGAACTCATGATGCCAAGTCTTATCCGGCTGTCAAAAACCTTATTGAGTTGTTCAATCGGATTCTTCATGATTTAATCGGCTTTAATATCACCCACTTTCTGTTCCGCAACACTGACCCTTTCGTATTTCCACCACATAGAAAAACCATAAACGATGTGAAGCACTCCAAAGCCAAGTGACCAGAAAATGATTCCCCTGCCCGGAAGCCATAGATTCACAATCCCCAAAATGATTTCACCATATCCTAACCAACGGACTTCACCCATCGTGTATTTGCTTCCGTTAACCAGCGCCAGTCCATAGAATATCAGCGAAGTCGGAGCAACCATACCGAAGCCGTCATTTTCAATTAAATGCCAGATTAAAAATCCCCCGCAGGCGAGGGGAAGAAATGTATTCCACATCAGCCTCCTGGCCGTTGCACCCCATATCGCAACGCCCTCTTTTCTGCTTTTCAAAAAAGTAAAAAAACTGGCAAGTGTAAAAGCAGCAATGAAAGTCAGGGTGGCTATTAAAATCAAATCATATTTCAGTTTCGTAATGGCACCCGGGATTTGAAGATATTCGGACTGATAATAATGTATGATTCGCTGACGTGCGAAACCTGCCCCGGCCAAAGCACAAATACCCGCGGCTATACCACTCCATCCACTCAGACTGATAAAGCGACTGCTGCGCTCCATTATCCGTTTTATATCGTGTAAGGTTTCAAGGCTTTGCGCTGGATTGCTCATAAGAAAGTACTTTGAAATACAAAGTAAATAAAGATTTTTGTAAATTGCAAATATTTCAGCGTACTAATTCGAGTTGCCCGGCGGTTCAATTAAGGAAATAGAATTATCTGGGCTAAGTATAAACCCTTAGCATTATGGTCTGTCACATCTATTTACTACATTCATGTTCCAGTATCGCTCTTTTTAAACAATCCGGACACAATAAATAAGTTACATCATTTCCGGATCAGTTAACTTTTAAACAAAGAATAGCCAATATGAGAAATTCATCAGTTCGTTTGGTTATAGCAGCTATATTCTTATTATCATCCTGCAAAAAAGATAATAGTGCATCTAATTCAAACGGTTCATCCCGACCGAAGACATATACCGAAGACATCCGTTCCTCTATTATTGGTAACAGCCTCACTACCTATGATCTTTCTTATGACGCAAACGGCCGGCTAACGGCTTTAACAGCGGTCCCTTCTCCACCATCCATCAACTTTGCATATACTTATCCGGCGGCAAATAAAGTGACGATGGACCTTTACGAGGGTGGTGTACTGAACATTCATGAAATAATGTGGTTGAATTCTTCCTCCTATCTGGATACTACTTATCAATATGACAATGCAGGTGATACTACGACGGAAAAATATATTTATAATGGAAATAAACAGCTCTTACAGGCAATTATTTACAACTATTCTACTTCCGGCATCAGTGTATATAACACGACTAGTTATACATATGACAATCTTGGAAATGCTATTTCATCATCAGATCTTCTGGGGAACATGATTAGTTATTCCTATTATTCCAATTTACCCAATACTTTAAGAATTGGCCAGACTTTTCTTCCACAAGCGGTAAATTGTATAAAGACAGAAATACTGAATTCAAATGGGACTACAGAGACAGTCAATCATTATTATACATTCGACAATAATAACCGGTTAATAAAAGACAGTACTTATACTGCCGAAGTAAACCTCATTGCAATTAAATCCTACACTTATTAATTATTGAAATTGCCAACGGAATGAAATTTCAAAGGCAATTACTGTGATAATGGTAGTCGTTTGTCAATTAAACGACTGCCTGAATTCCAATGGCGAGAGACTGGTTTTTGTTTTGAATAATTTGCTGAAAGATTGCGGATGTTCAAAGCCTAATTCGTATGCAATTTCGCTTACTGATAAATCAGTGGTGGATAGTTTTTCTTTTGCTTTTTCAATCAATTTTTCGTGAATATGCTGCTGGGTACTCTGTCCCGTCAGTACTTTAAGCATCTCACTTAAATAATTAGCCGATTTATTTAACCTGCCTGCAATGTATTGAACGGTAGGTAACCCTTTTTTTGATAAATCGTCGCCATTAAAATATTCTGTAAGAATATCTTCCAGATGGCCCAGGATTTTATGATTGGTTATTTTCCGGGTTATGAATTGACGGTGATAAAATCTGTCAGCATACTTGAGCAATAATTCCAATTGGGCAATGATTACATCCTGACTGAATTTATCTATGTTTGAATGATATTCCTGTTCAATGTTCTTAAGGATACCCGTAATAGTAATTTCTTCTTTCTCCGAAAGAAACAAAGCCTCATGCACCGAGTAATTAAAATATTCGTATTTCTTTATTGTTTTGGCTAACGGAGTATTCCATAAAAAATCGGGATGTACCAGCAGGAGCCATCCCGATCGTTTTAATATTTCATCTTTATTCACCTCAATTCCAAATACCTGGCCCGGTGAAATAAAAAACATAATTCCTTCATCAAAATCATATTCCTGCTGGCCGTACTTAATTTTAGCATTGAAATCCCTTTTAAGTGAGATGGAATAAAAATCAAATACCAGGCTGACTGGATTGTCTCCCGGATTATGCTTTACGGATTCTAAATTAATCACACTGATTAACGGATGATCCGGCTTCGGGAGGCCCATAACCTGATGGTATTCGCGAATCGTTTTAATCCGGAGAAGTTGTCTGTCTGCCATTTTACAATTTAATTATTTTTGATTATAAGCAATTGCGAATTCCTTTGCAAAATCCTTCATTTTAACTTTGCCCAGAACCGGTCTGTTGAGGTAGTAATCTTCCGTCAATAAACCGCTATGTTGGGCTGCAAACATTTCAATTAAACCACCCGCGATGACAGGATTCATCCCGGCTGCTTCCAAACCGGATTGCCATTGTTCATTGGAAAGAAGTATCCATTTCAAATCCGGCTTACCGATTGCCGCACCTAAAATACTTGCTGTTTCATTTCCGGTAAGTTCATCGCTTGCTACATAAATTATTTTTCTGTTAACCGTCGGTGTTTCGATTTCTTTAGCGATCGCGCCAGCAATGTCAATTGGTGAAACCCAAACCAACATTTCATCTGCACCATAGTTTGCTGCAATGAAGCCCTGATTCCTGATCACAGGCAGAAAGCTGTACAAATTGTAATAGAAACCAACAGGGCGCATAAACGTGATGGCAACCCCTGACAGTTTATTCAGGATTTCCTCAACGGCACGATGAAGCAGAATAAGGCCTGAACCCTTTTCTAAATGAGCGCCGATACTGCTGAGATGAATCAACTGCTTAATGCCAGACTGTTGAATAACTTTTGCATAGTTATTGCCGATTCTGTGACAATACTTCATCAGGTCAAAATCAGGATTGAAGTAAGAGACCGGCGGCAACATGGTATATACTATGTCTGCGCCAGTAAAGGTTTTTGTAAGAAAATCAAGGTCCTCGACTGTGCCGATAGCAGCGGTTGCACCCAATGCTTCAATGTCTTTTTGTTTTTCCGGTTTACTGCTGACAACAATAACCGTATGTCCCTTTTGCACTAACTCTATTGTGAGCGGTTTGCCTATATGTCCCAGCGAACCTGTTACTATAATTTTCATTTTTCTGTTTTTTGACGATACAAAGTTTTGTAACAATCAGGAAATATGAGTAGCCAGATCTACTTTTTTTGCAGTCAAATTAAGGTTCGTTTTGTTAATATGTTAGTTCATTTCATTTTAATAACTTCAGATTAAAATTCGAACCTTGCGCAGAAAATGGTTCATCGTTATTCCCGTCATTCTCATCCTTTTTTATTTTGAGGGTCCCCGGCCTGCCAGACCGGTCTATTCCCTGAACCTGCCAATGGTCCCGGACAGTCCTTCAGTTGTTGAACAGTATGTTTTGTATGATGAATCCCTTCATCATTTGAAACCTGACAATGAAGCGAGGATCATTTGGGCTAATGATTCCACTAAAGAGATAACGGAATATTGTATTGTATACCTGCATGGTTTTTCAGCTTCGCAAAAAGAAGGAGATCCGGTTCACCGGAACATAGCCGCTGAATTTGGCTGCAACCTGTATTTGTCGCGACTGGCCGATCATGGTATTGACACCAGTGAACAACTTGTCAATCTCACTGCGGATAAATATTGGGAATCGGCAAAGAAGGCCCTGGCCATCGGAAAAAAACTTGGAAGAAAGGTGATACTTATGGGGACATCCACCGGAGCCTCCCTGGCCTTACAGTTAGCGGGCGATTTTCCGAATGATGTAGCGTCATTAATCCTGTTATCACCTAATATCGCTATTAACGATCCTTTCGCCTGGATATTAAACGATCCCTGGGGTTTACAGATTGCCCGTCTTGTGAAGCATGGAAAATACATGGTTTCAGATGATGACCGGCCCCAATACCGCAGATATTGGAACAAACCTTACAGGCTGGAAGCGGCTGTCGCGCTTGAAGAATACCTGGCGACAGCGATGACCAGAGAAAATTTTAAGAAGGTGATTCAGCCGGTACTCCTGTTATATTATTACAGGGATGAAATACATCAGGACAGTGTGGTTAAGGTTTCAGCTATGTTAAACATGTTCGAAGAATTGGGAACACCTTCGAATCTAAAACGTAAAATAGCCCTGCCCAAAACAGGTGACCATGTTATCGGCTCGCCAATTAAGTCCCATGATGTAGAAAGCGTACAGAAAGAGATAGAGAATTTTTTTATTACTGTGCTATACATTCCAAAAGTAACCAGCCGAAATGACTCGTCCGTAAAATAGAAGCATTTTTTATGTCCGTTATTTTGTTTCAAGTAATTTAAAGAACTGGTCAAGTTGCGGTAGAATGACAATCCTGGTGCGGCGGTTCAAGGCACGGCCTTCTTCAGTTGCATTTGAAGCTACAGGCTGATACTCACTTCGGCCTGCTGCGGTAATATGATAGGGAGATAATCCATATTCATTCTGAAGAACCCGCACTACAGCTGTAGCCCGTTTTACGCTGAGATCCCAGTTATCAAGCAGGGGAGGTCTCTTATAAGGGATGCTATCAGTATGTCCTTCCACCATGAATTCAAGATCCGGTTGGTTTTTCAGGACCAGGGCTACTTTTCCGAGAACTTCCTTCGCCCTGTCTGTAATATCATATTTTCCGCTCTTAAATAATAGTTTATCGGATATATCAATAAATACAACTCCCTTGTCCACTTTGATATTAATATCCTCGTCCGACAAATTACCGATGGCGCCTTTCAGATTCATAACGAGCGCCATGTTCAGGGAATCTTTTTTCGCCATTTCTTTTTGCAGGTCCATAATGTACATATCCTTGACGCCGATATTTTCCATGGACTTCTTTATGCTTTCGGCCTGCGTACTCGTAATCACTGATAGGTCCTGCAGTTGTTTTAATGCCTGCGTATTATTTTCTTTCAGAAAACTATTTTGATACTGAAGTTCAGAAATTCTTTTATCTTTTGCATTTACTGAATCCTTGCAGGTATTCAAAGAAGCCAGCAAATTTGAATTCACTCCCATCAGGGAATCGCGCGTCGATCTGGCAGCATTTTGCGCCTGTTCAAATTTTTTATTGCTGACACATGATAAGAAAATGAATGAGAAAAGCATCGCTGAAGCTAAGGTTCTAAATTTCATAATTAATAATTTATAATCAATAATTTAAAAAATGTGGATTTAGTTACCGGATATTTTTCTTTTCGCTTTATGTTCCCTGCATTCCTCATGCAATTTTTTCTTATGCAAAATACCCCAATTTTTTAGTGAATCAATGACCGGCCTGAGTGTTTTACTATGGGCTGTTAATGCATAAGTCACTTTAACAGGATAGGTATCCTGCACGTTTCTCTTTACAAGACCATTTAATTCCAGATCACGCAATTCTTTTGATAACATTCTGTCTGTTATTCCATGCACTTCCTGGGTTATTTCGGTGAACCGTTTTTCGCCGAAGGTCAGGGCAATTATAATTGGCAGCTTCCATTTACCACTGAGGACATCCAGGGAATCCCTGACCGGCCGCAAAATATTTGTGCATGCTGAATGCTCCTCTTCCACTGTTTTCTTCATGATATAGCTTTTAATAAACTAAAGTAACTATACTATAGTATAGTACTATCCTTTGTATAGCAAATCTAATCTAAATTTGTATTTCACAAAAAAATTAAACATATGGCTAATACAAAATGGAAGCTTGACCCGACACACAGTGAACTGGGGTTCAAGATCAAACATCTGATGATCAGCAATGTATCAGGATATTTCAACAGTTTTCAGGTTGAAGGGGAAACACAGAATGAGGACTTCAGCACAGCAAAAATACAACTGAAGGCAGACATGAATTCTATTCATACGAATAATGCCCAACGTGATGCGCATTTAAAGAATTCCGATTTCTTCGCAACGGATCAGCATCCGGAAATGATATTTGAATCAACCCGGACTGAAAAGGTTGACGGCGAAAATTTTCGTTTATTTGGTAACCTGACGCTGAAAAAAATTACCCATCCGGTTCAGCTGAATGTCGAGTTCAGTGGAACAACAAAAGATCCATGGGGTGGCGAAAGAGCAGGTTTTACAGTAACCGGAAAAATTAAAAGAAGCGACTGGGGGATTAATTTTGGCCTCTTGGAAGCTGGCGGTGCCATGCTGGCTGATGAAGTGAAAATTCAGAGTGAAATTCAAATGGTAAAGCAGGCCGTTGCGGAAGAAAAAAAACTAAAAGAATATGTCAGTTAAAAGAAGGTTAGTCAGGCAATATAAGCCTGCTGTTCATGATGGGTTTCTCGGAGCGGGCCATCTGGCCCGTCCAGTCATCCAGGGTGACTTCGCAGATACCGATCCGTTCATCATGTTAATGGATGATATGCTGGATAAAAAGACAAATGAACCGGTGGGCGGCCCGCATCCGCATGCGGGATTTGAAACCGTTACCCTGATGTTAGAGGGTGAAATGGGTGATGAAGCGCATACAATGAAAGGAGGTGATTTACAGATGATGACGGCGGGAAGCGGCGTCATTCATACTGAAACCATTGCAAAGAAAATGTCCATGAGACTATTGCAGTTATGGTTAACACTTCCTAAAAATCACAGGTGGACGAAGCCACGCGTGCAGGATATTTCGTTGAATCATGTGCCGAAAAAATCAGGTGATGGAGTAGAAATTAATTTATACAGTGGTTCCCTGGCTGGTATTTCTTCTCCATTGCAAAATTATACTCCTGTTATAATCGCTGATATTCATATACAGCCAAAAATATCAACTGTATTGAATCTTCCGGCATCTTACACAACATTTTTGTATGTACTTGAAGGAACCCTGCTGGTGGGTGATGAGAAAAAGTTGCTGGATAAAAACCAGGTTGGATGGCTCGACAGATCGAATGAAGAAATGGAAAGTGAATTGAGCCTGGTGGCAGGCAGGGAGGGAGCAAGATTCGTTATATATTCCGGTCAGCCGCAGCACGCAAAAATTGTTTCTCATGGTCCTTTTATTGGCGACACGCAGGAAGATATCAGCAGGTTGTACCAGGAATTCCGCGCAGGTAAAATGAAACATATTACTTCAATCCCCGAATCGCAAAAGATGGTTTGGTAGATAAAAGTAAAAATTCAATACATTCATGTCCTTTAGAATTGGTAATAAAAACTTACACTGAAAAATGAATTCAGCTGTCCGGGTCCGCTTTCAGCTTTATTACTTAGGAGGGATAGCTGATAATTTATTTCGATCATATACCCAGCCCGGCTATAAGAGAGCGGACAATTGAAATTGTATGACAATACATTAAACTCGGTGGAAGTAACTGTTTGGGAAACCTGAGTTGTCTGCGGGCCGGTAAGCGGAGGTAAAATGATTCCCAACAGGCTATCCTGTAGTCTTTTTTCAATCAGGTAAGTTTGATAAAATCGTTGTGTGCCTGCTGTAACATCTAAAGTTGGTGTAATGGTTATAATATCCTTTTCTGTGAGATGACCCAGATTAATTTGTTTGCTGGTTCCGGCTGTAACAAAGAAGTCGGTGGTTTTGCCAAATGCATAGTCAGCGGTTAATTTGGAACTTAGAAAGTTTTCATAGGTCAGTGTAGTGTTGACATTGTCCGGATTGGAAGCCTGTAACAGAGGTGAATATGAAGGATAGAATGTGTGGCTGTAACTAAGGTCCGCTGAGAGCCTTTTACTAATCTTGAAATCAAACCCTGCTCTGAGATTCTCCGCTGAAACCACATTAATTGTATCTTTTAGGAGTCTGTATGCAAGGCCGGAAAAATAAAAACCGGAACGTAAACGGTATGTGGCCGAAGCCGCGAAATATGGAATGTTTTCTACAGCTTTCTGTCCGTAATAATCGGCATTGTTGCAATAGGTAGCCCCAAGGGTAAGGGTGGATTTCTCTGCCACAGTATCCTTCGTATTCGTTCCGAGGCTATCCGTTTGTCCTGAGCAATGCAGGCTCCAAAAGCCTGCAGTGATCAGAAAGATGCTTAGTTTCATATGGGATAATTTTTTTATTGCTAATTTATTTTTATTGTTGGTTTTATAATCTTTGGTTTAATCACTTTAATTGGTTTTATAGTCTTTACAGCAGGAGAGACAATAATGGGTACTACCTGCTTTTTTGATTTAGGAACCTCTTTTATAACAGTCGTCTGTTTAATTTCAGACGTATTTTCAGGGACTGTTTTATTCTGAGGTAGGGAATCGCAAATAGCGCCAACTGTTTCCAGATCCTTTTTCAAAATGGATACCTGTATCGGTTTGACTTCATTAGCAAAAGATGCCTTGGAGCCAAATAAAAACAACCCGAGCAACAGTATCCTGCATGACCAATTCACTGATATCATTATATTAACTGATTTTGAAACAACAGGTTTTCAGCAGACTTACTGAAAACCTGTTGTCCATTTATTTACTTAATTTTTATGCCAGCATTTGCTTTAATCTGACTTTGCACTTTTATCGAAGCTGGATGAGGTTTTACGGATTTTTTGATTCCCCCGGCTTCATGAACAGCGATTGAAGACCCTGCATCCACACTGGATTTTGCAGTTGTTTGCGTTTTATTCAAATCTGATCTTGAACTACTGACCGTTTTTGCTATGCCATTGTCTGCCTCATTTTTCTCAGTTGCAGTTGTTTTTAAGGATTCGTTTGTTTTAGTATGCGCAGTTGCCTGTCCTTCCTGGCCGAGCCCGTCTACACGGCTTTTTGCATCTGAAGAAGAGGCTTTCAGTCCTGAATTTAAAGACGCATCCTGGCTTAGTTTATTGTTTCCGGAAACGGAAGCCTTGGATTTTACCCTGGTGCTGGCATTTGCCTGTACGCTGGCATTTTTTCCGTTCTTAATAGTGGCCGCTTTTACGGCTTCTGACTGTGTTGTTTTAGTTTCTGTCTGCTGGCCAAATGTCGCAGCTGAAAATAACATGACTGTTGCAATTAAAAGATACGTTTTCATAAAGTTTTTTTTAATAGTGATGAATAAATAACTGAAACAAACTTAGAAACCCAAGATGAAGGGAAGATGAAAAACCTGCGACCGGGTATTCAGAAAGGGTCCTGACAACGTGTAATCCTTTGAGGGATTGAGACTTCCAGATATTTCTTAACTTGTATTAAATCGAAATATATGAGTGAGGAAAAAGCAATATTGGCCGGGGGTTGTTTTTGGGGTGTGGAAGAACTTATACGCGAGCTCCCAGGTATTACTTCTACCATTGTCGGATATTCGGGTGGTGAAGTTCCGAATGCCACTTACAGGAATCATGGTACGCACGCCGAAGCGATTGAAATTGTATTTGACCCGATGCAGTTGTCATACCGTAAGCTGCTGGAATTTTTCTTTCAGATACATGATCCGACAACAAAAAACAGACAGGGAAATGACAGAGGGACTTCGTATCGCTCAGCTATATTCTACCTGAATGAAAAGCAGAAAGAAACAGCAAAGAAATTAATTGAAGAGATGACTGCTTCGCATAAATGGCCCGGACCAATCGTGACAGAAGTCGTACCGGCTTCAGATTTCTGGAGTGCCGAGGAAGAACATCAGAACTACCTGCAAAAACATCCTTATGGATACACCTGCCATTATATAAGACCTGAATGGAAAATAGAAGAACGTTGATTTTCTTCAATCTCATTCAAATAGTTATTAATTCAATAATCAATATTTAAATTATGAATGATTATTTATTCTTACAGAGGTAGCCTCGATTTTATTAACTTTTTGATTTATAAACGGCGGCAAATTCCTTTGCAAAGTCAACCAGCCTGGTGGTTCCCCAAACCTCAGGTTTATGCTGATCAAAATCTTCAAATAATATTCCACTGTTAATGGCATTCCCCATTTCCACGTAAACGCCTGCAATAGCCTGAGACATACCGGCGGAAGTCATTCCCGCAAATGCTTCACCGTCGCTAAATTGCACCCAGGCTAATTCTGGTTTATCAATTGCAGTTCCCAGTATTTTAACGATTTCAGAAATTTCACGTTCATCACTCACAACATATCGGTGACTTTTACCTTCAAATGAGCCTTGCAACTCCTGGGCAGCTATTGCTGCAATATCTCGCGGATGCACCATGATCAATTTGGTTTTTTCTCCGTAATTATTACCCATTATTCCCATATTCCGGATCGTTCCGATATCAAAGAAAAAATTGATAAAGAACATACCTGCCCGCAAATGCTTTATCGCTATACCATCCAGCATGTTCAGCGTATGCTCGACATCATAAAGCCCTGCAATCGGGCCGGTGCCTCCACTCAGGTGTGCTCCTATACTGCTTAGATTTACGACACGTTTAACACCCGAAGTCCTTATCGCTTCCAGGTAGTTTTTGCCAGTTTCAGCAATGTATCGCCTGTAATTGCTGACTCCCCAATTAGGTGGCACCATCGTATAAATAGCATCGGCACCCTTAAAAGCATCGGTTAGAAAGGCAACGTCGGAAACAGAACCGATAGCTGCTTTTGCACCCAGGTTTTTTATAACATTCAGTTTTTTAGAGTCGTTACTTATAATAGTGACCTCCTGGCCACTTTTAATAAGAATTTCAGCAAGGGGCTTACTGATGTTGCCAAGCGAACCTGTTAATGTAATTTTCATAATTCATTGTTTAATATAGATGGCAAAGTTAACTTTGAACAAACTTTATTACAAGTACCTACCCCAAAGTAAGTGATTATGACAAAAGTAAAAGAGCAGTCAACCCTTAATCACAATAAAGGAGTTTCATCAATGACCTGTCCCATAACTTATGTAATGAATAAGATCGGGGGACATTGGAAACCAATTATTCTTTATTACCTGATGAGTGGCCCTAAGCGCTACAGTGAACTCAAACGGGCAATACCTGCCATCACCGAGAAAATGTTAGCACAGCATTTGAAACAATTGAAAGAAGATAATCTGATCAACAGAAAAGTGGAGCAGGAGATGCCGCCAATAACTATTTATAGCCTCACAACATCAGCCGAAAAATTGGGCCCTGTTCTGATGGCAATGGCAGACTGGGCAATTAAGGATTGTGCATTATATAAGGACTTAACGACCCATGGTTAGCCAGACAATAAAATTTTCCGCAGTAATTAAAATCATTGGAGTCAATCCGTTTGTTTACCTGCCCCCTAAGGTTTTAGAATCCGTTTTTTCTCAGGCGGGTAAAAGCAAAGGAAAAATTCCTGTGAGGATAAAAATGGACGGACATGAATTTACTCAAACACTTGTAAGATATAGCGGACACTGGAGACTATATCTCAATACACCAATGAGAAAAGCTGCCAGGAAAGAAGTGGGAGATTCATCAATTTTTGAGATTGCTTTTGATCCGGGAAAAAGAATTATAAAGCCGCATCCTGCTTTTTTAAAAGCCCTGAAACAAAATAAAGCGGCAAAAAAAATATTCGATCATTTGCCTCCATCTCTTCAAACTGAAATCATCAGGTATATCTCATTCCTAAAAACGGAAGAAAGTATAAACAGGAATGTAATAAAAGCGATAGATTTTCTCCTGGGAAAAGGAAGATTCGTTGGCAGAGAAGCATATCGTGGTTAGAACAATAAAGAGTCCCAATTCCCGTTAACCGGTGTCGGAATTCCAATATTCTTTATACACATCCGCAGCTGTGATTTACCATAGCTATTATATCTCCACGAAAAGGATGTTAATAAATACAAATCATTCCTGAATTCTTTAAGACAGTTCGAACTATTAGTTAATGAACAATAAAGAATTGAATTATGAAAAGAATCAAAGGGGAATGGAATGTTAGCAAGTTAGATTCATTAAAGGTTTCCTTATTGCTATTGTTTTCCTTTAGTCCTTTCTTTTCTATTTTTGCTCAGTCACCCGGAGCTGTATCCGCCGGACTTACCGTTTGGTACAAGGCAAATGATGGTATTTCTACCCCTGCCACCTGGTTTGATCAAAGTGGCGGTGCCAATAATGCCGCTGCCACAGGCGCTCCAAGTTTAACTGGTACAATAAATTTTAACCCCGCCTTTTATTTTAATGGTGCGTCATATTTTACAGCGCCTACTTCTGCCAATGTATCCGGCAATTATAGTTTATTTGGTGTATCGCAGTTGCAGGGAACCCAGAACTCAAGGGTTTTTTCAAATCTCCTTACCAATGATTTATTCGGGAATTATATTGGCGTTCAAGATGTGCTATATATCAACGGCACACCTAACTTACTAACCGGCGTAGCCGTAACTCTTAATTTAAAGATATATGACCTGTCGCGTAATTCGACAGGTACCGGCCCCTATATCATGCGGGGAAACGGATTGCAGCTATATTCAGGTGCAACTTCCTCCAACAGCGTCTGGCAACTGACAATGGGTGGGGAGTGGTCGGGCGGCGCTAATCTTTCCAAAGTGTATATTCCAGAAGTAATAACGTATAACCGCGAATTGAGCCCAGCTGAAAAATTGCAGGTAGAATCCTATTTAGCGCTTAAATATGGTACGACCCTGGATATAGGTGTCTCCAACTATGTAAATAGTTCCTCGTCACCCGTATATAACAATACTATACCAGGTTATTGGAATAATATAACCGGAATAGGTCGTGATGACAATTCTGCCCTGAATCAAAAGCAAAGTCAAAGCGCAAACACAGCTGGCAATGGTAATATGATTACTGTTGGCTTAGGAACTATTGCTGCTACCAATATCGCCAATCCCAATACTTTTGGCGCCGATAAAAGTTTTGAAGTCTGGGGTGATAATAATGCCACTCCTGCTTATTCAGCATATGTATCCGCTAACGGAAATCCGGCGATCAACTCAAAAATGGCCAGGGTGTGGAAGGTGCAGGAAACTGGTACCGTAGGAACTGTTCTGGTTAAAACTGCTGATGTCCAAGCCACTTATTTAATGGTTAGTGCCGATCCAAGTTTTGCAACCGGTGTTACAGAAATAGCTATAAGCAGTCAACAGGCAAGCATTGATTTTACGGGAGCCACCGGCTATTATTTTACCTTTGCATCCTTCAAAATAACAGCAAACCCCGGAGGAGTAGCCAGCCCAACCCTATGGCTAAGAGGTGATGATGTGCCTGCGGGAGGCCTTATCAATACTATCGGATGGCAGGACTTCTCTCAGTCAGCGAACCATTTAACAATTGTAAATGGTGTGGCCCCGCAGGGTGTTGATAACACCCTAAATTTTGACAGAGGAGTTGTATTTGCTGGTAACGGTTATGTATCCGCAAATGGTTTTACGAGTGCCTATACTTCAGGAGAATTTTTTAGCACGGCAAAAACAAATGTCACGGGGGTAAATACAGGCTTTATGGATCTGGGGGCAGGCGGCGGGCTCAATTGGCATTATACCTGGAGCGATGGAGGCTACTACAATCCATTTGGGACTACTCAGCGCTTTGGCTGGAACCCCAGTACCGGTGCTGTGTTATCCGCTAAAACAGGCGCATCAGCCCCGGCCGTTACGGGGATCAACGCTACAGATTGGCATATATTAAACACCTACAGTGCTGCTAATAACTGGGGTACTTCTTTTGATGGGCGCCTGGTATCAAGCACAGCTACGAACACGGCTAACTTTACGGCTTTTGGCGGATATAATGCAGTTGGTGTAGCACAAAATGCTACATATTACCAAAATGGGTCCATGTCAGAAGTCATACTGTATAACAGGGTGCTTACCGCTACTGAACGAATCCAAGTAAACAGCTACCAAGCCATTAAATATGGTATTACATTGGGAAACATTGCAGCACCAATTAGTTATTTGGCTTCTGATGGCACTACCATTCTCTGGGCCGGTTCAACCACCTATCAAAACAATGTATTTGGAATAGGCAGAGATGACGTCTCAGCATTGAACCAAAAACAAAGCCAAAGTGTGAACACAACCAATCATGGCAATTTAATAACCATTGGTTTAGGAAGTATTGCCGCAACCAATAAAGCCAATAGTAATAGTTTTGCCTCCACCAAAAGTTTTCTGGTTATTGGTGATGATGGTTCAACCACCAATTTTGTCTCAGCCGTAACAGGAACCGGACTGGTTAATGCAAGGATGAGCCGATTGTGGCAGGTTCAAAATACAAATTCAGTTGGCGCTGTTCAATTCTCAATACTAGCCGGAGGTTATTCCGGCACCTTATATTTGGTCACAAGCAATGACGCCATTATTGATGGTACAGATACATATACAGCCCTAAGCGCAATAACCATTAATGGAATAGCCTGCCTTGCAACCAATGTCAGTTTTACGAACGGATCCTATTTTACAATTGCTCAACAGCTGACTTTTCCTGGTGGTGTGCCTGGCGAAAGCTTATGGCTGCGTGCTGACTTAGGTACTTCCAGTATTGTCAACGCTACTGCAATCAGTGCCTGGAACGATCAAAGCGGGAATGGCAACCATGTCTCACAGGCTACAGGCGTCAACCAACCTTTATATGATAACAATGCCATTGACAATACGAACTTTAATCCAGTAATTAATTTTAACGGAACGACTAATAACCTAATTAAACCCAATGGCATAATGGGTTCTGGAATAACCTATACAGGTGCTGCAGTATTTGCAGTCACTAAAACCGACGTAGTATCGGTATCTGCAATTTTTCGTGAGGTATTGGCTACCGGACCCATTTTTAATTTACATCTTCCCTGGAGTGATGGTAATTTATATTGGGATGGACCTTCCGGAGCACCCCGCACGACTATAGCCTGGGGGGGAACCATAGGAATTCCTTATCTTTTTAGCGGGCTCAACGACAATTCCCTGGGTAGCAATAAAGAAGTAGTACGCCACAATGGATTGCAGATACTAACCACGAATTACGCTGCAACATTTAGCGGTAATAATTCCAATTTATACGTTGGTAGTGTAGATGTAGTTGATTATTACCACGGCCGGATGAGTGAAGTCATAATTTACCCCGCAGCCCTTACCAGCACCCAACACCAGCAAGTGGAGAGTTATTTAGCTATTAAACACGGAGTCACCCTGGATCAAACCATTGCTCAGGATTACCTTGCTAGTGATGGTACTACTAAATCCTGGGATGCTACTCTCAATGCTGGTAATAATAATAACATAGCTGGTATTGGTCGCGATGATATTACTGCCCTAAATCAAAAACAGTCACAATCCAATAACACAGCAAATAATGGTAATCTGGTAACCATTGGATTAGGCAGCATAGCCGCAACCAATTCTGCTAATGCCAATACATTTGCCGCTGATAAAAGTTTCGATGTTTGGGGCGACGATGGCAATTCCGTTACATTTAGCACGGTAGTTTCAGGAACTAACATGTATCGCATGATGCGTTTGTGGAGAGTGAAGGAAACGGGGATTGTTGGCTCTGTGTCAGTAAGTGTACCATCAACTGCTTTTTCACCGGCAACTACAAGCATTACATTGATCCAAAGTTCGGATGCAATCCTCAACTCAGCCGATAATTTAGTTAGCCTAACGCTCATTGGATCAAATTATGTGGGAAGTGTTGATTTTGCAAACGGTGATTATTTCAGCTTCGCTCAAACGGCACCGGCCCCGGGGGCGGTCATTGCCGGCCTTGTCACCTGGTACAAGGCAAATGATGGTGTTTCTAACTCTGCGACCTGGTTTGATCAAAGTGCCGGGGCAGATAATGCTACTGCAACAGGGGCTCCTAGTTTAACAGGCACGGTAAATTATAACCCCGCCTTTTATTTTAATGGTGTTTCTAATTTTAAAGCACCCAGTTCTTCCAATGTATCCGGCAATTATAGTTTATTTGGTGTATCACAATTGCAGGGAACCCAGAACCAGAGGGCTTTTTCAAATGCCCTTACCAATGATTTATTTGGGTATTGGAGTGGCAAACAAGATGCACTGTATATCAATAACGCTCCTAGTTTATTGACCGGCGTAGCCGCTACTACTAATTTAAAAATATATGACCTGTCGCGAAATTCAACAGGGACCGGCCCATATACAATGCGGGGAAACGGGTTGCAGGTTTATTCTGGTGCAACTTCTTCCAACGATGTTTGGCAACTGACGATGGGTGCTTGGTTAAGCACTGAATATTCCAAAGTGAATATTCCAGAGGTAATAACATACAACCGGGAATTGAGTCCCGCTGAAAAATTGCAGGTAGAATCCTATTTGGCCATAAAATATGGCACGACCCTGGATTCGACTGTTTCCAACTATGAAAATAGTTCAGGATCATCCGTTTATGATAATACCATAACCAGCTATTGGCATAATATAATTGGAATTTCCCGTGATGACAACAGTGCCCAGCTACAAAAACAATCGCATAATTTTGATGATAGTGTAAGAATATATAAAGGTACACTTGCCGCTACCAATGCCGCAAATACAGCCGTGTTTGCTGCCGACCAATCCTATGTTGTAACAGGTGCCAATACCGGCCTGTTGCAATCCACGGCAGCATCCTCATTGGAAGTGCCTCCTGCTGCGGGTCTTTATTCCAGGTTAGAGCGGGAATGGAAGGTTGTTCAAAACAATTTTAGTGAGACTTTCAATATGGATATCACACTTGCTCCCGGAGCGAATCCGTCATCAGTTAATATTGCCGATTTGCGTTTACTTGTAGACGATGATGGAAATTTTACAAACGCCACAGTTTATGCCGCAGGTGGTGGATTGTCTTTTTCATATTCCAATCCGGTAATTACAATAACGGGTATTTCAAATACACAAATCCCAAACAACAGCACGAAATTCATCACCATTGCTTCTGCAAGTGGTTCAACCCCGCTTCCAATTGAATTGCTTGATTTTAGTGGATTATGCGGTAATAATGATATTTTGATTAAATGGACGACAGCCATCGAAACCAATAACGAATATTTTACCCTTGAACGAAGTACAGACCTGAATCATTTTACTGCAATTACCCAGATCAAAGGTCATGGGAACTCCTCGGTGGTAATAAATTATAATTATACCGACAACAACATCGAAGAAGGAATTTTTTATTACTATCGCTTAAAACAAACAGATTTTGACGGTATTTCTACATACTCGAAAATCGTTTATATAGATCAGAATTGCAGCAACGAGTCAGCTAATTTTAGTATTTATCCGAACCCGACCAATGGCAATTTATTGAAGCTAGTATATAATTCTGCAAAAGATCAGAATGCCGTAATTAAATTTACTGGTGTTTTAGGACAGATATGTTTGTCGAAGACAGTACAATTACACAAAGGAATAAATAACGAAGTAGTCTCTCTTGATAACCTTAATCCGGGGGTATATTTTATACAAATAGAATCTGAGAAGTTCAAAAGCCCCACATTAGAGTTTATAAGGAATTAAGGGACATGAGAACTCATTGGTGATCATTATTAGTTGCCAAATGTAGAAATTGAAAGCATGATTTGGCGAATAATGATATTTATTAATTGCCAAATCATGATCCTTCGAATTGCTTACATAAGAATGACAATTACAGCAGACACCTCCCGAACTTATGAAAAAATTAAATCCATGAGCCATTGTGCGGATGGTGAAATCATCCGAGTGTAATCCCTTTTTCCAGTGCTTTCTTATACTTTTTGGCATTAAAACTATACAGATATGGTGCCCTGTGTGGACCAATATTGCGTTTTTCATTTAACCGGTTGATGAGACCCAGAAAGATTAGTTTCTTTGGGAAATTTCTCATATCAAGGGTTTTACCGAGAATCGTTTCATATATCGCATGTATCTCGGTCAGCGAGAATTTCTTCGGCAGCAATTTTTCTGCAATGGGATAATAATATAACTGAAGCCTCAAAGCCTGGAGCGATTCCTTTACCATCTTATTATGATCGAATAGCAGATCAGGCACTTTGTCGATATCTGACCATTCACAGGTGATCGTCATAAGATCAGGCTGTGGCTTCACCAGAGAGAAATCCGTTATCGCATAATATCCAATGGAAATAGTCTGATCCATCAGCCAGCTGCTTCTGATTTTTTCATAACCATGCACTTTCATTAAATTTATCGTGTCGGGATCATTCCATTTGATGCGTTCCGGTCCTCCGAATGTTTTGTACTGTTGCAGGTACAAACCTGTTATGGCCGTTCTTTCCTCAACAATTCTGGTTGCTGCATCATCCAGATTTTCCGTGCGTTTGATATAACCGCCGGGTAAACAAAATCTGTCAAATCCCTTCAGTCTTGAGATCAGCAGTTTTAACTGATGGTCATGATAACCGAATATGGCGCAGTCAATCGATATATGGGGTATATATGTCTTGTACCCATTCTCAATGAAATCCTCCAGTTCTTCAAGTGTATTCATATACGCTGTAAATATAGTTCAAATTTCTATTTGATAAATTTTGCCAAATAGAAATATTCCTCCTATCTTTATTTGGTAAATTTCACCAAATAGGAAAATAAATGCTATATGAAACATAACAGAAGGAATTTTCTCGCCACGACTACCATGGGTCTCGTCGGGGCCGGACTGGCGACGATACTGCCAGGTTTTGTCAATTCGGGCCCAGCCAGGAAAGCTAAGCCCTACAAACTGGCTCTTTCCCAGTTTTCTCTGGCGAGCCAGTTCTGGACAAAACAATTGGACCCGCTTGATTTTCCGAAGAAAACCATTACAACATTTGGAATAACGGGTTTGGATTATTGTTCGATGTTTTTTGCGGACAAAGCAAAAGACACAAATTATTTAAACGAATTAAAAAAACGTTCGGAGGACAATGGTTGTTATAACCTCCGCATTATGATTGACGGGGAAGGTGTATTGGGGGATTTAAACAATAATATAAGAACAAAAGCTGTAGAAAATCATTACAAATGGATTGATGCGGCAGCAACACTTGGTTGCCCGATGATACGTGTAAATGTTGAGGGTGAAGGCGATCCCAGGGAAGTAGCAAAAGCCGCCATGGAAAGTTTGAATGCACTGATCGACTACGGAAGAAAAACCAATATTGATGTGATCGTTGAAAATCATGTGGGCATTTCCTGTAATGGTGCATGGCTTGCCAATGTAATGAAAGAAATGAATAACCCGCATTGCGGCACACTTGCAGACTTTGGAAATTTCTGTATCAACAGGACAAAGCCTCCAACCAATGATATTGCAGGATGGATGCAATCAAAATGTCTGGAGGAATATGATCGCTACAAAGGTATCCGTGAATTAATGCCTTACGCAAAAGGCGTACATGCAAAAACACATGTGTTTGATGCAAACGGAAATGATACTGAAACTGATTTTGCAAAGATGTTTTCTATAATCAAAGATTCAGGTTATACAGGCTGGATCAGTGTTGAATATGAAGGCGGCCTGATAAAGATGTACACCAAAAACGACAAATATTTAGATGATGATGCAGGTGTACTTGCTACAAAAAGATTGATTGATAAAGTTGAAACTGCTTAAATACATCCCGCTATGAAAAAATTTAATCAACCAAGGATTTACCTGCCATTTTTAAAATCGGGTGCCCCGGTATTTTTTTACCTCTTTCTTTCTATTGCTTCAACCGCCCAGAATATACACGACACCACGAGTTATATTCAAACGGTTGATATAAAAACAGGGAAAATTGATACTGTATTAAGTGTCAATGGCCGTTATGAAGCCCCTAACTGGCATCCTGACAATTTCCTCGTAGTCAATTTCAATGGGAAAATTTACAGGCTTGACCTTGGTGACAAAAAGTTAACTGAAATTAATTCAGGATCAGTTAATCAAATTATGGACGACCACGGACTTTCACCGGACGGTAAATGGATAGCAATAACCAGTTTCGATATGGGCACCTCTTCGCAAAGACATTATAAATTTTCTATGTATATCCTGCCTTATACAGGCGGACAACCGAAGAAAATAAACTCTCAGGATCTTTCTTTCTGGCACGGATGGAGCCCTGATGGCAAGACGATAGCATATTGCGGGGGAGATTATACCAACCTTGATGTTTACACAGTCCCGGTGGAAGGGGGCGAAACTAAAAGACTGACTGATGCCCAGGGGCTGGACGATGGTCCCGATTATTCCCGCGACGGCAAGTATATATATTTCCATTCATACCGTAGCGGCCGTATGCAGATCTGGCGGATGCATACCGACGGTTCGCAACAGGAACAAATGACCTTTGATGAAAATGCCAATTGGTTTCCTCATCCCTCACCAAATAATAAATGGGTTGCTTACATCGCATATACAACTGATGAGAAACAAAACCACCCATTTGGCAAAAACGTAAAACTGCGACTGATGGATCCCAAAACGAAGGCTGTTAAAGATATAACGCCAATATTTTACGGCGGGGCGGGAACTATCAACACTCCTTCCTGGAGTCCCGACAGTCGGAAACTAGCGTTTGTAAGCTATTCAGTTAATTAATGTCAAGGCGGAATCAAATCCTGCTATCTAAACTGATGTTTATAACATAAATAATAATCTTATACACCATGGGAGATATTCAATTAAAAAAATCAGCTGAAATACATGAAGTGGTGGTAATTGGCTCGGGTGCAGGCGGCGGCATGACAGCTTATGTATTAGCCAATGCTGGTTTGAAAGTATTAATGCTTGAGGCAGGACCATTTTTTGATCCGAAAAAAGATTCGATGCAGTTGAAATGGCCTTATGAATCTCTGCGCCGGGGTGGTAATGCAACAAGGCCAATGGGTGATTTTGATGCTGCATATGGAGGATGGGAAATTGAAGGTGAACCTTACACCCAAAATGGAAACACAAAGTTTGACTGGTTTCGCGCAAAAATGCTAGGCGGAAGAACAAATCACTGGTCCCGCATTTCATTGCGTATGGGTCCAAAAGATTTTAAATGCAAGGATGCTTATGGTGTTGGTGATAACTGGCCGGTCACTTACGATGAAATCAAACCTTATTATGATAAAGTAGATCGTTTGATTGGTGTGTATGGATCCAATGAAGGATTGGAAAATGATCCGGATGGAATTTTTCTTCCTCCACCTGCACCTCGTCTGAATGAATTGTTTGTAAAGAAAGCTGCAAAAAGTATGGGCATAAACGTTATAGCAGGCAGGGGCTCTGTATTAACCGCAGCATTGCCGGGTAATAAAGACCGCGGACAATGTTTTTATTGTGGTCAATGCAATCGCTCCTGTAAAGTGTATGGTGATTTTTCCGCATCATCATGTTTGGTTATTCCTGCAATGAAAACAGGAAACCTTACAGTTATCACAAATGCTGTTGTAAGAGAAATTAAAACTGACAATAAGGGTTTGGCAACAGGCGTATCATACATAAGTAAAGATGATATGCAGGAGTATGAAGTGAAAGCAAAAACTGTTGTCCTGGCTGCAGGCACCTGCGAAAGTGCACGCATCCTTCTAAATTCAAAAACAGCGCATCTTGCAAATGGCTTAAGCAACAGCAGCAATGTGGTTGGGAAGTATTTACATGACTCTACGCAAGCAGGCGGATTAATAATTCTTCCTCAATTAATGAACAGGCCTAAGTATAATGAAGATGGTGTGGGCAGTCTGCATTTATATGCACCGTGGTGGGCAGATAATCAAAAGCTTGACTTCCCTCGTGGATATCATCTCGAAATATTTGGCGGATTAATGATGCCAGGCTATGGCGGTTATTTAGGTTTTGAAGGATCAGTTGTTCCGTTGATCAATGGTTATATACCTGACGCTGCAGGCAGGATGAAGCCAGGCGGTGGTTTTGGAAAATCATTAAAGGATGATTACAGAAAATTCTATGGAACATTTGCCGGCTTTGGTTGCCATGGCGTTGATACAGCTAAAGAAACAAATTACTGCGAAATAGATAATAGTGTTGTCGATAAATATGGTATTCCTGTTTTGCGTTTCAATTATCAATGGGGCAGAGATGAAATAAAACAGGCAAAGCACATGAACGAAACGACGCAGGCTGTGTTTAAAGAAATGGGAGGAATACCATTGATGGCACCCGCAGGTGAAGCAAACAATTGGGGGCTTTCTAATCCCGGCAAGGGCATCCATGAAGTGGGCACAGTAAGAATGGGCGATGATTCAAAAAAATCAGCCGTAAACAAATATGGACAATCGCATGATTGCAGTAATCTTTTTGTAACCGATGGTTCAGTGTTCACGCAACAATCAGAAAAAAATCCAACATGGACCATCCTTGCGCTTTCTATGCGTACAGCGGAATACATTCTTGATCAAAAGAAAAAACAAAATATTTAAACATGAACAGGCGAGACAGCTTAAAAGCAATCGGGATTGCAACTGTAACCACTGCATTGATTGATGCATGCAAACCTGTTGCAAAGTCAAATACAGAAATAACAACAGACATAACCGGCAGGCAGCCATTTGAGGCGGAACGTGATAAAAAACTGCAGGAAGAAACATTTTTTGATGCACACGAAATGGCAACAATAACAGTTTTGGTTGACATTATTATACCAAAAGATGGAAGAAGCGGTAGTGCGACTGATGCAAAGGTTCCGGAGTTTATAGAGTTTATCGTAAAAGATGAACCAGCGCATAAATTGCCGATGCGTGGCGGATTAAAATGGCTTGATGTAAAATGCCTGAATCAATATGGAATAGAATTTAAGGGCTGCACCCCTGTACAGCAAACAGAAATAATAACTGCAATCGCTTATCCTTCTCTTGCGGTACCCGAAATGCAACCTGGTGTTGCGTTTTTTAATAAGATAAGAGATTTAACTGCCATTGGCTTTTTTACCAGCAAAATGGGTATTGATGACTTGGGTTATAAAGGCAATACGCCCAACCAATGGAAAGGTGTGCCGCCCGAAATACTTAAGCAATATGGTTTGGAAAATGTGTAAGACTTTACCGCTCTCGGCCAGTTTCGTTATCATCTGTTTTCAATCCAGCACACTTTCAATTTCCGTTCGGCAAATAGCCACTTACCTTCCTGTTTTACCATGATATCATAGTAACGAATGCCGGCAATCATGAGCTTCTGGACCCCATCCTGAACTTTCAGGTGATAAGCCCGGCAATAGGTAGTGCCGGTTGCCCGATTCCCATTTAACTTAGTAGTGCTCTGACCATTGAAATGCATTGTAGAAAGGTATTGATTAAGGTCGTCGAACACAGGGAAGAGGTTTTTCCGGCCGGTGACTACCTGGGTCGGCGTAGGTATCTTCTCATCCATGTACACTTCGAAATTCGTGTCCTCGGTAAAAATCGCCATTTGACCCTGGGCATCACGAGTATCGGCGCAATAAGAATATTGATCGATCAGTTCACGAATAGCGATCCGGTCTTCCAACTGTTGCAATTTTTCTTCGATTTTCATTTTCATTTGTTTTTTTGGTTTATTGCTGCTGGGGTCATTCCATACTTTTTTTTGAAAGACGTATAGAAGTGGGAAAGATTTTCAAAGCCCAGGTCCAGGTAAATATCATGGGGCTTTTTATTCTTTTGTTTCATGAGATAGTATGCTTCAGAGAGACGTTTGTTTTTCAGCCAGATGGATGGAGAGTTATTAAATGTCGTAGCGAAATCCCTTTTAAAGCTGCTCAGGCTTCTGCCGGATAATTTGGCAAAATTTTCTATGGGCGCATTGTAATGAAAATTCTTTAACATGAATTCTTCCAGATTTGTTTTATGCGGATCACTAAAATCAAAAAGAAAAGACTTTAACTCCGGCTGCAGCTGCAACAGTAACTCAATGGCTTCATTTACCTTCATAACTGCCAGCTTTTTACTCACATTTTTCCACTGATCGATATAGGGCATTAGAGAGAGAAAGTAGCCCTTCAGAAAGCAACTCGGTTCAAGTAAAATATTTTTTCTCCCATGATACTTTTCCTCGCAGGCAATTTCGTTATCCAGTGCAAACTGTCGCAACCGTTCATTGCTCAGGACTACAGAAAGGCATTGATACTCTTTATCGGCCGCCGGAATTTTGATGCTTTTTGCAAACTGATTTCCCTGAGCAAGCAGCAGCTGTCCTTCTTCCAGCACCATTTCTCCCCGCTGATGAAAAATTTGCGTTTGACCCGATATTTGATAAGCCAGCAAATGTTCCGGAACAAACTGCTCATAAGTATACCCTTTATCAAAAGTGCACGCATAAATAAAAGATTCTCCCAGCAATTGGATAACGGGTCTCATTTCTATATTTTATACAAATTTTCAAATTTTATCCATATTTCTATTTTCTGTACGGTCCAAATTCTATTTGCTATAAAGTCCAAAACTGATAGCCTTCTGCAAGCTGGTATTTAGTTGGTTCAGCCTGAAAATCATGCTTTTAGTTATGATTCTCTTAATAACGAGCTCATAATTAACAGGAACTTTGGTCCCCTGATGGCTATTGCTTCTGCAATTGTATGTCAAAATGAAGTTTTATTTCTTCACCCACGACAAGACTTCCTGCTTCTGTGAGTAAACTAAAATTTAGTCCATATTCTTTCCGGTTAATTTTGCCGGTAACTTCAAATCCTGCTCTTGTATCGCCAAACCTCCCTGCCCCGATACCCGTGAATTCAGTCTCCATCTTAATATTTCTTTTTGTTTCCTGGATAGTTAATTCGCCTGAAAGGATAAAATCGTCTTCTGCTTTTTGCAGGGCACCGTCAAACACAATTTTCGGGAATTTTTCAGTATCAAGAAACATGGGTGATTTAAGATGATTATCCCTTTCAGCATTATTGGTGTCAATGCTGTTCGTGTCAATTTCAAAGTGTATGGAGGCATTGTTAAAATCTTCGTTGCCGGCCTCGACAATGCCATTGAAAATCTTGAAAGTGCCCGAAACATTTGATATTGCCAGGTGCTTTACTTTAAATTGAACTTCGGAGTGGTTGGGGTCAACCTTCCATTTTGAAATTAAATTTTCTGTCATGATCTGTGTTTTTATTTTCACAAATCTAAAGGCAGCAAGGGAACAATTTTTTACCAAATGGTAAAAAATCATTTTTGCGTTCTGATCCTGCTTAATGATTGTTGTGTGATGCCAAGGTATTTTGCCAGGTCTCCAAGACTGATTCGTTGCAGTATGGGATAGTTTTCCTCTACGAACAGGTTGTAACCGGTGCCGGCATTTTTTTCAAGCATTTCAGAGATTCGCTTCGTCATCTTAAGCGCAGCAATGGAAATTAATTTCCTGAAAAATGTCTCCATACAATGATGCCTTAAACAAAGTATTTCCATTTCTTTCTGGCTTATGATCGTTACGGTGGTTTTTTCAAGGGCCATGATCGTGTACTTTGACGGCGATTTTGATAAGTAACTCTCGAAAGCAGTGAATAATTGATTTTCCCAAAAGAAGCGCATAATGAATTCCTTATCATCTTTTGTAAAGAATGTTTTTACAAGCCCTTCATTTATAAAAAATAAATTCCTGCAGACAGTTCCTGTTTTTAGCAGATAGTCGCCATTTTGAAAGACCTTTGTTTTCAGGTTTTTAAATAAATCATCCATCGCTGTTTCATCAAGAGGCGAAAATTGATTGCAGAATTGAAGAAAGTCGGCCATAGAATTTTGCAGATAGGAGTTGGTAGTAGGGTTCAAAGATAGGCTTCGGATGCAATAGATTTTTGAAGATATGTTTCAGGAAAAAGTTCATAGCTTTCTTATCCAATGAGAAAGTTCAAACACTTATATAGGATGAAATAATGAACTAAGTATGACAAGGTTTTTTCAATCCTGTCTACTGCTTGAAGCTATTTAAGGGTGCGCCAGGATTTATTTTGCGTTTATGTCAGATGGCTGGATCCTGTTTTATCTTGGTTGGAATTCATTTGTAACCTTTGTCCATTTTGTGGTTTTACCAATCAGAGATACAACTGTATAATTCCGAAGTTTCAAAACATTTGACCCTTGTACTTTTATAATTGATTTATACTTTTTTCCATTTTTATAGTCGAATTATGTACCACCATCGTATACACCACCATTGAACTGATTTCCATTGATGAACCCTGAGGCCGCCAATCATAGAATTTAAATACGAATGAGTAGTGGATACGCGCGTTTTATGCCGTCTCCCGCCTAAGGCGGGACCGGCCGTTCTTAGTTACGCGATAAAGTGAAAAACACTTCTCCGGTTTGTTTATTAAACGATGTGTCAACGTAGGTTTGAGGATAAGAAATGTATAAGTTCCGGGAATTTAAAATGAGAATATGTACAGTATCATAAGTATAAATAATCGTATTTCCTGTGTGTCCAATGTGCGTCAATATCATCTGACTTGTTGATGTTTGATTATATTGAAAGCTGTCAAGAACGAGGTCACCGGGTTCATTTAAGAATTCTAACACACCAGTTGACTGAAAATTCCAAAAATTTATATCCGGGGAATATATTTTACCGGTTTCCCACGAAGCGGAATCATAATCATATATCCATTTTCCGCTTACAGACGAAATAGGGTGAGTGGTGTCTTTGGAACAATTACTAAAAATTAGCAGAAGGGTTATAAAAAGTAGACTTCTCAACATAAATTGAAATAAGATAAATATACAATTCTTTACTTACCATTTCAAGCCTGGAAGAGTAGGGGTTTTTACTTAGCTCCAACTCCGATGATAACAAATTGTTTTTTAGCCCTTAAACTATTTGATTTATTTTACATCCATATCAGTTACTAATAATTGGCGGATTGAAGAACAGGATATTCTTTATAATTATAATAGTAGTTGAAATCCTTGCCCATTTCTATCGAAATCAATGACTCCTCGTCATATCCAATTCATTACTCCGCAAATCAAATCTCATCGATATGCCTCCTGGACAAACACTCCGGGTTTTACCGGACGAGACATGGGCCGAACCAGAAAAATGGGTTTGGGAGCAGACCTGCATGGGAGAACTCGCTGATTTTAATCATAACTGTCTAAAGGAACTTGACCCGAATAAAGAAGAAGGCTGGAATTCAGAAAGATTAATCAGTAGTTCATTCCTGGAAACGGTCCTTTTTAAGGATCCGTACAGAATTAGTCTGCCTCGGCGGGGCTTAAGGATTTCAGGTGCCTGGATCCGGGGAAAAATCGATTTGTCCAATGCGAGACTCGGGGTAGAACTATGGTTGGACAAATGCCGTTTTGAAGATACCGTCGATCTTTCCTTTATCCGTACTGACGATTATATTTCTATAGTAAAATCATTCATTGCGAAAGACCTGGACCTGCATTACATGGAATCAAAACAAACCATGAATTTGGGAGGAACTATGATCGGAGGTTCGCTAATCATGTATTCGGTTTCAATTGAAAAATCTTTGGATATAAGAAACGGAATGGAGTGCATGGAATTAGATATGCGCAATGCAAAAATTGGAGGGGAACTCGATATCAAAAGGATAAAAGTCAAAAAAAAAGCGAGGCTTGATTCACTTTCGGTTGAAGGATCACTGAGTATTTCAGAAGCCTGTGGTTTCGATGAAGTTGATTTATCAAACGCGAAGATTGGCGGGAAGCTGGTTATAGAGGATGTACAGATAACCAATTTATTTGACCTGAATGGAATTTATGTTCACCGCGATTTTTATATAAACGAGAAAACAATTTTTACAAAGGTCAATATGACTGGTGCTGAAATTGGTGGACAATTTATTTTATCGAATACCAATATTTCTGAAGAACTGAATGTAAATGGAGCTTCTGTAGGCGGGGATTTCTTTATCAGTGGCGATTCAGGGTTTAAGAATATTAACCTGATCGGCGCAAAAATTGACGGACAACTGAGTATCGAAGAATCCAGGGTTACTGAGTTGATGGACATGGAGAGCATAAAAGTTGGCAGTGAGGTATTTATTAGGGAAAAAGTTGAATTGAATGGTTTGAATATGGCGGGTGCCACCATTGGAAGTGACCTTGTAATATGCGGTACCAGGGTAAAGGGTAAGCTGAATATGGGGGGACTGTCAGTTGGGCTCGATTTGGTTTTATATTGTGACAGGACTGGCCCGGAATCCTCACCAGGTGTAACTGAATTTGGGGAGATCAGTATGCGAAGTGTGAAAGTGGGTGGCCGTCTTCAAATGAGAAATATAATAGTAAACGGCAAACTGAATATGGATGATCTATCCATTTCACAACAATCCGAAATTAAGGGGGGATCAAAATTTCTAGAGATTCAAATGATTGGTGCAACCGTTGGCGCCCAGCTCGATCTGATATCAATCAAAGTGGAGAAAAACCTTGAAATGCAGTCTATCAGGGTGGGTCAAAATATATTTATTAGAAATAGTGATTTCGGTGGACGGGTCAGCCTTATTGATTCCACGATCGATGGCAGTTTAATGATTTCCTCAAATAATTTCACACACCTGGATCTGGGCGGAACAAACATTCGGGCTGAATTGCAGATCGGTGAAGACGGGATTTTTGGACAGGAAAGGAAAATAAATAAATGGACTGGGAAATCTTGTCTGAACCTGAGTAATGTAAAAGCAGGATCGGTATCTGATGGAGGCGAAGACTCCTGGCCTGAAAAAATTGACTTTGATGGCTTAATCTATTCAGGACTGGGTCGCGGTGCACGGGGTGATGTAAACAATAACGATATAAATAAAAGGGATGATGGATGGTACGTTCGCTGGCTATTAAAAGAAGATCCATTTTCTTCGCAACCTTATTACCAGCTGGCAGAAGTCTTGAGTAAAGCGGGACGAAGTGAAATATCGAATGGCATTTTATATGCTGCCAAAGAACGGGAAAGGGCTCTGGCTTTTAAAAAGGGTCTTTGGTCGAAATGGTTTGGTTTAAGCATGCTGAACTGGACCATCGGCTATGGCTACGGGGCCAGGTATTTCAGGTCGCTGATCTGGGTAATTGCTCTCATAATTATAGGAATCCTCGTAGTTGGTACCGTAGAAACAGGGGCCATGAGACATGCGTCCATGCTTGATAAATTTGGGTTCAGTCTCGATACATTAATTCCAGTTATTAAGTTTAATGATAAATACAAACTGGATTTCCATGGCTGGCAACTGCTTTATTTTTATTGTCACAAAATTATGGGATTCATATTAAGTTCGTTTGTAGTTGCGGGATTGTCGGGTATCACGAAAGAATAATTGTAGTGATGCCATCCATAGCAGCAGCCGGTTTATAAATCTCAAAAGTTTTTGCCGACATAATCCGGCCTGTCGCTTTATTCTTAAACGATCCGTTTTCCAGTTCTTCAAAAACTTCAACCCTTGTCCTTGGTTTACGAACCTTACTGTAGCGGGTATCCTGTAAGCGTCTATAGAATTCTTCTCGTACCATGTTTTTTTGGGATGTTATGTGTAAGTTAGGTGAAGCGGACGCAATCTGGCTGTTTATAAATGGAATCAATTAACGTGGTGAGATTCATACCGCCTTCCCGCGAGACGCGGGAACCGGGCTCTTCGCTGTATACCCGCCGTTGGCGGGTGATGCCGCTTCGATCCCTGACGGATAACAAGAATTCATACGGAAGACTTTAAGTTTCCTATTTTTATTTTCTAATGATTTTACCTATAGCTTTTCCGGAAATAAAGACCAGACGTCTGATGCTGCGCCGGTTGGTTCCTGAAGACCGAAAAGCTTTATTTATTCTGCGCAGTGATGAACAGGTGTCCAGATTCATCCAGCGCATGAGGATGACCAGCGAAACCGAGGCGGCGGCTTTCATCGAGAAAATATGGAGCAACGGCGACCGGGGTCCTGATATTTTTTGGGCCATCTGCCTGAACACCCAACCGGATCTTATCGGAACGATCTGCCTTTGGAATTTTTCAGAAGATCGGAAACAGGCGGAACTCGGATACGAATTGTTCCCCGCTTTTCAAGGCAGGGGCCTGATGTCCGAAGCGGTACAAGCTGTGTTGGATTATGGATTTAAAGTCCTCGCACTGACTACCGTGGAGGCCTATACGCATAAAGCCAATATACGGTCCAGGAAAATGCTCGCGAAATTTCACTTTCGATATAGTGCGGATAAAGTGGATCCAGATAATGATAACAATGAAGTCTATTCACTTATTGTTGCATGATAACAAACCGAAACGGTAGTTCGCAAAACGCGTACTTTTTCGACTGCTTTGGGTAGTGTGCTGTCTCCCGTCCTGCCAAATACGAGAGCGGGAGATGCCGCTTCGATCCCGGACGGACATAATAACGTTTGCTATAACGAACAATTTGCGCTATATTTGTTCATTATAGCGAACATTATGAATGAACGGTCCACTGCCCCGGTTCCCAGGCTCCAGAAAATCATGGCAGAACTCGGGGAAAATATCAAACTCGCGCGACTTCGTCGGAAACTCACGACGGACCAGGTCTGCGAGCGCGCGGGCATCGGCCGTACAACACTTTGGCAGATTGAAAAAGGTTCTCCCAATGTGACGATGGGAGCATATGCGCAGGTGCTCTTCGTGTTGGGACTGGAAAAGGATTTACTGAAACTGGGCGCGGATGACGAACTTGGCCGGCGTCTCCAGGATGCGAACCTGGAACCAGGGAAAAGAGGACCGAAGAAAAAATAAAGAAGAGATCATGGACATTTTCGTATACGCAGACTGGTTTGAACTCAAGGGCCCCGCAAGAATGGGCACACTCTCCGTCACCCATACAAAAGGCCGCGAGGTTTTTTCTTTTGCATATGATAAAGAATGGATAAAGAAGGGCCAGGCACAAACGCTCGATCCGGATCTGCAACTGTTTTCAGGGCCGCAGTATCCGGCACAGGATAAAAAAAATTTCGGGATATTTCTCGATTCTTCTCCCGACCGCTGGGGACATCTGCTCATGAAAAGAAGGGAAGCTATCGCCGCGAAACTCGAAAAAAGAAAAGAGAAAACACTTTTTCAGGAAGATTATTTACTTGGCGTATTCGACCAGCAACGCATGGGAGCGCTCAGATTTAAATTATCGGAAGACGGGCCTTTCCTGAGTAATAACGCGGATCACGCGGCGCCGCCATGGACCTCGCTGCGGGAACTGGAATTCGCGAGCCTGCAGCTGGAAAAAGAAACCTTATCGGACAAAGAATCTCTGAAATGGCTGAATATCTTACTCGCACCCGGTGCATCGCTTGGCGGAGCCAGACCGAAGGCTGGCATCACGGACGAAAAAGGAAATCTATGGATCGCGAAATTTCCCGCTGCCACAGACCGAACCGATACGGGCGCATGGGAAATGGTCACGAACGACCTTGCTAAAGATGCGGGCATCGATGTGGCCGTTGGACAGGCGAAACGTTTCAACGACAAACGCCATACGTATTTATCGAAACGCTTTGACCGGATCGGTACGAAACGACGCGTGCATTTTGCCTCCGCGATGACGCTGCTCGGCCGAAGCGATGTCGCGGAAAACTCCTCCTACCTGGATCTGGCGGCCTTTATCATCAAAAACGGCGCGGATCCGAGGCAGGATCTGGAAGAACTCTGGCGCAGGATCCTGTTTAATATCGCCGTGAAAAATACCGACGACCATTTGCGGAATCATGGTTTTTTGCTCACAGCCCGGGGATGGTCGCTCGCACCGGCTTATGATGTGAACCCCAATGAACAGGGCTTCGGCCTGGTGCTGAATATTTCGGAGACCGACAATGCACTGGACTTCGACCTCGCGCTTTCTGTAGCCAAATATTTCCGCGTGGAAAAAAACGCGGAGTCGATTCTCAAGCGTGTCCGCCGCTCGGTCGCCAAATGGAAAACCACCGCAAAAAAATATGCGATACCTTCCAGTGAAATCAGTTTGATGTCAAATGCGTTTGAAGAATAAAAGCAAACTGTCAGTTTCCGGATCGCAAAATTTCTTTATAAAACTCTATAATTGAGGACCAACGATCTTCATCAATATTTGATATTGAACTGGCCGTTCGTAAGCGTCACAACGGAATCCCTGTGGCCGCCTGGAGCACCTGGGCTGATAACCGTTTCTATAACGGTGCCATGAAATGTTCCCTGCAAGGTAGAGTCTGATGAGATGGAAGTGATAGTAACTGAATCGTCATTGCTCCAGGAAATAAAACCAGGATACTCTAATCCGGAGTAAAATTCCAGCATACTTGTGTGAGGCGCTGTCTGGGAAATGGAATAACTTGGATAGATTCCCGGGTTTATTATACCATCATTTGAAGTAATAATAAAGCTTATTAATGTATTTACCGCGGGCGAATCGCTATAGCCTGAGAAATAAACGATGCCGCTTCTGCCTGGGACGCCGGCATTCAGGTCTGTATTAAAGGTCAAAAACTTTCCATTTGCCCAGGCTGAAATACCTATGGCTGACTTACTAGAATTATTGTTTTTTTTACAGGCAGCCATAAGAATAACAAAGATCAAAGGGAAATAATGAAAGCGCTTCATAATAGGTAAATGTACATAAGGGATCTATTCAGCTCAATAAATTGGCGGTTATGGCCCAAAATAAAGGGAAACTGAGCCGTATTGTTGTTTTCTATGAGCTGAATAATGCTGGTTTCAGTTGCCATGGATCACTTAGAAAAGAGTTATTGGATGCATATCGTTTTACAGTCTGCAGGAAGTAAGACAGATGGTTAGAGAGTGAAAGGAGTATTATAACTGTTCCAGACTACATGAATCCTGGAATTACTAAAAACCGAAAAAATCTAATCCCAATTGGCCCGGATTTAAGGAGGAGTTTACACCGACAAGTTATCGGCGATTAAAAACCAGGTTTCCGAATCACAGGCCGATCATCCGTGACGTATTTACAGCTTTGGTTGTTGGGTCAGGTGGCCCTGAATGGGTAAAATGTAAAAAGTAATCCAGGTCAAAAAATACATAAATAAGACCAAGGAGTAACCCGGAAATAGCAGTAACAAAATTGGAAAGATGGGTTTTCGATATAAAAAAGTATTCAATGTTGTGAATAAATGCTCTATAAATTTAACAGTTTAAAATTTATACCCTGCGAGATTGAATTAGACTGTTGTAATCTTGACTCTGATATATCCCTTGAAACAGTAAAGATGCGTAAAGGAATATATCTTCATGCTATTTAACCAAGTTCTTTTCTAATTGTTTACTGGTAGTATATTCCGATGGAGTCATGCCGAATTGTTTATGAAAATCGCGCGCGAAGTTCGTTTGCAGGCTATAACCTACCATGCTGGCAACTTCGTAAACTTTATAGTTTCCTTCAGAAAGTAACTCGGCGGCTTTTTTTAACCTGGCTATATGTATTAACTCATTCGGTGTAAGATTGGACAAAGCTTTTATTTTTCTGTAAAAAGTAGGCCTGCTCATATTCATGATTTTCGACAATTGCTCAACATCAATATCAAAATTGGTCAGATTTTCATCAATAACGAGTTTTAGTTTTTCAAGGAAAATTTTGTCGGCCTTGGTATAACCTATGGTTTTAATATGTGTTAGCGGTGAGCTAGCAAAATATTCTTTGATCTTATCCCTGTTTAAAAGGAGATTCGAAATCTGGGCATTCAGGTGTTCAAAGGCAAATGGTTTTTCTATATAAGCATCAGCACCAATCTCGAGTCCTTCAATTTTAGCATGAAGTGAATTTTTTGCGGTAAGCAGGATGATAGGTATGTGGCTATATTCCAGATTGGTTTTTATTCGTTTGCAAAGCTCCAGGCCATCCATAACAGGCATCATTATATCACTGATCACCAGTTGGATATTTCCCTCTTTTATTATTTCAAGTCCTTCAATACCATTTAATGCTTTACGAACCAGGTAATCAGAAGTTAATTCATTACTTATAAATTCAAGAATCTCTTTATTATCTTCAACGAGTAAAATTTCCCTTTTAAATGAATTGTCGAAATCTGCGATATCCTGAATAATTTCTGATCCTGATAAAGATTCCGATTCATCCGTATGCAGTTTGAATTCTATTTCCTGATGAATTGGCAGGGAAAGGACGAAGGTATTCATGCCATTTTCTGACTTTAACAAATCAAGTACACCTTTATGTAATTCTGCCAGTGAGCGGGAAAGCGGCAGACCAATACCAGTTCCTGATTGCTTTTCAGTTTCATTGATTCTATAAAAGGGTTGAAATATTTTTTCTTTAAGGTCGTAAGGAATAAGATAACCGTCGTTACGGAAAACGATTTTAAATAATTTATCTTCACTGTTAAAATTTTGCATTTTTACCTGAACTTTAGTTTCTGCATATTTAATTGCATTACTGAAAAGATTACTTAGGATTTTCTTTAATGCTTCCGGATCTACAAAAGCCTGCAATGTAATCCCGGGTACTTCCAGCTTAAAAGCGATATTCTTTTGTTCAGCAGCTACCCTAAAAATTTCAAAAGTTTCCTCGAGTAATTCCGTAATATCCGTTTTAACGAAGTTTAAACTAAACTTATCCATTTCTGTTTTTCTGAAGTCAAGTAATTGGTTTGTAAGATCAATCAACCTGTTTGTATTTTTTTCCATAGTTTTCAGATTATCATTTATTTCAGAATTGTTATTTTTCTTTCTCATCAATTTTTCCAATGGCATTTTAATCAGTGTAAGTGGAGTCCTGATCTCATGAGCGATATTGGTAAAGAATTCAATTTTTGAATGATAAATTTCTCTTTCTTTTTCGATTTCAAGCATTTCAAATCTGCGCCGGTTTTTTTCAACCAGGCGGTTGAGATAACTATTGATCAGGACATATGCAATACCCAAAACGATGGCTGCATATATGAGGTAGGCCCAAATACTTTGCCAGTATGGTGGCGATATTAATATGTAAAGGCTTGCTTCCTGATTATTCCATATCCCACTGCTATTAGATCCTTTTACTTTGAATGTGTAGTTACCCGGTGGTAATTTGGTATAATATACTTTTCTGTTGTTTTTTAAAAAGATCCAATCTTTATCCACTCCTTCCATTTTATACGAATATTCATTCATTTCAGGAACGGTGTAACTCAGGGCTGCAAAATCAATACTGAAAGTGGATTGGTCGTATGATAATGAAATGTTCTTTGTGTAAATGATAGATTCCTTTAATGAAGAACCTTTCATGTTCACTGCAAGCTCATTGTTGTTTACCTGGAAGCCGGTTATATACACAGGTGGTATATCAGTATTTTTTATGAATTCATCCGGTTTAAAACTAATTAATCCCTTTACACTTCCAAAAAACATGCGGCCATCCGTATCCTTAAATCCTGAATTGTAATTGAATTGATCACTTAACAGTCCGTTAGATTTTGTATAGGTTCTGATATCACCATTGGTTGGATTTAAGCAGGCCAGTCCCCTGGAAGTGCTGATAAACAAGTTATTTTTTCCATCTTCCAGAATGCGGAAAACAAGGTTATCCGGCATTCCGTTTTTCGTAGTGTAACGCGTAAATATTTTTTTGTCCTTTTGGTATTTGCATAATCCGCCTTCTGTAGCGAACCATAAATTCCTTCTGCTGTCTTCAAGAATACCATTGACATGGTTATCACAAAGGCTGTTCGGATTATTTGTGTCATATAATAAAGTACCAGACTGTTTTGTCAGTGGATTATAGTAGATAACACCTTGTCCCTGTGTACAGGCCCATAGAGTTCCCTCTTCATCCTCCCATAAAACCTGAATGGGAGCTTCGAAAAGGGGTACAGAAGAGAAATCATCTGTTTGGCGGTTATATCTGAACAGTCCTTTCCATGTGCCTACAAGGATATCTCCTGACAGAGTTTTAAACAGGGTAACGATAAAATCATTTTTTAATTCATGCGGACCCGGACCAGCGTTGTAATGTCGAATCACTTTTCCGGTTTTTATATTCATGATATCAAGCCCATGCATAAAAGTTCCGATCCAGAGGCTGTCGCCAACTGCCAGCAGCCCATGAATATTATGATAAGCAATGCTGGTTTTCGTGCCCGTCGGTTTAAAGGAAGTGAAAGTATTATTAAGCAGATCCATTTTATTCAGTCCACCGTCTTCAGTTCCTACCCATAAATCATCATATTGATCTTTACATATTTCATGAATGGCGTTTCCGCTCATGGAAGGTTTTATATATTCCGGAAAATATTTCTGGAATGTTGTAAATGGTTTCGGATAATAGTTCAGGCCGCCAAAAAAAGTGCCAACCCATAAACCTCCTTCCCTGTCTTTGCAGAAAGTAAAAATGACATTATCAGAGATAGAATAGTGGTTGTCGTATTCCTTTTCGAGCCTGATAATGGTTCGGTTAATCGCGTTATATATATAGATACCGGTTTCAGTTCCTATCCAATATTCTTTTTCTGTCAATTGCATAAATTCCCTTGCGTATATACCGGTTTTGTCTGGATTTAGACAGACGATATCCTGAAAAGTCTTGTTGATCACATCAAATAGTTTAACGCCCTTCGTTAGCGTTCCGACCAACAGATTGCCATTTTTCAGCGGATATATTTTTTCGATGCGGAGAACTTCCTGTTTTTCAGAATTTTTTAAGATACTGTATGTAATAAAACTGTCTAAATGTGCATCGTACTTTTTAATCATGCCAGTGGAAGTAGATACCCATATGGTGCTGTCAGCAGCAATTGCAATTGAAGAAGCGGTACCCGATAAGGAATCCAGTACAAAAGGTTTTACTTTACCATTTTGCTGATCGTAACAATATAAATTAAAATTGGAAATCACCCAGAGCCTGCCTTCCTTATCTTCTTTAATATCGGTTACATCACCCATTCGGGCTTTAGAGAACAAGTTGAATTTTTCGGCATGAGAGTGATATAAGTAAATACCCTTATTGGTGCCAATCCATAAACAGCCTTTTTGATCTTCTAATAAACAACGAATAAAACTGCTTCCGATACTGGTTGAATCTTCAGGATTGTGCCGGAAAACTTTAAAACTATATCCATCGAATCTATTCAGGCCATTAATGGTTCCAAACCATAAAAAGCCATTCTTATCCTGGAGACTGCAGGATACACTATTATTAGAAAGGCCGTTTTCTACCAGGTAATGTTTAAAATAATATGGTTGGGCATTAAGTACGGGGAGCATGCCAAACAGGGCAAATAAAACAGATGTTATTTTATTTTTCAAGAAGTCAATCGTTAGTGTCACAAATTAGATCAAAAAAACTGTTCCTGTAAATTGAATATTAAGAATTCAAATTGGATAAAAAAGTATTGAATAAGATAAAATGAAATCTGTGATACAATTATTTTTAGAATAAATGTTCTTATAAAATAAGAATGAGACGAATTGAAAACAATTTGATACGTACAGATCATACAAAGAAATAGATTATGCTTTTCTTCATCATTGAATAAACTAAGACCATTATGACTCATTAAATGGTTTAGTTCTACCAATTGCTTAAATCTATTGCTTATGCCAAAACGACATTTGTTCCCACCTGCCAGAATTATACTCAATTTTTTCGTGATAATTCAAAATACAAAGAAGATTAAGCAGCTTTCTTAATTGAATCGATAGCTGTTAGTCACTTTAGTTAACCGCATAATAATCACTAATGATGAAAAATATTCAGTTTATAAAAATGTTAATAACCAGGGTTTTCCCAATTACAGGATTACTTATCTTCCTTAGCAGTCTGTCGGGATTTGCGCAGTCACAAAAATTTACAGGAAAAGTAATGTCCGACTCTGGTTTAGCAGTTAGTGGTGTCAGCGTTCATGTAAAGGGGACATCGGTTGGAACAGTTACCGGTGATGATGGTTCATTTACCATCAATGCAGCTCGGGGCGCAACACTGGAGTTTAGTGCGATTGGCTTTACTTCATTTGAAGCCAAAGTAGGCAGCAATACTGAATTTAGAATGATTACGAACCGTAATGACAGATCATTGAATGAAGTCGTAGTCGTAGGTTATGGTACTGTAAAACGTAAGGACCTTACTGGTTCCGTCAGCTCCATCGGAGCTTCAACGATTGAATCTGTACCGGTTCCTTCTGTGGAAGCGGCCCTGCAGGGTCGTGCTTCTGGTGTTCAGGTTACTAACAATGATGGCGCTCCCGGTGCTAATATAACTGTACTGATCAGAGGTGTGGGTAGTTTGGCAAGTTATGGCAATGGGCCATTATATGTAGTGGATGGTTACCCGATTCAGGGGGGTATACAAAATATCAATCCCAGTGATATTGCTACAATGGATATATTGAAAGATGCATCAGCTACCGCGATTTATGGTATCAGGGCGGCTAACGGAGTGGTGATCATCACAACCAAAAGAGGCAGAATAGGTAATGTACAGGTTTCCGTGGATGGGTATCTTTCATTTCAAAGTAAACCGAAAGAATACAAATTATTAAATGCACAACAGTTTGCCACGATGTCCAACCAGGCTGAAGCTTCAGATCCTTTAAAAAAATATAAATCCTTTGCTCCCTGGCATAATCCGGATTCACTGACCAGCATTGACTGGCAAAATGCACTTTACCGTACCGGCCTTACGCAAAACTACGACCTCGCTATACGCGGTGGTAATGAGAAAGTTCAGACCGCTGTTTCTATTGGATATTATGATCAGAAAGGGATTGTTCAGGGTTCTTACTTTCAAAGGGTTAACCTGGGTCTTAACTTAGAATACTCGCCGGTCTCCTGGCTCAGATCTTCAACAAGTGCTAAATACTCTTATCAGAACGCGAATAATCCTTTTCCAACAGGGAACTTACTTCAATTGGTCCAAAATCCGCCTACCATGGATGGCGGCAACAAACTAACTAACCTAATAAAGGATAATGCCGGTAATTATGGTTACTATAATCCTATCTGGACCTATATATCAAAGTACAACAATCCACTTTACGGGATTCAAACCAATCAATATCAAAATATAACCAATTATTTTCTGGGCAATTCTTCGCTCGAAATCACCATATTGAAAGGACTTAAAATTAAAACTCTGGGCGGCGTAAATATCAGTATGTATTCTGGTTCTTATTTTCAACCGGAAGATGATCGTCAGGTGCAACAATACGGAGCCGCAGCTGGTGCAACCCAAAATGCGCTTTATAGCCAACATTTATATCAAAGTTTTGACTGGCTTTGGGAAAACACGATTTCCTATGACAGAATATTTGGCAAACATGCTATACATTTTGTTGGTGGTGTTTCCGCGCAGGAAACTACAAATGATTTTATGGGAGGTAGTGGTATTCCTCCGAATAGTGTGATCAGAGATTTATCACAGGTAACTAACCTGAAACTAGATACATATAATAGCACCGGTGGACCAGGTAATGGCCAGACTATTGCTTCTTTATCTTCTCTATTTGCGAGGTTAAGTTATAGTTTCGAAGATAAATACCTGATTACAGGTACGATCAGAAGAGATGGATCTTCCAAATTTGACGTGAACAATTTATATGGAACTTTCCCTTCAGGAGCAGTTGCGTGGAAAGCTAAACAAGAATCATTTTTAGAAAATGTCGACTGGTTATCAGATCTTAAATTAAGGGGTAGTTATGGTGCAGTTGGTAACCAGGGCTCGATCGGTTTATACCAATATGAAGAAGTGTTTTCAACAGGCTACGGTCCAAATATCAATCCTCCTGATAATTTGGGATATCCGTTTAATAAAATATACCAGTATGGTTATGCACAAGTCCAGCCGGCTAACCCAAACCTGAAATGGGAAACAGATTACCAAACCGACATTGGAATGGATGCGGCATTTTTACATGGTAGTCTTACCCTGACAGCTGACTGGTTCGATAGAAAATCAAAGGATTTCCTGTTAACACTTGCAGCACCTGCTCAAACGGGATATAACTTTATAACACGTAATGTGGGTACTATGGATAACAGGGGTGTGGAAATAGCGTTGAATTACTATCATAACGTCAGCAAAGATTTTCACTATGGATTAGGCTTAACGTTAACAGCTATTCATAATGAGCTTACCAGCATAACGTCAGGAACATCTTCGGTATCAAATTTCGGAGGTCTGAAATTAACTGGGAATGGCTGGTCAACCTTTACACAAACTTATATCGGCCAGCCTGTAGGCGAGTTTTATGGATATAAATCATTGGGTATTTTTCAGTCCCAAAATCAAATTGATTTGCTGAATCAGAACTCTGTGAAACAAAATCCTCTATTCCCATATTATCAGAAAGCCGGTAACCAGCCAGGCGACCGTTATTTTGCTGACGTGAATGGAGATGGGCATGTTGATGCGACTGATCAGACGAGTTTGGGAAGTCCGCTCCCCAAGTTTTATGGAGGCTTTAATGTAGACGTTACCTACAAATCATGGGATTTTAACCTGTTTTTTTACGGGGTATATGGAAATAAAATACTGAACTATGTGCAGAATACCCTGCAAACTTTTGAAAATCGTGGTTTTGCCGGAGTTGAAAACGTAAGCCAGGAATATTATGCAAATGCATGGTCACCCACTAATCCTTCAAATAAATATTCCAGGGTTTCCTATAATGATGATGCGATCGGCAGTTCAGCTCCGTCGAGTGCATGGATTGAAAATGGCAGTTTCCTGAAATTAAAAAATTTCACCGTAGGATATACTTTACCTGCGTCTATGTCATCAATGGCCCATATTTCAAAACTGAGAATATATGTTTCTGCTCAAAATCTGTTTACGATCACCAGTTATACGGGTCTTGATCCGGAGATAGGGTTACAGAATGGGAATGCGACACAGAATGGTGTGGACAACGGTACATATCCGTCATCCAAATTTTACACCATTGGTTTAAATCTTACGCTATAATAGATATATATAAAACATGAATGTTATGAAAATGAACAAGAAATACATCGCCATTATAGCCCTGTCAGCGGCGTTGATCGTCCCGCTCTCTTGTAATAAAAGTTTTTTGGAGCATACCAATACATTTCAATCCACGGTAGATGCTACATTTCAGAAATCATCTGATGTTGTATCCCTGATTAACAGTATTTATGATACCTATCAGAATAGTGATTTGTTGAAGAAGTCGCTTTGGTATTATGCCAATTTCCAGACGCATGACTGGTTTAACTGGGGAGGCGATGTACAATGGAATCAATATCAGATTTCACCAACTTTTGGTCAGCTTCCTTCATTATGGAATAATGCCTATATAGGAATTGTCAGGGCAAACTCTGCATTTGGTATCATATCGACTGCAGAAGGTAAAGGGATAGTTACGTCTGCCCTTGCAGATCGATTAAGGGGTGAAGCATATTTTTTGCGTGGTATGACCTATTATTATCTGGCAGGTACTTTCGGCGGTGTTCCATTAGAATTAGATACATCCGGTAATGTGTCAACTGGTTTAACCCCAAGGACGACACAAGACACAGTTTTTATGCAGATAGTATCTGATATGCAGCATGCAGAAACCCTCTTAGATTCAAAAACAACCTTGCCTGCCAGTGAATTGGGCAGGGCTACGAAGGGCGCGGCATATGGGTTTGAGGGGTCAGCACAAATGTGGTTAAAAAATTATTCTGCTGCTTTAACTGCATTTAATAATCCTGAGTTAACATCAAATTACCATTTGTTACCAAATTTTATTGATGTTCATGAGTACGATCATCAGAATAATGACGAATCTCTTTTTGAAGTACAGTTTAATGCGGGTGGCGGTTCGCAAACCTGGGACGGAAGCTGGCAACCACCGGGTGGTGAAATTGCATGGATAGATGATTTCAGCTGGCCCGAAGAAATTACAGGGCAGGGTTATGATTATGGTAATCCGGGACTATGGCTTTCTTATCAGCCGGGTGATTTGCGCAAGTTTGCAACGATTGTAGGTCCGGGTGATACACTGATAAGTCCGGGAATTATTGCCAAATGGGGCGGTATAAAAGGGTATCCGGTGGTTTATACCAGTTTTGCAGCTGGCAATGTTCATTATATCGGTGATGATGGTAAGGTAATTAATGCTGCTGGAGCACTCAACAACCCCTGGTACGGACAGGACGGATTACGCACCGGATATTTTTGTTCAAAAAAATGGAGGGATCCGCACTTGACAGGTAGTAACGCAGATCAAAATGGCAAATCAAATATTTTCGGAGACCAGAATCAGATCTTATTACGTTATGCAGAGATTTTGCTTGACAGGGCAGAATGCAAAATCAGAACCGGCGATGTGGCTGGTGGAATGGCTGACCTTAAATTAGTAAGAGACAGGGCATGGGGTGGACCTTCACCAGCTGTAATGCAGGACGGTGCCAATTTTGATGGCACCCCAGCAGCTCCTATAACAGATCCTTTGCAAATGGTTTACAGTGAATACAGGCATGAACTGACCGGTGAATATTCTCTTTTCTATGATCTCCGCAGGGCAGGTGCGCAGGATGCAGCCGATTTTATAAATAAAACTTACGGTACGCAAACTAATCTTCTGCCTATACCAAATCCTGCTCCCGGACCTACACATGATGGCCAGGTTCATGGTTTATATAATGCAGCTCTAACATTAAGTCATGAAATACTGCCTATCCCTTCCAGTGCAATAGGCCTTAATCCAAACTTATCCCAAAATCCGGGATATTGATAGTTGGCAATTATAAAGGGGTTTCTCTTTTGGGAAACCCCCTCGTCATTTCGGTATTATAACTATCTACTTTTGTCTGAACCTTTGATTTCATAATTTTTTATATGAAAAGGTTTCTTGTATTAATTTATTGTGTTCCACTTTTCTGGCTTTTGTCTTGTAATTATAAAAAGCCCACTCTGTTCGAGAAAATTTCAGATGCCCATTCGGGAATTACCTTCAACAATAAAATAATAGAAAATGATTCCATCAACCCGCTCAACGTTGTAAATATATACAATGGTGGTGGCGTTGGTATCGGAGATTTTAATAATGACGGCCTTCCTGATATATATTTTACAGGCAATATGGTGCCCTGCCGTCTTTATCTGAACAAAGGCAATTTTGTATTTCAGGATATAACAAGAAAGGCAGGTGTAGAAGGATTGGGCAGATGGACCAGGGGAGTTTCTGTTATTGATATTAATAATGACGGGCTGATGGATATTTATGTTTGCAATACCATCTATCAGGATTCTCTGCAAAGAAGAAATATATTATATATAAACCAGGGAATTGATAAAGATGGAATTCCCCATTTTAAAGATATGGCGGCCGAATATGGACTCGATATTCATGTGCAGTCTACCATGGCCAGCTTCTTTGATTACGATAACGATGGAGATCTTGACATGTACCTTACGGTCAATGAAGCTTCGAATGGTGACAATCCTTCTGCTTTCCTTATTCACAATCAAAAAAAGACCCCCAGCATGGGAAGATTATTCCGCAATGATTGGGACAGCGCCTTGGGACATCCCGTATTTCATGATGTCTCAGCAGCAACAGGGATAAAATACGAAGGATTCGGACATTCAGCCACAATCTGTGATATCAATCAAGACGGATGGAAAGATATTTATGTTTCTAATGATTTTATATCCAACAATATTCTCTATATAAATAACCACGATGGCACATTTACAAACAGGATAAAAGATTATTTTAAACATACTTCCTTCAATTCCATGGGACAGGATGTTGTGGATATAAATAATGATGGCCTGCCAGATGTAGTTGAGCTGGATATGAGTCCCCCCGACAACTATCGGAAAAAGATGATGTCAGCATCCGAAAGCTATGTGACCTTTCAGAATTTTGATGCATTCGGATATGAATACCAATATGTGCGAAACACACTGCAATTGAACCAGGGGCAACGGGTAGGTGAAAATGATTCCATCGGTATTCCTGCTTTCAGTGAAATTGGTTTCATGACCGGAATTTCTCAGACAGACTGGAGCTGGTCGCCCCTGGTAGCAGATTTTGATAATGATGGATTTCGGGATATATATATAACCAATGGGTTTCCACGGGACGTATCAGATCATGATTTCATAGCTTATCGAAATCAGAATAAAGGAATAGTCAACAATAAATTAATATTGGCCCAGATACCGGAAGTAAAACTTCATAACTATGGTTTTCGGAATAATGGTGACCTAACATTCATTGATGTAACGGCAAACTGGGGATTAGAACAACCGACTTTTTCCAATGGAGTCGCGTATGCTGATTTTGATAATGATGGCGCGCTCGATATGGTCATCAATAATATAAATGACGAGGCTCTTCTGTACCGTAATACTTCCCGTGATAAAGACACTGCAACAACACACTTTCTTCAAATTAAATTCAGGGGAGACAAACAAAATATAAATGGATTGGGTGCTATTGCGAGCATTTATTATGATCACGGAAAACTACAGGTTTATGAAAATAATCCATATCGTGGTTATTTATCCAGCATGCAGGGGATTGCACATTTTGGATTAAACAATATACAGGTACTGGATTCTGTTGTGATAAAATGGTATAATGGAAAACAGCAAACACTAGAAAATGTGAAATCCAACCAGGTAATTACAGCAGATATAGCCAATGCAAAAATTCCTTTTTCTTCTCAGCAGCCGGCCATTGCTGCCAATGCTTTATTCAAAGAGACAACCCATGCAGCAGGGATCAGTTATCGCCATTATGACGCAGATTTTATAGATTTCGATATTCAGCATTTATTACCTCATAAGCTTTCAGAATATACGCCCGGTATGGCTTCCGGTGATCTTGACGGGAATGGCTTTGATGATCTAGTATTAGGAGGAAATTCATACATCCCCACATGCATTTTATTTCAACAGCCGGATGGAAAGTTTATCCGGAGGAATTTGCTGGAGGGTATAAAAAATAAATCAGGCCTTAACAAGGACGAAGGAATCCTGATTTTTGATGCGAATGGCGATGGCAAACCGGATATATATATCACCAGCGGGGGATATTCATTTGCTCCCGGTGATCCAAATTATCAGGACAGATTATACATCAACGATGGCAAAGGAATTTTTAAACTGGATACATCCGCTCTTCCGGTTAATCACAACAGTAAATTCTGTGTACGGGCTTTTGATTATAATAAGGACGGCAAAATGGATCTGTTCGTTTCAAGCCGGGTTGATCCCTGGAATTACCCACGTTCTGTAAGCAGCTCTATTTTCAGGAATGATTCAGAAAATGGTCATGTGAAATTTACCGATGTAACGGATGACGTGGCTCCCGGATTGAAAAATATAGGAATGGTATGTGATGCACTGTTCACTGATTTTGACGGGGATGACCAGACAGACCTGATCGTTGTCGGTGAATGGATGCCGGTTACTTTTTTTAAGAATGAAAATGGGAAATTCAAAAATGTCACCGCCTCATTAGGCATGGACGGAAAGTCAGGATGGTGGAATTCAATCGTAGGGGGCGATTTCAGAAACACCGGAAGGATGGACTATATTATTGGTAATCTCGGATTAAATTCATTATATCAGGCTACAGATTCCTTTCCTGTTTATATGACTGCAAAGGATTTTGAAAACAACGGGAGATTTGCGGGTATACCTTCTTTGTTCCTTCCGGATCAGCAGGGAGTAAAACGTGAATTTCCTGCCCAGGGAAGAGATGATATAACGAGACAGTTGAACAGTTTAAAGAAAAGATTTAATACCTATAAAAAGTATGCTGTAGCTACCATGGACAATTTGCTTACTCCGGAACAGCATCAGGGTGCGATCAGACTTAAAGCCAATATGCTGCAATCCTGTTATCTGAGAAATGAGGGAAACGGAAAATTTACAATGATTCCATTGCCAAAAGAAGCACAGTTCTCCGCGATAAATGGTATGGTGGTGGATGATTTTGACGGAGACGGTAACCTGGATCTGCTGATAAATGGAAATGACTATTCAACATCGGTTGGTATTGGTCAGTATGATGCTTTATACGGACTTCTGTTAAAGGGCGACGGTGCCGGGGGGTTCTCACCATTGTCAATGCTGCAAAGTGGTGTATGTATCCCGGGTAATGGGAAAGCATTGGTAAAATTAACAGGAGCTAATGATAAGTATCTTATTGCGGCTAATCAGCACCGCGGTGATCTGAAATTGTTTGAATTAAATAAAAGACGAAGAATTGTCAGGGTAAATTCGGATGATCGTTCTGCACTTTTGAAATTATCCAATGGTAAAATTCAAAAACAGGAACTGAATCAGGGATCGTCATTTTTGTCACAATCCGCTGGCTTCCTGAGTGTGGGAGATCTTGTAACATCAGTTCAGATCACTAACAATCGGGGAGCTGTCAGGAATATTTTATTTGATGCAGTAAAGGAGAAATAATTTTTATCCCAATTGATTTTTAAAAAAATAATGCAGATCAGGAAAATATTATTATTGATGAATATTGTTTCTATGATCTTTTTTTTTGCCAGATGTTTCCATGGAAAACAAGACATTGATCCAAGAGGCAATGCATATGCAGGATCCGACAAATGTATTAACTGTCACAAAGCGATTTCCTATTCCTATGCACATACCGCACATTTTCTTTCAACACGTATTGCTGAAGATAGTACGGTAGTTGGAAATTTTGGAAAAGATTCAAATGAATTGTTTGTAAATGATACCACCCACATTATAATGGAAAAAAAAGATTCAGGACTTTATCAGGCATTATATATTAACAACAAGAAAACAATTGCACGCCGATTTGACCTGGTGATGGGTGCTGTTAAAGGGCAGACATATTTGTCTTGGCACGATGGTGGACTGTATCAATTGCCGGTATCATATATTACGGCCCTCCACAGATGGAGTTCAAGTCCGGGTTATGCATTGGCCGGTCTGAATTTTTCCCGTTCGATAACCAAGGATTGCTTTGAGTGTCATAGTTCTTTTGCAAACAGGGACGAAAAGGGTCTGTTGGATTTTAGGGAAAATCCGAAAAGCTGGGTGTTTAATATTGATTGTGAACGTTGTCATGGACCAGCTGCGGCTCATGTTCAATTTCATGAAGAATATCCAAATGAAAAGAAGTCCACGTTTATGGTTCCTTTCAATTCGCTCAGCAGACAACAGAAAATAGATCTCTGCGCAGTTTGTCATTCGGGCAACAATAATATTCTTTTAAAATCCAGGTTTGCTTTCAAGATGGGTGATTCCCTGTCTTCATATATGATCCCGCTATACGACAGGAATCATCGGCTTGATGTACATGGTAACCAGACGCAGTTACTGTCTCAGAGTAAATGCTTCATGATGAGCAGTCTGGATTGTTCAACCTGCCACAATACGCATATGAATGAACGGGGACTTGTAGATATTTATAACGGACATTGTCTGAGTTGTCATTCCACCAGAAATCATTTTTGCACAATAGCTACGGACTCCAATATCGTATTTATTAGTAATAATTGTACACGTTGTCATATGCCTGAACAGGCTTCAAATGTAATCAGGGTTCAGGCTTCTTCAAATTCAACACTGGCAATTTTAACCCTGGTTGTAAATCACCGGATCGCCATTTATCCTGAAGAGTCGGCAAATATTTTGAAAACTTTTGTTTATGAAAGGAAAGTTAAATGATATGAATTTAAAGTATGGTATAATATTGCAAAAATACTTTGTCCTGCTTCCTATTTTTTTTTGTTTTATTTTTTCTGCAGGTATAGAAAAATCTTATGGTCAGACAGAATTACAGGCCTGGGGAAATATTACAGGTATCCGGGTTCAGGGTGAACTGATCGAATTTGAAACAAGCTTACGTGTTGTTGGAAACAAATGGTCTTCAATCACCACCACCGGTAAAGAAGCGCAAAGTCCAAAATTCAACAGGAACAACTTTGGGAGTCAGGAAGTTATTACGCGTTTGGGAGGAATATCATTTACTGAAACAGTAACAGATCTCCTTGAAGGGGAAGCAAGTGTTGTAATTCAATTTACTTCTGCCAGAGATACAAGTGTTACGGGTTTATTTTTTTGCATCAGTCTTCCATTATCTGATTATGGACAGGGAGAAATAAGCCTTAGTAAAATGAAACCATTTTTGATTTCCGGTATTAAAACTGACAGTGCAGGTGAATGGATGAAAACTACTTCTGCGAAAATCAGAATCAGTTCCGCCCTTCGTCAGATGGAAATTCAATTACATGAGGCAAGTGAATTAATAATTCATCCAGTATTAGAGAAAAATGATCAAAAACTTGAAATCTACCTGCCGTTACAATCAGGAAATCTAAAGGCTGGTCAGAGCGGTCAAAAAACTTATATAATTAAAACGACGGGCCATATCGATAAAAGAGATATTCATCTGGTAATGGATACTTCCAGACCAGGAAGGGAGTTTGCAGGACTCGGGGGCAATTTTCGGATTCAAAACCTAAAAACAGATCCGGAGGTAATTGAATATTGCTTAAACAATATGCGGGTTTCCTGGGGCCGTGTCGAAATGCCCTGGCGTTTTTGGCAACCTGAAAAAAATATTGATCCGGTTAACACAGCTAAGGCAGGAAAACTGGATGCCCACGTACAGCGCGCTTTGGAAATGGCACAGAAGTTACAGCAGCGCGGAATTCCAATCATTCTCACCGCCTGGTCAGCTCCGGACTGGGCAATCATTGGAAAGGCGCATTTTTTTCATCAGCCGGGTGAGCCATGGGGGAATCCATTGAATCCGGATAGTCTAATGTTCATATATCAATCCATCGCAGATTATATTCAATTTCTCCAGGATCAGTTCGCTGTGCGGATACAATTTTTTTCTTTCAACGAATCAGATTTGGGAATCTATGTCCGCCAAACCGGAGAGCAACATGACGATCTTATTAAAGGACTGGGAAAATATTTTCTTTCGCGGGGGTTGAAAACTAAAATATTGCTGGGTGATAATTCGGATGCAACAACCTATGCATTTATTGAGCCTTCGTTGCGGGACACATCTGCACATCCTTATATTGGCGCTGTTTCTTTTCACTCCTGGAGGGGTTGGGAAACCAGATTATTGTCACAATGGGCCACGGCTTCAAGGGAAATTAATTTGCCGCTTATTGTGGGAGAAGGAAGTATAGATGCTGCCGCTTGGGGTTATCCCACAATCTTTCTTGAACAGACCTACGCTATGCAGGAAATCAATCTTTATATAAAGCTTATGGCTATTTGCCAGCCACTTAGCATTCTCCAATGGCAGCTGACATCAGATTATTCCCCATTAATCGGCGGAGGAATTTTTGGAAAGGAAGGTCCACTTGAACCCACCCAGCGTTTCTGGAATCTGAAACAGCTTGCTTCCACGCCTGCAGGACTCAATTATTTACCGGTTGTATGTGACCGTCCAAATGTAACCTGTGCTGCAATAGGCAATGTAGGGGAAGGAAAATATGTATTACATATAGTGAATAATGGTGCAGAAAGAAAAGTTACTCTCGATGGAATTCCATCTGTTATTCATTCATTCAAAATCATTTCAACGGGAAAAACTTTGTCAATGAAAGAAGGCCCGGCAGTGGAGGTGCGTAAAAATGAAGCGATATTCATATTGCTTTCAGGTTGTTTTACAACACTTACCAGTGAGTAAATTGAAATAATTCAGGTACTTTATCCATAATATAAAATAAAAAATATGCCTGGCGATTCCCTGCTGATAAATAATAAATCCGTTACACAAAATACCTATGATGCCATCGTCATCGGATCGGGCATCAGCGGAGGCTGGGCTGCAAAAGAATTAACGGAAAAAGGACTTCGCGTTTTGATGCTGGAAAGAGGCCCTAATCTGGATCATATCACGGGATATAAAACAGCAGGCTTTAATCCCTGGGATTTTCCACACCGCGGCGCAGCCACGCTAAAACAGAAAACTGACAACCCCGTTATTTCAAGAGATTGGGCCATGTATGGAACAGCAGCACAGGAAGCTGTTATGGGTTACTGGGTGAATGAGAAAGATTGTCCTTATGTTGAAAAAAGACCTTTCACCTGGTGGAGAAGCTATCAGATGGGCGGCAGGTCCATACTCTGGGGGAGACAGAGTTACCGATGGAGTGATCTGGATTTTGAAGCCAATATAAGGGATGGGAATGCAGTCGACTGGCCGATACGTTATAAAGAATTGGAGCAATGGTATGATTATGTGGAGACTTTTGCAGGCATCAGCGGTTCAAAGGAAGGTTTGGAACATTTACCTGATGGTAAATTCCTCCCGCCCATGGAATTGAACTGTGTAGAAAAAGAAGTGGCAGCCAGAATAAAAGAATTTTATAAGGGACAGAGACACCTTTTCATCGGACGTGTGGCAAATCTCACAGAATCAATTCACGGAAGAACGAAGTGTCAGTTTCGTAATAGATGCTGGGAGGGTTGTCCATTCGGTGCATACTTCAGTACTCAGTCTTCCACATTACCCGCAGCCATGGCAACAGGGAAATTGACTGTCAGGCCATTTTCCATTGTCACTAAAATACTGTATGATAAAAATTCAAAAAAAGCTACTGGCGTAGAAATGCTGGACGCAGAAACAAATAAGACCTATGAATTCAATTCGAAAATTGTTTTTTTGAATGCTTCTACATTAAACAGTGCCTGGGTGCTTATGAATTCCGCAACGGACATATGGCCTGAAGGTCTTGGCAGCAGCAGTGGTGAACTTGGTCATAATATCATGGATCATCATTACATGTTAGGAGCACAGGGTACAGTGGACGGGTATGAAGACAAATATTATTTTGGAAGAAGGGCTAATGGTTTTTATATTCCGCGATTTGCAAATTTGCATGGTGATAAGCGTGATTTTTTACGAGGATATGGTTACCAGGGGAGTGCCAGCAGGCAGGGATGGAGCCGGGAAATTGCTGAACTAAATATTGGAACAGAATTTAAAGAAGCACTTACCGAGCCTGGCAGCTGGTCGATCGGCGCTACCGGTTTCGGAGAAATTTTACCTTATCATGAAAACCAGATCAGTTTAAATAAAGAGGTAAAAGATAAATGGGGACTTCCTGTACTTACAATGGATGCGGGATTAAAAGAGAATGAACTGAACATGCGAAAAGATATTATTAAAGAACTGGTGGCAATGTTTGAAGCTTCAGGAATCAAAAATATTACAACCTGGGATAAAGATTATGCTATCGGACAGGGTATACATGAAATGGGATCTGCAAGGATGGGCCAGGATTCTAAAACTTCTGTTTTGAATAAACATAACCAGGTCTGGGATGCGCCAAACGTTTTTGTAACTGATGGCGCATGCATGGTATCAAGCGCCTGTCAGAATCCTTCGTTAACTTATATGGCGCTGACAGCCCGGGCTGCAGAATATGCGATAAGTGAAATGAAGAAAAGAAATATTTAAATATTATTAATGATGCTTCAATACAAACGACAATGTTAATTGAAAGAATGACCAAAGCAATTAATTTATGGCTTGTAATGATTTTTCTGACAATTGGGAGAATCTTTGGACAGACTGATCAGGAAACGATACCGAAAATTATTGAAAAAGACGGCCGGCATTCAGGTTTGTATTAAAGGTCAAAAACTTTCCATTTTTGCCCAGGCTGAAATACCGATGGCTGACTTACTAGAATCATTATTCTTTTTACAGGCAGCCAAATGAATAACAAAGTTCAAAGGGAAGTAATGAAAGCGCTTCATAATAGGTAAATGTACATAAGGGATCTATTCAGCTCAATAAATTGGCGGTTATGGCTCAAAATAAAGGGAAACTGAGCCGTATTGTTGTTTTCCATGAGCTGAATAATGCTGATTTCAGTTGCCATGAATCACTCAGTTTTACCGCAGGTTGATGCAAGTAACAATTATTTGAAAATCAATCGTTTGTTTCCTATTTGTTTGTACGGAAAATATCCGTACATTTACCATATAATATACAGCCATGAATACAGCCGAAAAAACGCGTTTTGATACGCGGATACCAAAAGATCAGAAAGCCCTCTTCCAGTATGCGGCAGAACTGGGTGGTTTTAAAACACTGAGTGAATTTGTTATCTACTCAGCTAAAGTACAGGCTGAAATCATTGTTCAAAAACATGAATCCATCCTGGCTTCCAAAAAAGATGCAAAGATTTTCTTTGAAGCGATCATGAATCCGCCAGCTGCCAATGCACAACTCAAAAAAGCAGCGAAGGAATATCATCAACTGCTCGCTAAAAAATGAGCTATCTAACTGTTCCGCTCCAGGCTGCCCATAAGAAAAAAGACTTTGACTGTGGCAAACCGTCGCTGAATCATTATTTACATGTACAGGCAAAACGGGATGTGAAGCGAATGCTCGCTGCCTGTTTTATTCTCGAAGGTGATCAGTATAATGTGCACGGATATTATACACTCTCCAATGCTTCCATCCCAAGGAATTGGTTGCCGGAAAATATCAAAACAAAAATGCCGCCGTCCTATGCCGACCTGCCTGCCACACTGATGGGAAGGTTGGCGGTTGATCTGAAAAACGCAGGGCAGGGGTTGGGTAAACTACTGTTGGTTGATGCGCTGAAAAGATCGTATGAAACCTCCGGTACCATCGGATCGATGGCGGTGATCGTGTATCCGCTGGATGAAGAGGCCGAGAAATTCTATCTGAGATTCGGTTTTATAAAGTTGCCCGACAGTGGCAAAATGTTTCTTGCCATGGGAACAATTGCGAGGTTGTTTTAGTAAAAATTAATGCCGTCTTCCCGCCGGGACGCGGGGACCGGGCTCTTAGCTGTATTCCCCCCGATGGCGGGAGATGCCGCTCCGATCCCTGACGGAGTAACATTTATTTTTTCTTTTTATTCGATGCCACTTTCTTCACTGCTTTTTTCGCAGCCTTCTTCGGCGCCGCCTTCTTTACCACCTTTTTCTTCGGAACAACTTTCTTTGCCGCCGCTTTCTTCGCTAATGCTTTCTTAACCGGCGCCTTCTTTACAGCCTTTTTAATTATCCTGGCAATTTTCTTTGTAGCCTTTTTGACTACAACGGCTTCATCCTTGACAAAACTGGTGACACTGTCCTTTGCATCTGAAATTTTATGTCCAATACCGCTCAGGACTTCCCCGGCCTTATCAAACAGACTGGGTTGTTCCGCGGACGGGGCAGCTGGTGTTTTCTTATCCATAAAAATTGTTTTTTTAAAGATCGTTATTTTTATACCCATAAAAACGAATCCAGTGGATAAAAAATTACCAGTTATCGGGGCGTTTTTCATGGCGCTTGTTTTTCTGCATGCTCCCGGCTTCGCACAAATGAAGGATACAGGCATAACCATCCGCCAATCGGCCCATTTTCAAAGTGCCGCCGGAACAGGTATATGGTATCCTGCTCAGTTCAGCGGATTACAGGAATGCGATGACGAAGTATTTTCAATAAATTAAATTCGCTATGCCCAAAATGAGCGCCGGCATTTTACTGTTTCGTTTCAAAAATGTGTACCCGGAAATATTATTATTTCACCCCGGTGGTCCATACTGGGCAAAAAAAGATGCAGGTGTCTGGTCTATTCCGAAAGGAGAATTAAATGAAAATGAAGAACCGGTACAGGCGGCTGAAAGGGAACTGAGGGAAGAAACAGGAATAGAGATAAAAGGTAAGCTGATGAAATTAACGCCCATTAAGCAAAAAAATAATAAAATAGTATTTGCCTGGACGCTTGAACAGGATGTTAATCCCCTGGACTTAAAAAGTAATCTGTTTGAAATTGAATGGCCACCCCATTCGGGCTTTAAAAAGCAATTTCCGGAAATGGACAGGGGGTTTTGGTTTACAATCGGAGAAGCCAAAGTAAAAATCATTGCTGCGCAGTTACCCTTCATTGAAGAACTGGAAAAAAAGATTTGAAAAACGGCCCCCATGACAAACAATCGTACCAGGAACAATTGAAAACCGCATTTGACAGAAAGTAGATCATCGTTAAAATAAATCCAATTTTTATATTCACATGTTAATCATGACAATTCTCTGTCCGGTCAACACGTTATTACCAGCATCATGAAGAAATTCAGGTCGCTGACTATCTGGACGGTAGTACTCAACTTTTTTATTCTTATTGGTGCCGGACATGGGCTGGCTTCTATTGGCCTGATTGAAGTATGGGGCATTTTTAATAAGTTTGAGTTCAACGCCGAATATTTTTCTTTTTCATTGACTGCCAGCTATGAAGATTCTTTTGGCCCGGTTGCAATACTTTGTCTTGCAGGACAGATTTTACTTTTATTATCCCTTTTTTTAAAAAAGAACGGCGCAATCATTTGGACAAGAATGGTTGGACTGGGTTTTTTATGGATCGGCTTTTACTATCTGACACATAACTTTTTCAATAGCGCTGATGGCGGCCTTTCACAACTTTCTTCTTATACCGGGATTCCTTTTTTAATAGCCTCCTTTCACCTGGTGTACAAAACTCTCAGACGGGACAGGGTTATTATACCGGAAGATCTGCCGCATAGATTTATTCCAGTCGATGCTCCATGTATAAGGGCCTATACCGGAAAGCACCAGGGCAGCTGCGGTGAAGACAAAGACCGGATAATTCAAAAACGGCCAAACCGGACAGGGTTATTTCCGAATTCTTCTGATAATGGCGGGGACAAGGAAACCCGGACCAAGAAAAGTAAAAAGAATTCCGCTTAGAATAGTGGGCTGATGAAATGCATTTGGACACGCAGGGAATAGTCGGATGGGTGAATGGAATTATAATGGTTAAAATCCCGGGTATAATGCCAGCGACACCCAAAATAAGATGGCCCTTGAATCAGGAGGTGGATCGGGTGGGGGGAAACGCATAACCGAAAAGTATGAAAAATTATTTTTTTTGACCGAAACAGCAGTACGCAAAACGCGTACTATTTCAGGTGGTTTGAATAGTGTGCCGTCCCCCCGTCCCGTCACACTGAATGCGGGAGGCTCTCCGCTGTATCTCCCGCGAAGAAGACTTTAATAAATAGTACCATTCTATCAATTCTCATGTTTCAATCTTAAGGTCAGACCGTTAATGTTGAAAAATATTTTGAATGGTATAAGAAAAATGATGTCGCTGATTTGCTAACTTTCTAAGTGAATTTAATGAACTATCAA
>DASZHV010000129.1:0-29137 GCA_035937535.1 Puia sp. | reverse complement strand
ATCGAAGGCCGTTCCATGGTCCGGTGAAGTCCGGATCACCGGCAATCCTGCAGTATAATTGAAGCCATCACCAAAAGCCATTGATTTAAAAGGGATTAATCCCTGGTCATGATACATAGCCAGAACGGCATCAAATTTCTGTTGTTGGTTACGTGCAAAAAAAGCATCTGCACTATATGGACCGAATACGAGCATATTGTGTTTTGCGTCTTTGATTGCGGGTTTGATAATTTCTTCCTCTTCGCGGCCGATCAGACCTTCATCACCGGCATGCGGATTGAGTCCAAGAACAGCGATACGTGGTTTATCGATGCCAAAATCGCGTATAAGTGAATCTTTCAGAATATTCAGTTTAGAAAGAATAGCTTCCCGCGTAATAAATTTAACAATTTCGCTGACTGGCACATGTTCAGTGACGAGCCCTACTCGGAAGTTCTCGGAGCTCATAAGCATGAGAACATCCTTCAAACCAAAAAAATGCTGCAGGTAAGGGGTATGTCCTGTGAAAGAAAAACCTTCGGATTGAATATTTTTTTTATGAATTGGTGAAGTAATCAATCCGTCTATTTTTCTATCCCTCAATGCTTCAGTTGCCGCGATCAGGGATTTAACAGCATATGCGCCACCTACATCAGTAAGCTGTCCCGGGTTGATAGCAACTTCCTCTTCCCAGCAGGAAAAAAGGTTAACCTGTTTGTGAAAGGGCCGGGAAAGGTCTTTAATGTGCTGATAATTAAATGTTGAATCCGGTATCGATTTGCGATAGAAATTTATCAGTTTATTTGATGCAAATAAAATGGGGGTACAGATTTCCAATAGTCGGTTATCAGAAAATGTTTTGATTGCCAGTTCAGTACCGATACCATTCAGGTCACCAATGGAAATGCCAATAACAGGTCTTTGCTGTGGGGTGGTCATGTATTATTTTTCGATGTATAAAAATACGATTATTAGCCTGAAGGAAGGTTTATTTTTGCTTTATGACGTACTTGTCCCGGCCACTCAATCTGAAGAAATCATTAGGTCAGCATTTTCTAAAAGATGAGTTGGTCTGCAAGCAAATCATAGATTCCCTAAAACAATTTCCTTTTAAGCAGTTGTTAGAAATCGGCCCAGGAGCGGGGGCACTCACAAGGAATCTTATTTCACTGGAAGGTGTGGATTTCAAAGCGGTGGAAATAGACAGGGAAAAAGTTGGGTATCTGCAAAAAAAGTACCCGTCATTAATTAACCGCATTATCGAAATGGATTTTCTCCAAATGGGAAAACCATTTGAGGGGCGATTTACAATCATCGGAAATTTTCCTTATAATATTTCCACTGAAATACTTTTTAAAGTACTGGATTGGCGTGAGGATGTGGAACGCCTAATTGGAATGTTTCAGAAAGAAGTGGCCCAGCGTATCACGGCTTCCGAAGGAAATAAAATTTATGGGGTTACCAGCGTTCTGCTACAGGCTTTTTTTAATGTTGAGTATCTGTTTGAAGTAAGCGAACAGGCTTTCATTCCGCCGCCCAAAGTAAAAAGTGCTGTAATACGGTTGACACCAAAAAAAGAACCAGCTAGTGTCAGAACTGAAAAAATGTTTTTTTTGCTGGTAAAAACTGCATTTAACCAAAGGAGAAAAACCTTGCGAAATGCTGTGAAATCACTGTTTTCGGAAGAAGTTCTGAAGGATTCAATTTTTAACAAAAGAGCTGAACAATTGACAATTCTGCAGTTTGCAGAACTAACCTGGAAGATGAAGTAAGGGATTGAGTATGAAAGTGTGGTAGTGTGGTAGTGTGGTAGTGTGGTAGTGTGGGTGTTTCTTTTCTTATGGTGTTCTAAAAAACAGATAAATAGTAAAACTAAATTCATGCGAAAAGTTTTGGTAACGTCAAAAGTGCATGAGTATTTGATTGACCGCTTGCAAAAGCAGGGATTTGAAGTGCTTTATTTCCCGCAGCTTGGTTATGAAGAATTAAAAGATCTTATCCGGGATGTGGTGGGGTTAATCATTACAACGCGATTAAAAATAGACAAACCAATTTTGGAAAAAGCCAATGCCCTGAAATGGATCGGTCGACTGGGCAGTGGCATGGAACTGGTAGATGTCGACTTTGCAAATCAAAAAGGTATCCGTTGTGTGAGCAGTCCGGAGGGGAATCGCAATGCTGTTGCTGAACATGCGCTGGGCATGCTGCTTTCGCTGATGAACAATATCCCAAGAGCATCCCAGGAAATAAAACATGGCAAATGGATCCGGGACACAAACCGGGGGATTGAATTGACCGGTAAAACGGTAGGCATCATTGGTTATGGAAATACGGGCTCTGCATTTGCAAAATTACTGGCACCCTTTGATGTAACTGTACTGACTTATGATAAATACAAATTCAATTTTGGATCCGGAAAAATCAAGGAAGCCAATTTGGACCAGCTGGGGAGGTATGCCGATGTGATAAGTCTCCATGTACCCCTGACTGATGAAACTTTTCATTTTGCAGGGGACATTTTTTTTACTTCTTTAAAAAACAAGCCATTTTTTATCAATACAAGCAGGGGGAAAACTCAGGATACAGGAGCCCTAATCAGGGCACTGGAAACCGGAAAAATTGCCGGTGCAGCGCTGGATGTGCTTGAAAATGAAAAACTTGAGAGCTATACATCTATTGAAAAACAGCAGCTTGATCAATTACTGGGATATGATAATGTATTACTAACTCCTCATATTGCCGGTTATAGCAAAGAGGCGTTCTACTTGATGGCAAAAGTAGTGCTGGACAAACTTGGTTTATAATTTAATGAATAAAAGGCCGGGGAAAGGAGGTATCGAACCCAATATTCTATAGGCGGTGCAGTCCTGTAAGGCTTTTTAGCATCCAAATAGCCTTGAAAAATACCTATTGCAATTGGATTCCTTATCTTTGTACAAATGCAACGCCTCCCGAGGGCGTTGTATTTTTTTTCTTTTATAATAAACAAGAGGAGGATTTATGAGTGGAATCACATATCTGACAAAAGAGGCACTCGAGAAACTGAGGGGTGAACTGCAAAAGATGAAAAGTATCGACCGACCGGCGGCTTCAAGAGCGATAGCTGAAGCGCGGGAAAAAGGAGATTTGAAGGAAAATGCTGAATACGATGCAGCGAAAGAGACCCAGGGTTTACTGGAAGCAAAGATCCAGCGTCTTGAAGCAGACCTGGCCAACGTACGCATACTGGAAGAGGGAAATATTGACACTAGTAAAGTGTCGATTCTTACCAAAGTAACTGTAACGAACCTTTCAAATAAAAAGCAATCGACCTATCACCTGGTTTCTGAAAAAGAAGCCGATCTCAAGCTTGGTAAAATCTCCGTTTCATCACCCATTGGAAAGGGACTGCTTGGGAAACAAGTCGGTGAAGTGGCAGATGTAATTGTACCAGCAGGGAAACTCCAATTTAAAGTTGAAAGTATTACAGTATAATATTAGCTGTTTCTCAAAACCGTTACTTTCTTTCCTATTTTTCAAATTCCCAAATTTGAAATTATTTTTTCCTGAATATTCCTGAATTCCTCGGGACTTAATTTCAATTTTGGGTTTTTAAAATCCATATCATTCAAGTGGTCGATGGGAATTAAGTGCATATGCGCGTGCGGCACTTCAAGTCCGACTACAGATATACCGCATCTGTTACAGGTAAAAGATTTTTCAATTGCTTTTGCGATAGGTTTCGCAAACAGCAGAATCCGGGAAAGATACATTTCATCCAGGTCAAAAAAATGATCGGTCTCCACTTTAGGAATTACCAGGGTATGGCCTCTGCGCAATGGACTAATATCGAGAAATGCAAGAAAAAAATCATCTTCGGCAATCCGGTAAGCAGGGATTTCACCTTTTATAATCTTTGTAAATATTGTCATGATGCAAAGGTAAGATTATAGGAGTATGGGAGTATGGGAGTATGGGAGTATGGGAGTGTGAGAATAAATAATTACATTATGTTTTCGAATAAATTCTCACACTCCCATACTCCCATACTCCCATACTCCCATACTCCCATACTCCCATACTCTCAAATCACTCTCTTCGGATTATTAGCTACAAAGTCTCTCCATCCATTTAATTTTTTTCCGGTATTTACAATAGAATTGAATTGATAATGGTGACATAGCGCTACGGCAAGCGCATCGGATGCATCAAAGCGGTCTATTTTCATCCGGATTTCTAAGATCTGTTGAAGCATTTTCCAAACCTGTTCCTTTCCTGCATTTCCATTCCCCGTAATTGATTGTTTTATTTTCCGCGGTGCATATTCTGCAACTGGAATTCCGGATTGCATTGCAGCTGCGATGGCCACTCCCTGTGCCCGGCCGAGTTTAAGCATACTCTGTACATTCTTTCCAAAAAAAGGAGCTTCAATGGCAAAATCGTCAGGCTTGAATTTCAGAATGAGTTGCTGAACTGTATAATAAATCAGCTCCAGGCGTTGGTATGTATCCAAGCGCACGGGCACATGCAACACATCCATTTCTATGAATCTTGTCTGATGTCCATCAACACATATCAATCCCCAACCCATCATAAGAGTGCCGGGATCAATGCCCAGGATTATTTTAGAGTTCTTTTGCAGAGGGAACGCTATTTTTGATTGTGGCGTTGAACAAAAATATCAAATTAATAGTCAACTATGTGGCAGGGCCGCTCATTATGTTGTTTCTTTTCTATACCGTTGGTCGGGAACTGCACAAACAGCCACATTGGAAGGATTCTCTTCACCAGATGCTGGAAGCAGCCACAGGTAAACAAGAGTGGAAATTATATGCAATGTTTGGATTGATGTGTGTTAACTGGACCCTCGAAACATTCAAATGGCAGATTGCATTACGGCCTGTACAGGCAATCGGATTTATCCGTGCTTTTAAGGCCATACTTGCCGGAACCTGCATTGCTTCATTTACACCTAACCGGGTGGGGGAATATCTCGGTAGAATGTTATTTGTTGAACCCGGTAATAAAATCCTTTCAGTTACACCCACCATCCTTTGCAGCATGTCCCAGATGCTTGTAACACTGACCGCAGGAACTTTTGGTGTCTATCTGTTTTCAAATTTACCATTTAAATTTCACACTGCCTGGTCATCGCCTGCTTTCTTGAGATTGGCAATGATTGTAACTGCGGGAGCTGCAATAGGTCTGGCCTTGATTTTTTTTAGGTTTGATCCGTTAGTAACCAGGGTAAATATTTGGTTGGAGAAGAACAAAAAAAATTTCTCCATACCTCAAAATTTTAGTATACCCGCATTAACAACCATTCTATTCATTTCAACGATTCGATACATGGTATTTATATTGCAATATTTTCTCTTATTTTCTCTTTTTGGTATTCCGTTGATGGGAATGCAGGTGTTTACAGGCGTTAGTGTTATGTTTGTTTTAATGGCCATTGTACCCACATTAACGTTTTTAACAGATCTTGGATTTCGTTGGGCTGCAGGCATTCAGATTTTTCAGGTATTCACTTTAAATACTGCAGGTATTCTTGCTGTATCACTGGGAATTTGGCTAATCAATTTAATAATCCCTGCGTTGATTGGGAGTTTATTAATTTTAAGGGTAAAACTATTTAGTAGCAGATGAAATCAATCAGCGCTATCGTATGCGTTTTATTAATAACCCTTTCAATACCCTTAAGGGCAGGCGATGATTTTTGTGGTATTAAAAATCATGCTTTTCAAGCCGGAGAAAGTATAACGTTTAAGGTGTATTATACATTAGCCGGCGTCTATATTTCTGCGGGAGAAGCCACTTTTACTGTTGTAATGGAAGATTTAAATGGCAAACCTGTTTATCATGTTACAGGTTCCGGAAAGAACTATTCTTTTTTAGATAATTTTTTCAAGGTGAGGGATAAATACGAAAGTTTTATAGATACTTCCAACCTCCAGCCATTAAAATTCATACGGAACGTAAGCGAAGGCTCCTATAAGAAATACGAAAATATAAGCTTTAATAAAACTGCCAATACAGCAGTTACAAATTCCGGAGTTTTTAAAACACCTGAATGTGTACAGGACGTTTTAAGTACCTTCTATTATGCCCGTAATATTGACTACGATAAAATGCAACCAGGTGATAAAATTCCGTTTTTCATGTTTCTCGATGACCAGGTATATAGTCTGTATATTCGATATGTTGGAAAAGAAATCATTAAAACCAAATATGGGAAGTTCCGGGCAATTAAGATCAAACCTCTCCTTATTAAAGGAACCATTTTTGAAGGTGGTGAAAAAATGACTGTATGGGTAAGTGATGATGCGAACCATATTCCAGTTCGTGTTGAAAGCCCGATCAGTGTTGGAAGTGTGAAGGTTGATATGATGGATTTCCGAAATAGGCGCGCACCTTTGAGCTCGTTAATCAGTTTGAGATAGTTATGTTTTGATTTCATTATAACTCATCTGCGTGAATTGTAACAGCAAAATGCGACCCATTCCAATCTTTCATGCCCATGTTCTATTCCACTATCGGAGAAAGTGAAGAACAATTTGATCAGACCATAGGTTTTCCCGGCGTTTATTTTTCTGCGAATAAAATTTAAGCTTAACCTCTTAAACTTTCCACCACTCTTTCCATTTGCATGCTGCGTGATCCTTTTACGAGGAATGAAGTGTCAATAAAATTCCGGGATGCTAGCCATTTGCCGGCTTCTTCAGAATTCATAAAACTTTTGTAAGGATGTTTAATTTTTAAAAAATCACCGCCAACAAGCACTACATCCTTCCATTTATTTAATCCGATCTGACGAAGGATTTGTTCATGTTCTTCGATGCTGTCTTTACCAAGTTCTGCCATGCCGCCCAGCAGCAATATTTTATCGGCGCCAGGGAATTGAACAAAGTTTTCAATAGCCAGTTTCATACTGGAAGGATTGGCATTATAAGCATCCAGTAAGATGGTATTGCTTCCTGCCCTGATTAATTGCGAGCGGCTGTTGGAGGGCTCATAGCTTTCAATTCCCTTTTTTATGGCGTCAGGTTCCATATTAAAATGATTACCCACGCTTACAGCTGCAAGCACATTCGGCAGATTATAATCTCCGGTCAGCCGGGTTTGTATGGATCCGGGAGGCTTACCTTTTGTAATGATTACCCTCAGATAGGGTGTTGAGGTATCTGCTTTACCGGTTATATCGGCATTTTCAGTTCCATATGTGATAATATTCTTTATGCCCTTGCTCATCTTTCGCAGGTAATCATAATCCCACATAACGAAGACGGTTCCATCATGCGAACGGAGATAATCATAGAGTTCACCCTTTCCTTTTTTAACACCTTCGATACTTCCAAATCCTTCCAGATGCGCTTTGCCGCTATTGGTAATCAGCCCATGGGTCGGTCGGGCATATAAGCAATAACCGGCAATTTCGCCCAGGTGATTGGCGCCCATTTCGATAATAGCGATTTCTGCATCATTTTTTATTTTTAGTAAAGTAAGGGGAATGCCGATATGATTATTCAAATTGCCTTCAGTGGTATAAGTTTTATATTTTTCAGAAAGTACGGCATGAATGAGTTCTTTGGTGGTTGTTTTTCCGTTACTTCCTGTAATGGCAATAAATGGAATTGAAAACTTGTTGCGGTGAAGGGCTCCCAGTGCCTGCAGTGCCGCCAGGGAATTTTCAACCAGGATCATACGATCATTTAAAACTGCGGGCGCTTCGTCAACAATCGCATAAGCAGCACCGTTAGCAATCGCCTGGCCGGCGAAAAGATTGCCATTAAAATTTTCTCCTTTCAGTGCGAAAAAAAGATCTCCCTTTTTAACCTTGCGTGTATCCGTACAAACAGAAGGATATTCTAAATAAAGCTGGTATAAATCTTCAATCGGGAATGTAAGATTTATCTTTTCTTTGGAACCAGGTTTATCCATATTCGATAATATTAATACTCTTCAAAAATTTACACATTAGCTTAAACCTCAGGCTTAAGCGTTGTGTTTTAAAACGCAAATCTAATAAACAAAAAAGCCATCACGCAGTATGCGTAATGGCTTTTATAAAGTTTATAAACTAAAGACGGTTATTGCTTGCGAGCGTTTTGCTTTCTTTCTTTATAGCTGATACCGGTTTGTCTTCCGTTACCTGCTGCGCTACCAACACGATCCATTGCACAACGGAAACCAACTGTAGAACTTGCCTGATCTTCTTCCATGAAGCGACGTGTTCCAGGTCCGAGCCAATATGCACGATCATCCCAGCTTCCTCCTTTAATAACCCTTGACTTATCGCTGATCAGTGTTGTTTTGCCGTATCCGTAGCTAATTCCAGCGATGAGGGAGTCGCCATCCAGGTAATTGATTACATTACCCTTCTGATAGTTTCTTCTGTTCTCGCTTTCTTTATCTGTTACATCACGGTATTTAATTCTGCCCAGGCTATCTCTCTCAGGTTTACCTTCTTTATTCAGATCCATCGTTTCAAATTTGTTACCACGGAATGGAGCAACACCGTTAACGTCCTGAGATGAAAGAGGGCGATATACATCTTCAACCCACTCACTCACGTTACCAGACATATTGTATAATCCGAATCCGTTAGGATAAAAAGAAGTTACATCTGCAGTGTATACGGCATTATCATTCAATCCACCGGCAACACCCATATTATCTCCGGCTCCTCTTTTGAAATTGGCCAGGAAGGTTCCCTGCCATGTACCACGGCGTGAATCACGCAATCCGTTTACATTTTGACTCCAGGAATAAACCTGTTTGTTTGCAACTAATTCTTCTCCTCTCTGGCTGTCCTTATGACTTGGAGCTGGGTTTTGTGCAATATATCCGAGGGCCGCATATTCCCACTCTGCTTCGGTTGGCAGACGGTAAGAAGGAAGAAGTATTCCATCTTCAAATGTTACCTGGGTACGCGGAGTACCATTTGGATTTTTCAGTTCGTTCTTTTTTGATTTGGCAGCAGGACCAGGCGTAGCCTGATATTCACCTACCAAATAAGATTTGGTATTGAAATTTTCCTGCCCTAATCCCTGTATGTTTTTCAAAGAATTTTTATTGATATATCCGCGGTCAACCAGTGCTTTTTCATTTACACGATCAGTTCTCCATAAACAAAAATCTTTAGCCTGTCTCCAGCTAACACCCACAACTGGGTAATAATTATATGAAGGATGACGGAAATAATATTCAACCAGTGGTTCGTTATATGCGAGTTCGCTTCTCCATACCAGGGTATCTGGAAGCGCATTATTACGTACTGTCTGGTATTCATCCCCTTCAAAAACATTATTTATCCAGTACAGATATTCGCGGTAGTGCACATTGGCAACTTCGGTTCTGTCGATATAAAAGGAGTTTACGGTTACACGACGTGGAATGTTGTTCCATTCGCTCATCACGTCTTCTTCAGTAGCACCCATGGTAAAAGTACCTCCCTGAACAAAGACAAGTCCTGGACCAGTACGCTGTTCTTTTTCTTTGGATACCTGGTATCCCCCCATATTTTTATCATTATAGTTCCAGCCGGTTACAGCAGAAGATTGGGTCTTAGTTTTACACGAAGCCATTGCTGCGGCACAGGAAGCAAGGATAACGAGATTTTTGAAATTCATAGAAAACGAATTTAACCGTGATATGTTAAGTGTAGAAACGTGGTTTTGAAACAAATATTGTAAAAATTACCCTCTGAACGTATAATACGCAGAGAGCACGAAAATAGTTTGTTTACAGGGAAAAATCCAGTTTTGGGAATGTTAAACCCTTATGAAATGTTGGCCGTCTTTTTGCTTAGCTTTGCAATTCCTTGAAACCTTTAACTTGCGCAATATTCTGGTTATGTTTGCGTTGGATTACCGGAAGTACAGTCCGGTCATGCATTGATTGTAATGAAAGACAGTCTTTGAATGGCAACCATTATTGGAACTCACTAAAAACCACTTGATTAGCTATTGAAAATTTCTACCCTCTAATTGCTGAAATGAGCCTGAATTTGTGATTTTTCACAGCCACTGCTCATTTTACAGTCAGTTCCTTTTAAAGCTAAATTAAATTACATGAAACGACTGTTTTTCCGTCTAACTGCTATCTTGTGCGGCCTGTTCTCTTTTTTCCTTGTAAATGCTCAAACGAATCCAATTAATGTGGTCACTACAGCTGTGCCGTTTTTGAGAATATCCCCCGATGCACGCGCGGGAGGGTTGGGTGAAGAGGGTTTAGCAACTTCGCCGGACGCAAACTCCGGCTTTTATAACCTCTCCAAAACTCCTTTTTCCGAATATAAAACGGGTATCGGACTGACTTATACACCCTGGCTCAAAGACCTTGGTTTAAACGATGTTTACCTGCTGGCAGCGTCAGGCTATCATAAAATTAATGACAATGAGGCAATTACTGCTGACCTCCGGTATTTCAGCCTGGGTAGTATCCAATTCTCTGATTATAACGGAAACAACTGGGGAGAAGGAAGGCCACGGGAATTTGCTTTTGATCTGGGTTATTCACGTAAACTTTCCGATAAACTTGGTATAGGATTGGCCCTGCGGTATATCAATTCAAATCTTACATTGGGAGCTGCTGCTGCATCCGGGAGTATTTCAGCATATAAAGCAGGTGAAGCTTTTGCAGCTGATGTTTCGCTGACTTATAAAAACGTTAAAGCTAATACAGAAGGCTGGACATTTGGATTTGTTTTATCAAATCTTGGTTCAAAAATCGGATACACAAACGACGCAACGCAAAAGGAATACATCCCTGCTAATATGGGTCTTGGCGGAAACTACACCAAGGTATTTGACGAACAGAATAAAATAAGTTTTGGTCTGGATCTGAATAAACTCCTGGTACCCGCCCCCCCGACCCCTGCCAGCGGAGTTGATACAGTAAGTACTGAAGCTCTGCAGGCATATTATAATCAAAGCGTGGTGAGCAGCTGGTTCAAGTCTTTTAACGGGCAATGGAATACAGTAAATGCTTCCATCGGTGCTGAATATACTTATATGGATCAGTTTTCTTTCCGCCTCGGTTATTTTTATGAAAGTCAGGATCAGGGTGGCAGACAATATTTTACTATGGGGATTGGTTTAAAATATAATATGCTCGGATTGAATTTCTCCTATCTCATACCTTCAGGATCCGGAATTACAAGAAATCCACTATCAAACACAATCCGCTTTGGATTGGTATTTGACCTTGACGGACCAGCTGTAGGAACAACCAGTTCAGATCAGTAATATAAATTTTTGAAAAAGAGGAAAATTGGATAATTGAAAGCTTATTTTCAATTATTCAATTTCTTTTCCGCCAAATGGCGGGTCAAATTTCTATTATGTCTTATCGCATTGGCTTAGGAACAGATTTTCATCAACTCGTCGCTGGCAGAAAATTATGGCTGGGTGGAATTGAAATTCCTCACCATAAGGGTGCGATGGGTTATAGCGACGCCGACGTGCTCCTTCACGCCATTTGTGACGCTTTACTTGGGGCACTTAATCTTGGAGATATCGGCACTCATTTCCCGGATACGGATAATAGTCTGAAGGATATTGATAGCAAGATTTTACTAGAGAAAACATTTTATCTGATTCGGCAGAAAGGATTCCGGATAGTCAACCTTGATACAGTAATTTGCCTGGAGAAACCCAAAATCATGGCGTTTGCTCCTGATATGCGTTTTGCCATGGCGGAGATCCTTGAAATGGATATAAATGATATTTCAATAAAAGCGACAACCACTGAACAACTCGGTTTTATCGGAAGGGAAGAAGGAATAATGGCGCAGGCTGTAGTATTGCTGAGGAAAGTGGATTAATTACCTTTGCGGCCATGTCCATCCCGGTTAAAATCATAAATCAATCGAGAAACCCTATGCCAGCATATGCAACTATCGACTCCGCCGGCATGGATCTCAAAGCAGATATTCAGCATACAATCTCTCTCCAGCCTATGGAAAGGCAATTGATACCCACCGGCATTTTCATTGAACTACCTCCCGGTTATGAAGCCCAGGTAAGACCACGTAGCGGATTAGCTTTGAAACAGGGAATTACCTGTTTGAATTCACCAGGCACAGTGGATGCGGACTATCGAGGCGAACTGAAAGTTATACTCATCAATCTTTCCAATACGGAACAACTGATTCAACCGGGCGACAGGATTGCACAGATGGTTGTAAGCAGGGTTGAAAAAGTTGACTGGCATCCTGTAACAGAATTAAATGAAACGGTCAGAAGCGATGGTGGATTCGGGCATACAGGGAAAGTGTGATGCCTAAAGCTTAAGACTTAAAGTTTTTACCCGAAAGCCAATCCTGTCTAAATCGGGATTAACTTAGAATTTTTGAATATGGAAAATGTTGGAAAGATTTTTCTGAAATGGAGTTTTGGCTTATTTCTGATTTTTATAGTTGGAGTTGCAACGACCTCCTGCCGCTCGGCAAAAAAGATTACAACTGCCATCAGCAAGAAAGATACAGTACAGAAAATAATAGATTCAGCTACCACAGAAGATTTACATGCGGATTCTTTAAAATATATCCAGCAATTGTATAGCCATATCAAATCAAACATTATTGATTGCAATACATTTTCTGCAAAACTAAAAGTTCACTATGAAGGAAGTGATGGGAAAGATTATGAATTCAATGCTTTCATCCGGCTTCAAAAAGATAAAATGATCTGGATTTCTATTAATGCTACCCTTTTGGGAATTGAAGCTTTCCGTGCTGTGATCACACCCGATAGTGTCAAAGTTTTGAATAAATTGGATAAATTCTACCAGTTAAGATCCGTCAGTTACCTTAAAGAGATCACCCATCTTCCATTTGATTTTAATGTATTACAGTCAATTATTCTCGGCAATCCTATTTACCTGGATAGTAATATTCTCTATTACAGTAAAGACATTCAGGGTATATCCGTTCTCAGTATTGGCCCGGTTTTCAGAAATTATCTTACGCTGAATCCTGGAGATCTTACCATCAAACATAGTAAACTGGATGATGTGGATCTGATGAGGGCACGCAACTGTGACATTACTTATGGTCAGTATGAAAGAACGGATACTGTCCTTTTCTCAACATATCGTAAAATAGCCGTAGCGGAGAAGGCGAGGCTGGACGTAGAAATGAATTTCACAAAATATTCTTTTAACGAGAATTTAAACTTTCCATTTTCTATTCCGAAAAATTATAAACGCAACTAAGCGTTATACAGTAACTTCAACCCGAATGTCAAACGCATATGCGCAAACAGGTATTCCTATTAATTATTATTTTTTATTCGGTTAATACCTGCCTGGCCCAGGCGCCGACCCAGAACCGAAGTGATCTCGAAAAGGAACGTGCCTCCATTCAGAAAGAAATTGAGGATGTAAAACGCTCCCTTGATATAACGCATAAAAACCGGAAACAAACCCTGGGTCAGCTAGCCCTTCTGCAAAAAAGACTTCGGCTTCGGGAATTAGCCATTGCCAATATCAATCAGCAGCTGAATTTTATTCAGGCAGATATGAATAATTCCTGGTCAGAAATTATAAAACTTAAAAAGGAACTGGATACCCTTCGCAAGCAATACGCTGAAAGTGTGATTTACGCTTATGAAAACAGGACCAATTACGATTTCCTGAATTTTATTTTTGCAGCCAGTAATTTCAACGACGCCATTAAAAGGGTTGAATATCTGAAGTCATACAGGACATACAGGGAACAAAGAGCGGATAATATTCTGAAAACGCAGGTCCTTCTGCAGAATAAAATTGACGGGCTTAAAATAAAACGCATCGAAAAAGACGAGGCTCTTGTGAAACAGAATAAAGAGAGACAGGTTTTGGAAGTTGAGAAGAAAGAAAAGGACCAGGTAGTGGAAGAACTTCAAAGTCACGAAAAGGAATTGAAAAAAGAGATGAACCTGAAACAGCGGCAGGATCAGAAACTAGCGAGTGCGATTATGGCTGCTATCCGGCGGGCTCGTGAAGACGCCATACGGGATGCAAAGAAAAAAGCAGCAGCAGATGCAGCGGCAAATGTAGTAACGACAGCACCTGAAAAAACAGATCCGGCAAAAAATCCTTCAGGTACACCGAGCACAGGGGCTCTTTCATCCAATGTTAAACCGGCAACAAAAACAGCTGCACCAACTCTTTTTGATACAAAATCCGATATTGCCTTATCAGGGAATTTTGAAAAGGACAAGGGTCATCTTCCATGGCCTATTGCTTCGGGAAATATTGCAATGAGATTCGGCCCACACGAATATATTAAAGGAATTGTACACAATAATCAGGGTATCACGATCGAAAGTTCACCAGGATCCTCTGTAACGGTTGTTTTTGATGGAGTCGTTCAAAGCGTTTTCAATGTGGGCGATGTAAGCGCGGTTATGATTCGTCATGGAAAATACTTTACGACCTACAGTAACCTTTCTTCCGTTTCTGTTTCTAAAGGAGAAGCTGTAAAAACAGGTCAGTTGCTTGGAAAGCTGGGAGATATCGGCCAACTCGAATTTGTATTGTCCGATGAAAAGGATCGTCTCTTTGATCCGGAAAAATGGCTGAGGCGATAAACCTCCGGCAGGCTGATCAAATCTTTTCCGGAGATAATTTTTTTATTGGTACTTGCTTTATGAGAAAACGGTCATACAATTTTTCATAGATCGGAACAATGCGATGGATATCGAATTTCTTTGCCTGTTCAACTGCATTGTCCTTGAATGTTTTTAAAGTTTCGTCATTTTCAAGAATCTTTATCGCATTACGGCTCATAGATACCACATCGCCAACCGGGCTCATATATCCCGTTTTTCCATTGATATTAATTTCAGGTAAACCACCTGCATCGGATGAAATCAGGGGTACACCGGCAGCCATAGCTTCCAGTGCAGCCAGTCCAAAACTTTCATATTCTGAAGGAAGAATGAACAGGTCAGACACAGCTAGGATCTCCTCGATCTGTTCCTGTTTTCCGATGAACCGGATATCGTCGAAAATACCAAGTTCCCTGCATAAGTTTTCCGCGTCATGGCGATCCGGACCATCACCCACAAACAACAATTTGGAAGGAATCTGTTTGTTTATTACAGCAAAAATTTTTACTACATCCAGTACACGTTTGATTTTGCGAAAATTAGAAGCATGTACTACAATACGTTCATTATTGGGAGCAATCACTTTACGGAAGGGATCTATTGCTTTTCTGTGAAAACGTTTCAGGTCTACAAAATTTGGGATAACCTCAATCTCCTTCTTGATATCAAAAATTTCATAGGTTTCATCCCGCAGGTTTTCGGATACAGCTGTGATCGCATCACTTTCATTGATGGAGAAAGCAACTACGGGCGCCAGCGTTTTATCCCTGCCTACTAATGTAATATCTGTTCCATGCAAAGTAGTAATCACCGGAATAATAATGCCCTGGGTAGCCACGATTTTTTTAGCCATATAGGCAGCAGATGCATGTGGAATGGCATAATGCACATGCAATAAATCCAGATGATGATTTATTATCACGTCTACCATGGTACTTGAAAGCGCAGTTTCATACGGAGCGTAATCGAAGAGCGGATAAGTTGTCACCCTCACTTCATGATAGAAAATATTTGCATTGTATTCTGTAAGTCGGACTGGCTGCTGGTAAGTAATAAAATGTACCTGATGCCCTTTGTCAGCAAGGGCCTTTCCAAGTTCTGTAGCCAGAACACCACTACCTCCAAAGGTCGGATAACAGACAATACCTATTCGCATGAACTGATTTTATTGAACGAAGTTAAACAGATTTTCCAGAGCTTCATAAGATATGCGTTATACTTATCTTAGCGGAAATAAACAGTTATGCGTTGGTTTTTGTTTGGTTCTTTCCTTTATTTTTTTCCCGGGTCCGTAAAGGCTCAGACCGATTCTGCATTCATAAGAAAAATCGCAGATGAAATTTTTCAGCATAGTACGGCTTATAATAATCTGCATACATTAACCAAGACCGTAGGACCACGTCTTTCCGGATCTCCCCAGACTTATATAGCCGAAAAATGGGGGCAGGACGCATTAAAACAGGCAGGGGCCGACCGCGTTTATTTACAAAAAGCGATGATTCCACATTGGGTTAGGGGCGGCAGAGACCAGGCGGCACTGATCTCCGGAAAAAACAGGCAGAACCTGGCGGTTATCGCGCTTGGGAATTCCGTATCAACAAAAACCGGCGGTATTACAGCCCCCATGATTCTCATCCAGGATTTTGATGAATTGGAGCGAAGAAAAAATGAAATTAAAGGGAAAATCGTTTTTTATAATCATCCATTCAATGTGAATTTTGTATGGACTTTCAAAGCTTATGAAGAAGCCGTTCCCTATCGCGTATTTGGCGCGAGCAGGGCCGCTAAATACGGTGCCGTGGGTGCTCTGGTCCGGTCAATGAGTAGTTCCACTGATAATTTCCCACATACGGGCGCGATGATTTATAATGATTCGTTTCCGAAAATACCCATCCTTGCTGTTGGATTACATGATGCAGATAAACTCGTTGCGGCAGCGTCAGCCAGGAATGATCTGCAACTTTTTATTTCTACCAATGCACACGCTTTACCCGATACGGTTGGATATAATGTAATTGGTGAATGGAAGGGATCTGAATTTCCGGATCAGTTTATTACAGTTGGTGGTCACCTGGATTCCTGGGATCCTGCAGAAGGCGCACAGGATGATGGAGCAGGATGTGTTCACTCTATTGAAGTATTACGTGCACTTAAAGCAGTGGGTTACAAACCGAAACATACATTACGAATCGTACTATTTACGGATGAAGAAAATGGCGGCAAAGGTGCTGGTGCATATAGTTCGGAAGCCAAATTGAAAAAGGAGAAACATATATTTGCACTGGAAAGTGATGCCGGTGGATTTACCCCCAGGGAATTTAGTTTCAAGGGAAAAGAATCACAGGTCGCACTTATACGGCCCAACCTTCCTTTATTTGCACCCTATGGGGTAACATCTTTTATATTAAATGGTGCCGGAGCAGATGTGGATCCGCTAAATGATTCCACGGGAGCACTGGCAGCAGAACTGATCCCGGATTCACAACGTTATTTCGATTATCACCATGCAGGTAGTGATGTGTTTGAAAATGTAAATAAAAGAGAATTGGAACTGGGAGCCATAAATATGGCCGCCCTGATTTTCCTGGTTGATAAATACGGATTATAAATTTACGAACATGAAAAAATTTCTAACCTATTTTTTACTCATCATTATAGTTATCGGCGGGATTTGGTTTGCCTGGCACTTTTACTGGGTATTCGGGGAAGGGGTGAAAGCGGGTCAGCTGAATAACTTCACAAAAAAGGGATATTTATTTAAAACGTATGAGGGCAAGTTAATTCAGGCAGGATTCCAGGGGGGAACTCCGGGTTCTGTTCAGTCGAATGAATTCCGCTTTTCTGTAGTTAGCGAATCTGTAGCGAATAAACTTATGTCAAATAGCGGAAAAGAATTTGAGTTGCATTATAAAGAATATAAAGGCGCTCTTCCCTGGCGCGGCACTTCTGAATTCGTAGTAGATAGCGTTTACTCCATGCGTGATTCGAGGATACTGCCGACGCCGTATACACCTTAGGAAAGTATGGGAGTATGGGAGAATGGGAGTATGGGAGTATGGGAGTGAAGAAATCATTTTCAAATCCCAAACTAACAACTCTCATTTTTATATTTTTAATAAGTTTAATTAATTTCAGTGTCAAAGTTTCTCATTCCCATACTCCCATACTCCCATACTCCCATACTCCCATACTTTCCTAGGCTTGCAATATAAAAATGGCCGGCATCTTATTGATATCAGGAATCGCCTTCCGCCAGGTTTCTATTGTTTTTGTTTGAATGGACTCGGATTTTCCGGTAAGGTTAACGGCAATGCATAGACGCGTTTCGTTGCTGCAGATTTTTAATAAACTGTCCAGAAGAGAGAGATTCCTATAGGGAGTTTCAATGAATATTTGAGCTGAGCCTTCCTTCCTTGAAAAAGATTCCAGTTCACGGATGATGCGGTTTCTTTCTGTCGTTTCAATAGGCAGGTACCCACGAAATTGAAAATGCTGACCATTCATACCACTTGCCATCAATGCAAGAAGGATCGAACTGGGACCAACCAGTGGTTTTACCAGTGCACCAGCATCCTGGGCTGCAGATACCAGTATTTGCCCGGGGTCTGCGATACCCGGGCAACCCGCTTCACTCAGAATAGCGATTTGTTTTCCCTGTTTTATTTGCTGAAGGAATTCCTGTTTTACGGAATCTTCCACTTTGTGAATCACGAACCACCGATATGAATCGATGTCCATTTCTTTCCAAATTTTTTTCAAAAAACGCCTTGCACTGCGCTCATTTTCTACAAAAAAAACTTCAGAAGATTTTACTGCGCTTAATAAATAGGCTGGTAAAGCATCCATGCCTTCTTCATCAAGTGTAGTGGGAATCAGATATACAGTAGCCGGGCTTTTCATGAATCTATATTCTGATGATACAGACTGATCGTAGCCGCCACCAACGCATAGGAGGGAGCCAGTACCCAGCCAACAAAGGGTATAAAATGCATAAGGTAAAAAACCAGTCCATTCCCGATAGCCAGTCCCCGGCGCTGACTGATGAACTGTATACTTGCCGATGGCGATAAATTATGCCTTTCACAACTGTAATCAAGCATGGAGAATCCATAAAAATAACATTCTACAAGACCGGAGATCACCGGAGCAATCGATCCAACCAGCGGGATTAATGATAAGAGGAGGATAAAAATAGTATAAATGGTTTGCCAGAAGCAATTCCGGAAAGCGAGTTTTATTCCCCGGCCCATATCATGAAAAAAAACGGAAGAATTGAATAGAAATTCTTTTCCTTCAATAATGGATTCTGTTTTTTCACTGAGATAGGCAAATACGGGACTCCCAAGAATGAGAAATAAATATTTAAATAACGAGAAATAAAAGAACATCATAATGAGTCTCACCATGATACCTACCATGATCAGGATAAAACTCCATGCGGCACTGTGCTGGTGATGAAGCCATATGTCCACGCCTGTAATCCTGCTAAGGTGTGAAACTGCCGTATCAGCTGAAATCCAGAAAAAGTAAAGTCCGATGGTAAACAGAATCATATATACCAATCCCGGAATCAGTATCCACTTCCATAACTGATGTTTACCAATGAATATATGTGCCTTTCGATAGGCCTGGATGGCAATGACAATTTCTTTTAGCAAAGCAATTTTTTAACGGCGTTCAATATAACACTAATTTAGATTTTAAGCATTTGTATATGTCGGGGAATCTGAAAATACTGGACCAGTCCTTTTATAATCGTAAAAATGTTGTGCAGGTAGCCAGAGACCTGTTAGGGAAAATACTGATTACACAACAGGATGGTGTTCGCAGTTCAGGTAGAATTGTTGAAACGGAAGCATATGCAGGAGTTGAGGACAGAGCTTCTCACGCATTTGGCGGCAGACGTACGGCCCGTTCCGAACATTTATATGGAAACCCTGGTACTGTATACGTTTACGTATGTTATGGAATGCATCACCTCTTCAATGTGATCACTAATAAAAAGGATATTCCCCATGGAGTACTAATACGTGCACTTGAACCTATGGAAGGGATCGAATATATGTTGAAGCGGACAGGCAAGCCTGTAGCAGATTTTACACTTACAAAAGGTCCCGGAAATCTTTCACGCGCCCTGGGCATTACCAAATTTCATTCCGGAGGAAATGTATTTTCAGAAGAAATTTTTATTGCAGATGATGGAATTCGGTATAAAAAAAATGAGATAGTAACTACCAAAAGAATCGGTGTGGAAGGAGCGAGGGAAGATGCTGATCTGCCTTACCGGTTTATTGTTATGGGAAACCCTTATGTTAGTGCAAAAAAATCCTAGAACTTCGGGCAGGGGATCGTTTTTCTTCCTTCGGCAGGTTTTTTAATGTAGATAATAGAAATTTCAAATCCACCCTGACTTTCAGAAGCAGATTTCAAAGAAGAAACATTCACGTCGTAAGTCATTCCGATAGTAAATGACCCGACATCCAATCCGACATAAGGTATAATCGCGTCAGTCAGGTTACTGAAGCGTGTCCAGACACCCAGATATAGATTGATGGGGTTTGCAGCAGGTTCATCACTGTTTAAATTATATGACCAGGTGCCCCCGATCATGGCATCCACAGCATTCGACTGCCTGCTATATAAACCACTCAAATGAATGAAATTGTTATTATTCGCATCTGATAACGGGAATGAGTAACCGCCATGGAGGGTAAATCTTGGATGTAAAGTGTATAAATTATCTCCGGAAAAAGATTCTGTCGGCTGCAGGATATGATATGCAGATGCACCAAAATAATAGTTATTATTACCATCGGTAGATCCGTTGTACAAAATACCCAGGTTAAGGTCAAAATAGCTCAGATTAACCTGGTGACCACTGACCAGTTCCGAACTGGGCAAGGTCCAGCCGCCCTGCTGATCCAGTTGATCTTCAAAATTCAACCTGGTTCCGTCCAGTCTTTTGCTGGCGTAAGATCCCTGGAAACCGATGCCGATCTGGTCCCATCCGTTCTCATCAAGTGCTTTCTGGTAGGAAGTCGAAATAGCTACATAATTGCTGGTAAGGATACCATTAGCAGTTTTATCAGTCATGGTCATCAGGCCCACACCCCAGGCATCACCATTAGTAATTTTATTAACCATAATATCTCCATCTACCGAAATAGTAGATGTTATATAGGCATTGTTGATTTGTGGCCATTGGTTACGGTAATTGCCTGCAACCCGAAGGGCGCCGTTGAATTTTCCCGTCAGCGCAGGATTTAATGTAAGGGGAGAAGCAAAGAATTGGGAAAATGCAGGATCCTGTGCCCGGCTAATACCAGGGAAAAAGTAAGTAACACAAAACAGGACGTAAATAATTCTACTCATAAGCACCATCCTTTGATTACGGCCGGTTTGCAGTTCTTGATTGACCGGACATTATTCACAGCAATCAGCTGGCGGTTATTCCGGACAAGGAAAATGGATTCATAGGAGAGATCTAGCGGGACGAGCGTTGAAAATAAACAAATTTCCTGAAACAAGGAAGCATTCAATCCTGGTTTAAAGCTGGGTTTTATTACCAAAAGACAGATCTCCGGCATCACCAAGACCAGGAACGATATATCCTTTCGCTGTAAGCTCGTCATCAATCGCACCACACCAGATTTTGCAGGCGGGTAATGCCCGGCGCAGGTACTCAATTCCGACGGTACAGGCTATAGCTGTAACGATATGAATCTCAGCTGGGTTGCCTTCAGTACGCAATTGTTGAATGGTCTTGACCATTGAAGAACCTGTAGCCAGCATGGGATCTGAAAGGATCAAAACCCGGTTGTCAAGTTCGGGACTAGTGATATAACTCATGCTGATTTCAAAAGAACCATCCCGGTTATGCTTTCTGTATGCAGAAATAAAGGCATTATCTGCTTTATCAAATACATTCAGAAGGCCTTGGTGTAATGGAAGGCCCGCCCGAAGAATAGTTGCCAGCACCGGCTGGTTTTTGAGCATTTTTGAATTGGAAATACCCAGGGGGGTTTGAATTTCCAATTCTTCATATGGCAACAGCCGGCTGATTTCATATCCTGCAATTTCCCCGATCCTCTCCAGATTTCGCCGAAAACGCATCCGGTCAGTCTGGACCGCCTGATCCCTTATTTCTGCAATCCAGTCGCAGAGAATCGAGTAATCCTGGCTCAGATTTATCACCATAGATAAAAATTAAAAATCCGATATTCGAAATTCCGTCGGGGTTAAAACTAAAATTAAAAGATTGAATCAGAAAATCATTTCCTATGCAGTATAATGTGATTGGATTAATGAGTGGTAGTTCACTTGACGGACTTGATATCGCATTTGTCCATTTTGAAGAAGCTGCCGGTAAATGGCAGTTTGAAATACTGGAAACTGCCTGTATTACCTATTCAGAGGAATGGAAGAAAAATCTTGCAGCTTCTGGGAGTCTGACGGCTAAAGATTATCTTCTGCTCCATTCGGCATATGGGCATTATCTTGGTAATTGTATAAATAAATTTCTTGAAGAAAGAAATCTGTCTTACCGGGTTCAGCTGATCGCATCCCATGGACATACCGCCTTCCATCTTCCAGCTCAGCACATGACAGCTCAGCTTGGGGATGGGGCATCCATTGCAGCAGTTACCGGGATCCGCACAATTACTGATCTAAGGAGTGTTGATGTTGGGCTGGGAGGTCAGGGAGCACCGATTGTTCCTATCGGAGATAAACTTCTTTTTCCGGAATTTGACTTTTTTTTGAATATCGGAGGAATCGCTAATCTTTCTGCAAACAGGGAATCATTTATTGGATTCGACGTTTGTCCTGCAAACCGCATTCTGAATTTGCTTTCCGCAAGTACTGAAAAAGGATTTGATGAAAACGGTAAACTTGCAGCCACAGGCAGGATTGATGAAATCCTGCTTAACCGGTTAAACGACCTTTTCTATTATCAATTGCAATATCCGAAATCTCTTTCCAATGAATTCGGACTGAAGGAAATTATTCCAATCATAGAAAATGCAAATCTTTCCATGCAGGATTCTTTACGTACATATGTGGAACATATAGTTTTTCAGATATCCAAGTCGCTGGTTCAATTAAAGCCAGGGACTAATGGAAATAACAGCCTGCGATTACTTGTGACCGGCGGGGGAGCTCATAATCGGTTTCTTACAAAACGGCTTAGAGATGAAATATCTTCCATCGGCATCGAACTCGTAATACCTGATGACAACCTGATTGATTTTAAAGAAGCTCTGGTGATGGCCCTGATGGGCGCCCTTCGCTGGCGTGAAGATATTAATGTAATGCATTCAGTTACCGGCGCCTCGAAAGACAGTATTAACGGAGCTGTTTGGTCGGTTTAGGGGTTAGGGGTTATGGATTATGAGTTATGGATTATGAGATATGGATTACGAATAATTGATTATAATATTTTCTCACTAATCTCATTACTCATATTTCTTAACCCATATCTCATAATCCATAACCCATCAAAGCCCCAAAACTGATCTCAATTTGAAATATCCGGATTTGCTAACCGGCACACGAGCACCGGATTTCAATATGGCCTGGTGGTTTTCTTTTTCATAAGGATCTATCCTTGTAATTTCTGAAACATTCACCATGTAGGAACGATGGGTTCTGACAAATTGATTTTTATTAAGTACAATTTCAAAATGCCCCATGGTTTTATTTTTGAGGAAAGCACCTTCCTTCGTATGAATTTTTACGTAGTCATCCGCTGCTTCGAGATAATGAATATCTTCTATTGGAATAATGCGAATTCTCCCTGAAATCTTAACTACAACACGATGCTGTTCGGCCGGACTGTTTGAAACTGATTCCAACAACGGAGCCAGTTGTTCTTTAACAGGTATAGTTCTGCCAGATAGTTTCCATTTTGCTATTGCTTTATCAAAACGATCCTGACTAAAGGGTTTAAGCAGGTAATCCACCGCATGACTTTCAAATGCTTTAATGGCATACTCATCAAAGGCTGTTGTAAAAATAACGGCAGGAGGCTCTTCAATCAGTTCCAGCATTTCAAAACCATTTATTTTTGGCATCTGAATATCGAGAAAAATCAAATCCGGTTGCATTTGCTGAATGGCTTTAACACCTTCGAATCCATCATTACATTCTGCAATTAATGCAAGTTCAGGATGGTTTTGCAGGTATTCCCTGATGATGGACCTTGCCAGTGGTTCATCATCAATGATAATAATTTTCATTCCTTGGAATATTTATAGTTGTCGTAAATACCTGATCCTTAGCCGTGGTTTCCACAAGATCCGTTCTTGCAAATAATAAATAGAGCCTTCGTTTGACCGAATTTAATCCGAATCCTGTTCCATGACGGGGACTGGCCGTTTCCGGATCGAAAGGATTCTGTACTATCACTTTCAATGATTCATTTTCAACGTGAACAGAAATATTAATAGTAACCGCATCTGTGGTATCATATAATCCGAATTTTATCGCATTTTCCACCACAGGTTGTAAAAGCATCGGTGGAACCAGCATTTGAAGGCTTTTTTCGTCCTTTAGTATGGAAGTGGAAAGCCTGTGTCCAAACCTGACTTTTTCAATTTCCAGGTATAATTCAAGTGATTCAAGTTCCTCTTCCATTTTTATCCATTTTTCTTCATCTTTTCTGAGGGTGGTACGTAGAAAATCAGATAGTTGATGAATCATATTCCTTGCCTGAACCGGATTGGAACCGATCAATGCACTGATGGAATTCAGGCTGTTGAATAGAAAATGCGGTTGTAATTGCTGGCGAAGTTTAAATAATTCAGCTTCTTTGCTCATTTTCTCAGCGTCATTTTTCCGCTGACGATTTTCCTGTTCTTCTTCCTGCGTATACCAGAGTACACTAATGATTGCTGTACATCCCAAAAGCAGGAATGAAATTACACCGCGTATCAGATAAGAATTGGAGAGAAAGAAAAGGTAAGACTTATCGGCAGGATGATCAAAGATCATATTCAAATAAAACTTACTCAGGGATACGACTGCCACACTAAATATTATGCTTAGAAAAAGTAAATAACCGTAACGATCGCGGTAGGGTAGATAAAAGCGGAGAATATTAATGATCAGGCTTCCGGCAGCCATCAGTAGTGCATTCGTTATTATGCCATCCAGCAAGGCGTACTTATACTCATAGCCATAATACATAACCAAAAGAACATGCAGCACAGTCCAAATAATCCACCAGCCAAAAAAACTGTTGCGAAATTTGCTAACGCTAAGCGGTGACCTGGCCAAATATTTGAGTTAAATAATTTCCAGAAATTGGTGTTTGCTGTTGTGCAGGATATGGGCTGCCTTTCTGTTTGTAAGTTCAATATATAATTCTGCATTATCAGTTTCCTGTATGCGTGAATACAGTTCTGCGCCGTCGAGCAGACCGCTGAGTTTATACAACTCAGCGACATTAATAAATTTCCACTGCACCAGCTTCTGATCTTCATTGAAGAATTTATCTTCTTCTTTTTCTCCCAGCATAGCGGATTTTTCAAATGCTTCCTGTGCAGTGTCAGCCTGAATTAACCTGAGTTGTTCATCGAACTGGGCCATATGATTCCCCTGTCCGCAGATTATCCTGTAAACGATCTTAGTAAGATACCAGTTCATAGTTTTGATTTAATGTATGATCGGATAGTGTTTAATAATTTCTTATTTCAATGCCGCCAAAGACAGAGGTTCCATCTATAATGAGTACTTTTTGTGGATCTGTGTTGCCTATATTCTGCCTTTTGTCTTCAATATTTCCGAAAACAGAAGTAAGCTGACTTCGTACTTCCCAATTGGAAGGAACAATTAATTTAGTACCACCCATTATCTGTGTGATATCGAGGGAAGCTGTTCCCTGGATATCTGCCTGGCTGAGATTAATTTCAGCACCGCCCATGAAAATCGTTATATCACCGCCTTTAAAATTTTTTGATAATATATTTTTGTGGATGCCTCCTAATACAGTGGTCGCATCAATATAATCTTCCGAAGAAAAACTCCTGGAACCCGATCCTGCATTTCCTGTTGAACTTGTATTTTGTATAGGTTCACTTCCCTGAGTGAATCCTGTGTCTGTAAATCCAGGATATCCACGCCTCTGCCGTCTTCTTTGCCATCTTTCTTTTTCTTTTTGGCTCCATCGCTCATGCCAGCTATGATCCATCCAGTAAGGTTTTCTAGGGCGTACAAGCATAATGAGCCCAACAACAATAATAACAGCTGGCCAGATGAAACGATGAATGTCCAATCCTGGAATTAGCTGATCCATCAGAAAAAAAGTTCCTATCATAATCAGGATCAGCCATCCTGGTCCACGAAAAGCATGGGTTAATCCGCTGAAAATACCAATCACTATCAGCAACATCTGCCAGCTGAATAGCCATTCAGGGAGACCAACACCCATCTGTCTTACCAGCAGGAGTCCGCCGACAGTAACAAATCCAAGCGGCACCCAAATACGGCTGCCATGTCTTCGTCCGATTCGGTCGTATATATCTTTCTTAATATTTCCCGCCAAATCGTCTTTAATTTCGTTGCCCGAATTATCCATTGCTAAGAATTTCATGTAAATTAAAACCCTATGGCCTTTCATTCAAGCAGATCTAGGCCATCGCGCTCAGAAAGGCGGTGAAAGACGGTATTTTCCCGGTAAGAATATTTGAATCAGATCAATTGAAAGCGGTCTCCATCAAATAATCCCATGTCACTGAGTTTTAAATGGGGAATTACGAGTAGTGCCATGAAGGAAAGTGTCATAAATGGCGCCTGCAGTCCTGATCCCATTTTTTTTGCATGGGCGTCCATAGAAGTATACGTTTCTGCTACCCGGTATCCTTCGTCCCCACTCATCAATCCGGCTACAGGCAGCGGGAGTTTTAGAATCATTCCATTATCAGCGAGGCTGATCCCGCCTCTTTCATTGATTACTTCATTAATTGCCAGACTTAATGCCTCATCACTGGTGCCCACTGCAACAATATTATGACTGTCATGTGCAACCGAAGAAGCCAGGGCACCCGATTTTAAACCGAAGTTTTTTATAAATGCTTTTGCGATGGGGGCTTTTTTATAACGGTTAAGCACAACGATTTTTAATATATCCTTCGATAGATCCGTTTTCCAGATTCCGTTTTCCGATTTGATCTCTGAATTATATTTTCCAGTGATAAGCTGTCCGACAAAAGCTTCTATAACCGGATGAGGATAGGGCGATTCTTCGGAAGGTATCGCTTTGAATATAAAATCCTCCGGCTTGGTGAGAGCACAATCGAATTGATTAGGGTGGGCCCGATTTCCGAATGAATCCAGTTTGGTTTTTCCATTTTCGGCTACAAGCTGACCCTGAAGATAGGTTTGCAATACTTCAAAATTTTTCAAATCTTTTAATAGGATGAAATCTGCCGGATCACCGGTACGGAGCTGTCCGACTTCAAGTTTATAATGTTTTACAGGGTTGATGCAGGCAGCTGTAAGTACTTTGAACAGATCAATTTTTTTGATAACAGCACGGGCACAGAGTTGATTGATATGCCCGTTCACCAGGCTGTCAGGATGTTTATCATCGCTGCAAAACATCATATTTTCCCAATGATTGGAAAGGAGATCTGCCAGAGCTTCGAAATTTCTTGCTGCACTGCCTTCTCTGATTATGACCTTCATACCCAGTCCCAGTTTTTCCAGTGCCTCTTCTGCAGTAAAACATTCATGGTCCGTACTTATACCTGCATGAATATAATTGCGCAGGTCTTTACCGCGTAATCCGGGGGCATGTCCGTCTATTGGTTTATGATATTTTTTTGCAAGTGCGATCTTCTTCATTACTTCTTCATCTCCCTGCAGAACGCCGGGAAAATTCATCATCTCACTTAAATATTTTATTTCCGGTCTTGTTAATAATTGGTCTGTTTCTTTAGCATGCAATGCTGCCCCTGCTGTTTCAAACATTGTTGCAGGAACACAACTTGGAGCTCCGAAATAAAAATAAAAAGGCGTTTGGCGGCCATTTTCAATCATGTATTCAACTCCGGAAATGCCGAGAACATTGGCGATTTCATGTGGGTCACTCACGGTTGCAACCGTACCATGAACAACGGCCAGCCTTGCAAATTCTGAGGGCAGGAGCATGGAACTTTCAATGTGCACGTGTGCATCAATAAATCCAGGGCAAATAAATGCATCCGGTACTATTGCATCTGCCGGTAATTCCAGAATTGAAAATATCTTTTTGTCCGAAATGGTGAGTTCCGCAGGAAAAATTCTCTTTGCAGGAATATCAATCAGTTTTCCTTTGATTACCATGGAACTGTTATAGATGTCCTATATTCTTATCTTTTATAAATTTCAAATCGTTAGGCGTTAGGCGTTCAGCGTTCAATGTTAAACGTCCAAAAGTCCAGGTCTTTTCTCAGATGTTTTACGCAGGGCTGCTTCATGTCGCCATTCTGCAATTTTAACAGGGTCTCCGCTTAGAAGGATCTCCGGAACTCTCCATCCACGGAAATCAGCTGGCCTGGTGTAAACAGGAGGTGCCAGCAGATTATCCTGAAAAGAATCAAAAAGAGCCGAAGTTTCATCATTCAAAACACCTGGCAGCAAACGTCCGATGGCATCCGTTAAAACAGCCGCCGGTAATTCTCCACCGCTCAGTACATAATCACCGATAGAAATTTCACGGGTTATGAAATGCTCGCGTATTCGTTCATCAATTCCCTTGTAATGGCCGGAAATGATCAATAAATTTTCATTCAGGGAAAGTGCGTTGGCCATTGGCTGGTTAAGCAGCTCGCCGTCGGGACTCATAAAAATAATTTCATCATAAGTCCTTTCTTTTTTCAGGGATTCAATGGCATTAGCCAGAGGCTCACACATCATTACCATACCTGCGCCGCCCCCATACTGATAATCATCCACCTGACCATATTCATTGACTCCCCATTTTCTGAGAGGATGTACAAAAATTTCAAGCAGTCTTTTTTCCTTTGCCCTTTTTAAAATGGAATGGGAAAAAGAACTTTCCAGCAATTCCGGTAAAACACTAATAATGTCAATGCGCAATTTGAAAATTTGAAGACTTATCCGGCCGATGGGGCTGAAGCAAATTTAGCGTTTTTAGCATCCTTTCCGGGGTTGACCTATCCGTAACTGGACTTTTAAGGTCATGATCTGTAAATCGGGATTATCTGAGCGGTAGTTGAACGGTAACTTAGCGGTGGCTAATTAGTGTGCATATTGCTTATATCTTTCCAGGGGAATCCTTCTTATTTCAGCCTGTATTGGTTTGGGGCGGCTTCGAGTTGGCTTCGTGATTTCTCCGGGAATCCTTCGGGAGTTCTTCGGGGGCTCCCGAAGGAATACCGGAGGATTCCCGAAGGATTCCCGAAGGAATTAAGAAGTAATCACGAATAAGGTCCTGTCAGTGTCTCGTCCTGATATAGCTGTACAGGTGAGTAAATAAATCCTGAGGTAACTGTACATGCGCCAGATTTAATCCTGAGACAGCTGTACATCTGTCTTTTTAATCCTGGATAAACTGCGCATGATTGGTTTTTCAAAGATAT
>DASZHV010000128.1:0-9737 GCA_035937535.1 Puia sp. | reverse complement strand
GGTTGGTGTAGTAATAGTTGGCGTGTTGGGACCGGATACTAACGTCCATGCATAACTGGTAATGTTTCCGGTAGAACCATTGGCGTTTAATGTAACCGTTGAAGTGGGCAATGTGATGGTCTGATTAACTCCGGCATTGGCTAATAAAGTATTATTGTAAACCAGATCCACCCAATAATTACTTTGCATGAATGAATTGGTTGGGTATGCCGCTGCGTTTGAATATACATATACCCCATTCGTACCATCAGTCCCTTCCTGTAAACCGGTCAATGGTCCGCTAACTGTAGCGAGGGTAAAGAAACTATTGGTTGAATTGTAATATCCTCCGGAACTGAAATACGCAGCAACATAAGTTTGTCCACCATTTATAGAAACAGGTGCACTGAAGTTTACCTGCTGCCAGCCAGAGGCAGTTTCTCCTGTAAATACGGCCGACGCCAGCAAAGTACCGGAAGTATTATATAATAAACCAGTATGAGACCCGCCATTGTTGCTTGACTTATAAAAGCGTATGCCTGAAACTGTACCATTCGCCGAAGCCCTGAATTTCATTCCCAATACAATGCCACCGGAATTATCGGTTTGGGCTGCTCCGGTTGGAGTAGTAATGCCAAGTACAGTACAGGGACAAATCGATGATCCACCCACTGCAATAGTTATAGTGATCTTTGTTGAAGAAGCTGTTACCGTGTAATTCCCGGAGTCATCTATACCACGTGCTAGTATAGTATATGTTCCATTACCCGGAGGTGCCCAGGAATAGGTCCAGTTGTTAGTTCCCGTAGCTGCCGACCAGGTAACTCCCCCGTCAAATGAAAGTTCAACTCCACCTACCTGGTTCGCATCAGTTGCTGTTCCCGAAATAGTTATAGGCTGTACAGAATTAATTGTGGTACCATTTGCCGGAGTTGTGATTGTAGTTACTGGTGGTATTACATCAGTTGATGCAGTTGCAGCAATAAGTCCCGTTTGTAAACTGCCCGGCTGGGTCCCCATATCCGCAAAAAGATTGATCGTTGCCTGTTGCTGGGACTGATTTACAGGAGCATTACCCCTGTCGTGTGTGGCATCCAAACCCCATGACCACTGAACACTACCAGCACCGAAAACCTTTCCGCCGAAACTCGATTTATAAAAAGATAATTTATGTACCCGGGACTGATCAGATAAAGTATAGGACATAGTGATTCTGCCAGGAGGAAGACTGGCCGGAAATTGCTCCCAATCCCATTCGTATCCAAGCGTTCCTGTTGTCAGTGTGGCTACCTGACCTGTTCCAAGTGAAGTAAGTGGTGCATTGCGCCAGAACCGCAGATTTTTGAAAGTAGCAGGAACTTGCATATTGTCCGTGATGCCGTCCCAGCTGATTTCACCACTCAATGCATTTTCCGGTTTGCAGGCATTACCCGAAGGGAAACTGCACCCGTCCCTCCATAGCCCGGTCCATTCCGGAGAAGGATCGCACTTTCCTCCACATGGGTTTTCTGCTGCAGTAGCCATGGTTCCTTCTTTATAACAAACCATGGTCCTGTAAGGCGTGTTATTTCCGTCAATACTATTTTCCCATCTTGTTTTCCAATAACATTCATTACCACTGAAAAATGCCAGATTCTTTCCTGCAGCACGTACAGATTCCACACTATTACGCACTTCTTTAGACCAATATTCATCATGACCCACAGAAAGAAATAAACTATGATTGAGTAAAAGATTTATATTATTCGCGTTATTACGGGCTATATCCAAATCCGTAGTATACGTCAAATCATACCCGTTATTCTCCAGAAACCGGATCATAGGGTATTCTGCATTCATAAACCAGTCCTGTCCTATTCCTCCACCACCTCCGCCACTCCTGGTAATAAATGGACGATTATAACTAACTTTTTTACCATGATTAAAGGTCAATCCCGGTCCTATATAAAGACTATATCCACCATAACCATTATAGGCTTGCCAGGTAGCATCTGAAGTTTTAAAAATCACTGCAGATGAGCTGGCATCGTCGCGCACAATGAAAGCAATATGACTTGAACCTCCGCCACCAGCTGCGGATCTTGTTAATTTGGCAACATAAATTCCTGAAACAGCTGTGGAAGGAACGGCCCAGCTTGCAGTTGTCGTCCAATTACCACAATCCGTAAGTCCGGTAGTATTATCAAAATTACATGCAGCTTGCGTAATTCCGGTAAATGCAGTTCCTAGGTCAGCCATCAGACGGGCTCCATTTCCCTGGTAATAGCCGATACGGTAAATTTTAATGCCAAAGGTTTTATCCGTTCCGGACGTGACGGTGATCTTGAAATCGATGGATGATCCCTTGTTGACACTGATATCCGAACCGAAACCAAGTATTGATTGGTCACCAAAAGTTCCGTCACCATTTACGGGAAGATCCCATTGCGACGCTGGCACACCTGCATTTAAATTTTCTGAAACGATTGCATTCTGTGAGAAGGAAGAATTGTATGCATAGAATGTCAGGAGGAATAAGAAGACATACTTCTTTATTCCATTGGAATAGTGGTTTAGGGTCTTGGGCATATATGTCGGGCTAAGGTTTAATACAAATCGTTCTTCAAGGATTTGTTTAAGATTTCCGGCAGGATCTGGATGGAACGATAAAAATGGAAATGGACTCTAATGCACTAACAATCGGGGAAAAATCGGAGATTGGATGTCTCTACGGTAACATCCAAAAAAAACGTGTTACAAATAAATAACTATTTATTGATTGTTTGTAAAAAGTACGCATATTTTTTTTGCAAAGTAAAAATGGTCTCAAAATGAAGGCCAATCTTAAAACCGGGAATGTCATTTTGTAAACCATTTCAAAACGCTTTTTAACTATTTATCGATTTTCCGAAGCCTTAAAAAGGTAAGAATATAATATAACTGCTCCGGACTTAGTTTCGATGCTACGGAGTGATTTCTTGGATCCCCCTTGATATACATTGCGTTATAATTGTCAATTTGTGTTTTAGTGAAATTAGGAACACTATCCTTTCCCTTTTTATAAATTCCGTGACAGCCGGCACAATCCACTTTGTAAAGTATTTTTCCCTTTTCGAACCAGTCGATCGCATTTTCGCGGGCCTGTTTTCCATAATGAGAAGGTATATCATATTCCACTTTCTTCTTAGTAGCACAGTAAGTGAAAAATAGAAAAAATAAAACTGCACATATAATGAACCTGTATTTCATTCACCCATTTTATCGGTTAGCTTCTCATTCTCTTCAATAACTATTTAATGCAGCAAGAAATTGTTCGGGCTCATCAGGAGTTAATATTATTTTCTCATCACTGATTGTTCTTATCAGGACTGCCTTGTCTTTCCTTGTTGCATACCAGATCATATTACCAATCCGGTAATTCATAAATCTTCCATAGTATCCAAACAGGCCTCCCACCCCCATCGTTCTGAGTGACCATGAAATCATTTCTTTGTCAACAGATTCTGCACTCACTATGTTTTTCCTTGGTATACGAACACTCTTAATAAGGCGGTTTATGATGAGTTCTTCGTTTGTAATCTTATAATTCAACGGTTTGTATAAATAAGCGAGAAGATAAATAAGTGAGAGGAGGATAATTGAAAAATATTTTCCAGTTCCGGATCTTTCCCAATGGGAAAACTGGACTGCAATGATCATAATAAAAAGTAAAGCGACTCCGATCGTGATAAGGAAGGCATTTTTATCAAGTGAGGTTTTAAAAGTTTTCATATCATCTTAAAATGCTTCTCCAAAATTAATATTGAAGCCCTGAATCCCGTTTGGACCAAATCCAAAGTCAAATCGCAGATTCGTTTGATGTTTTGAATCGACCATAATACGCAGACCCGGTCCGTAGGATAAATGAAATTCATCCAACGCTACCTGGTTGTATGAATCTGCAACCTGTCCTACACCAAACCAGCCCACCACACCGAATATATTCCATATCGGTATGCGCAGTTCAATCTGTGCGTCTAAGAGTACATTATCCCGTAAACCACCTTCATAGTATCCGCGCATCTGGCTGTCGCCACCCATTTGCGGAAGTTCATAAAATGGAACGTTCCCATTAGCATAACTGGTGGTGATCTGTCCGGCGATAACATTTTTGTTAAAAGGATTAAGATATTTTCTTGCGTCCAGTGCAAATTTGGAAAAAGCATAAGGCCCCCACCCACTGGGATAGAACAAAGCAGTACCCAGTATATACGAACCATGCAATGGATTATAGCGGTTATTCCGAGAATCATAAGCGACCGCAAGTCCAAAACCAATGCTGGTGCCGCCTTTTAATCCTGTTACACTATCTTTTACGAGAAAACTGCTACTGTCGGTCTGAATGCCGAAATAATCGGATACGTCAAATGGAATTCCTATATAAAAATTTTTCTTAACCTGCCTCAGGGCAGTTCCGGCAAAAACAAAACGATTAACAATATCCTGTTCCGGATCGTTGGTAATTGTATTGCCAATGTCCCAGATATACTCAGGTTCCTTTTTGTAATTCACATAACTGATGATTACATATTTATCTTCATCAAATACCAATTGGGTTGAAACGGATGCATTAATCCTTCCTAAGGTTGAAATTGTAAATACTTCAGATAATTTGGATGGCTTTGAGATCGTATCTTTTTTAGAAAGACTGAGTACATTAAATTTTGCCAGTCCGTAAATATTTCCCGCTTCAGGAGAATAAGAATAAATAGGAACAGGTAAAATCTTAAATAGATGCTCAGCTTTTTTATTGAAACGGTCAAACCCCGAAAGGCTGTCTTTTTTATTTTCTGAATTAGGCAGACTGTCTTTTTTTTCAATGACTGAATGCTGCGCGAAGCCTTGGCCGCAACAGAGCCATAAAATCAAAAGAACGATTAAATGTTTCACATTTGGCTGTTTTTGGGGAAAATACCCGGGACATGAATTTAACCTGTTTTATCGAATTCCATGCAGATCAGGTTATAAGCACATAATGACAAGAATCAGCCTGTTATCAAACTATTATTTTTTACATAAAAGTCCTCATTCACTTTAGCGTATGCAACAAATCTGAAAATGTTCTGTCATTAGTATTGCACATTGTGCAAAAACGCTGAAATCTCCCCCCATGTTAAAAAACTATTTAATTATCGCCTGGCGGAATTTGCTGAAAAGCAAGGTCTATTCTGCAATTAATATTATCGGACTGGCTACAGGAATGGCCGTTGCCATCCTGATTGCGCTCTGGATCTGGGATGAACTAAGCTTTAATAATTATTATAAAAATCATCAGTCGATCGCCCAGGTAATGACCACCCAGACTTTTAACGGGGAAACAGGAACCGGTCATGCCGTAGCTGAGCCACTTGGTGAAGAACTCCGAAATAAATATGGTAGTGATTTTAAAGCCGTCAGTATGTCTTCCTGGAATTTTGGTCACATACTCGCAGTCGGTGAGAAAAAGATCAGTGCCTCCGGAATGTGGGTAGAACCTGTATTCCCGATCATGTTTTCACTGAATATTCTAAAAGGAAATATCAATGGACTGACTGATCCTTCGGCTATATTATTGAACGCTACTATGGCAAAATCATTATTTGGCGCAATGGATCCAATAAATAAAACCGTCAGACTGGATAATAAATATGATTTTAAAGTGGCAGGAGTTTACGAGGATTTTCCACACAATACGAGTTTAAATGACACTAAAATTTTATTATCCTGGGATAAATATCTTACTACAGAAAATTGGCTGAAAGAAGCGAAGACTCAATGGGGTAATCATTCATGGCAGTGCTTCGTGCAGTTGAACGACCATAACAACATGGCCAAAACAAGCGAAAAAATAAAAAAGGCATCCATGATCCACCTGAAAGCCGCAGAAGATGGCATTGAAGAGCTTGTTTTACAGCCCATGGATAACTGGCGTTTATATAATGAATTCAAAAATGGTAAACTTGTGGGTGGCCGTATACAATTCGTTTGGTTATTCGGCATCATAGGCGTGTTCGTATTGTTGCTGGCCTGTATCAATTTTATGAATCTTTCAACGGCGCGCAGTGAAAAACGAGCTAAGGAAGTCGGGATACGCAAAACCGTCGGATCCATACGCCCGCAATTGATCAAACAATTCCTTACCGAATCCATTTTAGTGGCTTTCCTGGCCTTGCTCATTGCTCTATTACTTGTATTGGCGCTCATCCCGTTTTTCAATGGATTATCAGATAAAGCTATAAAACTGCCTGGGGCGAATATTTATTTCTGGCTTTTCATCCTGGCTTTCACTTTATTTACCGGTATTATTTCAGGCAGTTATCCCGCATTTTATTTATCCGGGTTCGAACCGATCAAAGTATTGAAAGGAACTTTTCGCGTGGGCCGTTTTGCCTCCCTGCCAAGAAAAGTTTTGGTCGTAGTGCAGTTTAGCATTTCAATTGCCCTTATCATCGGCACCATCATTGTTTACCGGCAAATCCAATATGCCAAGGACAGGCCTGTAGGCTATGACCGTGAAGGATTGGTCACCATCATGATGAATACACCCGATTTATATGGCCATTATGATGCTATCAGGAATGATCTTCTCGCTACCGGAGAAGTAGAAAATATGGCGGAATCTTCCAGTCCTTCAACGGGTATCTGGTCAAATAATATCGGTTTCAGCTGGCCGGGTAAGGATCCAAATTCACTTCCTTTATTCGGAACAGTAGCCATGACATATGATTTTGGCAGAACAATTCATTGGCAGATCAAGGAAGGCCGTGATTTTTCCCGGAATTTTCTGACTGATTCGACAGCCATGATAATGAATGAATCGGCTGTAAAACTTGTAGGAATAAAAAATGTAGTAGGAATGATCATCAAGTGGGATACGACACCACACCAGGTTGTTGGAGTTATAAAAGATATGGTCATGGAATCTCCTTATGAACCAGTTAAACCAACTTTCTTTTTTCTGAATCCCGGATGGGCCAATGTAGTTACCATCCGACTGAAGCCATCCACCTCTATGCAGAAAGGACTCGCGAAAGTAGAATCCGTATTCAGAAAATATAATCCTGCCGCTCCATTCGAATATAAATTTACTGATGAAGAATATGCGCGTAAGTTTGAAGATGAGAAACGCATCGGGAATCTCTCAACTTTTTTTGCGATTCTTGCAGTATTCATCTCCTGCCTTGGGTTATTCGGACTTGCCTCATTTGTGGCCGAACAACGCACGAAAGAAATCGGTGTGCGAAAAGTACTTGGCGCAAGCGTATTCAATTTATGGCAAATGTTGTCAAAGGATTTTGTAAACCTGGTGATCATATCCTGCGCCATCGCGATACCAATTGCCTGGTTCTTCCTGCATCAGTGGCTTCTGAAATATCCATACCGCACCGAAATTTCCTGGTGGATATTTCTGCTGGCTGGTATGGGAGCCATGTGTATAACCCTGCTGACAGTGAGTTACCAGGCAATCAAGGCCGCATTGATGAATCCGGTATCCAGTCTTCGCACTGAATAAAATTCTGTGGGCCACATTTTGAACTTCGGCTTACAAGCCAGCCTTCGCACTGAATAAAACTCAACCGGAATGGATAATTTGAAATAAAATTAAAATTTGGATAGGTTAGTATTAAATTGATGTTTTAAGAAAACCTATGCTAATATCCGGCGCTATTATTTTGCTGATTTTTATTGCCGTTTATTTTTTTATGCGCGGAGCACAGTTCGGATCCATGCCTAAAGGTGAAAGTTTAAAAAAAATCCAGGTATCGCCTCATTACCGCAATGGTCAGTTTCAAAATCTGAGTAACACACCGCAATTAACGGAGGGAGCAAGTTTTTTCGGGATTCTCAAAAAGTTTTTTTTCGAAAAAAGAGCACAGAGAATCCCTCCCGCTCCCCTTCCTTCTGTAAGGACGGATCTTCTGAATCTGAAACCGGATAGAAATATACTTGTCTGGTTTGGACATTCTTCTTATTTCATGCAAATTGACAATAGAACATTCCTGGTGGATCCCGTATTCAGCGGAAACGCTTCGCCGCTGCGATTCACAACAAAAAGTTTTAAAGGAACTGATATATATAAGGTGCCTGATTTCCCGGATATTGATTATTTAATTATTTCCCACGACCACTGGGACCATCTCGATTATAAAACCATTTTACAATTAAAGCCAAAAGTTAAAAGGGTGATAACGGGACTTGGAACCGCCGCCCACATTTTATCCTGGGGTTATGATAAAAACAGGATCGAAGAAAGAGATTGGAATGATAAAATTATTCTCGAAGATGGATTTATTTTGAATACAGTACCCGCGAGGCATTTTTCCGGCCGAGGATTTAAAAGAAACAGGAGTATATGGTTATCATTCGTATTAACCACTCCATCTAAAAATATTTTTATTGGAGGCGATTCGGGATATGACCGTCATTTTGCAGAGATCGGAAATCAATTCGGACCCTTTGATTTGGCCATTCTGGAAGACGGCCAGTATAACAGATACTGGAAATATATTCATATGAATCCGGAAGAAACGGTACAGGCGGCATTGGATCTGAAGGCAAATAAACTATTACCGGTGCATTGGGGAAAATTTTCATTATCCATTCATTCCTGGGATGAACCGATAATCAGGATTAAAAAAGAAGCTGAGCTCAGAGATGTGAAACTGCTTCACCCTATGATCGGTGAAATGGCAGACCTTAACATAAACCAGGCTTTTGGTTCCTGGTGGGAAGGGATTTCATAATTTTATGGCTATCTTAAATATACCAATCAAGCTATATGAAAAAAATAAGTATACTTCGCCATGGCATTCTTTTTACTTTTTGCTTTTTACTTTTTACTTATTCAAAGGCGAATTCAATTATACAAATCAAATATTTCGAATCACCTCTTGAAGGCCGCTGGGATCTTACACTTTATAATTCCGGGAAAACTTTTCCGGCTTGGCTGGAAGTACATCATTCAGGATTAAGCACGCTGGTTGGTCAGTATGTAGGATCTGGTGGAAGTGCACGACCGATTTCAAAAGTTAATTTCGACGGTGTAAAGCTGAGCTTTAAAATTCCGCCGCAATGGGATCCATCTCCTAATGACCTGGTTTTTGAAGCCGTCTACCAGGGAGATAGTTTATCAGGAACGATTATAGAATCCAATGGAAAACAATTTACGCTGACTGGTGTCCGAGCCCCTTCACTTCGCAGGAAGTCTGATCCTGTCTGGGGAAAAGAAATTAAACTATTTGATGGAACGGATCTCAAGGGCTGGCACACCACAGGGCCAAATCAGTGGAAGGTGGAAGATGGTATTATGAGAAATCCTGCATCCGGTTCCAATATTATGACAGACCAAGTGTTTAATGATTTCAAACTGCATATTGAATTCCGATATCCCAAAGGTAGTAACAGCGGGGTATACCTTAGGGGCCGTTATGAAGTGCAGATTGTGGACAGTAAGGGAATGGAACCTTCCAGAGATCTGCTTGGAGCGATTTATGGATTTATTGCTCCTACCGATATGATGGCTAAAGATGCAGGTGAATGGCAATCTTACGATGTCACTCTTATTGGCAGACTGGTCACCCTGGCGGTAAACGGGAAAACAGTAATCTGCAACCAGGTAATTCCTGGCATTACCGGAGGCGCCCTCGATAGTTCTGAAGGAGAACCCGGCCCCATTTTTATTCAGGGTGATCATGGCACGGTTGATTTCAGGAATATACTCATTACACCAGCTAAATAAGAGTGTGGTAGTGTGGTAGTGT
>DASZHV010000127.1:0-130280 GCA_035937535.1 Puia sp. | reverse complement strand
GCCTTCGATATAGCTGGTAAGAATAAGGCGGATAACGGCTCTTTCCTGTCTGCTCTTTACGGATGTCTGGATATTGTCGAAAAAAGAAGGGAATTCAATGAAAATCACAAAAATCCCCTCAAGAAAATGGGATCTGTTGTACTTGCAGGCGCTGAGGATGAGAAGATAGAGGAAAGCTGAAAATAGTATGGGAGTAATGTATATTCATTCCATACTCCCATACTCCCATACTCCCATACTCCCATACTATTTTCTCCCCCCTCTTGCATATACCAAAACCAAAAACTATCTTTGAAACATCCCCTTACTCTACCCATGATCGTTACTTTCTGACTATCTGCGAAGACTCTCCAATAGCTATGTGAACATTTGCATATCCGATCCCTTTTCTTTTGAATGACCTGCTGTTTTTCCCTTTAAGCTGAGCATCATCAAATTGTTCACTTTCTGAAATATAAAAAATGAAAAGGATCATTCCGTTCAGTCTTTACCTATTGCTGGTAATGCCGGTAGCTTTATTTGCGAATCTGCACTATAATACTCCTAAAGAAAATACCGATACCAGTACTTATAATACGGGCAATTCAAAAAGCCTGATCCTTCATGGTAGCCTTTCTGCATTTAATGCTGCATATGGAAAAAATTATTTTGAACTCAACTGGAATACCATTGCAGGAGATTTCGATCACTTCGAAATTGAACGAAGTCTGGATGGCCTGAAATATGAAACGATCGGTACTGTAAGCAATAAAGAAGTTGTTTCTAATGAAGGTCTCTATGCTTTCCGCGATCATTTTCATTCAGCCGTTGCAAGAAATAATGATTTTTATTACCGTTTAAAAGAATTCGAAAGCAACGGAAATATTATTTATTCCAAAGTGCTTATTGCCAGAATGTTTAATACCAAAAGCCTGGCATCCCTCAGTGTGACGCCTGATCCGCTGGCCAATGATATTCTCGTTAATGTACAACTTAATGAAGATTCTTATGTGATGATGAAAGTCATTGACGAACAGGGTAATCTTCTTCTGAAAGAAGGACAGAAAGCAGCATATGGACCTAACACATTTACACTAGAGGGCACCCATGGGCTACATTCAGGACTTTATACCCTCGAAGTAACTGTGAACAGCAAGGAACGAATGATAATGAAACTTTCTAAAGGATAGAAATGCCAAGGTTATATCCGGTAGCCGAAATGCCGGAAATGTAAAGCCCTCCCGTTGTTCGACGCGGAGGGCTTTTTAATAATTTGGTAAATGTGGAAATGTAGTAATAAGGGATGCGAAAGTTGAATGGGAAAATGATAATGTGATAATTTTATGAATTAAATGGGAAATTTTCATGGCACATTATCATTTTCCCATTCAACTTTCACATCATTCATTTTTTACAATTCCACATTTGTCACATTACGTAGTCAGGATTTTAAGCTTACATAAGATTGCAAACTTTTTACATATTGATCAAAAGCTTTTGAACCTGATATTGTGATTTTACAAATAGTGTGTGGATAATTGTCTTTAAAATCCTTGATCACATCAATATATCCCGCTTCACGTAGTTTATTAATTTGAACACTCAGGTTGCCCGCAGTGGCTTTTGTCCTGTCTTTTAGAAAAGAAAAATCAGATTCTTTTTCCCTCATAAGTAGAGAAATGATTGCCAAACGTAATTGCGAATGCAGTACGGGATCCAGGTCCCTGAATTGATTCATTTCGTTTTTGTTTATTATTGACATTTGGCCAGTTGCTCTTTAGTAGATTCTAATCCCCAGTTTGGCCAAAAAGGTTTTGGTTTGTCAGCTTTAAATAAGACAATAGCCTTTTCAAACAATGGTTTTGCTTTGTCTTTACCGCCGCCAAATGCTGTGGGTGTATTAAATAGACTTTGTCCCTGCAGATAATAAATCCTCGGATTATCCGGATTCAGCTTTGTTGCTATTTGCAAATCTTTAGAGGCCTGTGTGCCATAGGTTTGCCAGCGGGTTTGTGGATCCACCATCATCTGCTGAGTGGCGGACATATTTCTCAGTACATAAATTTCTGAATTCGTATCAAGCGCTTCTGCCTTATCGCAAAGGGTATTAATGCGTGTGCTATTTGCGTCTTTGTCAATATTTGGATCGGCCCAAGCAGGAATAGATAAAGCCAGTCCTGCATAGTAGTAGGGTAACCATTGGGTTTTTTCCGCATCGCCGATGCGTTCGAATGTATTGGCAACGCTTAGGAATTGAGCCGTAGATTTGGCAGAATCAAAAAGGGCCAGGTTATTTTTCATCGCCGCTTCATATTTGTCACTTTGGGCATTTGTTAAAAAAGTTCCCAGAATCAAAAAGGATAAAAGAAGGTATTTCATATCATGTTTATTAAATGAGAAATTATAGATTATTGTTAATGGCATCCTGGGTTCTGTCAACACCCCAGCTTAAAAAGCATCCGACAAAATAAAAACGGTTAGCGGGCGGAGTTATAGGTTGTTTTGTTTGTCCGTTAAATGAGTAATGGTAACCATAAATAGGATTGTATCCCAATACATTACTCATGCTGGCAAATAAAACAATAAATGTTTTTGGTTTCACTTTACCAAGGCTGGGAATATATTCACAACTGAAATTGAGACTTTGGTAATCTTTCGTGTGACCCTGATCCGCTGTATAATATTTACCTTCATTATTGATCATAAAATTGTAATAAGGACGGCCGGTCGCAAATGTGTAAGTGAAATTGAAACCTGCTTTCCAATCCGTAATAAAACGTTTCATAACCAGAGAAGCTGTGTTGGTTGCGACAAAATCGGGTGTAATTTTACTTGGGTAATTCATAAACTGCCTTTTGGTATCTATATATGAATAACTGATCCAGTAATCAAAATCTTTGAAAGTTTTTTTATCCCTCCAGAAAAAATCTATTCCGTCAGCGTACCCACTCCCGCCGTTGGTATAGTTAAAATAATTATAGCCCATTGGAACCGTTTTTACGAGGTTATTATACAATTTATAATAAGCTTCTATTCTGAAAATCTGGTCTTTACTCATTTTCTGATAGTTCAATATATAATGGGTTGCCTGTGTAAACTTCAGATCGGTCGTATAAAAAAGCTGCTGGTTATCCGGCTTTTCATAAAAAATCCCATAAGCTGCCGAAATCTGCGCGTCTTTACCTGTTTTATATGCCAGGGAAATACGGGGACCGATATCAGACTGCTTCAGTAGAGTTGAATATTCATAACGGACACCCAATTGGGCAGCCAGTTCGTTTGTGAGGTAAATATTTACTTCTGTAAAACCTGAAATCAGATGATCATGTAAAACCTTCAGGGTATCATTATAAGTCAAAGGATTATTATTATACCAGTATTCGACCCCGAACCGGAATGAACTCAATCCGGATAATTTCTTTTCAAAAACAGCTTTACCCGTTGTGAGATTTTGTTTGTTAGCCAGGATGAAATTCTTTGACTGCATATAGGCAGTATCAGGATAAAAATGAGGCAGGTTATCCGGTCCCTGAACCTGCTGTTGTATATTATCCAAATTTGTACTGAAACTGGTCATTAGGGTCATTCTCCAGCCATTATTTAAAGGCTGTCTCCAGCTGAGGTTATTATACCAGTTATGGTTGGTCAGGTTGAAAGCATTCTTAAGATTTGAGCTGTCTATATCCGCTGTTCTCAGGCCAAGGTCATTATAAGCGAAGGTTGTATAGTATTTGATCATTCCCCCGTTATTTGTCTTGATCCTGAAATTCGCATCTGCATTGTGGTAAGCTGGCAGACGGAAATAATCGGGTTTTTGGCTGACAAGGCCGAAATAAACAGCTACGTTCACATAACTATAACTCATGCCCCATGAATATTTTTTATTGTTAGCAAGCTGTTGTGTGCCTACCCCTACTACTATTGGTGAAATGGATGCATCAATTTCAGAACGCTCCGGCAAATCAACTGACTCCAGCAATAAAACAGAAGAAAGCGCTTGTCCATAGAGGGCTGAATAACCTCCAGTGCTAAAGACTGTTCCTTTAAAAAGAAATGGAGAAAAGCGCCCACGGGTGGAAATATCCGGAACACTGGAATAATAAGGGTTATTTACCAGGCTACCGTCTATGAATTGCTTGGTTTCCTGCCCGGTACCCCCACGTACAAAAAGACCCTCCTGCTCACCCACCTGCTGGGTTCCCGGCAATGTTTTTAAAGCCGCTGTAATATCGGCATTAGAGCCTGCGGTGGTTGCAATATCCAGAGAGCTCATTACGGCTCCACGTTTTGAATCGCCGGCTGCGAAGGATCCTGCGGAAATAGTGACAGCTTTCAACTCGTTGGGTTCTTCTTTTATCTGAAGATTCAGCTGTATTGATTTACCGGTTATTTGCAGGATTATTTCTATGGATCGATATCCTACAGAACTGACTGTAAGTGTTTGTAACCCTGTATCTGAACTGCTAAATGAATATTTGCCCAAAGAATCGGATGTAGCTCCGTCAAAACTGTTTTTTAAGGTTATACTGGCTCCCGGTATGGGCCGGCCCTTCGTATCTTTTACCATACCGGAAATCAGGGTCTGTGAAAAAACACCGGTATAGATTAATAGAAAAGCCAGAAAGGCAACCAGCTTTTTATTAGACATTGATATGAACATTCCACAAAAAAACATTGATCAAGTATAGCTTCAATAATATATAGAATACAAATGTAAATTAGTTTATAGTATAAACCAAATAAATAAAAAAAGGCCAGACTTAGAAAAGTCCGGCCGTTGTTGATCGTACCCTTTAAAACTAAAACTTCAAGTGTCTTTTATAATATTTTACTCTTTTCCTTTTAGCTGGCTGCTATTATTTAAGGCAACCAGATTAACATTTGTTTTTCTTGTGACTGGGACATCATATACTAATGACTTGAACAAAAGCCCATACATCCTGTTCGCCGATATTGTTCCGGAAGATCCGGTTTCAGCCCCAAGCCGTACAATCATGGAACTGGAACCCTTATAAAAATTAGTTACCATGGCATCTTTTGCACTTATCGAGATGCCTGGATAATCTTTTGTGGGACCGTCGAATCTTTTACCCCTTAGCAGAGGGTTAGTTTCTGAACCCTGGACTGTGGAAGTAAAAATGGCTGTCTCGTGTACAAGGTAAAATGAATGCATTTTGAAATATGACTGGAACTCATGTAATTGATTCCCGTCACCATCAATATCCAATCCCGAAACAACGAACTGATTCACCGGCATAAACCTTTTATGATCGGCATGTTTTACAAATGAAATCCTGAATTCCATCCACCAGCTAGTATGTGCCGGCGCAGATCCATCTCCATATTTAACCCGAGGCTGCCATGCATTGTCGTATCCTGTACCGCTTATGACATTTTGCTCAGGGCCCTGTATATCTGTCTCAGACAAAGTCACGACATCACTACTCCGGCCCAGAATGGTGACAAGTGCATCCATTCCCCATCCCACATTCTCAAAAATATAAACAGCTCCATCCAGACCATCCCCCATGCATCCCTTCCCAGTTTTAAGCACAGGATTTTTAAAAGAGAGCTCAGGAATCAGCGATTGTGCCTGAGTAGTAGCTGCTATAAAAAATATGAAAAGAACTGAAGTTACTCTCAATAAAAAGTGAGGTTCCCCATTATCAAAAACTGAAGGGCTCAACTGCTTCATAACTTGTTTTAACCAGGATTATACCGATAACCCATAGTGATTGGAACAAGGCGTAATTCTTCTGAAGGATTGGAAACCCCTATATTAAATGATCAAAAATTGTAATCAGGAAAATTGGAAGAAAGTTAATCTGGAGATTGGTACGGCTTAACTGCAAGACAAAGATTGCAAGCGTTTTTGAATAATGCAAGTGTTTGGAGAAATATTCCTTACATAATTCTTGTTCGGATTAAAAAGTAGATGGTGGATAGTTGATGGTTGATGGATCCTAATTCGAAATTGCATTTAGAGTCCATCCGCCATTTACCATCCACCATCAATCAAAAAATACCTTATTATTTGTACTGAGGTATGAGTTCATTGGCCAGCTGCACAGTCTTTCGGATAGATTCGTCAGATATGATTCCCTTCTTGAATTCTGTAAGTATCTCCGGTAATTTGTTGTCCATTTCCATAAGGAAATGTTCTTCGAACGCTTTTATCTTGTTTACGCGTACTTCACGGAGTAAACCCTGCGTTCCCAGATAAATAATGGCAACCTGTTTTTCCACTGCAACCGGTGCATATTGTGGCTGTTTAAGAATTTCGACATTACGTGCACCCTTATCCAGCACGAGTTTGGTAGTTGCATCGAGGTCCCCGCCGAATTTGGAAAAGGCTTCCATTTCCCTGTAAAGCGCCTGGTCCAGTTTTAAAGTACCAGCTACTTTTTTCATGGATTTAATTTGCGCGTTACCTCCAACCCTGCTTACAGATATGCCTACATTAATCGCCGGACGAATACCCGAGTTAAACAGGTTTCCTTCCAGGAAGATTTGTCCGTCAGTAATGGAAATCACATTAGTTGGAATATACGCTGATACGTCACCAGCCTGGGTTTCAATGATTGGCAATGCTGTCAGAGAACCGCCTCCCTTAACCCTGCTCTTAAGTGACTCAGGCAGGTCATTCATATTTTTAGCGACACCATCATCCTGGATAATTTTTGCTGCACGTTCGAGCAAGCGGCTATGCAGGTAAAATACATCCCCCGGATAAGCTTCACGTCCTGGCGGACGACGAAGCAGAAGGGAAACTTCTCTATAAGCAACCGCCTGTTTGGAAAGATCATCATAAATGATCAGAGCAGGCCGGCCTGTATCACGGAAATATTCTCCAATAGCCGCGCCGGCAAAAGGTGCATAGAACTGAAGAGGCGCAGGATCTGATGCGGATGCCGCTACAATAACTGTATATTCCATCGCCCCATTTTCTTTAAGGGTCTGCATGATCCCTGCAATAGTAGATGCTTTCTGTCCGATCGCAACATATATGCAATAAACAGGTTTGCCTGCTTTATAGAATTCTTTCTGATTGATAATCGTATCTACAGCAATCGCTGTTTTACCCGTCTGACGGTCACCAATAATCAATTCGCGTTGTCCGCGACCTATAGGGATCATTGCGTCGATCGCCTTAATACCCGTTTGTAAAGGTTCTTTTACTGGCTCGCGGAAAATTACACCAGGCGCTTTTCGTTCCAGCGGCATGTCATATTTTTCACCGGTCAGCGGCCCCTTGCCATCAATGGGTTGCCCCAAAGTATTAACGACTCTTCCAAGCATACTTTCATATACCTGGATAGACGCGATTTTTCCAGTACGGCGAACTTTTGCTCCTTCTTTAATTTCACCGGAATCTCCCATGAGTACAACACCCACATTATCTTCTTCCAGGTTTAATGCAATTGCACGGACACCATTTTCAAATTCCACTAGTTCCCCGCTGCTGACATTATTCAAACCATATACACGTGCAATTCCATCTCCTACCTGAAGTACTGTTCCTACTTCTTCCATATCTGCCGCCACATTAAAGTTGCCAAGCTGCTGGCGGAGTATCGCTGAAATTTCGTCTGGTTTTATATCTGCCATATTATCTTTTTAGAAAATTGATAGTTATTAACGGATCCGGTATATGAAATCGTTATTTGAAAATTGTTTTTTAATATTTGCCAGGTCGTATGCAACACTTGCATCAACCCTTCTCCCATCTGCTTCCAGGATAAATCCGCCAATAATATTTTCATGTACAAGACTTTCAAGTTCCACTTCTTTCATGTTACCAACTTCCTTTATTTTCTTTATAATGGATTTCTTGACATCATCACTGACCGGTATCGCCGTCGTTAATGTGACCGTATGAATACCTTTGTAATCCTTATATTGTTCAATAAATGCATATACGATATCGGGAAGAAAGCTTTCACGTCCCTTATTGACCAACAGGCTGTTAAAGGAAACTGTTATCTTGCCGATTTTATCAGTCGTAAGCGCTTCCAGTACTTTTTGTTTTTTGTCGCCTGCAATAACCGGGCTCTTCAATATGGTAACGAATTCCGAACTTAACCTCATCAGGTCATTCATATACAGAATGTCTTTATATACTGCTTCCAACTGACCCTTTTCGATAGAAAGATCAATAAGGGATTTGGCATATCTGCCCGCTAACCTGGGATTAAGCATATTGCGGTTAATTTAGTTTTACTTCTTCAGCAAGCTGTTTAATATATTTTTCCTGTTCTGGTTTATTTTCAAGCTCCCTGCGAAGTATTTTTTCCGAAACCTCCACCACAAGATTACCTATCTGATTTTTTACTTCAGTAATAGCTGCCATTTTCTGTTGTTCGATAGCCACCCTTGCATCGACAATGATTTTTCCTGCTTCGGCTTTTGCCTGTTCCTTTGCCTCATTAATAATTTTATCCTTTGTATCGCGGGCTTCCCTTAGCATCTGGGCTCTTTCTTCACGTGCTTTTGCAAGCAGGGCCTCATTTTCACTTTTCAACTGCGCCATTTCTGCTTTAACGCGCTCAGCGGTTGCCAGAGAATCTGTAATACTTGCTTCTCTTTCTTTTAAACCTTTAATAATCGCAGGCCAGGCAAATTTGCCAAGAATAAAAAGAACGATGAGAAATGCCAGCAACGTCCATATCAATAATCCAAATTCAGGGAGAAGTAATTTCATAACCTATATATTTTGAAAACTTCTTATTTTTATTTTCAGCCTTTTTGTAAAAAACTGCATCCTCCGCCCTTTGCTTTGGATGCAGTTATGCGCTCTGCAATGGTTTACAAAACCATTGCCAAAAAACCGACGATGATCGCGAACAATGCAGCACCTTCCACAAGCGCAGCAGTCAAAATCATGTTGGCCCTGATGTCGTTTGCTACTTCCGGTTGTCGGGCAATAGCTTCTACAGCGCCCTTTCCAATTTGGCCAATGCCAATACCTGCTCCGACAGCAGCGAGTCCGGCGCCCACTGCACCACCTGCATTACCAAGCGGTGTGCTGAGCATAATAGTCAATAAATCCATAATCCTGGCTTTATATTAAGTGAATAAAAACGTTTATGCAAGCATGGAATCCTCATGCTTATCTTTATGCTGATGTTGTTTTCCTTCAATAGCCTGACCTATAAAAACCGCGGTAAGCATAGCAAATATGAATGCCTGGATAAATGCCACCAACACTTCAATAAAATAAATGAATATCGTAAAGGCAACTGAAAATGGTGCCGTTCCCCAACCTGCAAATTTATTCATGTTTCCAAAAATAAATATCAGCGAAATTAAGCAGATGATAATAATGTGACCCGCTACCATGTTTGCAAACAAACGTATAATGAGAGCGAAAGGCTTAATAAATACACTAATGAATTCAACCGGTACAAGTATAAATTTTACACCCAGTGGTACGTCGGGAGGATTGAAAATATGGCCCCAGTAATGTTTGTCAGAACTGAAAAGAATGACCACAAAGGATATTACACCCAGGACTGCCGTAAATGCAATATTTCCAGTAACATTGGCCGAGCCGGGGATCAACCCAATTATATTATTAATTAAAATGAAGAAGAATATGGTTAAAAGGAAGGGCAGATACTTATCAGAACTCGAACCCAAGTTAGGTTTTGCCACTTCATCCCGCACAAATGTTATAACAGGTTCCAACAGGCTTTGAGATCCCTTTGGTGCAGAAGAAACTCCCTGTCCGAATTTATATTTTTTTGCGATAATCAGCATCACCCATGTAAATAAGGCAAGTCCTAAAAACATCTGTACCACATTTCGAGTAAGAGAAATATCGTAAATCCTGATTGATGGGACTATGACTCCATTATGATCTATAGCAACAATATCCTGCGCACTATATTTGGTTGGATCGAGTTTTAATTCATCGATTTTTTCAGAAGTAAGCATCATATAATTATCATAGTTCTCCTCCCCATGATGAAATCTGGAGGACATGAAGGCAGTCAGCCCCCTTTGTTTTGAATATAAAATGACTGGAAGGGGTATTGAAATGGGGTGTTTAATTCCGTTCTTACCAACAAAATCAATGATATGAAAATCATGATTATTCAATACGTGACCGAAAATAATTTCCTTTGCATCAAAGCCCGGTTTTGTTGCCTTTTTCAGGCTGTCTTTCTGGGCTAAGACGCTTGTCGAAAATAATATCAAAAAAACGCTGAAACCCGCTACCAATAAAGATTTGAACCTTCCAAAGACCATGTGGTATCTGATTTTGCCGCAAAGATATGGGAGCGAGGTTGAATTTCAAGTCCTTTTTTAAGCCTAAAGCCCAAAGCTTAAAGCTTAAATCCTTTGGTATTTTACTATTGTTTTTTAGTTTGCCAGCATACAACAAATACATCAACCAGTTCAAAATGAACATCTTCCTGGTATTAGTCTATGAGCTTTGAGCGTTAAGCTTTTCAAATTGCATTTGATGAAGTTTGAAATAAAACCCTTCCTTTTCCATAAGTTGTTCATGGGTTCCAATTTCTCTGATTTCACCCTTGTCAAGAACAAGTATTTTACTGGCCTGCCGGATAGTTGAGAGCCTGTGCGCAATAACTATGGAAGTACGGTTAGCAATCAGCTTTCCTATGGCATCCTGGATCAGTAATTCAGATTCCGTATCTACTGAAGAAGTGGCTTCATCCAATATTAAAATTGAAGGATCAAATAGCAAGGCTCTGATAAAAGAAAGGAGCTGGCGCTGACCCATAGAGAGAGTATTTCCCCGTTCCATGACATCATAATCATATCCACCTGGTAATCGAAGGATAAAATCATGCATACCGATAAGTTTTGCTGCATTGACCACCCGATCAAAAGAGATGTCCTTATTGCGCAATGTTATATTATCCAGGATGGACCCTGAAAATAGGAAGACATCCTGTAAAACCACGCCAATATTCGCCCTCAGAATGTCCAGTTTATAGGATTCAATGGGGCGGTCATCAATTAGGATACGTCCTTTTTGTATAGGATATAACCTGTTGAGGATGCTGATAATGGAGGTCTTACCACTGCCTGTATGTCCCACAATGGCCAATGTTTCCCCCGGCTCAATAAGAAACGAAATATCCTTCAAAACGTATCGCTCATCTGTATACGCGAAATACACATGTTCAAAAGTTATTTCTCCAGTAAGTTTGCCAGGTTTATAAACACCTTCATCCGGCATAATATCTTTATTATCGAGCACTCTGAACACACGTTCGCTGGCTACCATGCCCATTTGCAGTGTATTAAATTTATCTGCGATCAGCCGCAGGGGTCTGAACAATAAATTGAGGTATAAAAAGAAAGCAATGATCTCTCCTGTTAAAGAAGTTGCCTGATTTTCCGGAAGATGTAATACCAGGCTTGCGCCCCACCAAACGAGTAATCCAGTAGAAAAAGCGAGTACAATTTCCACGATTGGAAAGAATACAGAATAAGCGAATATCGCACGAATATTTGCATCCCGGTGTTCCCGGTTTATTTTCCTGAAACTATTAAATTCCCTTTCTTCGGAGGCAAATGCCTGAACAATCTGCATTCCTGTGATATGTTCCTGAACAAAAGCATTCAGTGCGGCAACTGCATTTCTTACTCGTATAAAAGATCTGTTGACCGATTCTTTAAAAAAATAGGTCGCCAGGATCAGGATTGGAAATGGGATCAGGCAAATCAATGTAAGCTGCCAGTTAGCCAGGAACATAAAAAGTAAAATCGAGACTATAGAGAGCAGGTCGGAAACAATGGGAATCAATCCTTCTGAAAAAATATCATTAATGGCTTCAATATCGTTGATCGTCCTTGTCGTGAGCGTTCCGATGGGTGTTTTATCGAATTGTGAGAGATTAAGTGATAATACCCTTTTATAAACTGCAATCCGCAAGTCCTTTACCACGGTTTGCCCAAGCCAGGCGGTAATAAAAGAAAAATAAAACCGGAGAATGGTTTCAATCAGCAGGATTCCGATTTGCAGGACCGTAACATATATAATCATCTGTATCATCCTGTCACGAATAGAAAGTCCGGCATCGAGTCCCCCACGGATATAGGTATTTACCGTATACTGGATGAGAAAAGGACGTAGTGGTGAAATGACTGCGAGCAGTATGGATAAAGTAATCGAACCATAAAACCATTTTTTGTAGGGCTTGGTATATTGCAGCACCCTCCGCAACTGACTAAAATCAAAAATTTTTTTCCTGGAAGTAGCTAAGGACATTATAAATAAAAATTAATCTTCTTCACCCATGGCATTGCGGTAAGCTTTTATAAAAATAACGCCCAGATTTTTATAAGGAGGGATATAATCATCAAATCGTTCGCGTGCAACGGGGTCTTTCCGGAATTTTTCTGTTAACGTCTTCCAGATTGGCAGCCAGTCGATATTATTACCATCCAGTAGGTTGCTGTTGATGGCCTGCAGGATCGGTTCATTCACAGATTTTGTTCCTACCTGTTTGGAAGAAATAATATGCGCATCAGGGCTGATGCTGAGCACTTCGCTTAAATTATTATAACCGCCGCAGGAACCCAGGATAACAATTTTTGCCGAAGGCTGAAGTTGTTTCAGGGTATAACGTACATGGTAACTATGCCCACGATGAATATATATGGAGGGCTCGAGTTTATTGTCGTAAAGATAATCATCCAGGTGGTGCTGTGCCTTATCATCCGGATCATCTTCTCCGAATAAAGGCCGGTTAGCGAAGATCCATACGGGTTTACCTTTTACAGATTGTATCCATATCCATTCTTTGGTAGGATTCATGGTTACTTTCCATTCAGGTTTTCCCAAAAATAATTTTAGAAAATCCTGGTATGAATTCTGTCCGTCCTTGTCCTCATCACCATAGAAAAAAACCTGTTGAATAACCCTGCCGCTGTCGTCTTTCAAAGAATCATAACTCACCGTATAAACGGGAGGGATTCCAAGTTTGGCAGACAGGTCAAACGCTTGGGTCGTATCGGCAGATTCAAAGAGAGCCTCCATCAGATGGTAGATAACAGTTCCGCGTTTATCGCTGTTGATGAGGTTTCTTTTGTAGTTCCACTTTACTTCATTCAAAACAAATGCTGCCAGTGGCGGATTTTTATCAAATATACTGCTATAGGAATCCGCTACGTCTACCGCATCTTCTTCATTAGCTCTTTCAAGCCCTATGATAAAAGCCTTCATGATGGTTGCCGCATTTTCCTTGTCCATTGTGGCAAGGAAATAATCCAGTTTATTATATGCAGCGGCCATCTTTATGAATTTCCTGAAATAGTCGCCATGCATTTGGATGATAAGACTATCTCCGCGAGGCACAGACATCCGTTGAAAAATGCGCTCATAAACGCCTAGATAACTTGAAGTATAAATTTCATCCTCACTTAATACGATGAGATAGTAAAGTTCTGCCGGGGTCAGGGGATCCAGAATTTTAAACCGTATCGACGCCGGTTTATCGTGAAGGGCATTAATTTCACGAACAAAAACGTCTTTTCCCTTGCTTTGCAACATAGTTGTCAGGGCTTCCATTTCCATCGCTGTATCCTGAAGCGGTGGAAGCATACGGGCTGCATAGTCCATTCTCGTTTGCACCAATAGCTTGTAATATTCGAGATTATTGTCTTTTACTTTATTGATATCCGATATGGTAATCCGATGGTTGATAAGATTATCAAGGAAGGGCAGATAAAGCTGGCCACTTTTGCTTGATGCAATCCTCCCTACCATACTGATCATAGAGTCGCTGCAATTACGTATGCGCGAAGCGAGGACCGTATTCCCTGAAGCATAATCATACAATTTGCGGATATTTTTTCTCCCCCCGATAATGATCAGGCTATCCATGAATGGCAGATCAGGATTTGAACTGAGAATCGGGAAAATTTCATTCGGGTGCAGATCGCAGTATTTTCGAATCAATATTATCCGGGATTCTTTTACCCCGGGATTTTCAACCGGAAGTAAAAAACACTCAACCAGAATATTACCTATCCCATAACTATTTTCGGCAATCACTCGTGCTATACTCATGTTCAGCCTGTCAATTTCCATGGCTTTTACAAAAGCGTCAAAGAGCGCAGGAGCCATGGTAGGCGGGTAATCTTTTCTCCGGAAATGATTGTTATACCCTTTTATCATTGTTTCCAGGGAACGCAGGTTTTTAATCTTCATTTGACCGCTGAGTGTAGAATCCGTTTCAATTTTTTCCTGGAGAAGGTCAACCTGACGTATCATCACGTCCGCGATCTCCAGATTAACATTTTCGTCTTTTGAAGCCTGAATGATATCATCCGCCTTTCCGTCGATGGCAAGGAGTCTTTTTTGCTCCTTATCAATATTGTCATGCCACAATTTGTGTTCCTGCTGAATCTTAAAAGAAGGATTTGCTGTTTGCGCAGATACGGGCAGGGTCAGCATAAGTGAAATCGAAACAAGGAGAAAACGGATATTTTTCTTCATATTTTAGGCGGTCCAACCCAATACAACAAAAATACAGCCATTTCCGGGATGTGCAAGGTGGTTAATGGCTAATAGTGAATGGTATATGGAAGACCATATACTATCAACCTTCTGCCATAAACTAAGTTTCAGGCTTTGGACTTTAAGCCTTAAGCCTTGAACCCAGTATTAAAAAATTGTAAACTCAGGTCATTTCCCGGTCCCTACGATAGTTTTCGGTTAGTTTTGCGTAAATTTTTTGTTAATGGATGCCAAAGGCAAGAAAATTCTAATCGCAGATGATGAGCCGGACATCCTTGAAGTTCTTCAATATAACCTCGTTCGGGAAGGTTACGAGGTAACTACAGCCAAAGACGGTGAAGACGCTCTGATCAAGGCTAAATCAACACATCCTGACCTGATTATCCTGGACATCATGATGCCTAAAAAAAGCGGAGTGGAGGTTTGCGAAATCCTGCGAACCCAGCCGGTTTTTCACGATACCCTCATCCTAATGCTCACAGCGTTAAACGATGAGGGTTTTCAAATTAAGGGACTTGAAAGCGGCGCGGATGACTATGTAAATAAGCCGGTGAGCCCAAAAGTGATCGTTAGCCGAGTTGGTGCACTCCTTCGCCGTTCTAATAAAGAGTCTGCTGAAAAAGTTCTCAAAAGGGGAAATCTGAGTATTGACCCTACAAAATTTGAGGTGGTGGTCGATGATCGGCAGGTTACACTGGCAAAAAAAGAGTTTGAACTGCTTTATCTGCTTGCTTCCCGGCCCGGTAGAGTATTTTTGCGCAATGAAATCCTAAACCAGGTATGGGGTAATGATGTTATTGTAGGAGACCGCACCATTGATGTGCATATCCGAAAGATCCGACAGAAACTCGGATTGGACTGCATTACCACAGTAAAGGGTGTAGGTTATAAGTTTGTGAACTAAATGCTCAACACGCAGAATCTTACTCCAAAACAATTATCCGCTTTCACAGCCATCATACTCGCATCCTCAGTCGCTATCGGCATTTATATACTTACAGCAAGTTGGATAAACGGATTTGCCTCACTCCTGATCGTATTTTCCGGCTCTTACCTCCTTATACAATTAACACTCGAAAAATTCATAAACAGGAAAATCAAACTGATATATAAATTCATTCATCAGACAAAAGCGACACGGAAGGAAGAAGTCTATTTCAAATATATTCTTCCGAAAAAAAGTATTGATGAAGTACGCGAAGACGTGGAAAGATGGGGAAATAAGCAAATGGAGGAAATCGAATTGCTGCGCAAAAATGAAGCCTTCCGGAAAGAGTTTCTACAGAACCTTTCACATGAATTAAAAACACCCATTTTTGCCATTCAGGGTTATGTCGATACACTTCTGAACGGTGCGATGGATGACCAGAATGTCAGAAAGCGTTTCCTGGAAAACACCGAACGAAACGTAGAAAGACTAGTAAATCTGATGAACGACCTGGATGAAATTTCGAAACTAGAAAGAGGTGAATTGTTATTACTCAAAGAGAATTTCGTAATCCAGGACCTTATACGGGAAGTTTTTGAATCCCTCTCTATCAACATGCAGGAAAAAAAAATGCGCACAGGAATTAAAAAAGGTTGCGAATATCCCACATTAGTTTTTGCTGATAAGGAAAAAATCAGGATGGTGTTGCTGAACCTCGTAGAGAATGCTTCAAAATACGGAAAACAAAATGGAAATATCATTGCCAGTGTTTATTCAACGGATGGCAAACATGTTCTCGTAGAAGTTACCGACGACGGTATTGGCATTGAAGAAGAACACCTGCAGCGGATTTTTGAAAGATTTTACCGCACGGATTCCGCAAGGAGCCGGGATAAAGGAGGTACCGGCCTTGGCCTGGCAATCTGTAAGCATATTATAGAAGCCCACGGACAACCAATACATGTACGCAGCACACCAGATGTGGGTACGAGTATCGGTTTTACATTGGAATCCCGAAAGGATTAGTTGACGCATAACGGATGACCTTAGGCTTTAGGCGTTAACCTTAAAATAGGTATTAATTCAAGAAGCTCATCAATAATGTAATCCGGATTGGCAGTTTGCAATTGTTTGAAATTATGCGCGCCTGTCGTAATTCCTATACTGAGCCGGCATCCTCCATTTTTCCCCTCTTCAATATCAATTACTGAATCACCAATTTTTACAACTTCTTCCGCGTTTTCAATTCCAAGTTTTTCCATTGCAAGCCAAATCATATCCGGATCAGGTCGATTACCATTTACATCACTGGCTGTAATCAGTTCATCAAACTCTATCCCTTTCTGCCATCCCAGTTTTTCTATTAAGTTTTGAGCTGTTTCCCTGTTGTATCCTGTATTCAAAACAACCAGGATGTTTTCCCGTTTCAAAATCTGAAATAATTCAACCGCTCCGGGCTGTGGTAAAACATGAAGATTCTTATATGCTTCAGTTAAATGAATAATAAAATGCTGATAGATCTCATCTGCAAGTTTATTATCTTCTAAATGAGCATATGCTTTTAAAATACTTCTGACTGCCTGCTGTTTCTCTCTCCCTGCTCCCTGCTCCATTACCTGGTCCAGCGAAAAATTAAATCCATTTTCATTGATAGAATTATGCAATGTTTTATAAACAACATTGTCTTCATTTAATATAGTACCTGCCATATCAAAAACAACGATCCTGATCATTGGATATCAATAGTCAAATTATCCGTCCCATATATGGATCACTATATCCTGGCTCACCTGTTTCCACCCTGCCGGCATACCTTTTCTCAAACAGATCGTTCCCGATAATTCTTATTGTAAAATCGTACCATCCGAAATTCTTCGAAAGATCCATTGGTATTATCATATTTCCGTTAATTCTATCAGCAGGATGCAAAACTTTCTTTAGCTGCGGGCTTTTATAAACATTATCTGTAATTTCTACCCTGAAAGGGACACTGGTCGGATTAACCAAGATAATTTCTATATTCCCGGTAAGTTTCATTTTATTTATTGCACTGGTCTGATATTCACAAAATATATTGATCAATGGATCATGTGCAGATCCTTTGAACTCACGATAAAATCCATTCGGCCCATAAACTCTTAAATGATACAGGCTGTTTTCAAAATCCTGTAATGGCCAGGCTGCTTCTACATGATCCGATGACCTGACGGTAAATGCCCAGGTGCGGAGATCCCTGAAAACAGGTGATCCATTTTCCAAATGGAAATACTTTCCTGGTGCATATACATTGAATGGCGATCCTAAAGCTTTTTTACCAAATACTTTTCCGCTTGCTTCAAACCGGATTTCAAAAGCATTTTTCGTTTCGTTCAATTTCCCCTCTGCGTATAACTGATACAATAATCCACTCGACGGTTTAATACCTGATTCCTGTTTAGGCATATAGGGCGATGCAAATGGATCTTTACGAAACGCACTTATCTCTTCCTGGGTCAATGCTTTAAAGCCGGAGGGTAACTTTTTAAATTTTGCATTATAAACGGTTTCTATAAAGTCTTTCTTCTTTATGAATTCAATATCTGCTGGCTGGTCAATGTCAGATGGTTTGAACACAGAAGTTAAATCTCCGGATATAATACGACGCCATTCACTGATATTGGAAGCCTGAATGGATCTCCCCATTTTATAACTGAGAAATTTTTCTAAAAATTGTAAGGAAGAAGTATGGTCAAAGATTTCCGAATTAACAAATCCGCCTCGGCTCCAAGGAGAAGCCACAATCAGGGGTACACGGTAGCCCAGGCCGATAGGGCTTTCCCGACTATATGGTACCGGGAATCCTTTTCTTTCCTTTTCCTGTTGAAGGGTAACGAATTCAACCCTTGTATCAAGACCATCAGAAGCCTTTCCCGTTTCTGTTTTGCCGGAATGAGGAGCAGTAAAGGGTGGAATGTGATCAAAGTATCCATCATTTTCATCATAAGTCAGAATAAAAATCGTCTTCTTCCAAACTTCGGGATTTTGCGTAAGAATATCCAAAAGTTCCGAAATATACCATGCGCCATACCATGCAGATGATGGATGATCAGATAAATTTTCAGGTGCAGCGATCCATGAAACAGTAGGCAGCCTTCCTGTTTTTACATCTTCACGGAACTGATGAAAAAGATCTCCTTTAGGCAATTTTAAATTCCGCGTGGTGCCGCTATCTTCATATATTATTTCTTCAAGTGAATGATAATCCGGGTTGTTGATATTCGTTACAAATGCTTTCTGATGAAGACCTTTATCCCTTAGTGAAAGGGCATTGAATTTTTCCTGATTATAATCTTTTATTTCTTTAATCGCAGAATCAAGTGCTTTTTTCTTCTCTTCCAATTCTTTCTGCATTCCGGTTTTTGAAGGATCAGTAGACTGCAGGTTATCCAATTTTTTTTGCAACAGATCTATTTCTCCGGGCAAAGTATTTATCAGGTTTTGAAGCTGAATGAGATGCTTGCCATGAAGTCTTATATTATACTGTGAAAAGAATTCAAGCGGGTTGTCCTGGAAATTGGATAACCATGGATCCTCTTCATCCTTAAACCCAACATCTATGCTCACTTCATTCTGATAAAATTTCCAGGAAATATCATTGTCTTCCAGGATCTCCGGAAAAGTTTCCCATAGAAGTGTTCCGTAATCCATGTCCTCATTCCAGACATTCGCCCTGGAATCTTCATGTTGCTCTGCACGTATAGTTCCCGACCAGAAATAAAGCCTGTTTGAATTGGTACCCGTAAGTGAGGAACAAAAGTGCTGATCGCAAACCGTAAATCCGTCTGCTAATGCATAATAAAATGGAATATCCTGCCTGTTATAATATCCCAACGTCAGAGGCATTTCCGCATATTCTTTGATACTGTTTCTTTTTTCATTTAACCACTGATCATATCTTCCATCATTACGGGCATTTACCTGATTTTTCCACGAATGAGGAAGTGAACTCATCCAGGTTGCTTTTGTGTCTTTTATATCCAGATGAAATGGAGCAAATGTCTGGCCTTCCTCGTTCGATTGTAACCAGACCGGATTCCCGTTTGGAAGTTGAATAATTCGGGGATCATTGAAACCGCGAACGCCTCTCAACATACCAAAACAATGATCAAAGGATCTGTTTTCCTGCATTAAAATAACAACGTGTTCAGCATCCATCCAGGTACTGCCCGGATTCGGATCTATTGCAAGTGCCTTCTGTATAGAAGCGGGTACAAAAGCGCTCATTCCTGTCATACCTGATAACAGGGCTGCCTTTTTTATAAATTCTCTTCTGGTGTCCAACATATTGGAGTGGTGCCAGATAAAACAGACTGATTTATTCAGTCTGTTTATCCGGACTTACTATTTAGGATTTAAAAATTGCAGTTTTATCAAATGTAAACCGGTCAAATACATACAGTCGTTTAACCGCATGAACTAAACATTAAATTTATTCAAAATGCCCTGGAGTTATCGATTTATTAATAGTTTAGAATATGTCTAATAAATCAGCCATAGTAATTGGTGCGGGTATTGTTGGACTCGCTACAGCTCGGGCTTTAGCCAATAAAGGTTACTCTGTAAAAATTTATGAACGGAATCTTAAAGCATCAGGAGCATCAGTAAGGAATTTTGGTATGATCTGGCCAATCGGCCAACCCTCAGGTAAACAATATGAAAGGGCCATAAGAAGCCGGGATTGCTGGAAAGAAATAGCAAATTCCTCAAAACTATGGTATGATTCAGTTGGAAGCCTGCACCTGGCCTATCACATGGATGAATGGCAGGTACTGCAGGAATTATTTGAGATATTTACAAAAGATGGCAGAGATGTTCATCTTTTAAATAAAGAAGGGGTATTAAATAAATCTGGTATTGCCAAAGAAAAAAATTGCCTGGGCGGATTATACAGTAATGAAGAAATTATAGTTGATCCACGGGAAGCGATTTCCATGTTACCGTATTATTTCAAGGAAAAATTCAATATTCATTGCTTTTGGGGTAAAACTGTAACGGCGGCCCGAACCGGAAATATTACAATCGGATCTGAAATCATAAAGGCCGACCAGATTTTTATTTGCAGCGGATCTGATTTTGAAACGCTGTACCCTGAAGATTACGCTAAATTCCCACTGACCAAATGCAAGCTGCAAATGATGAGACTCATTGAAAAAGGTTCATCACGTATTGGCCCCGCGTTATGTGGAGGACTTTCTCTGATACACTATGCCAGTTTCAATGCTGCCTCATCACTAAATAAATTAAGAAAGCGATACGAAGATGAAATGTCTGAATATCTTGACTATGGAATTCATGTGATGGTGTCCCAAAATCAATCAGGTCAACTTACAGTAGGCGATTCACACGAATACGGATTAGTGCCAGATCCATTCGACAGGAAATATATCAATGATATGATCCTGAAATATTTTCAGGAGTTTACATCTTTAAATCGTCCTGAACTGATTGAATCATGGAATGGTGTTTATTGTAAGCTTACAAACGGTCAAACTGATCTTTTTTATTCACCGGAACCTGGAATATATATAATAAATGCTGTTGGAGGAGCAGGAATGACATTGTCCTTCGGACTCACTGAAGAGCTTATTAACTCATTGTAAAAACACTTTCTTTAATTTAAGAGTATTAGACATGAAGAGCAGCCTTTACTTCAACTATCTCCTGTTTTTTATATTTCGATGAAAAGTAAATCAATGAAAGTATCGCACCTGCAATACCCATAATAGAAAGCACTACAGCTCCATGTGAATAAAATGATGTCCATTGTAATTTTATTTTAAGTACCTCCTTCGTAATCAGCACACCTACGCTGCCCAGATATCCAAATGAATCAGCGACATAAATAAGAAATCCAACATTACCTGGAAATCTGAAACTGGCAATTAATCTTTCAAAAAAAATACAGTTAAATGGAATATATACTGTGTACAATCCGAGGCCGGTCAGGGTAAGCCACCAGAACGCATTTATGGATCCCTGCATAAAAAGAACACTGGTCAGTCCGGTAATTATGAAACCAGATATCATTATGTAATGTGTATAAACCAATGCCTTTATATTATTCCTTACGAGAATCATGCTGCTCATTAACAAAAGGAGAATAAGAGTCACGGGTACCTCAGTTTGAGTAAATAATGCAGGCTGCATACCGTAACCATTTTCTTTTAGCATGTCGGCCATGAAATTATCACGTATATCACGAAATACTGTTGCAAAAACATAGATGCCAATTGATGCTACAAGTCCGGGAAGGAACATTTTTACAAATTCTTTTCTACGTTCAACGGGCATAGGTTCACGGGCACTCCGGTCCTTAACGTCTGAAGCTGAAGGAGGCGGTATTTTTTCCAAAAGGAAAACAGCAATAAGTAACGGTATAGCAAATACAAATCCGGTAACAAATGGAAGCCAGTATTCACTGGTTCCAAATTGCTGCATGATAAACCCGGCAACTGTTTTAACAAAACCTGAAGAAAAAATAAAACTAACAGAAAGCGCCGCACCGATAAAATCAGTTGCCCTTCTTCCCTCAACATAAGAAAAAATGATACCCCAGATCATTCCCAATGGAAAGCCATTTATAAACATAAAGAAAATATTCCAGGGTGCTGGAACCAGTGCAAATAATAGAAGACCCATCCAGGAAATTCCTACGAGCAATAAAATTATTTTACCACGCCCAATCTTTTTTAATTCCGAAATAAAACGGATACCATAAAATTTACTGCTTGCATAACCAAGCACCTGGCTGATAACCAGCCATACTTTATAGCTGATACCTGCATATTGCATTCCATCAAAACTGCAAACGGTGAAACCTTTCCTGAAACCATACACCATGGTATATGTCAGGAAACTGACTATTGCAGCTGATATGGCAATCGTTTTATCATTTCGGATTTTGACCTGGGATGAAAATGTCAATGGACTTGTTTAGATATTTAGCATCTGAAATTTTAAAAACTACTAGTGAGCCATTAATCTGGTTGATCCTGCAAATGCTGAAATATAAGATCTTTAAAAATATCCAGAGCAGGCATCGGTTGATTTTCCAGCTTTGCTGCTTCATCCCAACGTCGCATCTGAATTATTTCACGGAATAAAGGATCCTCTTCAAGCAAATCCGCTTCATCATCAGACATAGGCCCACCCTGGAATTCGAGGGTATATTTACTTGCTTCTGATAGTTTATCATAGTAGCCCGGCTCCCTTAAGGTAAGATATCTCTTTGCGGCTACATGAGATGCTACCAGTCGCGTAATCCGAAAGGAGAATCCACGGTTCTCCAGAAACGTAGCACCGATGGCTTCATGATCCCTGATACCATAACTGTTCATTGAATTTTCTTCGGATAGTTTTTCAGCAATATGGCCTATATCATGTAGGAAAGCAGCCAGAACTATTTCATCATTAAATCCTTCTCCCTTTGCAAGCTGGGCAGACTGTACCATATGTTCTAGCTGTGATACTTTTTCTCCGGAATATTCTTCACCACCATACGTAGTGTACAAATGAATAATTTCATTTGTTATCCTTTCTGCCTCCTGTCTTTTCATATAGCATTTATAGAAGACAGCATTTTATTCTTTTGTTTTCCGCTTTGAAATTATATATTATTTTAATAACCGCATTTTCTGATTAATAACATCCTATCCACCATATTTGATTGCATCACCCCTGTTGTTCGAAGCATTGAACGGATATTATAAGAATGAGAATTCAATAAATAGAAAAGACTAATGTTTAATGGATAAAGAAAAAGTGCAATACTGAATGAGATTAGACTATTAGCAATCTATATTTAACCATTACGTAATGATTTGTTAATAAACAATTCAGATCTTTGAAAAACATCCTCAATGGAAAGACGTCGTTTAGATGTAATGGTCTTGTCGGATATTCATCTTGGAACATATGGTTGCAGGGCAAAAGAATTACTCAATTACCTGCGTAGTATTCAGCCGGATTTGCTGATATTAAACGGTGACATTATCGATGGCTGGCAATTCTCCAAACGTTTTTTCCCTTCCTCCCATATGCAGATAATCCGCGAATTGATGCAGTTTATTACTAATGGATCACGTGTAGTTTATATTACCGGTAATCATGATGAGATGATGCGGAAGTATACCGACCTGCACATCGGCCAATTTACTCTGGTGGATAAACTGGTTTTGGAGATTGATCAAAAGATGACATGGATCTTTCACGGAGATGTATTTGATAATACCACGCAGGGAAGTGCAAGAATGATTGCCAAACTCGGCAGTAACGGATATGGTATACTCATCTTGTTTAACAGAATGGTGAATGCTCTTCTTGGATTCATCGGAAGAGAAAAAATATCCATTTCTAAAAAAATCATGGAAGGTGTTAATAAAGCTGTTGCCAAAGTGAACGACCTGGAACAGATCGCTTCTGCGCTGGCTATTAAAAAAAATTATGACTATGTTATATGCGGACATATTCACCAGCCTGCACTGCACACCATAGAAAATGCCGATGGGAAAGTTGTCTATATGAATTCCGGCGACTGGGTTGAACATATGACAGCTCTTGAATATGAAAATAAAAGATGGCGTTTATTTGAGTACCAGGCTAAAGACTTTCCGGTTTCTCATCAAAAAGAAACTAAACAAACCCTTAATGTTGTTACCGACGATTTTACTGTGCATTTGTCTAGACTTAACGCGTAAGGCATAACACCTAAAGATTATAAGCCTAGAATTTTTAATTAGCTTCCTGTAAATCTCACTATCATACTTACACAGTTCCATACTTTTAAAATCTGCATTACCAAATTATGATGGTCAGGACCTTATCTGTAAATTATTATCCAGGCCTCATCGTAAGTTGTTGATTATTAACATTATAATTTCAATGTTAATAAATTATTACCAAATAGGATATAGAAGACCTGGCCATTAATAGATCTAATTTTGCCCAAATTTTTACCATGGCGCTGAATAATATCATGAAGATTTTCATGCCTAAGGACAGAATCTTCTATTCACTTTTTGAAGAAGTAGCAGCCGGGGTAACAAGGATGGGTCGCCTTTTGAAAAATGTCGTCAGCGAGCCCGATATTGATAAAAGAGCTGCACTAGTTTCCCAGGTTGAAGAACAGGAACACGTGAACGACGATCTCACCCATAAAGTGTTCACCGAACTCGGCCGCAATTTTATTACACCTTTTGACAGGGAAGACATCCATTACCTTGCAAGTGCATTGGATGATATCTGTGATTATATATATTCCACTGCCAAGAAGATTAATTTTTATAAAGTAAATCCCAATGATACAGGTATCCAAAAACTGGCTGACCTGATCGTCGAAGGAACCACACAAGTTGGACTGGCAATTAGTGAATTGCGTAATATGCGCGATATGCGCAAGATTACTGACGCCCTGGTGAAGATCAACAGTATTGAAAACCAGGCTGACGATGTTTTTGATATGAGTATTGACCGTCTGTTTGAAACGGAGCCAGACGCCAAAGAGGTAATTAAAAAAAGGGAAATCTACCAGGTTATGGAAACTGTTACTGACAAATGCGAGGACGCTGCCAATGTGATTGAAACCATTATCATTAAGTACGCTTAACACAAAAAGCTTAAAACTTAAGGCTTAAAGCTTAAAGCATTTTTTAATAATAGATTTTCATTCCGCCTTAAGCGGTCCCAAATTCACAATTCGAATGACCTTTCTGGTAATTATTATTATACTCGCTCTGATTTTCGATTATATTAATGGATTTCATGATGCGGCCAATTCCATTGCAACTGTTGTATCTACAAAAGTCCTCACTCCCTTCCAGGCTGTGCTTTGGGCTGCTTTGTTCAACTTCGCTGCATTTTTTATTTCAAAATACCTGATCGGAGAATTCAAAATTGGAAATACCATTGCCAATTCTGTTAATAAGGATTTTATTACACTTGATGTAATTTTTTCAGGACTTATTGGTGCTATAGCCTGGAACCTGCTCACCTGGTGGTTCGGGATTCCATCAAGTTCATCCCATACCCTTTTGGGAGGATTTATGGGAGCGGCCATTGCACACGCTGGTTCACTGAGCAGGCATGGAGTTTCTGTCATCAATTATGCAAAAGTAATCCCGACATTCCTTTTCATATTCCTGGCACCGATAATCGGGATGATCATTGGATTTATTATCACGATTACAATTGTTAATATATGCCGTCACGCAAACCCATACCGTGCAGATAAATGGTTTCGCAAATTGCAGCTTGTATCTTCGGCATTGTTTAGTCTGGGGCACGGCGGAAACGATGCTCAGAAAATAATGGGCATTATCGGGGCAGCTGTAATTTTTTATCAGCATCAACTGGGTCATACCATTAGTTTCAAACAATTTGTAAATAATAATATGTGGGTTCCACTCGCGAGTTTTACATGTATTGCTCTGGGAACTTTGAGTGGGGGATGGAAAATTGTAAAAACCATGGGAACCCGGATCACAAAAGTAACTCCGCTGGAAGGGGTGAGTGCGGAAACAGCAGGTGCCATTACACTATTTATAAGTGAAAAATTAGGGATACCTGTAAGCACCACACATACCATCGCGGGTTCTATAATGGGTGTAGGGGCAACCAAAAGACTCTCGGCGGTTCGATGGGGCCTTTCTATTAATCTGCTCTGGGCATGGATCCTTACCATACCGGTTAGTGCTGTCTTCTCTGCTATCGTATATCTGATCCTTTCATTGTTCAGGCACTAGGTGGAAGAAGTATGGGAGTTTGGGAGTATGGGAGTATGGAAATGCAATGGGAAGATCGTATTTGCACCACAACTCCCATACTCCCATACTCCCATACTCCCATACTTTCCTTTGGTCTTTAAGCTTAAAAATGTACTTTGCGCCCGTTAAAAAAAACCGGTCCATGAAAGGAATAATTCTGGCAGGGGGTTCTGGTACTAGACTGCATCCGATTACGTTTGCCATCAGCAAACAAATTATGCCGGTCTATGACAAACCCATGATTTACTATCCATTATCTACTCTGATGATGGCTGGTATACGGGAAATTCTGATCATATCCACGCCGCATGACCTGCCCCTTTTTATCAGATTGTTCGGTGACGGTTCTCAGTTTGGTTTAACGATTACTTATGCCGAACAGGCCGTACCAAATGGACTCGCTCAGGCTTTCGTAATAGGTGCCGACTTCATTGGAAAAGATAATGTAGCGCTGGTACTGGGTGATAATATTTTTTACGGAACAGGACTGGGAGATCAGCTTTCTGCAAATAAAAATCCGGAAGGTGGCATTGTGTACGCTTATCATGTCAGTGATCCTGAAAGATATGGAGTAGTCGAATTCGATGCGCACAATAATGTTGTTTCCATTGAAGAAAAACCGGAGAAACCAAAAAGCAATTACGCGGTACCTGGTTTATACTTTTATAATAACGAAGTGGTTTCAATTGCAAAAAACCTTAAGCCAAGTGCCAGAGGAGAATATGAAATCACAGATGTAAATAAAGAATACCTGAAAAGAGGGCAACTGAAAGTCTCTATCATGGACCGGGGAACAGCCTGGCTGGATACGGGAACCTTTGATTCGCTGATGCAGGCCACACAATTTGTTCAGGTCATTGAACAAAGACAGGGTATTAAAATCGCTTGTATAGAAGAAATTGCGTATCGTAAAAAATTCATTACAAAAGAGCAGTTGAAAATTATTGCCGAGCCTCTGCTCAAAAGCGGATATGGACAATATCTGCTGGATATGATGGAAAATCCATAATGATTGAATATTTATGAAAAAAATTCTTGTAACCGGAGGCTGTGGTTATATCGGGTCACATACACTCGTCGACCTGATTGAAAATGGATTCGACGTGATTTGCGTCGATAATAATTCAAGGTCAAATCCCCGTATCCTGGAAGGTGTACAAAAAATCACAGGGAAAAAGATCAAGAATTATAAAGTGGATCTTTGTAACCTGGACGACAGCTTTGCCATTTTTCACGAGAACCCAGATATCGCCGGTATTATTCATTTTGCAGCCTATAAATCGGTTAGTGAATCAGTAGAAAACCCGCTAATGTATTTTGAAAATAACCTGATGTCACTGATCAATCTGCTGAAATGCGTACAGGAATTTAATATCCCAAATTTCGTTTTTTCATCTTCCTGTACTGTATATGGAAATACATCTGAAATACCTGTAACGGAAACTACCCCACCAAGGCCGGCTGAATCTCCTTATGGCTATACCAAACAGATGGGAGAACAAATTATAAATGAGTTTTCAAAATCCTCTGATTCAAAAAGTATACTGCTTAGGTATTTCAATCCGGTAGGTGCACATCCTTCCATTCTGATTGGAGAACTACCCATTGGGAGACCGGCTAACCTGGTCCCTGCCATTACACAGACTGCAATCGGAAAAATCCCCCAGATGGAAGTTTACGGTGATGATTATCCGACTCGGGATGGATCCTGTATTCGTGATTTTATACATGTTTCCGATATCGCTCACGCCCATACGCTGGCCCTTCAGTATATGCTCAAAGGAAACAATATTAAAAAATGTGGCGTATACAACCTGGGAAGCGGTAACGGTGTTTCTGTTTTAGAAGCCATTCATGCATTTGAAAGAATCAGTGGGATCAAACTCAATTATATAATTGGTCCGCGCAGGCCTGGAGATGTTGTTGCGATTTATGCGAACAATGATCTGGCCCGGAAAGAATTGGGATGGTTACCAAAATTTTCACTCGACGATATGTTGTCAACAGCATGGAGATGGGAACAAAAAATCAAAATAGATGAGTCATTTTATAATAGTAAATTCTCAGAACTGAATTAATACCTAACGAATTCAACCAACATTTAATGATAACTGTAACAGGACAAAAGGATACCAGAAGCGGATTTGGAGACGGAATAGTAGAGGTTGCCAGAAAAAATCCTGAGATCGTGACACTCACCGCCGACCTTGCCGGTTCATTGAAACTAAACCAGTTCATCAAAGAATTTCCAGATCGTTTCTTCCAATGTGGTATTGCAGAAGCTAACATGATGAGTATTGCTGCCGGTATGACCATAGGAGGCAAAATACCCTTTACAACCACTTTTGCTAATTTTTCAACCGGACGGGTTTATGATCAGATCCGCCAGTCCATCGCCTATTCTGGTAAAAATGTAAAAATCTGTGCCTCCCATGCGGGTCTGACGTTGGGTGAAGACGGAGCAACTCATCAAATCCTGGAAGATATCGGTATGATGAAGATGCTTCCCGGAATGACAGTGATAGTACCCTGTGATTATGCGCAAACAAAAGCTGCTACCATCGCCATTGCTGACTATAAAGGGCCTGTTTACCTGCGCTTTGGAAGACCTGTCTGGCCTATTTTTACTTCAGAAATGGAATTCAAAATCGGCAAGGCTCAACAGTTTACTGAAGGAAATGATGTATCCATATTTGCCTGTGGACACATGGTATGGATTGCCCTGGAGGCCGAAAAAATCTTAAAGGAAAAAGGAATTTCTGCAGAAATTATAAATATTCATACCATAAAACCTCTGGATACAGAAGCTGTTTTAAAGTCTATTCAAAAGACAGGTTGTGCTGTAAGTGCGGAAGAACATAATATCATCGGGGGCCTTGGTGACAGTATTGCGCAAACCGCTTCAAAAACCAGTCCTGTTCCTATTGAGTATGTTGGCACCAATGACACGTTTGGGGAAAGCGGAACACCTGTCCAGCTGCTTGAAAAATACGGACTGGATGCAGCCCATATTGTTGCCGCAGCTGAGAAAGTGGTCGCACGGAAAAATAAATAATACATTATCCAGTTAAGAGTAAAATCCAAATCCCGCATGGTGGAACAGAAATCGGATACGGAACTTCTGGCCTTATTTCGTGAACCGGCTACCAAGGAAAAAGCATTTACTGAGATTGTAAAAAAATACCAGGAAAGGCTTTACTGGCATATACGAAGGATGCTGGTAGACCATGAAGATTCCAATGATGTTATGCAAAATGTGTTTATTCGCGTATGGAATGCCCTTTCCGGTTTTCGGGAAGATGCCCAGCTCTATACATGGCTTTATCGCATTGCGACTAATGAATGTCTGACTTTCATTGATCAACAGAAAAAAAAGGCTTCTGTTTCATTGAATGAACTGGAATCGGGATTGAGCAATAAGATAATGGCCGATAGGGACTTTGATGCCAGTAAATTAGAATGGAAATTACAATTGGCAATTCAGCAACTACCTGAAAAACAGAGAGTTGTGTTTATGCTAAGATACTATGATGAAATGCCCTATGATGAAATGAGCAAGGTTTTGGATACTTCAGCCGGCGCGTTGAAAGCTTCCTATCACCATGCAGCCAAAAAAATAGAAGATTTTATACTGAATCATTAAACTTTAGGTATCGTAACAGGTCTTATTGAAGCTAATGGAAACCTCGAAAGAAATATTAACAGAATTACTGGAAATCGCTCCTAATTTAGGAAAAACTGCCATTTCCCGGGTTCCTTATGCCGTTCCAAACGGATTCTTTGAAGGATTTGCGGAAAGGCTGATGAACAGGATCCATATGGAGGCTGCTGTATATTCGGAGCCTGATATCGGGCAGCAGAATGCCGAGGATTCACCACTTCTTGAGATAGAAGAAATTGCACCCCTGCTGGCAGGCCTCAAAAATATAAATACCTACCAGGTACCCGCAGGTTATTTTGATAGTTTAGAAGCAAAAATTCCGGCTTTAGAATCAAAACCATTTACTGCTGAAACAAAACAAGCACCTGTTTTTAATTTGAAATTTGTTAAGTATGCTGTTGCTGCTTGTATTGTTGCCTTATTAGGCACATCCATATTTAATCTGACTTATCATAAAACTACGGATCCCATAAAGGACCTGGCAACAGTAAGTGATCGGGACATGGCTAATTATCTCGATTCTGACGATATCCATTGGGCGCCGGGTATTGCAAATTCTTCAGCATCTATAGATTTTAGTGAAAATGATGTTCACGATCTGCTGAGCACTGTATCGGATGATGAGCTGGAACAATATTCTGCTACATTGCCGGAAGAAAAACGTAACGTAAATTGATCCCCTAATGAAGAGATTTTTACTATTAACTTGTTTTGCGTTTACTATTTTAATTGGAGTGGCGCAAAATGGTAAACAGCTGGATGCGCTGAAAATCGCCTATATCACAAAAAGACTGGATCTTAGTCCGGATGAAGCACAGAAATTCTGGCCCATCTATAACCTGTATATTGAAGAGTTGAAAAGAACGAGGCAGGATGCAATCAGGAATAGTAAAAGTGAAATCGAATTGGATGAAGCTTTACTAAACGTCCGTAAAAAATACAGTGTCTTATTTGGTCAGGCACTGTCTCCCCAAAAAATAGATATCTTTTTTAAATCTGAAAAAGAGTTCGGCCATTTTGTACAGGAGGAAATAAGAAACCGACAGCTTAAAAAGCAAATGCGGATACAGAATAATCCATAATAAGCCAAAAGCTTAAAGCCTAAAGCCTAAAACTTTTCATAATTTGTTTTCCGAAACTTGAACTGTCAGCCGTCAGCCGTCAACCTCATTCATCACTAATAACAATCAGTTAATTCAGGAATTCGATTTTTCACGATCAGCCGCGCTGTTTATCTTGTGGCAGAGATAAAATTCCTGTATGAGAAAAATACTATTTTTTCCATTATTTATTTTCTGCGGCTTAATACATGCTCAGGACAGTACCCAGCATATAGTACCCGGCAAATTGAATCAGCCGGATCAATTGAAAAAACCTTATGTTATTCTGATATCTGCCGATGGATTTCGTTACGACCTGGCAGATAAATTCCAAGCAAAAAATCTGATACGGCTTAGATCCTATGGTGTGGAGGCAGAATATATGCAGTCCGTTTTCCCATCCCTGACTTTTCCAAACCATTACAGTATTGCAACAGGCGACTATCCAGTGCACGATGGAATCGTTGACAATTCTTTTTTCGATCCCGCACGTAACCAGGTTTATGCCATGGGTAACCGTAAAGAAGTGGAGGACAGTTCCTGGTATGATGCCACTCCTCTCTGGGTACTTGCTGAAAAACAGAAAATGCTAACAGCAAGTTTTTATTGGGTCGGCGCTGAAGCTGCCATCCAGGGAATCCGGCCTACTTACTATTACAAATTCAACAACCTAATCCCGATGGGTGACAGGATTCTGGATGTTCGTAACTGGCTTTCATTACCTGAAGAAAAAAGACCGCACCTGATCACGTTTTATATACCGGACGTGGACCATGAAGAACATTTGCATGGTGTCGATTCAAAACAGACTGAGAATGCTGTTCATTATGTAGATGAATCTGTGGCACAATTGGTAAGAACTATCGATTCATTAAATCTTCCCGTTAATTATATTTTTGTATCGGACCATGGTATGACAGACATTGATACGGTGAACACGCTGATACTTCCTAAAACAATTGATACCAGCCGATTCGTGATTTTGAATTCCCTGGCGCTTGTGCATTTGTATGCAAAGAATTCCGAGGATATTTTACCTGCATATAAGGAATTGAAATCCACGGCAAAGGATTATGAAGTTTACCTTGCTGCTGACCTGCCGGATAGATGGCATTATAGTAAAAAAGAAGATCACGATAACCGCATTGGAGATATCATCCTGGTAAGCCATCCTCCTAAAGTTTTTAATTTAAACGGTCACCGCCTGAATGTTGCAACACATGGATTTGATCCTGGTCTTCCTGTTATGCGTGCGACCTTCTATGCATGGGGACCTGCATTCAAATCAAACTATAAAATACAGGGTTTCGAGAATATCAATATTTATCCACTGATAGCAGAAATTCTTCAATTAAAAATCACGGATCCTGTTGATGGGAATTTAAAAGTGTTAAAACCTGTGTTGAAAAATAATTGAAATCATGAATGAAGTTTTGACCCGACTAACGGGATTTTTTACAAGATTTATTTAAATCTCACCCTGTTCTCCGGTAATGATATTTTCTCTGTTAAGCTTCCACGCTTATTTACCCAACTGATGCAAGGAACCATCTTAATCAATCTTACATAATCTTACTTCTTTTTACGTCTTTGCATAATTTAATCAGCTCCCTGTCCTGAATAAAAAATGATTCTAATTACTCAGAAGATATTTCTCCAAATAGGGTTCTTTATATCGTGATAGAACATGAATGTCCATCCTTCTTTCTGTCCTTTCTCCCACCACTGCTGGCGCAGATCCATGCACTTTTTGCCATCATAATCGTACTTGGCCACAAACCTGTTTTTCATTTGATTTAACTGTGGTGCAACGTCGCCGCCAAAAAAAGCATGCTGACCTTCAGCTTCAATATGAAAAACCTGGTGGAAAGGGCAATGGCCACCTGTTAATTCATATCGGATATATCCGTCTATCAGTCCGTTTCCTTCCAATTTTACAAGGTTGGAAAAATGTTCCAGAAAAGAAAAAGGTTCTGTTTCATAACTTGGATATCCTTTTTCAAATGCATATTCCAATTCACGCTGTTGAACATAATAAATTGCCTGTGGAAAAGAGGCAGCCCTGGATCCATCAGGAAGTTTTCTACTCATACCACCTACATGATCCTTATGCAGATGACTCATCAGGATCTTTGTAACAGAATTTGGATCAACACCAGCCTTCCTGATGATCTGATGAATTTTCAACTCGCCATTTTCTTCAAAACCCAATCCGGTATCCATCAAAAGAACATCTTTCTCAGTTAACACAAGGAAAGGCTGGATCTCAACGAGCAGACTACCTGCAGATCGTTTTTGCAAATCATCAACATCCGCATCAAAAGAAACAAATTGTTTTGTTTTATCAACTGTGAAAGCACCTTCTGAGAGGGGAATGATCTGCATGGAGCAAAGGTAGTATGGGAGTATGGGAGTATGGAAGTATGGGAATAAATGATTTAAAAGTTTGAAGCCCTCACTCCCATACTCCCATACTCCCATACTTACCTTAGTACCATCTGTCTGTCCGCATCCAGCCTGGCGAGAATAAAAAGCATTACACTGAAAGTAAGCAGGGAAGTGCCGCCGTAGCTAACGAATGGAAGTGGTATGCCAATAACTGGCGCAAGACCTATCGTCATACAAACATTGATTGCAATATGGAAAAAAAATACAGAAGCCACCCCATAGGCATAGGCCCTGCTAAAAACACTTCGCTGTCGTTCGGCGATGGTAACTATACGCATCAGCAGAACTACATAGATACTAAGAAACAGGATACTACCAACAAAACCGAATCCTTCCCCGATAGTACAGAAAATAAAATCCGTTCTCTGCTCTGGTACGAAATCATAACGCGTCTGTGTTCCTTTTAAAAGCCCCTTGCCAATCAAACCGCCATTGCTGATGGCAATCTTGCTTTGCTTCACATTATAATCTCCATTATCCTTCTTTTTACCGATCGACTTTTCCTCTATTTCTTTGGCTGCTGCTGCATTTTTTGGAATATAGTCTTTCCCGATAGCATCATAAATTCGTTTTACCTGATAAGGTTGAAATACGTGATCAAAAACAAAAGGAACTACAAATCGCTGAATCCCCACACATACGAACCATATACTTGCAATCGCAAATAATATGGCGCGTTGTCTTTTTATTTGTCTTCTTAAAATATAGATTGCCAGCACAGCAATACCCGTCAGAATAAGGGCAAGCATATTTGGTTCCATCAGCAATGTGGCCACCACTAATACAGCGAATGAAAATCCAATAATCAACACAAGTGCAGGAAGGCCTTCACGAAACATTACCAGGAAGAATGAAAAATAAACCAGCGCGAGTCCGGTTTCTTTTTGCATAATACTTAACGCAGCCGGAACTAGTGCGATCACAGCCGCAATGAGCTGAGACCGTGGTCTTGCAAAATCTGTTTCCACACGTGAGAGATATTTCGCAAGTGCCAGGTTCACAAAAATCTTACAAACATCTGCAGGCTGAATCTGGATGGATGAACCCAGGCGTATGATGGAAGAAGTTCCTTTAACATTGGAATGAAAAGGAAATACCAGTAGCATGAGGAATATACCGCAAACATAGGAAAGGTTGGCGGTTGCAGTAAAAAACTTACTATCAGTAAGCAGAATAACGATTCCAAAAATACCACTGATGATAAAAAAAAGCGACTGACGGCTATAATCTGTTTTCAGAGAAATAAATCCCTGTAATACATTATCACCATCCCGGTAAGTGGCGGAAAATATACTGATGATCCCAATAAGTGACAGTATAAACCAGAGCCAGATCAGGTACCGGTCCGTGCCTTTAGCAAGAGATGTATTGCGCTGGTTCATGGTGCCTGGATTGTGCTGGTATCTTTCTGGATAACGGGTTTTTCTTTAGGTATAAGCGCAGCAGTGTCAGTTGTTTTATTTATAATTATTTTTTTGGACTTTCTTGTGGAATCTGTCTTTCTGCTCGAAACAGAATCTGTTTTCTTACTCTTAGAACTATCGGTCAATACATTTATAGTCTGAGTTTTTGGGCCAAATGGGATGGTAATATGTGTTGAAGGCCTGTGCAAAGTATCCAGCATTTGTTTGCGGAAAGAAGGGTCCTGGTATTGTTTCCACCGGGTGCTGTCACCGTTTTGTTTTGCCCATACTACAGCCCTTGATGAATCCGTGATAAACTGCAGGCGTGCAAAATAGCCCGGCATCAAATTCGTATTTGCAATATCTGTTGCTAATTTTACCCGGGCTGCCGTTAATGTATCACGCAAATATTTTTCAGCTATTAAGCTTCCGATACGACCTGCCCAGGTTGCGCCAAATCCGGCATTTTGTATAACCACCGCTACTGCAATCTGCGGATTTTCCCTTGGTGCAAAACAAACAAACATAGAGTTGTTGTTCAGTTTGGTTCTCTTGCCTTCAAGCGTTAGATAGTTTTCTGCGGTACCTGTCTTGGCACACATATTAATTCCGTCAATTCTTGCGATGCGGGCCGTACCAACCTCCGTTACGTCCTGCATTCCGCTGATGACAGTTTCATAATCAGCATCTGAAATATGGGTAAGCACTTCATGTTTCACCAGATATTTATCGAGCAGGCTGTCTTCTACAGCATGTCCTTCCACATTTTGAACGAAGTGGGGTATATAGAAATATCCTTTGTTGGCGACGATACACATGGCATTGGCCATTTGCAGGGGGGTCACGAGCATTTTATCCTGCCCAATACCAAGTGTTGTCATGGTACAGGAATTCCAGGACCTGTGATACTCTTTATCATATGAAGCTGTATCAGGAATGTTACCGCCATCTTCACTTGGCAGGTCTACTCCGATACGGTGACCCAAGCCGAATTTATTCATATATGATTTCCATGTTTCTAATCCATCCCGGACATTACCAATTTTTCGATTATCAACTGTCAGCCTGAATGTATTGCAGAAAAATGAGTTGCAGGAGTGAGCTATCGCGAGTCGTAAATTGGCCGCATGCCCAGCCCAGTTTTCGAGGCATTTTACCGGATGGGTGCATGCCAAGTATACGCCCAGACAGGGATAACCACTGGCTTGCGTAATAACACCTTCGTCAAGGCCGACCAATGCACCGAGTGGTTTATAAGTAGAGCCCGGAGGATACAAACCCTTAATGGCACGGTTGAGCAGGGGTGCTCTTACATCAAGTGCAAGCAGTCCGTAATTTTTTTGTTTATCGGATCCTGTCAGTGAATTGGGATCATAATCCGGGCTTGAAGCCATTGCCAGTATGCCGCCCGTTTTCGGTTCAATTGCAACAATAGATCCTATTTTACTTGTAAGTAATTTTTCTGCAAGCTGTTGCAATTCGATATCCAGGTAGGTATGAAGGTTTCTTCCCGCAATCGCAGGTGTATCAAGTCCGCGATCCTCGTAATGACCAACGAGACGGTTCTTATTGTCCTTGATCCAGTATTCAATACCACGCTGACCCATGAGTTGCTTTTCATAATATTGTTCCAATCCGCTCCTTCCAACATAGTCTCCAAGCTGATAATAATAATTTGAACGACGGAGAATATTTGAATCCACTTCACCCACATATCCCATGATATGTGCAGCTGCATTGAAAGGATATACCCGTACAGGTCGTTCCTGTAAATTAAACCCTGGAAAACGCCAGATATTTTCTTCAAGTTTAGCGTATAAGTCCGGTTCGAGAAGGTCATCAAAAATTGAAGGACGAAAAGTGCCGTTTCTTATTTTGGCATCCAATATACGCGACCTGAATTCTGCGGAATCAATTTCCAGCAGTTGGCAGAAAAACGCTGTATCAATATTTTTAACCTGCGATGGTGTAACCATCAAGTCGTACATAATAGTATTGTTAAGGATAGCGCGCTGACGATGATCATAAATAATTCCACGGCTTGGATACACTCTTTTTGGGAAGAGAGCATTTTCCTGCGCCATTTTTTTATACTTATCAGAAAACACCTGCAGGTTAAAGAGCTGGACAAAGATCACCAGGAACATCCCGCAAAAGATGAGGCGTATAATATTACTGCGCGATTGATTGAAGACAGGCATCTCCGGATATTGGCTTTAAATTAAACCGTATTTGTTCTGAACTTTTCTTTTCTGTAAAACAAAAGTTCCGTAAGCAGGACCAGCAACATGCTGATACCTGTTGTGGCGATTACTTTCCCTATAAAATACAAAAAAGATCCGAAACTCATCCATTCCAGAAAAACAAGATATCCGTGATGAAATAAAGTAAGAACAAATACGTAGGTAAAATAAGGTGCCCAGCCCATGCTCGTAATGGAAGGAGATAAATAGTTCTTATCAGCCCCTTCCTGAGATATCAGTGTATTTACGACAAAGGGCCTCAGATAAGCTATTAAAACGCAGGCAGCAGCATGTAATCCGGGGGTATGCATGAAATAATCCAGACAAAGGCCGAATAAAAAAGCCAGACTCATCAGTGAAGAGCGTGACATACTGAAAGGAAGCCAGAGTATATAGAGATAATACAGATAGGGTGTAATGAACCGGTGCAACGGAGGCATCTTGAATAGAATGAATACCTGCACAAATATGAACAGTATAAAGCGAAAGATATTTTTTAGCAACTCACTCATTGGAACTTTTTTCTTGTGGAATCTTCCAGGTGATTTTGTTCTGCCAATTGAGCATTTTCGATTACGTACACATATTCTATAGTATAAAAATTGGTCGAAGGTTTTACTCTCAGGGAATAAAAGTTGCTGCTCCTATCATCTACAATTTCATCAATTGTCCCAACCATCATAAGAGCACCGGAAAACATGGAAGAGGCAGGACTGGTTACAACCGAATCTCCTTTTTTCACCTTCGCGCTTTTGGGAATATCTTTAAGCGTTACATAATTCGGGCTCACCCCGTCCCATTCCAACGTACCTCTTTCTCCTCCGTTTTTTAATTTAACCACTACCCTGAATTGCCGGTTCAGCAATGTCCATACAGTTGCATAATTATCACTTACGTTCAAAACCTGTCCAACAATTCCCTGCGGACCCGCAACTCCCATATTAGACCGAACACCCTGCAGTGTGCCCCGGTGAATGGTCAAAAAGTTTACCTGGGTATTGATCGTACTACCCACCACTTTGGCACCCATCCAGTAATATTTTTTTATTTCCTTAATAGAATCCGTTTGTATTGTATCAGCCACAATTTTATCAGGGCCCCCGGCCCTTTCATAATTTCCTTTGAGCATCTGATTCAACCGGAGATTTTCCGCAGCCAGCTGTTCATTTATTTCTTTGAGACGGAAATAAGATTGCACCTTGCTGAAACGCTGGTCGATGCTGCCCGTAAATTCACTGGCCACATTCATAAAAGCTGCCTCATGATATTTATTGTACCGGAAAAGAAAACTAAGAGAGATTATCTGCAACAGCAAAAAGAATAGAAAATTGGAATACTTTCTGATGAAGAGAAAAACATTACGCACTTGAGTCTTGTAGTTTTAGATTGCATTAGAAAGTAAAAAGTCAAAACTAAAAATTAAAAAGTGCATTGGATTTATATCAACGCCCAACTTATCCTATTTTTATTTTTTAATTTTTACTTTTTTTATCGCATAACAAAAGGATACCTGTCGTAATTCTTTAAAGAAATCCCGGTTCCTCTTACAACACTCTTTAACGGATCGTCAGCGATATGAACCGGAAGTTTAATTTTTTGACTTAATCTTTTATCCAGACCCCTGAGCAGGGCGCCACCACCAGTAAGATATAATCCACGGCGGTATATATCTCCTGCGAGTTCGGGTGGTGTAGTTTCCAGTGCTTTCAAAATGGCTTCTTCAATTTTGAATATGCTTTTATCAAGTGCTTCAGCAATTTCCTGGTAGCTCACCAGGATCTGTTTGGGAATTCCGGTAACCAGGTCACGTCCATTCACAGGTATATCATCCGGAGGATTATCCAGGTCTTTCAATGCGGCTCCGATTTGTATTTTTATCTGCTCAGCAGTTCTTTCACCAATCAGTAAACTGTGATAACGACGCAAAGCTTCCATGATATCAGCCGTGAACTCGTCACCGGCGATTCGGATTGACTGGTCACAAACAATACCTGCGAGGGCAATAACGGTAATCCCGGTAGTTCCACCGCCTATATCGATGATCATATTTCCCACGGGTTCTTCCACGTCTATGCCAATACCCAGGGCTGCGGCCATGGGTTCATGAATCAGGTAAACTTCTTTAGCACCCGCCTGTTCTGCACTATCGCGGACTGCTCTTTTTTCCACTTCTGTAATACTGGATGGTATACAGATCATCATGCGCCAGCTCGGAGGGAAAAGTGGCTTTTTAGGATAGATCATCTTGATCATCTCCCGGATCATGAGTTCAGCAGCATTAAAATCTGCGATAACCCCGTCTTTCAGGGGGCGGACTGTCCGAATGCTCTCATGTGTCTTTTCATGCATCATGAGTGCCCGTTTTCCAACAGCCAAAACGGTCTTTGGATTATTCCGGTCGAGTGCAACTATACTTGGTTCGTTAACTACTATCTCGTCATTATGAATGATCAGGGTGTTAGCTGTGCCCAGATCCATAGCAATCTCTTGCGTCAGGAAATTGAATAATCCCATTTTAAAAGGTCAGATTTATATTCTGTTACGATGCCTGCAAAATTGACGGAAATAATCGGAATTAACAAAGCGAACATTAATCTCCGGTATCCTGCACTGAACGCTATTTTCATCAGGATATTTTTTAAAATCATTCATTTATTCTGAAGCGAATCCCAAACGTCTTTCCATTTGACGATCAAGGCGGGGTAATTTTTTTCTCTCAATGAGAAAACTCGTAAGTTGAGCAATTTCGCGATAAATGGAGTGTTTGTCAATAGTACCCTGTAAATAACTCCTGCCCGAACTCCCTCCGGTACCAACACGTGTTCCAATGGTCCGGTGCACCATGTGCATATGCCTGTAACGCCAGGTGCTCAGTTGCTCATCCATTTCCAATAATGCTATCAGTAAACGGTAAGGTAACTGAAGTATCGGGTATCCTGGATAAATCATTATAAAGAGCCCGGCCCTGCAGGCAGCAGGTGAAAGGGAACGATACACGGGTTCTTTCGATATGTATTCATCGGAAAATACGGTGTCAAACAATGCAGCGTGTTCTTTTTCTCCCTCAGACAGACTTTCGAGATATAATTGGCGATAGCCGGGCCAGAAATCGTTCTCTTTCAAAAATGGAATTCGTTCCAGCCAGTCATTTAACAGTTCCAACAGGGTTTTTTGGGATTCTGCGTGACGGATCATGGTTACTTCCGCTTCCCTTAACTGTGATAGATAATGATTCTTTTCATGTCTTTGCTCGAATTTCAATCCAAGTCTGGCTTCCAGAATCTTAAACTGGATACTTTGAAATCCAGAGGCTGGTCTAAGCATATCCCGGAAATCCAGAAAATCCATGGGCGACATGGTTTCCATCACTTCTATCTGCTGTACGAGCAATTTTAAAATGGTATTGCATCGGTTGAGGCGGTGAACAACGGTTTGCAATTCAGGAGAATCGTCATTCAGGGTCGGTTTTTCAAGAATTCCGATTATGGAATCCACTTCATATAACAATTGTTTGAACCAAAGTTCATAAGACTGATGAATGATGATGAAAAGCATTTCATCATGCGCATGTGCTTGCTGCAGATCACTCTTCAACTGCTGGCTATCTAATAGCTGATCGAGTTTCAGATAATCGGAATAATGTAATTCTTTCATTAGTTGGCGGTTGGCCGTTGGCACTTGGCGGTTGATCTGGATTAAGGCCAACGGTCAACGGCTAACTGCCAACGATTAAAAAATAATTAAAGAAACTCATAACCTATATCTCTTCGAAAATACATACCATCAAAGTCTATTTGAGTCAATACTGCCATAGACTTACGAAGGGCATCCTGAAGTGATCCGGCGAAAGAAGTGACGCAAAGTACCCTTCCCCCATTAGTAACCACTTCACCATTTATCAATGTAGTGCCTGAATGAAAAATAAGGCTTTCACCATATATTTTATCGATGCCCGTAATCGGGAATCCCTTTTCATAACTTCCGGGATATCCACGACTCACAGCCACCATAGTCGCAGTAGCGCGGGAATCTATTTCAATGATTTTTTCGTGAAGTTTTTTATCCGCCACGGCCTTCAAAAGATCGACCAGGTCATTTTTCAAACGGGGTATCACAACCTCAGTTTCAGGATCGCCCAAACGGCAATTATATTCAATCACCATGGGCTCTTCATTTACCTTGATGAGCCCAATAAAAATGAAACCTCTGTAATCAATGCCATCCGCCTTCAGACCCATGATGGTTGGATCCACGATCCTTTCCTTCACTTTCAACATGAATTCATTGTCGGCAAAAGGAACAGGGCTCACGGCGCCCATTCCTCCTGTATTGGGACCCTTATCTCCTTCACCAATTTTTTTGTAATCCTTTGCTTCCGGTAAAAGCACATAATGGTCACCGTCAGTAAGTAGAAATACAGACAATTCGATTCCATCCAGAAATTCTTCTACAACAATCCTCCTGCCTGCTTCACCAAATTTATCCTGTTGAAGCATGAGTTCAAATTCAGCCATGGCTTCAATATGACTATTACAAATAATTACTCCCTTCCCGGCAGCAAGTCCGTCAGCTTTCAAAACCACAGGCAAACTATGTGTTTTTACGTATTCTAATCCCTCAGAAAATTGATCTGCATCAAATTCTTTGTAGCCAGCTGTCGGAATTCCATGTCTTTGCATGAATTGTTTGGAAAAAGCCTTGCTTCCTTCCAGGCGGGCAGCTGATGCAGAAGGTCCGATTACAGGAATATGGGAAATTGACTTATCTGATAAAAAATAATCCACAATACCCTTTACCAGTGGCTCTTCCGGGCCTACTACTACCATGTCAATATCATTGTCCAGGCAGACTTTCCGGACAGCCTTAAAGTCTGTAGGATCCAGTGCTAAATTTGTTCCGAACGCTGAAGTGCCTGCGTTTCCAGGTCCGATGAATAGTGCCTTGCAATCCTTACTTTGTGATAACCTCCAGGCTAAAGCATGTTCTCTTCCTCCTCCACCTAATAATAATATTTTCATGTGTTGCTTCGATTAGACCCGAAATTCCCGATTCAAATTCAAATCAGAAAAATAATTTTATAAACTGAGAAATGATGACTGATTTTTGATGAATAAATTAATCTTACATTAGTCGATTCAATTTTCATTTAATATAAAAAGAAACTTAAAGCCATGAATACTGCCCTTCCTAAACAAGGACATCCACGGGGATTATATGTATTATTTTTTACAGAAATGTGGGAAAGATTTGGTTACTATTTGATGGTTGGTATTCTTTTTCTTTTTTTACATGATACAGTAGGAAACGGAGGCCGTGGATTCGATACTAGTTTAGCAGCAGATATAACCGGCAGTTATATTGCCCTTGTTTATCTCACGCCATTTCTTGGTGGGCTGATAGCAGACCGGTATTTCGGTTACCGTCTTTCAATTTTTTTAGGAGGTTCTTTAATGGCCCTCGGTTATTTTCTGATGTCTGTACCACATAGCGGAAATCTGCTTTTTGTCGCTTTGGGCTGTGTAATCATCGGGAATGGATTCTTTAAACCGAATATCAGCACCCTTCTTGGCAATATCTACAACAAGGAGGAGCTAAAACCGAAAAAAGATATTGCCTATAATATTTTTTATATGGGTATCAATATCGGGGCATTCATGTGCAATTTTGTTGCAGCTTACCTGCGTATAAAATATACATGGGGTTATGCTTTTGCGGCTGCAGGATTCGGAATGGTATTATGCTTATTCATCTTCGCTTCGGGGCAAAAATATATAAAACATGCAGATGTAATTAAGCCGGTTCAGAAAGAGGATATGCCTTTTTCAAAAATCGTATACTATGTTTTTGTTCCTGCGATCCTGGCTGGTATCATCGGATGGTTTGTTCCCGGAAAGAACAATCTTTTCGGCTCTCATTCAAATGATGCTTTTATTTTCGCCTGTGTTCCTATCATCATATTTTATGCAAGCGTATGGTACCGTTGCAAAGGCTTCGACAGAAAAAGAATCGCCACCCTGTTTACGCTTTTTGGCGTTTCTATAATTTTTTGGAATATCTATAATCAGAATGCCACTTCTTTAACGATTTGGGCAGATAGCTATACCAAGCGCGATGCGCCAAATTTTTTGGAGAAACCCTTATCCAGTTTTGGATTTCTGAATACAGTAAATACCGATCCCAAAGATGTACCTGTATTGGACGGGCATTTCCATGCACAGGTAGATGCCAGTGGCAAAGTGATTACACATCAGGGCACAGATCCATATCTGCAAAACATTCCAAAAGATGAGTGGCCTGCTAAAGGGGAGAATTTAAAATTGATTTCAACTGAGATATACCAGTCCATCAATCCATTTTGGATCATTGTGCTTACGCCTTTAGTTGTTGGTTTATTCGGTTATATGAAATCGAGAGGTAAGGAACTTTCAACGCCTTCAAAATTTGCCTGGGGCACTATCATTGCGGGATTGTCATCACTTCTTATGGTCATCGCAGCACTTTCAACCAATATTTACGAACACAAGGTTTCTTCCGCCTGGATCTTTTGCAGCTATGGAGTATTCACGATCAGCGAACTGTTTGTAAGTCCGGTTGGATTATCCCTTGTGTCTAAAGTGGCTCCAAAAAGATTTACCGCTCTGATGATGGGCGGATGGTTTATTACAACTTCCCTGGGAGGAAAAATCGCAGGTATTATGACCGGATTCTGGGATCATTTTGACAGCAAGGCCCTTTTCTTCGGAATCAGTGCCGTAGCGGCTCTGGTAGCTGGCTTACTGCTTTTCCCCTTAACTAATAAATTGAATAAAGTGGTCGTGGAAGCGACTGCTTCCAGTGATTAGTTCATCTTAAACGGCACAATCATTTCGAACATTGGGATGTTCACATCAAAACTGGTTTTTGAATGGAGGTTTTCCATACGATAGCTTCCATACATTTTACCCATTTCCGTACGAAGATTACAACCACTCACGTATTGATATTTTTCACCGGGTTGTAAAACCGGTTGCACACCTACAACTCCCTCTCCCTCCACTTCACGGTGACTGCCGTTACTATCGAATATATGCCATTGACGGCGATGCAGCTTGACAGGAAAATTATTGTGATTCCAGATTGTGATCCGATAGGCAAACATATGCTCTCCAGCCACGGGATTGCTATAATCCGGCTGGTAAAAAGTTTCTACATCAATCTCAACCCCTTCAGAAATTTTGTTCGCCATGGAGTTAGTTTGTATAAAAATAAGAAAATAAGCTTAAAGCTAAAGGCATAAAGCTTAAGGCCCATTGTTAATTGTTTTTGTTAAATAGGTTATGGCAGATCAAATCCATTCTAAAAACCATTTTTATACCGTCTAATAGAAAACCCTAATCATCTAAAAGCCTTATGCCTTAAGCTTTCAGCTTAAAAACGTAAATTCGCCTTCCTCAACAATTAAACTTATTATGAAAATAGCTGTAGCTAAAGGAGATGGCATCGGACCTGAAATCATGGATGCCGTTTTACATATTTTCGACGCGAATAAAGTCCCGCTGGAATATGAAATCGTGGAAATGGGAAAATGGGTTTTTGACAAAGGTTTCTCCAATGGTATGACGCCAGAGTCTCAGCATGTGATTGAAGAGTTGGGTATTCTTTTTAAAGGTCCTATGGAAACACCCAAGGGAAAAGGTGTAAAAAGCATAAATGTTACTGCCAGAAAAACCTGGAATACTTACGCTAATAAACGTGTTTTTATTTCTCTGCATGGTGTGGAAACCGTTTTTTCAAAAGCCGGAATTCCGATAGATATAACCATCGTCCGCGAAAATATCGAGGACACTTACGGCGGAATAGAACATATGCCCACACACGATGTGGCGCTGAGCCGTCGCTTTATTACCCGGCCGGGTAGTCTCCAAGTAATCAGGTATGCATTTGAAATGGCCAAAAAAAATGGTGCACGCAGGATCACCTGCGGACATAAAGCCAATATCATGAAGCTTACCGACGGACTTTTCCTTGAATGTTTCCAGGAAGTAGCAAAAGAATATCCTGAGTTAAAATCGGATGATATCATTGTAGATGATCTGGCTATGAAACTCGTGGTTCGTCCACAGGAGTTTGATGTAGTGGTACTAACAAACCTACAGGGGGATATTATCTCTGATCTCTGTGCAGGTCTGGTTGGCGGACTTGGTTTCGCGCCCTCAGCAAATATTGGTGACCATATCTCCATTTTTGAAGCCGTTCATGGCACAGCCCCTGATATTGCAGGAAAAAATATTGCAAACCCTACAGCTCTTCTTTTAAGTGGTATTGCAATGTTACGACACCTGGGTTTTATGCAAAATGCAGCGGTAATCGAAAATGCCCTACTATATACACTTGAACAGGGCATTCATACAGGTGATTTTGGCAATAAAGAGATTCCTGGAAAAAATACTACTGAATTTGCACAGGCAATAATAGATAATTTTGGAAAGACTCCCGAACACGGAGCCAAACCTGTATTACCCAATATGCATATCACTCCAACCATGTTTAAAATGGATCAAAACCAGATGATGGTTTCAGTTGATTCAAGTGAAGAAAAAGAATATATTGTTGGTGTGGATATGTTCATTGAAAGTTCCGAGCAGCCTGATTTCATCGCTAAAAAATGTCAACGCCACGGAGGTGTTAAATTCAACCTGCTCAATATCAGTAACCGCGGAACCCAGGTATGGCCTACCGGTTCCGTTTATACGAACCTTGTGAATCTATATAATGCACGTTTTGAAAGCATTGACGGATCCCCCCTGAATCAACAAGACGTAATTGGTCTTTATGTTAGTCTCAGTGGAGATTTTAAAATCAGTTCCATCGAACTCCTGAATATGATGGACGGGAAAAAAGCATACAGTCTGGCGCAGGGACAGTAGAACAAGTATGGGAGTATGGGAGTATGGGAGTGTAATAAAGAGTATTTAAGTTAGTAAATGAATTCAAAATTAATAATCCATAACCCATAATTCATAAAGCCTTATCCCCCTTTGTTTTACGCCTTAAGCTTATAAATCAGACTTCTCAATATTTAGTTTCGGATTTTCAATATGCCGAACGGCATCGCGGATATTTTTTTTCTCAAAATTCTTTTTAAGCGCATCTGTCAGGTCTATCCCGGTTTGATTAGCAATACATATTATTACCCATAATACATCAGCCAGTTCATCTGAGAGTTTTTTATCCTTATCAACTTCCCGAAAAGATTGATCTCCGTATATCCGGCTCATCAGTCGCGCAACTTCTCCCACTTCTTCAGTAAGAATCGCCATATTCGTGAGCTCACTGAAATATCGCACACCGGTTGTACGGATCCAGTTGTCAACCTTTAGTTGAGCATCGCGGATTGAGATTTCATCTGTTTCCATATTCTGTAAAAATTTTATAAGGGAAACCGCATTTAAGTACACGATTAGACATTTCAATTGCAGCGCCAATTAATAATTAGCTTTCTTTAAAGTTTTAAACTTAAATATAAATATCACCTTCAAGATAGGTATGCGCATGCCCGCTCATCAATACTCGGTCGCCGGCGAGTTCACAATCCAGGAATCCTCTCCTCGCGGATAACTGGATAGCAGTCAATTTATTTTTCCCGGTTTGTCTTGCCCAGTAAGGAACCATCACTACATGTGCAGAACCAGTTACCGGATCTTCGTCTATGCCTGACTGTGGAAAGAAGCACCGGGAAACAAAATCCACATTATCTCCCCTGGCAGTAACAATCAGGCCCTGGGCAGGAAGTTTTCTGATCAGGGTCAGGTCGGGTTTCAATGTTTCTATATCTTTCTGATTCCTCAAAACGGCCATAAAATCAAACCGGGATTTATAAACTTCCTTGGATTTAATGCCAAGCGCCTGATCGATCAATTCATTATTTGGTATTTTCTCAGGTTCAATTGCCGGAAAATCAAGTGTAAACTTTTCCTGATTCCTGGTCACTTTTAGCGGGCCGCTTTTGGAATGAAAAATAATCTGATCCTTTCCATAACCCAAATGTTCGAACATTACATGCGCCGAAGCCAGGGTAGCATGACCACATAAGCTTACTTCAACGACAGGCGTAAACCAGCGAATAGAATAATCATCTCCCTGCGGAACGATAAAAACCGTTTCAGGCAGGTTATTCTGTGCTGCAATCTGCTGCATCAGCATATCATTTAACCATTCGTTCAGGGGAACAACTACAGCGGGATTACCGCCAAACTTTTTCTCCGAAAACGCATTCGCGATATATACTTTGAGTTTCATAAATCCTTTTGTTTTGTATCAAATAAAATAGTTACCGGACCATCATTCACGATGTTTACCTGCATATCGGCACCAAATACGCCGGTAAAAATTCCTTTCCCCAGGTTCTTTTCCAGCTGATTGATCATAAATTCATATAAGGGAACAGCGATTTCTGGTTTTGAAGCACGGATATAAGAGGGGCGGTTCCCCTTTTTTGTAGCGGCAAATAAAGTAAACTGGCTGATAAGTAAAATATCCCCGCCCGTTTCCATCAGCGACAGATTCATCACACCAGCAACATCATTAAATATCCTCAGATTGATGAGTTTATTACTCAACCATTGAATATCATCCGGCCCGTCAGCATCTTCAATTCCGAGCAGGACCATTAAACCGGCATCGATGGCAGATTGAACCTTACCATTAATGATTACACTGGCGCGAATTACCCTTTGAACAACTGCACGCATCAGTTTTAAATTAATCAAATTACTTTTATGAAATGAAGATAGATGTTTCCAGGGAAATCAGTTTCCGCACAGCTCGCAGTGGCGGCAAAGGCGGACAAAACGTGAATAAGGTAGAAACCATGGTGGTTGGTTATTTCCATATCAGAAATTCCGCTCTTTTCGATGATACCCAGAAAGACCTGCTCGAACAAAAGCTTGTATCCAAAATAAACAGCGAAGGATTTCTCCTGGTAAAATCACAAACGCATCGTTCACAGCTTGACAATAAGCAGGAAGTAATTGAAAAAATGGAATACCTTTTGGAACGGGCCCTTATAAAGCCAAAACCCAGGAAGTCAACCAAACCCAGCTTCGCTTCGAAAGAGAAAAAAAAAGAAGCAAAACAAAAAAGGGCCCAGATCAAAGATTTCAGAAAAAAAATTAATCGTTTTGATTAAAAGAAGGCATTTTATCCGGTTAAAAACATTTTTGACATTTTCTCCGATAATAAAGAGTATACTCTTTATCATGTTACTATTACTGTTAATCACTTCATTCCGGAAATCAGAAAAGGATTCCACACTGGCCATTCATTTCAAAGCCTACGTTCATGGAGAGCCACTACAACTAAATAAAAAATATAAAAATCCTTTTGGAGAAATTTATGAGATCAGCCGCTTCAGGTTCTATGTGGGGAAGATCGCACCCGTATATACAGATACCGGACTCAAATCAAATCATGTTTCTCCTTATCAGCTAATTGACTTTTCCGATACTTCCAGTACCCTGATTGAATTTCCTGCAGCAATGGGCACCTGCAACGGAATTCAGTTTGTGCTGGGCATTGATTCAGTTGATCAGAACAGGGGAGCGCAATCCGGTTCTCTGGATCCTGTTAAAGGAATGTTCTGGACTTGGAACAGCGGGTACATGAGTTTCAAAATGGAAGGATTTTCTCCATTATCTGATCAACCTTCCCATATGATCGCATTTCATATTGGCGGATACCGGTATCCAAACAGTACCGTCTGGAAAATAAAAATGAATACGACAAATGATGAAGTGTTCCGGATAACAAATGAATATAAAATCATCGTTGAAGTGCCGGTTGAACTCGATTATTTTTTTGACGGGGCGACACCTTTGCGGATTAAGGAAATTTCTTCCTGCACTACTCCAGGTGAGCTGGCAAGAAAAATTTCGGAAAATTTCATTGGTAGTTTTACAGGCCTCACGCTTACTTCAAATCCATGAAATCCCTTGCTGTCATAACAATAATAGGATTTTGTTGTGTGATGTGGAACAATACACCTTTCCCCTTCCAGGTACCTAAAGGTTTTCCTCCGCCAGTTTACAGGTTCAGTAATAACCCGCGTACAAAACAAGGTTTTGAACTTGGAAGAAAATTATTCTATGAAGGCAAACTTTCTAAGGATGGAAATTTTCCCTGTTCTTCCTGCCATCAGCAATTTGCGGCATTTGCCACATACGAGCACCGACTGAGTCATGGATTCAACAATCAGTTCAGCTTTCGGAATGCGCCAGGCCTATTTAACCTGGCCTGGGAAAAAGAAATGAATTGGGATGGCGGGGTCAATCATATTGAAGTACAACCTCTCGCACCCCTGCTTGATCCTCATGAAATGGCGGAAGACTTGAACCAGATAATCGCCAGACTGAAAAAAGATAAAGTTTATCCTTCATTATTTGACCAGACATTCGGATCACCCGGAATTAATTCGCAAAGAATATTAAGGGCCCTGGCCCAATTTACCGCATCGCTTGTTTCGGCAGACTCCAAATACGACCAGATGAAAAGAGGTACGGCTCATTTCAATCAATACGAACAAACCGGATATGAAATTTTTCAACAGAAATGTGCCCGATGTCACCAGGAACCTTTGTTTACAGATTTCAGCTACCGAAACACAGGAATGAAAATTGACAGTACATTAAAAGATTATGGGCGTATGCGCATCACCGGTAGAAAAGAGGATTCCCTAAAGTTCAGGGTTCCCAGCCTGAGGAATGTTTTTCTTACATTTCCTTATGGTCATGATGGCCGGTTTGCAACAATCAGTGAATTGCTGGAACATTATAATACCGGTATTGTTCAGAGTCCTACGCTTGACAGCTCTTTAAGAAAAGGGATACCTGTTTCAGAAAATGACCGGTTCTATCTTATCAGTTTTCTGGGTACTCTTACAGATAGCAGTTTTATTAAGAATCCGCTATACGGAGAGCCAAGATAGTGTGAGAGTGTGAGAATATTGGATCCCTCACACTCTCACACTCTCACACTACTTGTAGTAGGGTATTAACTCATCCCGAAATGCTTTCTCCGCGTTCTCCCAGTTCTGTACGACTTCCTGGCGGCGGCTATTCAGATTTTGGTTCAATTGATTAAAACTGTTTACACTTGCATTAATATCTTTCACTGCTTTATTATATTGATCAACATCTGCTTGTGTTCTATTACTTCCTTTTGCCTCCAGGCTCTTTTTAATCTTATCGAAATTTTCCTGCTTCAGATAATAATCAGTCAGTTTCGGAATATCGTTTTTCGCCATGGAACTATAAAATTGTAAAGCTTCACGACAGCCGGCAGCCAGCGAAGGATTGCCCTGAAAGGTTCTTAAACTATCTATTTGGAGTGCTTCCAGGCCTTCTTTGGAAAATCCTATCAAAGAATTTCTCGCCTGTTCTGCATCATTGAGCTTATGTGCATTCAGCGCATTAAAAAGCTGGCCGTCTTCCCAATTGCATTTGAAGAATATGATATACAATTTGTCGGTATAACTGTTCACTTTACCGGCTGTTCCCATTTTTTCCGTCAGCTCTGATTTTGAATCGACAAGGTTTACTTTATATTTTGCCGCAAATTCTTTTTCAGCCTTTGCCAGGTTTTGATTCGCTTCCTGCAGTTTTTCACCCGTCTTTTCTTCAAGCAAAAGAAAAGCCTGCATCTGGTCCACAGATTGTTCAGCGATCTCTTCCATATTCACAATTTTGGAATAATCTTCATTGAATATCCTGTAACAGAATTGTATATACTCGATACTCGCCTGACGCAAGGAATTATCTCCTTTGTATTTCGGAAGGTCACTAGTTTTATATTTCGCATTGTTAATGCTTTCCAAAGCCTGCGTCCGGAGCTTTTCTATTTTCCTTGTTCTCCGGCTATGCGCAGAAGCACTTATATAAGCCATGTATTTTTGATTCATTTCAACCTGTGCATTCGACATTGCAGTCATATAATCGCCTGCGTTTTCAATCACCTGCGCTTGTGTTCCTGATGAAAAATAAAAAGTAAAAAGTAAAAAGTAAAAACAGCGACGCATAGAGTTTTTCTGTTTAGTTATAAGTTTTAAAATTAATTAACTGACATCCTGTAAGCCAGTTCATATCCTATAAGTATTCCTGTATCCCGGGTAAGTACCTGGGTAAGCATAGTATTCGACTTTCGCAGATCTTCATCAGCCTGCATTCTGACTTTCTCATACTGATTCCATTCAATTTCATAGGGCGGCTTCAAATTATTGATTGATTTTTCTCCCTCACTCAGATCCTTGAATATCTGCCTTCTTGACTCCAGAATATTATTGAAAACAAGTACCTGGTCCCGTGCAGCCTGCCCCTTAATCAAAACATCCAGGTACTTATTAAACGAAATAAAGAATTGGCTGGTATCCATAAATGACTTCGAAAAGGATTTTAACGGATTCAGGGAAATGGAAGGATAGGGATGGTAATATTTATTTGCATCAATAGTGATATTCGCCAGGGGAAAAGCAAGTGTTTTCTCTCTTTCCGACTGCGTTTCGCTAAAATCCGGCAGAAATATGTCTGGAATTACGCCCGTTTGTTGTGCACTGGTACCATTTACACGAAAAAGTCGGTCAATGGTAATTTTAATGAAATTGTCGGCTGTTTTCATTCTTTCCATATGCTTCTCGTCGAACATTGTATCCAGTGGCAGTACTACCTGGGCGGTTGCCTTTCCAAAACTTGGTGATCCAACTATCAGGGCCCTGTGATAGTCCTGTAAAGTTCCTGCCAGCATTTCAGAAGCGGAGGCTGTGAAGCCATTGATCAGTAAAATCAGTGGACCTTCGTATACAGAGCCTCTGTTCACGTCCTTCATAGTATAAATCTTGCCTTCTTTATCCTTGGTCATACCAACAGGGCCAAAATCTATGAAAATTCCTGCAAGTGCGATGGCCTCAAGCATGGATCCGCCACCATTATATCGCAGGTCAAGGATTAGTCCTTCAATATTTTCTTTTTTAAGTTTGATAATTTCTTTCGCCACATCATCTGCACAGCCATTGCTCCCTCCCTCTTCCCCATTCCAGTCGGTATAAAAAGCAGGCAAGGAAATAAACCCGACACGATGCGTACCCTTCAAAATAAAACTGCGCACTTTGCTATTGTCGTCGTCCAGGTTCGATTTCTCTCTTTGAAGGGTAACTTTACGCAACGTTCCATCTGATTTCTTAAGGGTCAGCGTAAGACTTTTACCGTGATCACCTGAAATAAATGCATTGACTTCTTCAGTTGACCCGTCGGATACATCCACTTCTTCGTTACCCTCCCATTGTAATGCCAGTATCTGATCGCCTTCATGAATCAATCCGCTTTTATAAGCCGGGCTTCCAGGTTTCAAATGGGTTATCTCTGTTGCGTCTTTCCCTTCACCAAGACTAAATCCAAATTGCAACTGTTTATCACCCAGTTCTCCCTGAAATTCTTCTTTTTTCCCGGGTGAAAAGAATTCTGTATGCGGATCATAGCAGGATGCAACCGATTCGAACCAGGCATTGTTGACAAATCCTGATAGTCCGCCATTTGTTTGACGAATGCGTTGTATATCTCTTTTAAAAGCATGACAGACCTTTTTTCTGGCCGCAGGTTCGAGACTATCAATTTTTAAATTGATTTTTGTTGAATCTTCATCATAAATATCAACCATAGTCTCGAGAATATTACGCTTAACCAATTTATAGAGTTTTATTCTCCGCAAGGTTTCAGTAGGTGAAAAAATGCTATCCTCAGCAACAGTGTAAGATTCATTGAGGTTAAGATTAAACCGCGATTTAGATAATATGTCCAGGATGGAATCTGACTGATTAATTTTTTTTGTATATATGACTATGAGTAGTTTCAAAAAATCATCTTTCTTATTCAGCAGCTGATCGTCCAGTGCATACTTATAAACACTCAGCAGCCGGATATCATCTCCACTGAAATAAATTTTATCTGCATCAAGGGTGTGAATCATTTGGGTAAAAAGATCTGATGAAAATGATTTATCCACCGCCCTGGGCTGAACATGGTAGATTTCCGCCATCCTGGTGATGGTAAAGGCTATTTCTGCGGTAGAACGGCTGGATTGGGCAGGAGATTCCAGAAAGATTAAAAGGAACGGGATCAACAATGCTGCTAATGTACGCTTCATACCTTAAGTAAAGAATAAAACGGCAATATATAAAATGAATCAGCGTTCTGATTGAAAGTCAGTACTCTACGTTATTTTTGCGTCTAAATTTTCTTTTTGTCCAGCATTAAAAAATTAGCGGGTCAAACCATTTGGTACGGAGCAAGCTCCATCTTCGCACGTTTCCTTTACTATTTGCTAACACCTTATCTGACCGCCAAATTCAGTGGAACGGTTAAATATGGCGAGATGAGTCTGGTTTATTCACTGATCCCATTTTTAAATACCCTGATTCTTTTTGCTTTCGAAACTGCCTATTTCAGGTTCATCCAACGAAAGGAATATAAAGAGGAAGTTTATAATACACTGAGTACTTCCCTGCTCATTTCAACCCTCGGAATTACCGGGTTAATGATATTTTTCAGGGAGTCCATCGCACAGTTTATAGGACTCAGTAATCATCCGGAATTTATAACCCTGAGTGCAATGATAATTGGCTTCGATGCGTTGAGTGCGTTGCCCTTTGCCAAACTGAGGCATGAAAACAGACCAAGAAAGTATGCTGTTATCCGGATAGCAGGCATATTATTAAATATATCGGTCGTTTATTTTTTCCTTTCTTTTTGTCCGGCTATTATTAAAAAAAATCCCAATAGCATTTTACATTTTGTTTTCAATACAAGTTATTTGGTAGCTTATGTTTTAATAGCGAATGTAGCTGCTTCGCTTTTTCAATTTCTGGCTCTTTTCAAAGAATGGTCAGGCACAAAACTTCATATAAATAAAACCTTGTGGAAAGAAGTTATTATCTATGCCCTGCCCCTGACAATCGCGGGTTTTGCAGGTATGATCAATGAAACCTTCGACCGTGTGATGCTGCGGCGTTGGTCTCCTTTACATGGCGATGCTGCTACTTTTGAAGTCGGCGTATATAGTGCATGCTACAAACTTTCCATTTTGATCACACTTTTTGTTCAGGCATTCCGTATGGGAGCGGAACCTTTCTTCTTTAAACAGTCAACGGAAGAAAATGCACCCAGGGTTTACGCCCGGGTGATGAAATTTTTTGTACTTACCATATGTTTTATGTTTCTTCTGGTTGCTCTCTATCTGGATGTCTGGAAAATACTTTTTATCCGGGATGAAAAGATGTGGGCGGGACTTCGAGTGGTTCCGGTATTATTATTTGCCAACATGTTCCTGGGTATTTATTATAATTTATCCATCTGGTACCGCCTTTCTCACAAAACCACGGCCGGCGCATATATCACGCTGATAGGCGCCGGCATCACCATTGCAGTCAATTATCTTTTTATTCCTTATTTCAGTTATATGGCTTGTGCCTGGGCTACATTCCTCTGTTACGGGACAATGATGGTAATTTCTTATATATGGGGACAGAAATCCTATCCTGTACCCTATGCCTGGAAAAAGCTGGTAGCTTATATGATAATTGTAGTGATTTTATATTTTTTACACCATGGCATTATCAGTATCTGGCACAACAAGGCATTGAATTATACAATAGCTACCTTTTTCCTTTTGATGTTTGGCTTATTTATTTACCGGATAGAAAGTAAGGAATTTGACAATTTATTTAAAATTCGAAAGAGTTCCGTCTGAAGAATGACGTTCTTTGTGAATGCAATAATTCAATTAATCATATCGTTTTCAATCAGTTATGGCTTTATTGATATTATAAGGCTGCTTTCAGTATTTTTAAACAAGTAATTAAAATCGAGTAAAATAAATGAAATCAAATCAATTCATTGCTGTGATCGGGCTGGGATATGTCGGACTGCCACTGGCTGTGGAATTCGCAAAAAAATATGCTGTGATTGGATTTGATATCAATACACTTCGTATCGAAGAGTTGAGGAAAGGGCATGATTACACAATGGAAATTGAGGACAGGGATCTAAATAATGTATTATGTTCAAATCCCGGATCAAAAGGACTTTATTGTACTGATAATATTTCAGACATTGGTTCCTGTACCTATTATATTGTAACTGTTCCAACACCAACAGATAAACATAATCATCCGGACCTTACTCCTTTATATAAAGCAAGTGAACTGGTTGGAAAAGTTTTAAAAAAAGGTGACATAGTTATATATGAGTCTACTGTGTATCCTGGTGTTACAGAAGAAGAATGTGCTCCAGTACTGGAAAAGACAAGCGGTCTGGTTTTCAATAGAGATTTCTTTTGTGGCTATTCTCCTGAAAGAATTAATCCTGGTGATAAACTCCATACGGTAGCTAAAATATTAAAGATCACTTCCGGTTCAACACCGGAAATAGCAAAAAAAGTAGACGATCTATATCTTTCCATAATAGAAGCAGGAACCCATCCCGCTCCTTCTATAAAAGTGGCAGAAGCTGCAAAAGTTATTGAGAATTCCCAGCGCGATATCAATATTGCATTCGTTAATGAACTCGCCAAGATTTTTAACCTGCTAGGCATAGATACGAATGCCGTACTCCAGGCAGCAGGAACAAAATGGAATTTTCTGAAATTCAAACCCGGTCTGGTAGGTGGCCATTGTATCGGTGTTGATCCATATTATCTCGCACAGAGAGCACAACAGGCAGGGTATCATCCGGAAATTATTCTGGCCGGACGAAGATTAAATGACAGCATGGGTGCCTATGTTGCCAGCGAAACCATTAAACTGATGGTTAAAAAAGAGATCCCGATAAAAAATGCAAGTATCCTTATTCTGGGTTTTACTTTTAAAGAAAACTGTACCGATGTTCGTAATACACGCGTGATAGATATTGTTAATGAATTAAAAAGTTACCAGGCTAAAATCATCATATGTGATCCCTGGGCTGAGCCTGAAATCGTAAAACATGAATATGGAATTGATACTCTAAAATCACTTTCCGCAAATCCTGAAAAATATGACGCAGTTATTTTAGCCGTCGCTCATCAGGAATTCGAAAAATTAAATATTCCCGGGCTTGTAAATAAGCGTTCAGTAATATATGATGTAAAGGGTGTATTAAATTCCGACATCATTGATGCTCGTTTATGATGTATAATATCCCATATCATAAGACAGATTTAAACAGGTATTCCTTTTTAATAACAGGAGGAGCCGGCTTTATCGGTTCAAACCTGGTTGAATATCTCTTAAAGTATAAGGCCCGGAAAATAAGGGTTCTTGATAACCTGAGTACAGGTCATATGCACAATATCCAGTCCTATACATCCGATATTTCATTTGAATTTATCAAAGGAGATATTCGGGACCTGGAGACATGCCTGTCTGCCTGTAATGGAATGGATTTTGTGTTGCATCAGGCTGCACTGGGTTCGGTACCAAGGTCAATTGTTGATCCCATCACAACCAATGAAGTCAACATATCTGGTTTTGTTAACATGCTTGTGGCAGTAAAAGATACTGAAGTAAAACGTATGGTATATGCTGCTTCTTCATCTACTTACGGTGATAGTCCAGCGCTTCCCAAATTGGAGGGAAAAATCGGCAACCCACTTTCCCCATATGCTGTTACCAAATACGTGAATGAATTATACGCGAATGTTTTTGCACGCACTTACAAAATGGAATTGATCGGACTCCGTTACTTTAATGTATTTGGACCCGGACAGGATCCGAATGGAGCTTATGCAGCGGTGATACCAAAATTTGTAGATCAGTTGTTAAATCACCAGTCACCGGTGATCAACGGTGATGGAAATCATACTAGAGATTTTACTTTTATCGAAAATGTAGTTCAGGCTAATATACTGGCCGTTTTTGCCAACAATCCGGATGCGATTAACACGGTTTACAATGTTGCATATGGAGAACAGATAACCCTGAATCAGCTGGTTCAGCTGCTTAAAAAATATCTTTCAGTAACCGACCCTTCCATAGAAGGAATAAAAGTTAAACACGGTCCAAACCGGGAGGGAGATATTCAACATTCCCTTGCCTCAGTCGAAAAAGCAAAAAAGAATCTGAATTATTCACCCGGATTTAATTTTGAAGAAGGTTTGCGGATAGCAGTTGAATGGTACAAGGTTAATAACCGCAAGAGGTAAATCCAGGATAGTTTTTATGACTTCAAAAAGGGATTATTTTCTTTCTCAAATCCTATGGTTGTCGGTTCCCCATGACCGGGATATACGATCACGTCGTCTGGCAATATAAAAAGTTTCTTTGAAATGCTTTCCAGCAGGGTATCGGAATCCCCGCCAGGTATATCCGTTCTTCCAATGCCCATCCTGAATAAAACATCTCCCCCGATAACGAATCCCTGTTTGCGATTATAAAATATTATATGTCCAACCGAATGGCCGGGTGTAAACAAAACCTCCAGTTTATTTTCACCCATTAAAATTTCATCACCCTCTTTTAAAAAAATAATATTACCGGAATAATTTTCAAATGGCATGCTCCATCGAATGCCTGATTCAGGTGCAAAATTAAAAGTCCATAGTTCTTTTTCACCCATCTGTAGTTCGAGATGATACTGTTCAGCGGCCCATTTATTTCCAAACACATGGTCCAGATGGCAATGGGTATTTAACAATAAATTGGGATGCAATCCGCTTTTTTTCAGCCAACTGGATAGAATGTGTTTTTCTTCAGGAAAATAACATCCCGGATCTACGATGGCACAGGCATCTTTTCCATTGTAAACAACGTATGTATTTTCCTGGATAGGGTTGAATATGAATCGTTTTACCGTTAGCATATACGCCTTTATATTACAAAATCTATTTCACCGGTTTTAGGGATTGTCTTAACTTGAACCGGTTATTCTCTTTAATTCCAAATAAGGTATGCAAGTTCCGCATAAGTTGAAGTTGAAAGAACTTTTTTTAATCACGAATACCCTGTTTTTCTTTCTTTCTCAGGCCACCGCTCAGGTAAATACTGTTGAATTTGGCAAGAACCGGCTTCAGTTCAAACATATGAAGTGGAAGTACTACCAGACTCAGAATTTCAATACATATTTCAATCAAAATGGCGATCCCCTGGCTAAATTCGTTGCGCAGGTAGCAGAAAAGGAATTAACCGGTATCGAACAACAAGTGGAATATGGTTTGCAACGAAGGGCCAATATTGTGATGTATAACAGTTTTAATGAAATGGAACAATCCAATATCGGATTGGAGACCGACTGGCAATCCACCGGAGGAACCACCAAACTCGTGAATAATAAAATGATCGTTTATTATACCGACGATCATAATAAACTCCGCATCCAGATACGTCAGGGCATTGCACGAGTGCTTGTTGAAAATATTTTATTCGGGGATGATCTTGGTGAGGTCGCAGCCAACCAGACATTGCTGGATCTTCCGCAATGGCTTACCGACGGATATATTGATTACATAGCCCAGAACTGGAATACTGAGTTGGATGACCAGTTGAAGTCCGCCATTCTTTCCGGCCGTTACAATAATTTTTATAATCTGGCTTTTGAAAAACCTGCACTGGCGGGCCATGCTTTCTGGTATTATTTCGCCAATAGGTATAAAAAGGAAAATGTAACTTATTTTCTATACCTGTCACGCGTTTACCGTAATACAAACACGGCTGCCATGCGAATCTGTAAAAAGAAATTTAAGGATGTATTGCAGGATTTCATGACTGAGGAAGAAGATCTTTACAATAAAGATATTCGCGGCAGAAGAAACTTTCCCAAGGGTAGCATCTCTGTAGTAGAAGAAGTGAGTGACAATAAGGACTTTTTCCATTTCACACCCAACCCGGCTCCTCGGAGTCAAACGTATGCTGTGGTTGAATTCATACGCGGACAATACAATGTTGTATTGCACGAAAATTTTGTAAACCGGAAGGTCCTCCTGAAAAACGGAGTCCGAAGCAATGACAAGCAACTTCAGCCACATTATCCATTAATTGCCTGGGATCCAAAAGGGACACGACTAGCGGTTATTTATTACCGGGAAGGAAAAATCCGCCTTTTTGTATATGATATCGTTTCGAAATATAAAAGAGTTGTTACTGATCTGGATATGTTCGACCAGATTCAGGACATGAAATATATGCTCGATAACAATACACTACTTTTAAGCGCAGTAAAAAATGGACAATCGGACATATTCGTTTATAACCTCACTACGTCAAATGTTGAACAGATCACAAATGACGTATACGATGATTTGGATGCTTCCTTCGTAACTTTTCCAGGTAAAACGGGAATTATATATTCATCCAACCGGCCTTCGGGTAATGCGCCCACAGGCGATACTGTACTTCCTTCCAATAATCGTTACAATATTTTCCTGGTTGACAACTGGAACAAAAGCGAATTCAAACAGATTTCCCAACTAACGCATCTGAAATATGGAAACGCGCGTTATCCGACGCAATACAACAATTTTCATTTTACTTTTATTTCGGATGAAAATGGAATTAATAACCGATATGCGGGTTTCTTTACCACACGAAGAGAAGGGATCGACACCGTTTACAGGATTGGAGATGAAATACTGCATAACCCGGACCCGATGGAACTGGATTCAATATTGCGTGCTAACAAACAAACTGAACCGGATTCCATTTATACTTTTTCCATCACCCGGGATTCTGCTTATACTTTTGCCCTTACCAATTATCAGAGCAGCTTAACTGAAACCAAAATTGCAGGTGAAACCGGACAGGTAAGTGAAGTACGCCAGGAAGGCGATCTTAAATTCCTGTACAAACTTAAGGTGGATGAATCTGCGCTTAAAAAACGAAACATTAATCCCAAGTTAACAGAATACAGGAAGGAAACCATTACTGCCAGCCAGATTGCCAGCGGTCAGGCTTTGCAATATCAGCAGAAGAAAAAGGCGGATACGGTAAAAGTTCAGACGGATATATTTGAAAGTGAATTTGATAAAGAGAAACTGGATACTATTTTAAATCAGAAATTAATCCTTCAGCAATCAAAACCTGAACCCGCTGACGAAATTCTGAAAAACGCAAAACTTTACGATTACACGCTGAAATTTTCCGCACAAAGTTTTACAGCAGGTTTTAACAATGACGTACTGGTTACGCAGTACCAGCCGTTTACCGGAGCATTGCCGATTATGCTTGGAGGCAATGAACCATTCAATGCCATGTTCAAGGCTGCCGTATTTGATTTGTTTGAAGACGTTCGTTTCACCGGAGCGCTGCGATTACCATTGTTTGGAGGAAGCTCGTCCAGTGCGGTATCTGCAGGAACCGGAGGAATTGGTATAGCTACATTTGTTCCTTCCGGCGGTTCATTTTTCGATGGTGGGGGACAATGGTACGCACGGGTTGATTACCTGAAACTACGGACGGATTTTTCGTTGATCTATTACCGTGAGACTGATATTGGAACCTATCCATTGTTCGATACAGCCGGAGTTAACTCGTCTCACAGTTATGACTATGTGGATTCAAAACTTTATACCAACCTGTTTCAGGCTGTGATAAGATACCCGTTTGATAAAGTGAGAAGTCTCAGGTATAGTATAGGAGTCCGTTCGGATAAAATTGGAGTCAGACCTAATGGCGAAAGTGCATATAACCCGAATTATCCATTTGACTCACTTGCTTTGAAATCAGGATATGTCAACAAACAGGTATTTTTAATAAACCATGTTGAATACGTATTTGATAATACGATAATGAAGACGATGAATATCATGAATGGCCTTCGGTATAAATTTTATATAGATTTTAATTATCAGATCAACCAGCCGCAGACAGCAGAAGGAAGAAAGATGTTTAATTTTGGATTTGATGCGCGAAACTATTACCCGATTTTCCGGAATTTTATCTGGGCCATGCGGGCAGCGGGATATTTCTCCTGGGGCAATCAGAAGATAATTTATTATTTAGGGGGGCAGGATGGATGGATGTTCCCAAAAGCAAACCAATATCCCGCGCCAGATTACACTCAGAATTATGCCTATCAGTCGCTCGCGCTTAACCTGAGGGGATATAACCAGAATGTAGCAAATGGAAATAACGCGATCACTATTAACAGTGAATTGCGTCTGCCGGTGTTTACTACTTTGATGAACAAACCCATCAACAATGCCTTTATTCGGAATTTCCAGTTGATCCAATTCTTTGATCTTGGAACCGCATGGGCTGGCCCGCTGAAAAATATTGAACGCCCGCAATCCAGCTATTCCAATGGTGATCCAAATGTTCCTGTTATAGTAACTTTAAAAGCGGGTGGTATTGGTCCTTTTGCCGGGGGATATGGATTTGGCGCCAGGAGTACATTATTGGGTTATTTCCTTCGCCTTGATGTTGGCTGGCAAATGAATTCCTTCTTTGGCAATTCACCTACCTGGCAATTCGCCATGGGAGTTGACTTTTAGGTTGCATGTCTAACAGTCGGACTAGTGACAACTTCTTACTTTTCATAATTTATACCCTTCTTTTTGAAGATACGTACGAACCTTTAGAGTCTGATCTCCTTGTATTAGGATTTGTCCGTCTTTTACTGATCCACCGGTTCCGCAATATTGTTTAAGTTTTTTTCCTAGTATTTCCAGGTCTTCTGATTTCCCGACAAATCCGATAATAGAGGTAATGGTTTTCCCACCTCGATACCGGGTATCCAGAATAATCCGGAGACGCTGTTTTGCGGGAGTTAACGTTTCTGAAGCATTGGATTCATTTTGAAATACGAATTCAGGATCTGTGCTGAAAACATATCCATTTTTATCAGGTGTATTTTTCTTAGCCACTTTATTTTTTTTGAAGGTTGATATTGAATCTTGTATCGATATATTATAAATCATATCAGATCCACATATAGCTTAAGGCGTTAAGCTTTATGCTTTAGGTTTATAAAATCGCTTTCAAACTCATGTCAATACTTTTCGCCTGATGAATCAACGCTCCGATACTAATATAATCCACACCGGTTGCCGCAAAATCACGAATATTTTCCAGATTGATACCCCCGCTGGCTTCTGTTTCATTTTTTTTCTGTATCAACAGCAAAGCCTCTCCAAGCTGGAAAGGATTAAAATTGTCCAGCATGATCCTGTCGGCTTTCCCTGAAGCCAGCACTTCACGAACATCTTCCAAAGATCGCGTCTCTATTTCTATTTTAAGAGAGGGATTATATCTCTTAGCATAAGCATAAGCCCTATCCAATGCTTTCCCGATTCCGCCACAAAAATCAATATGATTGTCTTTCAACATGATCATATCAAACAAACCAAAACGATGATTATTACCACCCCCGATGCGTACGGCTTCTTTCTCAAGAAGTCTGAATCCTGGTGTTGTTTTTCTTGTATCCAGGATTTTAGATGAAAAGCCACAAATAGCCTCCGCATACTGATGAGTAAGGGTTGCGATTCCGCTCATCCTTTGCATACAATTTAAAACAAGCCGTTCACAGGTAAGAATGGTATGTAGGGAAGCTTCGACAGCGAATGCCGTATCGCCGGCCTGCATGGCTTCCCCATCGTGTTTATGCAAATGAAAAACAGCCGACGGCTCTCTTATATGAAATATTTTTTCTGCAATCTCAACACCGGCCAGAATGCCATTCTGTTTAATCTTTAGCAGTGCCCTGCCATGCGCATCAGAAGGAATAACAGCCAGGCTGGAGTGATCTCCATCGCCCAGGTCTTCTGTCATCGCAGCCTGTACCAATACATGCAAACGCTCATCGAATTGGTTTATAGGTTTGCTCATCGCGGAGCAAAGTAAAAATTAAAAAGTAAAAAGTAAAAAATAAGAGTAGGTCAGACGCTCACACTCTCCTAATCCATTGCCTGAAAACGGATCTCCTGGAGAAAATGTTTATCTCCCTGATGTTTGAAGAATAAAGTTGTTCTGTAATTTCCCGCGCGTGTTTGTAAAATCCCCGCACAGAAAAAAGTTCCACCGCTTTCCCCCTGTTGCGTTATCTTAAAATTCTGAACCCCGTTGGTATTGAAAAAATCTCCTATTACCATTTCTGCCTGGGTCTTACTGTAAGTATCAGTTTTATCCGGGAGGCTTATATCAACACGTACATCGAAAAAAGGAGATAGCTGATTTACATTTCCTGAACGGATCGCGGTCGCGACTGCGTCTATATTATCGAAACTCCGGTAAGAAACTAGAATGAGGGCCATTCCGGCCAGAACCCATCCCATTAGCCTTTTCATAGGAATAGTTTTCATCCTGAAAGAGCTAAAAATATGCCAAACTAATAGGGGCCCCGGGAAAATGGCTTAGAACTGACCATAAACGTTAACTTTGAACCCATTATAACAATCGTTTTATAGGAAAATGGCTAAAAAATCGGCGATCCTCATCATCATGGACGGCTGGGGACTGGGCAAAGTAGAATCTGCAGATGCTGTCCGGCACGCGAAAACTCCCTTTGTAAGCTCCCTTTATTCAAAATACCCAAATAGTACTTTGGTCACCTGCGGTGAAGACGTTGGACTTCCGGATGGTCAGATGGGAAATTCAGAAGTAGGCCACCTTAATATTGGCGCCGGTCGCATTGTGTACCAGGAACTCCAGCGTATTAATGTAGGCATCCGGGACGGATCATTTGCAAAAAATCCTGTACTACTCCGGGCTCTTCATCTGGCAAAAAGCCAGAATAAGAAATTACATCTGCTCGGCCTAGTGAGTGACGGCGGAGTCCATTCTCATATCAACCACCTGAAAACACTTGTTGATTGTTGCAAATCCGAATCTATTTCTTCCGTTTTTATTCACGCGTTTACTGATGGCCGTGATACAGATCCGAAAAGCGGATACGGCTTCATCAAAAATCTTCAGGAACATTTGGACTCAACTGGCACTGGGAAAATTGCGACTGTTTCAGGAAGATATTATGCAATGGACAGGGACAAACGCTGGGAGCGGGTGAAGCTTGAATACGATACCCTTGTAAATGGCCTGGGCGGCCGTGAACAGAGCGCTTTGCAAATCATCGAAGAAAGTTATGCAGCAGGCATTACTGACGAATTCGTAAAACCCAGTGTGGTATTGGATTCCAGCGGACAACCCCTGGCGAGTATTTCAGATGGTGATATTGTGATATGTTTTAATTTCAGAACGGACCGCTGCAGAGAAATAACTGAAGTATTAACACAGAAAGATTTCCCTGATCAGGGAATGAAAAAACTTTCACTGGATTATACAACCATGACTGAATACGATCATCATTTCAAAAATGTTCATGTAATGTTTGAAAATGATGATTTGAAAATGACTATGGGTGAAGTGGTTGCGAAAAATATGCTCACTCAGATTCGTATTGCTGAAACGGAAAAATATCCACATGTAACTTTCTTCTTTAGCGGAGGTCGTGAAAATGAATTCGAAGGAGAAAAGCGTATCATGGTTCCTTCACCAAAAGTCGCTACCTATGATCTTCAACCTGAAATGAGTGCTGTAGGTATAACCGATGCCATCATTCCTGAAATCAATCATAAAACCGCCAATTTTATTTGCCTGAATTATGCCAATGCAGATATGGTAGGTCATACCGGAGATTTCCAGGCAGCCATAAAGGCTGTTGAAACAGTTGACCAATGCGTAGAACGGGTCGCTACTGCTGCCCTGGCGAACGATTATGTGGTTTTCATAACTGCTGACCATGGAAACGCTGATTTTATGATCAATCCAGACGGATCTCCGAATACGGCCCATTCCCTTAACCTGGTCCCCTATTTTATTCTTGATAATCAATGGCATGGAAAAGTTCTCCCGGGCAAACTTGCCGATATAGCCCCAACTCTGCTCAAACTGATGGGTTATGAAATTCCACAGGAGATGTCCGGTAATGTTTTATTCAATTAAAAAAGGAACCTAAACTTTATTTCGTGCAGCTTTAGCACATGAAAATTGTCTAATTTACAGGGCAACGAGGTTTAATATGACCGAAGAAGCCATCTTACAAGGCTGTTTAAAAAATCATGCTGCTGCCCAAAAGGAATTGTATAACAGGTACAGTCCTAAAATGCTTGCAGTATGTTACAGGTTTGCACATAACAGGGAGGATGCCGAGGATATGCTTCAGGAAGGTTTTATTAAAGTTTTTCTTCAAATGCATACATTTCAAAGTAAGGGTGCTTTCGAAGGCTGGATCCGCCGGATCATTGTTCACACATGCATCAATCATCTTAAAAAAAATAAGCGCTTTAACGAAAGTGTTGATATCATACAGGCGAGTTCCGTCCATATAAGGGAAGAAAACATTCCTTCCATCGTTCAGGCAAAACAAATTGTGGATTGTATACGCATACTACCAGTAGGCTATCGTACCGTTTTAAACCTGTATGCCATAGAAGGATATTCACATAAGGAAATTTCTGAAATGCTTGACATTGAAGAAAGCACCAGCAGATCCCAGTATACCCGTGCAAGACAAATGCTGGAAGAGATTTTGATAAAGAGAAACCTTATACCGGCAGCAAGAGAAAAAACAGATCGCTTAACCGCAATACATTGAACGAGCAGAAGCCCGACCAAAACTTCCGAAAATGAAGGAGCGAATTTTATATAATGAAGAATTTGAGAAGCAGCTGAAAGAAAAAGCTGATCAATTCAAAATGTATCCTTCTGATAAAGTATGGAATGAGGTTTACAGTTCGCTGCATACAAGGCGCAGAAGATTTGTTGCCGGAATGACTTTCCTTATCGGTGGGATTCTCATCCTGGCCGGTTCACAACTCATATTTCCTTCAAAGAATTCCATTTCGAAAACTATCACTGCAAAAAATAATACAACAGCGAAATCCACCACTTCAAGTAGTCTTAACAGTTTAACAGCGAATAGTTTTGCATCGAATGCAACGGACAATTCCGATGATCAGCATAATACAAATGGCATCCTGAATAGTGGTTTACCCTTCGATTTGCATTCCGGTCTTTCATCCATGCAGGAATCCCGTACAGAAGAAATGCTGGAATCACTACCGGAAAAAATACAGATCAACAATAGTGTAAAACCTATTCAACCAGCCGATCTGAAGGTTTCCGAAAAAGCAGCTACACCTCTAACTATTTCCGATTTAAATCAAATCGAACCGTCGGCTACTGCCAATCCAATAAGCATGCCGGTTACTACAGATCTTGTACCGGAAAAATCAGTAACACAGCTAACACATATTCATAACGATAGATTCAGATGGGAATTATATATTGCCCCGACCATGAATACGCATTATTTGTACGGACTGAATTATCAGACTATTGCACAGTCCGTTCAATCTGCCCCCATCATGGTGGTTCATGTTGCGAATGTGAATGGATTTGTTGACAATACGCCGATGATGGGATATGATATCGGTGGAAATATCTTATACCGGATTTCAAAAAATATTTCCTTAAAAGCGGGTCTTGATTTCAGTTTTAACCGGTACTATATCAAAGCTTATAATTCTAATCCGACGCAGGCGTCTGCTACATTGAGTTCTTATCTGGGCTATGTTGCGGATTCGCTGGTAAATTCCAATTCAGGCATCACTACCGACAAAAACCCGCAACATTATCAGAACAGATATTATCAGCTTTCCCTTCCCGTAGGTGTGGAAATGAATGTAGCCGGCAACGGAAAATTACAGCTTCATGTAGGTGCAACCCTGCAGCCTAGTTATCTGTTGAATACAGATGCTTATGTCCTTTCAAACGACTATAGCAGCTATACGAAAGATCCGCAGGCATTCAGAAGATGGAACCTGATTGCAGGCACCGAAGTATATCTCTCCTATGCCGTAGGTAAAATCCGCTGGGAAATTGGTCCCCAGGTTAGATACCAGATTTTCTCCACATATAAAAATAGTTATCCCTTGCAAGAGAATATGCTGAATTACGGTATCCGCATCGGTATTTCAAAATCAATCAGGTAGTTTTCCCGGCTTGCAGTAATTTTATCGGATGAAGAAATTATTCATCCCTGCCCTGACAGTTTTCCTTGTATTTGCCTGCCATTCCAAACAACCTGAAACACTGGGCGCCAATAAAAATCAAACAGATACCACTAAAAAAAATTATCTGCCGGTGGCAGATTTATTAAGGTCTGAAATTTCGGCCGTGGATTCATTCCCACTTCGTCTTATGAAATACAGTATAGTAAATGGTAAAACAGATTCTGGAATTATCACCACCCCTGTTTTTGACCAGTTAGCCAAAGAATTCCTGATGTCTGACCTGGACAGCGCTCATTTTGAAAAAAGCTTTGAGGAGAATTCCTTTGTGGACAGGTCTACCAACCTCGTTAGTTTTACTTATTCAACAAAAGATACCGATTACGGGTTAAAAAGAGTAGATGTATTGCTTTCACCAGGCTCAGGTTCAGATAAACTGAATTCCATTTATTTGGAAGCCATTTCAGGAGAAAAAGATAGTTCCGTTATTAGAAAAATGACCTGGAAAGCCGGAAGGAATTTCAGGATTCTTCGAATTCAAAAGCCCAAAAATGGTTTGGAAATCACGAATCAGACAATTGTAGTCTGGGATAGCAGAGATTAAGGCATGGATCAGGAAGCATTTCAGCAAATAACACAATCAATTCCATCGGAACCGGGAATCTATAAGTATTTTGATTCCCGTAAGGAATTGTTGTACGTTGGCAAGGCTAAAAATCTGCGCAAGCGTGTAAGTTCATACTTTAATAAAACTCTCGCAAACTATAAGACATATGAACTGGTCAAACGCATCTCTTCAATAGAATTCACACTGGTGAATTCAGAACAGGATGCTTTCTTACTGGAGAATTCACTTATTAAACAATACCAGCCGAGATTTAATATCAACCTGAAAGACGATAAGTCTTATCCGTTTATAGTCATCAAAAATGAGCATTTCCCAAGGGTATTTCTAACCAGAAGAAAAATAAATGACGGATCAGAATATCTGGGACCTTTTACTTCAGTTGCGAAAGTGCGGGAGCTCATAGATTTTGTAAAATCGAATATACAGCTGCGTACCTGCAAATTAAATCTGACTCCGGCAAATATTGCGAAAAAAAAATTCAAGGTTTGTCTTGAGTTTTATCTGGGCAATTGTAAAGGTCCCTGTGAAGGTTTGCAAACAGAAGATGATTATTCGGATGGTCTGCGGAAAGTCAAAAATATTCTGAAAGGAAATCTCGGTCCTGTCGTCAGCAGCTTCCGCCAGGAAATGAAAGAAGCCGCAGGAAATATGGCATTCGAGAAAGCTGAAATCATTCGGAAGAAGATTGAACATCTGGAAAATTACCAATCCCGTTCAGTCATTGTAAATAAACATATCGTTCAGGTCGATGTATTCTCCTTGTTTCGGGATGAAGGAACTGTGTTCATCAATTATCTGATGGTTGAAAACGGCACCATTGTTCAAACGCATAATACCGAAGCGAAAACAATTCTGGATGAGACTGATGAAGAGATTCTGGCATTTTCCATCGCTCAATTGCGTGACCGTTTCAATAGTACGGCACCGGAAATCATTCTGCCCTTTAACATTGAATATCCGCAGGAAGGAATTATCATCACAGTTCCGAAAGGAGGTGATAAAAAGAAACTGCTGGAACTCTCAGAGAAAAATGTGAATTATTACCGCGAAGAAGCAGAAAAGAAAAAAATGCTACATCTTCAGAAGAAAACACCAGAAGAAAGACTGATCATATTAAAACAACTTCAAAACGATCTCCAGTTATCTGAACTGCCAACCCATATCGAATGTTTCGATAATTCAAATTTCCATGGCAGCTACCCCGTTTCAGCAATGGTATGTTTCCGTGACGGAGTGGAAAGTAGAAAGGATTATCGCCATTTTAATGTGAAAACTGTAGAAGGTATCAATGACTTTGCTACTATGAAAGAGGTTGTTTACAGGCGTTACAAACGGCTGATGGAAGAGAATCAATCACTACCCCAGTTGGTGATTATTGACGGAGGCAAGGGACAGTTGAGCGCCGCATTGGAAAGTATCCAGGAGCTGGGTTTGAGGGGCAAATTAACGCTTGTAGGGCTTGCCAAGAATGAAGAGGAAATTTTTTTCGCCGGTGACAGAGAGTCACTGAAACTGCCTTATGATAGTATGAGTTTAAAGCTGATCAGGAAAATCCGCGATGAAGTACATCGTTTTGGTATCAGTTTTCACAGGAATAAAAGAAGTCACGGAACTTTTAAAAACGAATTGGAAAATATAAAAGGTATAGGAAAACATACTGCTGATCAGTTATTAAAAACATTTCATTCAGTAAAGAAAATAAAGTTAGCCACGGATGAGGAACTTATCAGCCTGGTCGGAATATCGAAAACTAAATTACTTAAAGACCATTTTTTACAACAGGAGAATGAAATGCAGGCGGGACAAGGGTTTAATTAAATGATCTGAATCAAAAAAAAGGGGCCAGAATGGAAATTCAGCCCCGTTTTTAAAATCCAATATCCTATGAAAAACCGTTGTAAAAATAATAAAACAATTCTATTAAACAAGAACCCTTATGGGTATTTTGAAAATAATTATCAACAGTTTAGCTATCAAAATGTTATGAGATATAGTAAAAATACGTTGATTCCAGTTTTGGGAATATGCTAAAAGCTTAAAGCACAAAGCCTAAAACTTAAAGACAAATTAATAAAAACAAAAAAGACCATCACGTTTTCAACATGATGGTCTTTCTCTTTAAACTTTTTTTATTCAGTCTTAGGCTTTGGACTTTAAGCTTTTGGCTTAGTAAGACCAAAGGTCCTGCTCGTAGTTAAAGATTTTATCTTTAATGTCATCGCCTTCCAGGAGACCTAGGATCGGGTCCTTTATATAAGCGCTGATAAAATTATCACCGGGGTTATCAATCGTTGATTTGACAATCCTGCTTGAGAACATACGACTTTCAAACAGCTCTTCCCAGCTCATACGGGCGCCATAGTTCTTGCCATTATATGCTTCATATTTAGCTAAGAAAGGCCTCAGATCGGGATAATAAACCCAGAATATGGGTAGTACAGCCCTGAATGATCCGTCTGCATTATAAATCGTCTTTTCTGGTGCGATGCCCAGGATTCGTACATACATTCTTGATGATTCTTTATCAAATACCCACTCTTCCTTGATTTCATATCTTTCGACCTGATCAGGATTAAATTCCTGTACTATTGTAGTATCCTTGGTTATTCCTTTAGAACCATCCGGGTCAACATTCATATCAGGGATCTGAATTACTTGTGGTTTACCCACCATACTTTCAGCGATCTGACGGAAAGTCATCGGAGTTGTGAAACGGTCGTCCATCGTTGCATCGAATGCTGTCACATCACCACTATGGATGAGGTTAAGCAGGATACTGATGAAACGCTGGTTACCGTTATCTTCAGATGCCTTATATACAAAAGGAAGATTCATTTTTTCATGGGTATCAATTTCACGCCATATACGCTGGCGGTAAACGGCATCGTCTTCCCGGATATGCTCGTAAGCAAGCGGAGTGCGATCCTTTACCAGGTTCAGTTCAATTGACGCATCATTACGAAGCGATTTTCTGGGAGTATCCAGTTTGATATCCGCAACAAATTCTTGTACAGGTTTTGCCGTTGTATCTTTCGGAGGAACGACAGCTGTATTAGCAGCGCTATTCTTGCTGGTATTTGTTTTCTTTTTCGTTGTGGATCTCTTTGTCTTCTTCCTGCTAGGTGGGGCCTGGGCCTGCACGGTTCCAACCGCCAGGGCTATCACTGCTGCCAGAAATGACAATTTGATAAATCGCGTCTTCATGTTCTAAAAATTTATCTTATCAATTACTAAAACAGATCCGCCACAACATCGTGGCGGTTCTAAATTATTTATTATTTTAAACTAAATACCATTGGTGCGATTTGCCGCTCTTTGCCATCTGGTCCGACCACACGGATCTCATCAAAAAAGATGTGCGTTCCGGGTGTTGACCTGCTTACAATGCCTGCAGCATTTCCAGACCACCTGTTACTATTGTTGCTGGCCTCAGTATATCCTGATATGCCACCGCCTTCCGCACCAATCTTGTAGCTTATTACTTTGAAAGGAGCTTCGAAATCAGAATCTTCCAAACGTGCAATTAAACCACCAATCGCTTTGAATTCGGCAGAAGAAATTGTACCGCCTTTGTGTGATCCAATGAAACCGGCTGGTAAAGGCAGGTTCTTAACACGGATCGGAAATTCGAATGGTTTACCGTTTGCAGTTACGATGATTTTTGAAATGCCTGGAGTAGTTGCCCTGGCAATATAATGATCTCCACCTGTGTTGGTAAGCGTACCACCCGGCGTGGCAAAATTCACATGCACTTTTTCTCTACCCACGCTGCCACCGGAAATGGTCAAAGGGTTATCAACTCCTATATATACAACGTTCATCTTTTCCAGGAAGATAGAAGCTCCTGAAGGCAGACCAACTGTATATTTAATAGTTTTTGGAATAACAGCTGTTGTTCCGTCAGGTTTGGTGTAAGAAATATTTACGGTCACATTATGTTCTCCTGCACCTTCTACTTTTGTTTTAAAATCTGCAACCCCATCTGCATTCAAAGTCTGGTGCGCGCCATTAATTGTTATATCAGGTTTTGCTGCTGCACTGAATGCTCCGATACCTGCCTGAATTTCCAGTTCATCACCGGGCATCAGGTAAGTAGCATTCGTTCCGGCAAAAGCCTCGAACTGATTATATACAACTTTAACTGAACCAATTTGCTTATAGCAATAATCCACCATCTGGGATTCAGAATTCTTTACATCATTCTGGAATTTGCTCAGGATTGTAATTGCGGCAATGGTCGGCGTCATATGAAAATAATTGGTTACCCAATCTTTTACATCATCGCCTGATTTTGCTGCACCTGTTTGAGATTGCGGTACAGTAAGATCCAATGGAAGTTGTTTTTCAAAATCAGCCTGTGCTCTTGCAACTTCTTTCTGCAGGATTGGATTTTTTGCAATATCAGGGGCATTCGGATTCAACACAGCAATCATTTGCTTTTTGTATTCTGCGAGAGAATCATATAATATTTTTCCTTTGCCATCTTTATCGAAAACGCGGGTGGCCGCGTCGAGATTGGCATCGTTGAATTTCTCTTTACCATCTTTATCTATCTCATACTGTGATTCAAGTTTAAGCAGGTGTTTCATTCCGTCGATAGTAGCATACATAGAGGAAGAAATACCCTGAATCTGTTTTGCTTTGGGCGCCCAGATAGCAGCATTCTCTTTAGTCTGCGGATCATTCAGCGCTTTATCAAAAGCAGCATAAGTGAGGTTATTCTTATCAGCAACCACTCCATTCGATGTAATGATACTGTTATTTACGGTTTTGAAGGCGTTCAGAATCTCAGCCGATACATTCAGTGCCAGCAATGCTGTCAGCACCAAATACATCATGTTGATCATCTTCTGCCTGGGCTCTTTAGGTAAGGACATGAGCGGGAGAATTTAATGTGTTAACAAAGGTTTTTCAGGTTATTAGTCCCGATAATTAAATATTGGATTACTGTCTACCTTGCATTGCGCTCAGCATATTACCATATACATGATTCAGGTTACCCAGGTTCTTTGCAAGTAAAGCAACCTGTTCCTGAGTTTTCTTCGCATCAGCGACACTACCGTTCATGGCTTCAGATGCCTGTGCCAGGTTAGAGTAGAAGCTGTTCATTGCCTTCAAATGGTTATTGCTATCCTGCAGTTCCAGCTCATATAATGTATTCAATGATCCGAGATTCTTGGTCAAAACCTGAACCTGGCCATGAAACTGTTTAGTGCTTTCTGCTGCATTATTAAAATGAGATAATGTATTAGTTGCTCCCTGGTACGCATTCTTCATGGAGTCCAATGCTACAACTGCTTCTTTTGTTTTATTTGTATAGTCAGTTGTTGCAGCAAGCGCACCTGATACATCACTGATTTTTTCTACTGTAGAACCGAATTTTTTGAAACCATCGCTCAAACGGGCAAGGTTTGTTGGTGTGATGTCAGCTTCCTGCATTAATTTATCCATCTGTTGAAGTGCGGGATTATTTGAACCAGCACCAGCCAGTTTTGGAAGCGCTTCTGCCAGGGCATGCATTTCTCCACCTGGAGGCGGTAAGAAAGCGTATACTAAGAATATTAATGCTTCTGTAAGAAGTCCTGCTGTAAGGAAGAAATCTGCCAACCGTTGGTGGGTGATTTTCTGCCAGGCACCAAAGATTACAACCGCTGCACCGACGCAGACGATGATGTTTACAAGCTTTTCGGTAGATCTAGAAACTCCGGCTGACATAATTTTAAATTTTAGTTTTTAATAGGTGTTGTAAGGGTCTCGGAAAATAATTCCGGATGACGTTGTCGAATCAAAACGCTGATTGTTTTAAAAAATTTTATTTCGATTGATAAAAATCAACTATCTCCTGGCAATAGATGCTGGCAAATCAATCACACAACGGAAACCGATATATGATTTTGCAGTATCCTGGTATTCGTAAGTTCTGGTACTTGTTTGCAGAAAATAACCTACGTCTTTCCAGCTTCCACCGCGGATCACTTTACGTTTCATACGCGGAGGATCTGAATCCTTTGCATTGTAACGAATATCAGGGTTCATATCATGCTGGAAGTTATAAGCACCTTCATAGTAAACAGATGAAGTCCACTCAGCTACATTACCTGCCATGCAATACAGGCCGAAATCATTTGGCCAATAAGCATCGGCACGGGCAGTATAGAATGCACCATCTTCCGGATAGTTACCACGACCTGGTTTAAAATTGGCCAGAAGACAGCCTTTCTTATTTCTCAGGTAATAGTTACCCCATGGGAACATAGATTGTGAACGTCCGCCGCGGGCAGCATATTCCCACTCAGCTTCAGTTGGTAAACGGAATGGGCTTTCGTTTGCTCTGTTTGTTTTATCGAGGAAAGAATTTAAGTATTGTGTTCTCCATTCGCAGAATGCAGTCGCCTGATTCCAGTTTACACCTACAACAGGATAATTTCCAAATGCAGGGTGGGAGAAATATCTTTTAGTCATCGGCTCATTATAGGAATAAGAAAAATCACGAACCCAAACCAGCGTATCCGGATAGATCGGAATTTCTTTCTTTACAATAAATTCAGAACGAGATTTGCCTTCATTGATCTTTTGTGCAGCACGTTTTAAATCGAATGTTTCGGAATGGTAGATCATTTTGCGGGGATCCAGTTCCTTTTTACCGAAGATCCGGTTTTCAGGAGTCAGGATCAGCTGATCAATTTTTTCAGTTGTCGCTTTATCACCCCATTTTATAGTCTGTGCTTTTTTCCAGTCGATCGTGAATTTGCCATCCACTTCTTTACCATATTGCATCAGGGTGGCTGCGATTGAGTCGCGCACCCAGGTTACAAACTGGCGGTATTCGTTATTAGTAATTTCAGTTGCATCCATCCAGAATCCCTGTATGGAAACCTGTTTATTACGAGCTGTATAGGCGTAATTGATGTCTTCGTCACTGGGACCCATATGAAAGGTTCCGGGTGGTATATAAACCATACCTGGTGGCTTACTTAGATTGTACCTGCTGGCAGGTGCAACACCGTGCAATTGACCATCATCTGGAAGTCCTTTGCCGGATTTGCCGGATTTACAACCTGTTACGGCGAGGGCCGCGGCAACGGTAATCAGAATGGACAGGTTTTTCATTTTCATTTTTATTAAAGGGTATTGGACAAAAATAATCTTTTGGGAATATCTCCTGAGAATATCTTCCATCGCAAGTATAAAATTTATTTTTTACAAGTCAAAGTTTTGCCAATAGTTTAATTAACGGCGGAAAGGTCCGCCTTATTGTTATTTCTGCCCGTTTTAGCGGGTTTTTTAAGAGTTTTTTATGAGGCTGATAAGCTCAGCGACTTCTAATACAGGCTGTTGACAGGAATAATCCCTGCAAAGAAAAAATTGCGATATTCCCATAACGGGTTTATTTCTCAAAAGCGGAAGGTCGGAATGGGTAACGGAGGATTGTTGAAAAACACGATTCGGAATACATAGACTCAGAAATTCAAGGTGTTTTTCTTCAGAATGAGCTCCCGCAAGCACGATTTCAAATAGTTGATACGTGAAGCCATTTAACAGAGTTGCCCATACTCCAAAAGATCCAGGATAACGCAAAATCAGTTCTTTCAAACCTGTGACATTCATTCCTGCCCTCTGCTTCCATTCTTCCAAATCAAACACCGTCCCGAGATATAACAAATTTGCAGCCATAACTGAATTTCCGGAAGCAGTTGCGCCATCATAGACTTCCCTTTTCCTTACAATCACGTCGTCCTGACCGGTATGAGTATAATAAAAATATCCTGTTTCCTTTTCGCTGAAGTTCTCTATAACCCAGTCTGATAGCTCTTTTGCGCGGATTAGATAAGTAGCCTCGCCGGTTATCTCCTGCAGCTGAATATATGCTTCAACCAGGAAGGCATAATCATCAAGAAAAGCGGGAATCGTCGCAACTCCCTCACTCTCATACTCCAATACTCCCAAACTCTTTTTACGCTCCTTATAACTGTGATAAAAATGAAATATCCCTTCACCCATCATTTTCTTTTCAAGGAAGGCCATTCCATTAATTGCCATTTTACGGTAATTTTCATCCCCGATTGCAGAAAAAGCTTTGCAACAGGCGGTAATCATCAGCGCATTCCAGCCTGATAGAATTTTATCATCCAGCAAAGGACGAATTCGCTGGTTTCGTACTGCCATTAATTTCTTCTTCCACTCCTGTTCCTTTACTTCCGGAATCTTTGTCTCAGGGTTTTTAATGCGCAATATGTTTTTGCCCTCCCAGTTTCCTCTTTCCGAAACGTCATACAGGTCGGAAAAGGCTCCTGTTTCTTCACCCAAAATCTCTGATATTTCATTTTCCCCCCATGTATAGAACTTACCTTCTTCTCCTTCAGAATCTGCGTCCAGTGCCGAAAAAAATCCTCCTTTTTCGGACATAAGCTCATTTTGTATAAAACCCATAGTTTCCCGGATAGCCTTCTTATATTGAATTTTTCCTGTCATCTGGAAGGCCTCACTCATGGCTGTAATAAGGAGAGCATTATCATATAACATTTTCTCGAAGTGAGGTGCAAGCCACTGGGAATCTGTAGAATATCGGGCAAAACCACCTCCGATCTGATCATAAATGCCTCCATAAATCATCTTATCCAAAGAAAGACAGGCCTGGTCAAGTGCTTCCTGCTTTCCGGTATAAAAATAATATTGGAGCAGGAACCGGATTGTAAAGGTCTGTGGAAATTTTGGTGCCTGGCCAAAACCACCATCCTGCAGGTCTGCTGTTTTCATTAGCTGCTCGTAAATTATCCTTATGTCTTCCTTTAAGAATTGTTGAGGTTCATCCGGAATCCCGATACCAAAACCAGAACTCGCGATATGATTAGTCAGATTATTCGCCTGCTCTTCAATTTCAGTTCGTTTCTCCAGAAAGGCGGTCGAAATGGTTTGCAATAAAGATTTCCAGGAGGGCCGGTTATGCAAATTGACCGGCGGGTAATAAGTCCCCCCGTAAAACGGTTTACCTTCAGGTGTTAGGAAAACATTTAACGGCCATCCCCCGTTGCCGGCAATTGCCTGAACTGCATCCATATAAATATGATCCAGGTCGGGCCTTTCTTCCCGGTCGATTTTAATATTTACAAAAAGCCGGTTCATGATTGCCGCAGTTTCAGGATCTTCAAAGCTTTCTTTTTCCATGACATGGCACCAGTGACAGGCAGAATATCCAATGCTTACCAGCATCGGCTTGTCTTCATCCCTTGCTTTTTTAATAGCTTCGTCTCCCCAGGGATACCAATCAACAGGATTATGGGCATGCTGAAGAAGGTATGGGGAAGATTCGTTTGCTAATCTGTTTTTGAACAATTTGACGAATATCGAATTGTGAAAAATGTGAACAGGTAAAAATAAACTGTGAAATTAATTTCCACATATTACTATGACCTCGCTGTAGTCTCCAGCCTATATAATTATTTATTTGTTCGTTTAAGGTTCGTTTGTAATTCATTCAGAGTTCGTAAGTACTTCGCTTGCATCCGAACGATATACGAACAATATACGAACGAAATACGAACGAAATACGAACCCGTATGCTTTAGAGTATTGTCATGATACGACTCATTTCATACCAAGACATATTTACATTATATCTTATTAAGCTTGCATTTTAAATTAAAAAGGCCCGGCATATTCCGGACCATTTATAACGAATGAATTAAATTTTTGTTTTTATCGTAACTGATCTTCTATTCCCATATTTAATTTAAAATTTCATTTCCACACCTTCACATTCCTACAATCCCACGTTTTTCAAATTATGAAAATCAGAGTCTCTTTTTTGCTGCAAGATATTTCTCTAAAGCAGATACCATCGATGGCGCTGAGGGTTCAGGAGCTTTGATTTCTAAAACCAATCCTGCATCTTCAGCTGCCTTACTGGTATTCGTTCCGAAAGCTCCGATCAATGTTCCATTTTGTTTGAAATGTGGAAAATTGTCGAACAGACTTTTAACTCCGCTGGGAGTAAAAAAACAAATGATATCAAATGCATCCGGACTGAATGATTCGCGGATATCATTACTGATTGTCCGATACATAAACGGCGTAGCGAATTCACAATGATTACTCTTGAGCCAATTAATAATTTCATTGTCCTGCTGATATTCAGAAGTCGGATAAAGAAATTTCTCATTTTCTTTATGCTTGTTCACTACATCCAGCATGCTTTTATTCGTGCCATCAGCGCCATAAAATACCTTTCGTTTCCTATAAAGAATAAATTTCTGAAGATATAAAGCCACAGCCTCTGTAATACAGAAATATTTCGTGTCCTGGGAAATATTAATCTTCATTTCTTCTGCCGTACGGAAGAAGTGGTCAATTGCATGGCGGCTTGTAAAAATAACTGCAGAATAACCGCCTATCTCTACTTTTTGACGTCTGAAATCTTTTGAAGGAATTCCTTCAAGCCTTATAAATGGCAAAAAAGCCATCTCCACTTCGTGACGCCGGGCAAGTTCAAAATAGGGTGACTTATCAGATTCCGGCCGGGGTTGTGTGATTAAAATCTTTTTAACTGCAATTTCTGACATCTCGGCAATATCCTTTTTATCCCTGTTTTTAATCAATGTATTATAGTATTACTGAAAACGCGTTTGCAAAATTAATAAGCTTTTTCCAAATAAGTGACTAACACTTTGTAAATCAATAGCAGAGGAGCTATTTCGAATGCGCAAAGGTATAGAATAAAGTGCAAACCACTGATTTTTATTTCTTTGTGCAGTGCTGAATAAGCTGCAATAAATCGATATACATAAAACAAACAAACCATGACGATTGAGAGGGTAATCCCTATTTCTGTAAGGAGTGGTCCGGAAAAGGTTATCAGTACCAGAAAAGGAAGTAAGAAGGAACCTATGATTTTATTAGTCATAAATACCACAAACAGATAAATATCCACTGCCCGGTTCAAATTAAAGATCCACCCTATAATCTTGAGAATTAAAAATTTCAGCAGGTAAAGAAGAGAAAGAATGATTGCAAAATACTGAAAATGAATCCAAAAACGGTCCGGAGATCCGTAATGATAAAAGCGCATCAAATAAGCTCCATACAGGCTACCGGAAAACACAAAAAGGATATTAAGCAAAAGTGAGGGAAAGGGAGATTGCAGAACCTGCTCCCTAAGCTGTTGTTGTCGCATAGATGCCCTGAAAAACAGGGTCATCAGATTTGCCAGATACTTGGCAAAAAAGAATTTGACAATGGCAAAATAGAACAATAACCCCACCATAAAATAAAACATCCCTTCAAAGGATTCGGGCTCATAAAGTTCAGTCCGTTTATGCAGGGGCCTGCCAAGAAAGTTAAAAAAAAGCTGCGCTTTCAAAAGTCCCATCCAGCTGGCAGGTAAATTGCTGAAATCCATTGGTTTTCGCTCACTGAACCGGATTGAGTCGGTATTATAAACAACAACTGTGTCTACAATCGTTTTTACCTGTTTTCTGATGAAAGGCTTTATAATTGTTGTATCACCCGTTATTTGTTTTACCGATGTTGTATCAGCTTGCCGGATGGTATCGGAAGTCGATTGCGCCCTGGCGAGGCTTATCTGAAAAAATATAAAGAAGAATAGCGCAGTTCGTTTTGCCAAGGGATGAAAGGTTAACGGTTGACGGTTACGGATTCCCGCAAAGGTTGTGATTCAACGCATATCTTTTAAAAAAAGTTTACATACCCCAGGTGAATCTTTGCCTGTCTGAATTCAAACGGATTGCTGTCCTGCTTTCCAATTGCATAGGACATGTTGAAAATCCCGGCTTTGGTTTCAAATGCCAATCCGAGTCCAATACCCAGATAAAGATTGTTGATAGCATAACCTGGCACATCATTTTTTGCCCAACCTCCATCAATAAAACTAAAAAGAAAGGAATTCATGCCAATCAGATAACGATATTCAAGGCTGCCCACGGTGTATTCAGAAGCCAGAATACTTTCTTCATCAAATCCTCTCAATAACCGATAACCTCCGATTTGATACAATTCATTCCGGAAAATTTTGGGACTCTGGTACCAGGCTGCATTCACAGCAAACCGGATCGTAGAAGCACGGCTAAGTTGAAAATAATGTGCTCCGGCAATGTTAAGACGAAACTGATAGGCCGAGGTTTTGACTGTGTCATATAGGGTACTATAATCGAATGAAGGATCATTTTCGTCCTTGAGTTTTGTGATTTCACTATTTTTCTTCAGTCTTTTCGTACCTGCAGATCCTATAAAATAAAGTTCGTTTCCGCGAATAGCATTAAACCTGTAATTCGTATTATTAAAATCATAAGAAATACCCAAGTTCAGGGAACTTACATCTGCTACTTCAGGCAATTGTCTGGTAGCAATAATCTGTGCGGTATCAATGGTCAGGACTGTGCACCCAGTAGTTTCGATAAAAATGGATCCCTTCTTGTTCATAGATGAATTAAACTGTATTCCCAGTATTCCGTCTGTATTTATATAAGAAGAGTCTTTCTTGTATAATGAAAAAGCCAGATTGACTCCATATGGGGAATGAAACAGGTAGGGTTCCTGGAAATTGATAATGAGACGGGGTGATTGTTGTTGTAACTGTTGCCAGTCAAGCCCAAGACTTTCCCCATTCCCAAAAGGGTTCCTGAGTACTACGGTTGCCTGGCCGGTAACCAGTAATTTGCCACTTCCCAGCTGATCATTATTTGGCAATAATCCTACGAGCACATCAATCTGGCTGCTCTTTTTAGGCTTCAGGTATAAATTTAATATAGAACCTGTACCGAGCATATTAACACTCCAGGGTCTTTCCTCCTGCACAAAAGGAAGTTCCATTATGCGCCTGCTGATCATTAATAACCTGTCTTTTCGGTAAATACTTCCTTGCGGAATGCCAAGGTATCTTTCCATGAATTCCACAGAAATTTTTGCAGTTCCTACAATACGGATGCTGTCAATTTTATACAATGGTCCTTTCTCAATATTGAGTACGGCACTAATGGCGCCATTTTTTATCGCAACACTATCCAGCGAAATTTTAGCAAACGGATAACCGTTATTTTCCATATAATTAAGCAGCTGCAATTCTTCGGTTTGAAAATAATCGGGTGTAGCTGGTTTACCTGAAAGTTTTTTCGAGTCCCATCCGGCAGACTCCAACAGTTCTGCGTCGGCCCGTCTCGTTCTTATCTTCGACCAGGTGAAACGTTCGCCAATATAAAGACGCAGAAAAGCTGATGTTGTATCAAATTGTACGCTATCTATGGAAGCAGAAGTAAATCCTTTATTTCTCAGTAAATCAGTGAGTTTGTATATATACTCAGTACAACCCGCCCTGTCTTTAAATGAAGCAGGAATACCGAGGGATGGAGCTCTGAGAATAGAGTCGGGTGAATTGAGTTTAACATGCAGTGTGTATTGAGCATATGCTGGCCTGATGGATGCAAGCAACAAAATGGGGATGAAACCATATAATCTTAATTTTACCATTCGCTCAAAAGCATTCTATAATTCCATAAAATTAGCCAATCCTATGGCAGGCATCTATATTCATATTCCATTTTGTAAACAGGCCTGCAACTATTGTAATTTTCATTTCTCTACCAACCTTGCGTTGCAAAACGATTTTACTGCTGCTTTATTGAAAGAGATTGAAATGCGGATAACATATTTAAGACAGGAATCAGTTGAAACGATTTATTTTGGCGGAGGTACACCTTCCCTGTTGCCCGTTTCAGCTATCCGGGACATACTGAATTCGGTTTATAGGAATTTCTCAATCAGCTCCGATGTTGAAATCAGCCTGGAATCCAATCCTGATGATATGGATCCAGCCCTCTTAAAGTCATGGAAAGAGGCCGGGATCAACAGGTTAAGTATAGGGGTCCAGTCATTTATTAATGATGACCTTATCTGGATGAACCGGGCTCATGATGCAATGCAAGCTGTAATGGCCGTTGAACAGGCAGTAACTGCAGGATTCGATAATTTTAGCCTGGATCTGATCTATGGCTTACCGTCACTTACAGATGAGAAATGGAATGAAAATCTCCTGAAAGTCATTTCCCTGAATCCATCACATATTTCCTGTTATGCTTTAACAGTCGAACCAAAAACGGCGCTTTACAGAATGATCCAAATGAAAAAAACTGCCGATGTACAACCTGAAAAACAGGCTCGTCAGTTTTTAACTGGTATACAAGTACTGGAGTCCGCCGGATTTGAACACTATGAAATATCAAGTTTTGCTAAACCTGGCAGAAGGAGCAGGCATAACAGCGCTTACTGGCAGTCAAAAAAATATCTGGGATTAGGACCATCTGCACATTCATTTGACGGCTTAAGCCGTCAATGGAATATTTCCAATAATGCCCTTTATATAAAATCCCTTATGGCAGGCCAGCTCAACATGCAATTGGAAAATCTGTCACCAAGGGATCTCTTGAATGAATATATTATGACTTCACTGCGCACTATGGAAGGACTTGATCTGCAACAGGTTTCAGATCAATTCGGGAGTGAAAAAAGCCGCTCCCTGGAATTTAGTGCAATGGAATATATTCAAACAAAACAAATGGAACGCAGAAAAGAGAAATTGGTATTAACTAAGAATGGAAAACTATTTGCGGATGGTATTGCCGCATCTTTGTTTTTCGATTGAAGGAGATTGTTGATAGTTTACAATTGACAGTCGGCCGGCTTTAAGCGTTATGGGTTTCATCATTGTGGTGATCAAGAAACCGTTCTTTCAGATACTTAATCAGTTGACCTGCTGAAAGAATCGCCACCATAACGAGGATGGCCGTAAATCCAAAACCCTGGTAAGAAAGCGGTGTCATAATACATTTATCGTTAAAAAATCAGACTAGTAAACTTTCAATTCGTTTAAATGATTCCCGGACATTAACATTTTCCCAAAGAATCTCGTAAATCTTATCTGCAATCGGCATATCTGCCTTTAACTGTTTATTTATCCTGTAAAGGCAATAACTGCCATTGTATCCCTCCGCAACCATGTTCAATTCCAGTTTTGCTGCATTGACCGAATATCCCTTTCCAATCATGTTCCCGAAAGTCCGGTTCCTGCTGAATAAGGAATAACAGGTAACGAGCAGATCTCCCAGGTATACTGAAGCGGCATAATTCGCTGTCTTTTTTTCATGTACGGAATCAGTCGCATCATGGATGCCAACTTCTATATGTCGAATTCCGGCTTTTAACAGAAAGCCAGCCATTTCATCTGCACAGTTGGCTATAAGTACACTTAGAAAATTATCTCCGTATTCTAATCCGTGGGCTATGCCAGCCCCCAGCGCATAAATATTTTTCAGAACCGCTGCATATTGGACACCATAAATATCATTGTTCGTGATGGTGTTCAGATAGTCCGTTGTAAAATAAGACGCTAGTTCCTTTGTGGATGTTTCAGAAAGACCTGAGAAAGTCAGATAAGATAATTTTTCGGCTGCAATCTCTTCAGCATGACAGGGGCCCATAACTGTATAATACCCTTCAACCTCAAATCGAAATTGTTGCTTCAGGTAATCATTTAACAATTGATTTTTACCGGGAAGAATTCCTTTTACAGCTGAGAGAATTTGTTTACCCTCAAATATCCCAGCAGGAAGTTTATCGAAGATTTGTTCAATATATGCAGAAGGTACAGCTATTATAAGGCAACTGGAATCATGAATCAGCTTTTCGAGATCGTTAGTCAGGTTAAGCCGGCTGATATCAAAATAAACAGAACTTAGATATTGCGGATTATGGCTCTTTTTTCGGATATGATCAATAACCCCGGGGTTCCTGATCCACCAGTTGAGCGATTGTTGATTGTCGGTCAGGATTTTGACTAGCGCAGTTCCCCAGCTTCCGCTTCCTATGATTCCAAATCGCATTGAATCCTGAATTTCGGTGAATAAAACCCCAGTTCCGGATCATTTCTTCGCTTCGAACAGTTTGTCTTTATCTACCACCGTTACCTTAGTACCATTATTCAATATTTTACTTACGGTTCCGTAAGGACCGGTCACAACTTCATCTCCCTGTTTAAGGCCATCCACAATTTCAATATTATTTACATCCTGAATATCTGTCTTGACAGTTATCTGTTTAACTGTTTTATCCGGCTGCAATAGGAATACTACTTCATCCAGATCGCCGGTGGTAGTAACCTGTTTGACATCTCCGTTTTGATCTTCAACAGGTTTCTTATCTTTTGCTGCGGCGGCCTGGCTGCCTGCACTCTTCTCTCTGGTTGTAACCGCATTGATGGGAACGGACAGCACATCTTTATGTGTTTTGGTCTGAATGTCTGCACTTGCTGTCATACCCGGGCGAAATACGAGGCTCTTTGGTCTTTTATTATCTGTCAGATCTTTGTATGTAAGTGGATCCAGACGGATATGCACTTTATAATTTGTTACATCATTGGTAGTACTGCTGGAAGAGGCGGCTGTAGAAACAATACTGCTGGCGATCTGGGTTACAATACCTTTGAATTTTCGTCCATTATACGCATCCACTTCAATAATAGCTGAATCACCGAGGTGTACTTTCGTAATATCGTTCTCACCTACATCCACAACCGCTTCAATCTTACTCATATCGGCAACACGCATAATTTCAGTACCCGCTGCAAATTGATTGCCTGCGACACGTTCACCTTTCTTAACGCTGAGCAGGGAGACCACACCGTTTAATGGAGAACTGATGGTGGTCTTATTCACATTGGCTGCTTGGATAGCAAGATTTGCCTTTGCACTTGAAACAGCAGCTACATTACTTTGAACATTCTGAAGTGCCGCATTATAATTTGCCTGTGCTGTTCTCAAACTCGTAGTAGCGGTTTCAAATTCTGAAAGAGAAATAACTTTTTGGGCAAGAAGTGTTTTCTGACGGTCATACTGAGTTTGTGCGGCATCCATGGTTGCTTTTAATCCCGGTAACTGGGCTTTCACATTATCAACCATAGCTTCCTGCTGATTCACCTGGGCTACTGCCTGATTCTTCTGATTTGAATAAATATCAGCAAAAATCTTTGCAAGCTGCTGACCCTTCTTTACGCTGTCTCCTTCTTCTACATTTAATTCAACGATTTCACCTGAGATATCAGAGCTCATTTTGACTTCTACTTCCGGATAAATTTTCCCACTGGCCGTAACAGTTTCAATAATGGTATGCTTGCCAGTTTTTTCCACTGAGACTTTAGTCCCTTCTTCCTTTCCAATAATACCGCTTCTTTTTAAAATTATTATAACAAGTATTATGACCACGAGACTAACAATGATCCAAATCAGCTTCTTATTCATACGAAGGTTGTTGTAGAGGTGTTTTTATAATTTAATGCCGAGCCCTTTATAATATTCCAAAACTTTCATGCGAAATACATAATCATATTGGGCGATAAGTACATTTATACGGGCTGTAAATAAATTGTTCTGATTAGTTAAATAATCAATGGTATTCAACATTCCTATATTATATCTTTTTGATGCAAGGTCAAATGAATTTTCTGCTACTGTTACTGCCTTTTGATTTGCCTCAAATTTTTGAAGGGAAGCCACGGCGTTATAATATGCCTGATAAACGCCCTGTTTTAAAGTGAGCAGGTCATTTTCTTTAGTAAGTTTGGCCGTCGCAACATTCAGTTGTGCTTTTTTATAATTGACCCTGCTACTATTTCCATTAAAAATAGGTATGCTAAGCTGTAGTCCAACCTGCTGGCCAAAGTTATTACTCAACTGGTTTCCATAACCCTGGAAAGCTTTATAGAAAGGCTGACTGGTGTAAATAGGTGTTACGTTTGGAAAATAAATTGGATATTGTTCGCTTGGAACCGGATTGCTATTTAATGCAAAGGAACCAGGTAATAAAGCGCTAGAAGTCTGATAATCTACATGACGCAGATCATTGAAAAAATTATCACCTAATGCACCATAAGCAGAAAGGGTGGGATATAATCTCCCACGGCTATAATCTACATATTTCTGAGCAGAAGTGATGCGCAGATCATTCATCTTTTGCTGGGGAAAAGTTCCGACAGCAATAGCGTAAACAACATCGGGTTGAAGAGATGCAATAGGTTCAACAGGGATTGTTTCAATTGGTGGGGTATCCAGATCAAAGGGAGAAGCTGCATCCAGATTCAGTATGGCTTTGAGCTGAAGATTGTCAATGTCATAAGTCTCCTGTGCTGTGATTACGGATGCTGTATCAGTGGCAAATTGTACTTCCAATTCGGCAGCGTTCAATTCTGGTACGGAACCCGCATCTACCAGTCTGCGTGTATTTTCGAGCTGATGTGAAGTTAACTCAAGCTTGGTTTTTGCAAGGGTCACCTGTTCTTTAGCCAATAAGGCTGAAAGATACCCGGCTGCCACATTTAAAGTGACATCATTTTTGATTTTGTCGATATTTACTACCTGGGCCTGGTAACTGAAATTGTTCGATTCCGTCGCCCGGCGTAAAGCGAACCAGTTGAAAAGCGTAATGCCTACTTGAAGAGTGTAAACTTGTGATAGACCCTCTGTATTCGTATAGATATTGGTCGTCTGGTTAATAGAACGGCCAAAATTTAATCCCAGACCAGTTGCTGCACTGGCTGAACCAAACTGGGTCCACTTGGCCTGATCAAAAGTTAATTTTGCAGTACGTGAATCAATATCTGCCTGTTTGATAGAAATATTGTTGGCCAATGCATAATCTACACATCGGCGAAGATCCCATTTATCCTGGGCGGTGAGGTTTAAAACAGATAAGAGTGCGGATAAGAATAAGGTTAGTATTTTGGTCGTTCTCATGAAACTATTTTATAGAGGGTCATCTACCGCCACCTTAGATTTAATAAGGGCAGACAGAAGTATTGCAAAATAAAGAAACCATTCCCATTCCCAATCAAAAAAAAGCCTAAAGAGAAGTTAGAATGATGAACGGAAAGACTGATCCAGGTCACCTATCAGGTAATGCGCAGATTCCAGACCTACATATAACCTCAGCATCCGGTGTTCCTTATTCTCCGCATCGAAATCAGCGTCTTCCAGGCTGGCACAGCGGGGCAAAATTAATGATTCATGGCCGCCCCAACTAACTGCCATCATTATATGTTTTAGATTTTCACAAAAATGAACGATTTCCTTCCTTTTTTCTGCTCTGACAAAAAAGCTGATCAGCCCGCAGGCATTTTTCATTTGTTTTCTAGCCAGTTCATATTGTGGAAAAGTTTCGTCCAGTGGAAATAATACTGATTCTACCGTGGGATGTTTTTTTAAATATTGTAGAACTTCCTTTGTAGATTCTGTAATCCTTCCCAGTCGTATTTCCAGGGTTCTTAATCCTCTTAATAAAAGCCAGGCATTGAAGGGTTGGATACCACTTCCCACGGCCATATATTCGCAGTCGAAGATTTTTTTTATCATATGATGGCTGCCAGTTAGGATACCGCCAAGGGTATCACTATGTCCACTAATGTATTTCGTTGCAGTTTGCATGCTCATATCAATGCCCATCGGTATAGGCTTCTGGTATAGTGGCGTACAGTAAGAGTTGTCCATGAGGGTGGTAAGCTCATGGCGTTTTGCAAATTCAACCAGTTTTTCTATATCCTGAACTACAAAATTCCAGGAGTTTGGACTTTCCAGATAGATAAAACGGCTGTTTGATTTTAATGCATTTTCAAATTGTTCGATCGAAGTTCCATCAATATATGTTGTTTCAACACCAAACCGGGAGAAGATTAAATCGAACATACGCTTCACCCAGCTATATGGATTTTTTACAGAAATAATATGATCGCCTTTATTGACATTAGCCAAAACAGCTGCAAAAATGGCTGCAGCTCCGCTATTAAAAACGAGGCAGTCTTCCGCCTCATCCAAGGCGGCAAGTTTCTTTCTTAGAATATCAACCGTTGGGTTCAAACCCCGGCTATAGAGATAACCGGAATATTCATCAGCAAATAATTTCTTCAATTCATCGACCGTATTGACCCTGAAATTACTGGTCTGTATAATGGGCGGCGCCACGGCATTGTAATAATTAGAGCGGTCTTCACCCAGTTCATTTAATATATATGAAAGGTCAGTTTCATCAGTCATAATCCGGCATATAAAATTTGAAAATAATAAATCCCCGGGTATCTGATCGTTTTAATTATAAAACTATTTTGGCATAAAGCTTAAGGCTTAAAGCGAATTTGAAAATTGGAAAATTACTGCCAACTGTAAACTGTAATCTATTTATACTTATCCCACCATACCGCATAATCGGGGTTTTCATGTAATAGTATTTCATGAGTTCCGGAAGCAGCCGGTTTTCCCTGCTTTAAAAAAATTATGGAATCACAATATTTAATCGTAGCAAGTCGATGTGTTATTATGATAATCGTCTTTTTCTGATCGTAAAACCATTTTAGCGTTTCCTGCACTTTTCCTTCACTTTCCGGATCAAGGGCCGAAGTAGCTTCATCCAAAATTAAAATGGCAGGATTTCTGTAAAGGGCTCTGGCAATTCCCAGTCGCTGCTTCTGACCACCGGAAAGATTTATACCCTGTTCCCTGATTATTGTTTGATACTGAGCAGGTAGCCGGGAAATAAAATCATGCATTCCAAGTCGGTTGCAGATATCAAATATCCTTCCCAGGTCAGGTTTATTTTCACTTAAAGCAATATTGGATATTATAGTTCCTTGGAAAAGGTCTGTATGTTGGGGAACTGCTGCAATCTGTTTTCTCAATAGTGCAGTTGAAATATATTGAATGCTGATTCCCCCGATAAGGATATTCCCATCATTTATCTGGTAGCTTTTTTGTATGAGCGAAATAATTGTAGATTTTCCACATCCGCTATCTCCAATAACGGCTGTCATATGATTCTGAAGAAAACGCAACTGCAAACCGTTAAAAACAGGAATTCCCGGGCTATAACTGAATTGAACATTTTCAAAAACCAGGTCCCCCTGCGGAAAACTGTCCAGGGTCTGTTTTTCCGAAATTTCTTTTTCTGATTCCAGGTCAATGATTTCAAAAAGGCGGTCTGCAGCTATCAGGGCATCCTGCATCGGCCTGTTGGCTCCGATCAGTGCCTGTACGGGCGATGTAAAAAATGCTGTAAGTGTATAAAAAGATAGCAATTCTCCCGGTGACAAGACCCGGTCTATTACAAGATAACTACCTGTCCATAGAATCGAAATATTCAGGAAGCTGGTTATCCAATCTGAGGTATGAGACAAGATAAGTCCATTACGGCTGCTGGTAAAAATTACCTTCATTAGGAGTATAAAACTGCGTTCTGTTTTCATATTAAAATAATCCTCTGCTCCAAAACGGCGAATTGTAGATACACCCTGAACTGTTTCGACCAGCTGGCTTTCCAAAGACGCACCTGTTTCCATTATTTTTCTTTGCCATTTTGCATTTAAGCGGTTACTGATAAGATAGATCAGACCGTAAACCGGTATTGACAAAAGCATGATCAGTGCAAGTTTCCAGCTATAAACAAACATGGCAGTTATACTGAATACCATGGTAAGCCCGTGTACAATCAGGCTAAGTGCCAGATCATTGACAAATACGCGGATTCGCAATGCATCATTTACGCGACTTATAATTTCCCCAACGCGCATGCTGTCAAAAAACCGCTGTGGCAGTTCAAGTAAATGTTTGTAATAACCAAGGATCAGCCAGCTGTCAATTTGCTGGCCCGTCCGCAATGCTATGAGGGACTTGAAATAACCAGTGAAAACCTGAAAGCAGAGAAGCAGGATCATGGCCAGACTAAGTATGTTTACCAGATGAATGTTCGAATCGGGTAATACAAAATCAATAATTTTCTGAACATAGATTGAAGTAGACAGACCCAGTAAGGTATAAACCATCGCACCAAGGAGTGACTGAAACAGCATGTTCCGGTGTGGCATTATTAATTGGTAGAACCTTATAAAAACTGGTTTTTTTTCATTTCTCCTTCGAAAATTATTTGAAGGAACCAATAGTATAACAACTCCACTCCAATTCCTTTCAAAAGCAGGGAGTGATTGGGTGATCAATTTCCCTGACGACGGGTCCATATATCTGACATACTTTTTTCTTACCCCGTATATAACTACAAAATGTTGTATGCCATTTTCTAAAACCAGGTGAAATATTGTCGGGACAGGTATTCCTTTCAAATCAATACCTGTTGTCTTTGCAGCCCTCACCTGAAAATTCAGTTGCTCGGCTGCCTCAATCAAACCAAGCAGACTTGTTCCCTGCTTGTTCGTTCCCGCATCTTGCCTGATCCTGCTTACCGGAATTTGCAGACCAAAATAAGCTGCGACTGAAGCCAGGCAGGCTGCTCCGCAATCCGAAATATCACGCTGTTTAACATGAATGGATTTCTTCATCAAATCATGAAACTTTTAAAATGGGCGGGCGGGAAGGATCCAGCCAGTCTGCAAGTCCATCGTATAATAATTGCCAGAGGGAGCGGTTGCAGGTGATGAATCTTGCCTGAAAACTCATCCCTATTCTTAATTCACCGGAATAACCGTTAGAAAGTTTCAATATTTTTTGATCAAACCGGCACCTGACTTTTAAGAAGGGCGTTTTATCTAATATGAAAAAATCATCGTCTATACAATATATGCTGCCTGCGATTATACCGAAATAATTATAATCGAAAGCGTCAATCTGTAACCAGACCAACTGACCTTTTTTAAGAAATCCGATATATTTTGAGGGCACATAACATTCTCCGATAAAACCGGACTCTGTTGATTTAATATCTGTTGTTTCGTTCAAAGGCCTGATGATTCCGTTGGCACGTACAGATAAATCGACATGTATTAGAAACAATGAAATAAACCCTGAAAAAAATAATCCGATAACAAGCCAGTAAATAATAAATCCCGACCGGCGCATTTCCGGTATCCACAACAAGGCGGATTGTTTTATTTCGGCGAGATCTAAAATCATACTTTAGATATAGAAAAGAGACTCCGGTAGAAGTCTCTTATTTATTTTAATAAAAGTGAATCATCTTAAAGCTTGTTCACCTATTTCTGACCAGAGGTCTGACCCGGTACAGAATTTGCAAACATATTAGCTGCCAATCCTAACCCATAACCTATCCAATAAAAAAGTGATTCTCCTGCAATAATGGAAGCAGAAGTTTCCATTGGCAATTCCTGCAATCCCTGCAGCAATTCGCCGTTCCATCTTTTTTTCATTTTAATGATTTTAATTTGAATGAATGAAGTCAGATAAAATGAATTCTATTAAACCCGGCTAATTGAATTCACCCTGCTTCATTTAAAACTTTTAATGACTCCTACTCTTTGCAACACGCATGGGTTTCGGAAATCCCATCTGAAGCAAAATAGTGTTAAGAAGGGCGAGATAAAATACCCTGTTGGTGTAATTTTTATAGAAAGAACATCCATCATCTGACGTATGCTCAAAATATATCCAAACACGGATCCTGTTTTTTGATGCTTTACGCCTTAAGCCTTACACCTTTCGTAAGAAAATAAATGATCATAAAAAATCCCATCACGGCAAGTGCAGTGAGTGCCGTCCCAGGGCTATTTACAAAAATACTGACGGCGACAAATGCATATGCCGCAATAAAAATTATCGGTAGTAAGGGGAATAATTTCATCTGGTAAAATTCTTTCCCCTCCGGATGAACCTGCTGTTTTCTTAATTTAAAAATGGTCCCTGCGGATGCAGCCATCCCGAAACAATCGAGGAAGATGGTAAAGCTCAGAATTTTATCGAAAGCCTTCATCCAGAAAACAACCAGTATACAAGCGCAGGTAAAAGCCGTTAAAGATGTAAACAATACACCTGTTGAAGAATTTCTCCTGGCAAAAATTTTTGGAATTACACCATCTTCAGCCATTGCATACATCACCCTCGGATTACTCATAAGCAATACATTTACATATGCAAGTACGGACAGAAAAAGTAGAATCGAAAGGATTTTTCCTGCAGCATCTCCGAACACATGTGTCGCCATTACAGATGCAATCCCTTTTGAATTCCGGAGTCCGTCTAAACCGATTACACGTATATAAGCTAAATTAATACTCATGTATAAAACAATAATAATTGAGATCCCCAAAAAGATCCCGCGTGGAATATTCTTGCCGGGTTGTGCTACGTCCGATCCAAAATTGATTGTTTGCTGGTATCCGCCATATGTGAAAGAGACCGCAATTAACCCGGCCCCAAACCCTTTTAAATAGATTAGCCATCCAGGAAATATATTTTGTGAAAATATTGGACTCCTCCCCGTTTCTGCAAAGAACAAAGGTGTTACCAGTAGAATAATCAGGGAGATCTTAATAACAGTAAGTACATTCTGTGCGCGGGCACTCATTTTAAGACCAAGTAAATTCACACCGTAAAAAATTACAATAGAAAAAAGAGCGATCGCAATTTCTCTCACCTGCAATGCATCTGCCTCAATGATATTTGGGAATAGAATACCTGAAATATATTCAGCGCCTATCAAAGCTACTCCTGCCAATGATGCGGCGTTAGAAATAAGAATGATACAGTTAATAGCAAAGGCAATGGAAGGATGATAGCCGTAAGAAAATATTTTATAATACCCGCCGGTTACAGGAAGACGTGATCCGATTTCAGCATAAGTAAGTGCCCCGCAGAGGGCAATCATTCCACCTGCTATCCATGTAAAGAAAAATAAAAAATTATCGGGAACGTGCCGGGCTACATTTGCAGGAGTCCGGAAGATACCCATGCCAATCACTAAACTCACCACAATCATTGTGCAATCAAAAACGCCAAGTTTTTCATTTTTTATCATAGAACCAGATAAAAATGTATTCTGTACATTAAAACAAACATTAAAGAAGTCAAGATAATGAAATATTCTTTTCTACTTTTGAGCCGGAATAAACCCACCAAATGAAATACTGGATATGCGGAGTGTTTTTGATGATTTCCGGAATTGTCAGGGCACAGAATGACACAAAAGTTCCGGATACAGTAGATAGGAAATTATTACAGGAAGTAGTTGTTCAGGCTTATGAACAGAACCGCAAGCTTGAAGATGTGTCAGCAGCCGTAGGTGTTATAACGAGTTCCGAATGGAACCGTTACAATAAAATGAGTATCGTTCCTGCCATGAATAGTATTCCCGGTGTTCGTATGGAAGAAAGATCACCTGGCAGCTACAGACTGAGTTTCCGTGGCAGCACACTTCGTTCCCCATTTGGCGTTAGAAATGTAAAAGTCTATATTGACGGTATCCCCTTTACAGATCCCGGGGGCAATACTTATCTGACCCAACTTGCTCCTTTTGATATGTATTCACTCGAACTTATCAAAGGGCCGGCTGGTAGTCTCTATGGTGCGGCAACAGGGGGCGCCCTGCTTATTAAATCCAGGCCTGAAACATGGCAACCGGGATTTACGGGCGAATACAGTTATGGTACATTCAACAGCAATACCATTAATGCACAAGTAAGATTAGGAAATGAAAATGGAGGAAATATCATTAATTTTTCTCATCAGACTTCCAACGGATACCGCGATCATACCAATCTCCGCAGGGATATCGTAACCTGGGAATCCATGCTGAAAAACAACGATCGCCAGACCCTGAGCACCTATGCATTTTACGGTGACTTATATTATCAAACACCTGGTGCACTTACTCTCTCCCAGTACAATACTGATCCAAAACAATCCCGTACTGCAATGGGCTCCTCACCTTCTGCCGACCAGGCACAGGCAGCGATTTATCAAAAAACTTTTTTAGTTGCCATTACGAATACATACCGGTTCAATGATAAATTTCAGAATACGACGAATTTCTACGGCGCTTATACCAACTATATAAACCCGACTTTCAGAGATTATGAATTCCGGAGTGAACCCCATTTTGGGGGAAGAACCGTTTTCAATTACTCCATCCCATTTATTCACTTTAGTTTTGGAGGAGAAGCGCAGAAGGGATATTTCCAGACACAGGATTATGGCAACACCAATGGCGCACCCGACACCCTGCAAACTAATGACAATATCAATACATGGACCTATACCCTGTTCGCACAGGCAGATGTCTTTTTCGGAAAGGGGTGGCAGGCTTCTGCAGGACTTAGTTATAACGACGCTTTCATTGGCATTAGAAGGATTTCAGTTCCCGGCTTTATACCCAAGAACGCAACTTTCAGCAATGAGCTCGCTCCCCGTATCGCCATTTCAAAAAAAATAACAACGGAAATCTTATTATATGGCAGTGTTTCAAAAGGATTTTCACCACCAGCTGTTTCAGAAATCCTGCCTTCAAACATCATCAATACAGATTTGAAACCGGAAAATGGGATCAGTTATGAAGCCGGATTGAAATCCAGTTTTTTCAATCAGCGCTTATACATTGAAGTGATTGGATTTTATTTTGAGCTGAAGGATGCTATAGTTGTCCGGAAAGATTCCAGCAATACAAACTATTACGTGAATGCTGGCTCCACAACCCAAAAAGGTATTGAATCACAATTGTCTTACCAGCTATTGCCTTCTGCTATGGGATTTATTAACAGCGTACGCCTATGGGCAGCATATACACTTGATAATTTCACCTATGGTGATTTCAAAAAAAATAATATTGATTATAATGGTAACCACCTGCCCGGCGTAGCCAACAATACGTTCACGGGCGGCTTGGATCTCAACAGCCGGCCAGGCATTTTCCTTCACCTGACTTATTATTACAGCGATAAAATGCCACTGAATGATGCAAACTCGGCTTATGCTGACGCATATCAGTTAATCGGTGGAAGAATCGGCTACTCAACCTTCGTTAAAAAAATATATCTGACTGTTTTTACCGGAGTTGATAATGCGTTTAATGCAAAATACAGTCTGGGCAATGATATCAATGCAGCAGGTGGCTTGTACTATAATGCCGCTCCTACTGCGAATTATTTTGTGGGTCTTAATATAACCTTCAATAAAAAGGCTGTGAAATAAATTTCTTCGGTTTATTCAAACTCTCCTTTACATTTGCAGCATCTGGTCCCCGGTCCCGCTAAAAACGGGAGGGGTTAAAAGGGAAGTCCGGTGTAAGACCGGCGCTATCCCCGTAGCTGTGAGTTTCGACCCCGCCAAAGGCGGGAAAAACTGTTTACACTGCGGCCACTATCACGCTTCGAGCGGGATGGGAAGGCAGTAAACATGAAACAAGCCAGAAGACCTGCCAGGTAATATATTAGTCGCAACGCTTTCGGGTGAAAGGCAGGCGGAGTATATACAGCTTCTCTATTTATATTCCTTCTGGTGCCTTGCTCATTGCTTTGATGAATTTTTATTTGATGCACCAATTATAGGATGAGATCTAAGCAAAATAAATATGATCAACAAAACAAGGGTGCAGCTCAGCGTCTGCTCATCATATTGGTATTATTTATTAATATCAGATCCGCTGTACATGCGCAAAATCCATCCGACTCAGGCAGAATATTACAGAAAGTAATAGTGACCGCTGAAAAAAAACAGAATCCTTATACTTCAATTGTTCCCATTCAAATATTAAATCATGAGGCGCTCCAACAAATCAATGCTGAAAACATTGCTGAGGCTGCCAAATATTTTTCAGGTGTATTAATTAAAGATTATGGAGGTATAGGTGGACTGAAAACAATTTCCGTAAGAAGTCTGGGCGGATTGAATACAGGCTTGGCTTACGATGGAATAACTATAGCTGACGAACAAACCGGCCAGGTAGACCTGAGTAAATTTTCCACAACCTTTGTACAGAGTCTTGAGTTGGATCAGCCAAATCCCCAGAAGATTCTTGTACCTGCCAGAGTCTATTCTTCAGCTTCCATTCTTTCCTTCTCCAGCTACGCTTTTAATACCACAAACTTTACCCAAAAAAAATGGCTTGCTGGATTAAATGCTGGTTCATTTAATTTATTGCAACCCTATGCCGGTATTTATTTACCGGTATCAAAATCCATGGTCATTAGCGCCAATGCAGAAGCAACCTGGGCGAAAGGGAATTATCCTTATTATATTAATAATGGCATGTTTTCACAAAAAGCATATCGTTCCAATTCCGATATCCATTCCTTTCAGGGTGAAGTTAATACAGTTAACATGTTTGCGGACAGTTCAAACTTACAAACCAAGATCTGGGGTTATAGTTCGGATAGAGGATTGCCGGGAAGTATAATTTTCTTTAACGACATATCTGTTCAACGGCTGCAAGATAAAGATTACTTTATTCAAAGCCGTTATTTGAAAAAATTAAGTGCCACTACTACTTTACTTCTTTCCGCGAAATACAGTTCAATGTATACCAGGTACACTGATCCGAATTTCCTGAATAACGCAGGTGGTCTTGATGATCGCTATACTCAAAATGAAATCTATGGTAGCATAGCATTAAGTGATCAAATAGGAAAATACTTTTCATTTTCGATCGCATCAGATCTTGCATCCGGGCATCTTACTGCAAACATTAATGCATTTGCAACTCCAACCCGTACGAGTTTATGGAACAGTCTTGCAGTACAATTTATTAAATCGCATTGGCAGTTAAGTGCATCCCTTCTATGTACAGATATCAAAGACAAAACTGTCAATGGGGAGTCAGCGTCAAATAAAAATAAGCTCACACCAGCTTTTGAGGCCGGATACAGAATTAATCCCCAAAGCCCTTTCCTTTTTCGGCTTTTTTACAAGGACATTTTCCGGATGCCAACTTTTAACGATCTGTACTACACATATAATAGCAATATCAATCCCAGGCTGCTTCCGGAATATTCCACACAATATGATGCAGGCCTGACCTATTCCAGAAGTTTTAAATCTGCGCTGAGACTGATCAGCTTTAGTGCAGACGGTTATTACAATAATATAAAGGATAAAATTATTTCTGTCCCTTCACAAAATTTATTTATATGGACAATGGAAAATCTTGGGAAAGTTCAGATCAAAGGAATTGATATAAATGCTGAAGCAAATGGAAAATTCTCATCAAAGTCAGGATGGTCAGGAAGGATTGCGTATACCTGGCAGGAGGCACTCGATGTAACTGATCCTTCCAGTGCCCAATATAAAAATGAGATCCCATATACGCCGGCTCATTCTGGATCCGCTGTGGCTGTTTTTTATTATAAAAGCTTGAGTGCAGGTTATAGTATTTTATTCTCCGACAGTAGATATACACTTGGCGAAAATGATCCATCCAATCAACTGCCGGGCTGGAACACACAGGACATCTTTATAGGCTGGCAAATAAGTACAGTAGATTTTCATGTGGTAATAAAAGGAGAAGTAAATAATCTATTCAATGAACAGTATGATGTTATCAACTATTATCCCATGCCCGGAAGATCTTATAAACTAAGTATTACAATAAATAACTTATAAAACATATACCATGAATAAAAACAAATTATCCTTATTAGCCATCTCCTTTATTAGTTTCATTTATTCATGTAAAAAGAATGATCTGCCGGCCACGGTTCCTCCAAAAGTAACCACCGGACTATTCATTCTAAATCAAGGACTATATGGTGCAAATAATACTATGCTGACCTATTATGATTTTGCCAGCGCCACTCAAACAACGGATTATTTTAAAAAAATAAATGGTTTTGGTTTGGGAGATACAGGAAGCGATTTCATCATATACGGTGGTAAAGTTTATATCGTTATGAATGTTTCCGGATATGTAGCTGTTGCTAATGCTTTCACTGCGAAGTTCATTGACACCATAGATTTTAAAAATGCAGGTGTTAACCGTGGTCCGGAAAACATTGCAGGTGCCGGAAACTATATATTCGTTTCTTCGACAAATGGAACAGTTGCAGTTATTGATACGACTACTCTGGTGATTCAAAAATTCATAACTGTCGGATCAAATCCTGCACAGATGGTTGTATCAGGAAATAACTTATATGTAAGCAATACGGGAGGATTCAGTGCTTCTTTCGATTCAACTGTATCCATTATAGATTTGAATTCTCTAACAGAAACAGGAAAAATTACCGTTGGAACCAACCCCGGTAGCATTGCTACCGATAATTCAGGGAATATTTATGTAGCCTGCACTGGGGATTATGGATCTATTGCGCCTAGTCTGGTTAAGGTAAGTTTAAGTACAAATAAAGTGATTCTATCTGTTGATAGCGCCGTTGGAACCATTCGTTATTATAATAATGGTTTATATACAACAGGTGGTTATCTGGGCGCTGCCAATGTTGGTATTTTGAATCCAAATGATTTCAGCGCGAAGAGACCATCTTTTGTGACGGACGGAACTAAAATTGTAAATCCTTATGGATTGGATATAGACCCCGCTACAGGCGACGTATATGTAGGGGATGCAATAAATTATACTTCTTCCGGGCAGGTTTATTGCTTTGATAAAAACGGCAAAAAGAAATTCAACTTCTCCACGTCACCTGGGATAAGTCCGATCAGAACACAATTGATTCAACAATAAACTTTCTAAGTAATTCGAATATCTTTGAAGCCTGAACTGGATCTTTATTTAAAAACAAACTATGCAAACGGCATTTAATGAATTGCTGACGGTGACCTTTACATTATTTGCTGTTATAGATATTGTTGGTTCAATTCCCTTGCTTTTATCATTGAAAAAAAAGATGGGTGGTATTAAGGAACTAAAAGCCACCCTTATATCAGGCGGCCTGATGATCCTGTTTTTATATCTGGGCGAACCTTTTCTTCATGTGCTGGGTGTAGAGACCCATTCATTTGCTGTTGCAGGATCGATTGTAATTTTCATTCTTGGACTGGAAATGGTATTGGGAATTGAATTTTTCAAGAGTGAAAAAGGGGCTTCATCTTCTGTTGTAGTTCCCATTGCTTTTCCATTGATTGCCGGATCAGGGACACTTACAACAATTATTTCTTTAAAAGCAAATTACGAGGAGAGTATGCTATTAATTGCTATACTCATTAACCTGATAATTGTATTTATAGTATTAAAATCTCTCAATCTAATAGAGCGGATTTTAGGTCCTGGCGGAATGGTTGCAATACGTAAATTTTTTGGCGTAATATTGCTGGCGATTGCTGTAAAAATCTTCAGCAGCAATGTACCCGGATTGATTAAATAGGCCTCGTCGTACAATGGATAGTATAAGAGTTTCCGAAGCTCCAGATCCAGGTTCGATTCCTGGCGAGGCCACTTCCATTTAAATTTATTTCCATTAGGATGTCTGTTATTATTGAAACAGAGCGGTTAACCTTGCGAAATTGGAAGAAAGAAGATACGGTCCCATTCATAGAAATGTGTGCCGACCGGAAGGTAATGGAATTTTTATCTGAACCGCTTAATCCTGATGAGGCACGGATAACAATAAGAAGAATCAGGGATCATTTCAAAGAGCACTCTTTTGGCCTCTATGTTCTTGAAAAAAAGGACTCGAAAACTTTCATAGGTTTTACCGGTTTTATGATTCCCAATTTTGAACATTTTTTTACACCTTGCATTGAAATCGGCTGGCGTATTAAAAGTGATGAATGGAATATGGGGTATGCCACAGAAGCTGCAATGGCTTGCCTGAACTACGGATTTAATAGACTGGCTTTTGATAAGGTTCATTCTTTTACATCCATCCACAATCAGGCTTCACAGAGGGTAATGCAAAAAATTGGATTAAAAAATAAAGGGAAATTTATTCATCCTATGTTACCACCTAATCATTTTTTAAGCGAGCACGTACTTTATTGCATAAAGAAAAATGAATTTATCCAGGATTCTATTTAAATACAAACTCCACCAAACTGCTGTTATCCACACCATATTTTTTTGCAAACGCTTTAATAACAGTTCCTGAACCTACAACAAATGGCTGGGTATATTCATTTTCATTTATAAATGAGGGCGTCGATCCATCTATCGTATAGTAAATTTTTGTTCCCGGAGTTATGCTTGTAATAGTTATTTTATTTCCAGTTACTCTAATTTCAGGTCGTTTAATAATGTTTGCATAACGCATAGTGCGATCATCACTGATAACTCCTTTCCAGTTCAGCCCGAAACCAAAATTGTATGTATTTCCATTTGCATCTGTATAACAGATCATATCATGTGGTATGTCCTCGCTCTGCAGTTCCACGTTTTTCATATCGATTGGCATCTGAATGGGTAATAATCCGGAAGGTTCTGCAGAACCAGTCACTATGTCCATGATCGCTTGGTTCTGCACACCAAAACTTACGATTATTCCATCTGCATCCTTTTCAAACTCTTGAACGATTGCGGGCTTCGTAAGGGAAAGACAAACAATAACCGGTTTTCCATGCATTGCCATTTTTGTATCACGGATGGTTTTCAAATCTACCGCATTTGAAGCAACAATGGTTTTGCCTTTATAGGAACGATTTGTAATTCCTGGTTCAACCGGATCACCGGCAGCAATACTCTTAGCTCTTGCATAATCAGCTTTATACGTATCATATTGAAGACTGATTGGAACATAACCGTTGCCTCCTTTTGTCAGATCCTCTTTGTCATAACCAGGACCGCCGGAAGGTCCTCCTGCAAATACAATGGCGTAATCTGCTTTTGCGGGGTCATCTGTTACGGCAAAATATCTATTTAAAATCTCCGGATTAACAGCATCCACCTGCTTTGCAGTCGTTACATTTCCAAAGAAATCTTTTCTGGCAGGAATATATAACTTAGGAATATAAACTGTTTTACCTTTTTGTAATGGCAGCACATGACTACTGTTTTTCAGCATAATAATGGATTTAAGCTGTGCATCATATCCGGCTTTCATGAATTCTGCTTTACCAACGGTAAGTTTTGTTTTCTCTATATCCAGATAAGGATTTTCAAAAAGACCCACGTGGAAAATATTTCTCAGTAATCTGATAGCAGACTGTTCCATTCTCGTGCGCATGAAAACTTCTCCATGTTCCTTAACACCCATTTTATAAGCCTCAATAACAGGTCCTGCATCATTATTCCCGCCAAATTGATCAACACCGGCCATCAATATTTTATAATGTCGTTCCGCTACTGATTTGGTTTCCATACCCCATGACTTACCTGCGAAAATGTCGGGAGACTTTCCTTCATCAGCTGTGACAAGCCAGTCTGTGCAAACCACTCCGTCAAAACCATATTTTTTTCTGAGAAGATCAGTAATCAGGAAAGCGTTGTAACTATTGCCTTTATTTTCTCCATTTTTATTGTCCCTGTTGTAGGAAATAGTATAATATGGCATTACTGCCGAAGCCATTTTTGTTTTACCCGTCAGGTGTAATGCTCCGTCAACAAAAGGCACTACCTGTTCATCAAAATTATTGCCTGGATACACTGCAAATTTTCCGTATGCGAAATGTGCGTCGCGCCCACCTTCTTCAGGGCCCCCGCCTGGCCAGTGTTTTATCATAGCATTTACACTATTGTAACCCCATCCTTCCGCAATTTCACTGCTACCCATGGATGTTTGAAAACCATCCACATAAGCCCTTGCCATGTCTGCATCCAATTGCGGATCTTCCCCGAAAGTGCCATTTATGCGAGACCATCTTGGTTCAGTTCCCAAATCAATTTGAGGTGAAAGAGCTGTTGTAATACCCAATGCCCGGTATTCCTTAGCTGCAATCTGACCGAATTGCAATACTATGGTAGGATCAAAAGTTGCAGCAAGACCCATGGATTCTGGCCATTGGGATATTTTACCACCAGCGCCAGCTGTGTACTCTACTCCCGAATTGGTACTGTTTCGTGGATCTGTACTATTATTCGCGGGAATGCCCAGCCCAATCCCTTCAACCAATTCCTGTATTTTATTGTTCCAGCGAGCCGCCACTTCAGGTGTTTGAACAGAAGTCACCAGCACATGTCTTAAATTATCATTTGTAAGAAATGATTTTTGTTGATCCGTCAGATCCCAGGCATTAGCGCCACTTTCATTGAAGGGCTTTCCGTTATAAGTTGACCTGCCCATGGGCCCCTGAAGAGCGGGAATAGCCTGATGAAGACTGTATAACATAAGTCCCGCGATCTGTTCAATTGTCATCTTTTTTGCAAGATCCTTTGCCCTTTCGTCTACAGGCAGACGCCAGTCCTCGTATTTATCCAGTTTACCATTCCTGTTCAAGTCTTTGAAAGCTAGCCCGTCGACAGTAAGAATTTTTACCCCGGACTTGTCAGAATATCCCAGCATTAGTCCATTGGGATTTTTAACAAGCACAATGGAATCATCATCTGTTGCAGTCCAATTTACTGAATTGATCGATTTACTGCTTATCAAGGCAATAGAAATCATTCCTAATGTAAAAGCGCCTGCGAATATGATTATCCGATGTACATTTTTTCTTTTCATATCTGGAAATCAGTTTTGTGTTTTATGAGTAAACAACGGATTTACGGTGTACCAGGCAATAGCCGGGAAGAAAACCATGGGCACGGCGAGACCAGGAAATAATTCAGGGTGTTGCACACTTAATGGCAGTGTAATTGAAATCGGAATCATTACTGCAGCAAAAGAGAAAATAGAGAACAAAAAATTAAAAATGATTTCTCCTTTATTTTTAAGCCATTTGATCATACCGTAGTTTACCAGCACAGCTACCATACAAATTAGCAGACTGAGACCAATTATTTTTTGCAAAACCAGCACTTTCGAGAAATCCGTTTCTGTCGCAAAAAAATAGATACGATTGTAAATAATGGCAGCCAAGGCTGATAATATACTTGCCACAAGGCCGTGGAAAAATACCCTTTTAAACATCCTCACTTATTTTGTAACCGGTACTGAAATATCCACTTTGAAACTACTGGCACCATGATTGGGTTCCGCAGTATTAATATTATAGTCCAGGCGATTTACAGAAATAGATCCTTTAAAAGTATTATCCTGGAAGGTAAATGGAATAACTACTTCCTTTTGTACGCCATGCATACTCAGTATTCCTTTTGTTTCATATCCATCAGCAGTTTTTGTGATAGATGAAGAAGTAAATTCGATGATGGGATACTTGTCGGCATCAAACCATTTATCACTTTTGGCATGTGTGTTCTTCATGCCATTGCCTGTATTGATTGTGGCTACATCAATAGTAGCATCGAATTTTGAATTTGCAAGGTCATTGGGATCAAAATTTACTGAGCCCTTCATTCCTCCGAATTGACCTGAAGGATCCCCTCCATCAAATTTAACAAAAGAGGTATCCGTTATCTTCCAGTCCTGTGCTTTAAAGACTGTGAAAGCAGAACCAATTATAAGCACCATAGCGACGAAAGGATAAATAAGTTTTTTCATAACGTTTGTTTTTGTCTTAGCTATTTTTTTTAAGATCTAAAAATATTATACTATGCGCTAACCAAAGATAAATTGAGGCAAAAAAGGTAAATGTTGAGACGAAACTGGGTAATTCGGACAATTATTCATATGGGTCAGACTATCTACGTTTAACATTCAGAACAAGTATTCAGGACCGCAAAGTCTAATGATTGATATTTAAGCAATAAATTCCGGAAAGGATACCGCGGTAATTGACGAAAATGGGAACAGCGTTTCAGAATCGGTTGTTAATAACTACCCAAATACTGCCTAAAAGAATCAAAAATGGATTAGATTTTAAGCTTCAGCGATTTATTGTAAGTATTTACCCTTATTTCTTTAGCCTGTTTTAACAATCATTTTTGAATGAAGGAGAATATTTTTCCGGAGCGAACGTTTTCAGATAGATAAATTCCCTTTCATTGCTATAATTGGTTAAAAATTTTATCTTGTAAGGCCAATAAATCCTTATGAAGCAATTACTTCTCATCTCCCTTTTCATGCATTTGCATAGCGAGATTCCGCTAAATAAGGCATATTATCCTACTATTGATTTGATGACAGTCCGAACAGATCCCTGGGTTATTAATCTCCAGAGAATAATTTACTATACAGATACCTGTTATGCCGTACAATTCAGGGATCAGTCTATCTTGAATGCCGTAATCATTAAAAAGATGGATTTGGAAACCTTGGAACAATTGAAATATTTCAGAGAAGGACTGGTTACTTTAAAAAAAGGCAATAATGGAGATGTTGCTGAATTCAGGAATTATTCAATTAAAAAAGTTGGCACTAATAAAGAAAATTCATGGTATATTTTAAGTTACGATGGTGCCGTAACGAATTTTCAGGAGACACAGGCTAACCGGATGATTTATATTATTAATAATTTTATTTCCAGTCAAAATTAATTCTTCATCTAAAAATCCAAAACGTTCGTATGAAAAAGTTCTTATTGTTAATCCTATTTTCGCCCCTCGTTATGAAGGCACAATTTAAGATTGTAAATTCAGCAACCATTAATATCGTCGATGTCAGGCAGGGAACCTGGCCGATCAGCCTGCAAAGAATTACTAAACCAACTGATACATGTTATGTGCTTCAGTTTCGTACACAGGAATACAATAATTCTGTAATTATAAAGACCCTGAAGTTCCGCGACCTGGGTCAGTTGAAATATTTCCAGCAAGGTCTGGCCGCTTTAAAAACCGGTAACAATGGTGACGTGGCAGAATTCAAGGATTATACAATTAAACGAGTAGATGTGTATAAAGAAGGAATTTCGTACATACTGACCTGTGACGGAGGCTTAACAAATTTTCAACAACCTGAAGCAGACAGGATGATTGCGGCAATTAATAAACAATAAGGAATTTATTTTATTGAGGCAGCCGGTTGCGTATTACTCCATATAGAAAAGTTCCTGCCAGTGCACCGGCAATCACCATTAACATGACAGTATAACCTTGTCCCAATAAAACAAAAATAGGACCCGGACAGGCGCCTGTCAAAGCCCAGCCTATTCCGAAAATAGTTCCGCCAATCAGGTATTTTTTCCATCGTTTATCTTTCCCTAAAAATTGAATAGGATTACCATCCATATCACTGAGGTGAAATCTCTTTATAACAGCAATCAGGATGATACCCGATATAACAGCAGTACCTATTATTCCATACATGAATATGGATTGAAACCGGAACATCTCCTGAATTCGGTACCAGGAAACTGCTTCTGATTTTGTCATAATAATGCCGAAAAGAATACCAGTAAGAATATATTTAATTGCTTTCATGAATCTTTACTTAAAAATGATCGGGAACAATAAGTACGTTGTAAACAATCCGCCAATAAAAAATCCAATCACGGCGATCAGTGACTGTAACTGAAGATTGGAGAGTCCTGTTATAGCGTGACCGGAAGTGCAGCCTCCCGCATATCGTGTTCCGAATCCTATTAAAAATCCGCCTCCCAGGAATAATAATAACCCCCTTACGGTTAACAAATAGCTCCAGCTAAAAATGGATCCGGGTTCTATATTTCCGTCGAACGGAATATTCAGTTTCTTCAGGTCAGCTATGGTTGAATGAGAAATCGAAATTGGTTGAGGTGATTGCAAATAATGCGCGGCAATATATCCCCCAATGATGGAACCGGCCAGGAACCATAAATTCCACTGCTGTTTTTTCCAATCGAATTTGAAATATTCTACCCATTTCCCAAAACCCATCATGGAACAGATATTCGACAGATTGGCAGAAAAACCAAATGTCTTTCCTGAAAACAACAGAATTGCCAGAATAAGGGCAATTGCAGGGCCCGAAACGTACCAGGGCCAGGGTTTACTTAGGATTGTTATCATTATATAATCGATGACAGTTGTCGTTAAATATTACGCTTTAAATTTTAGATTTTAGGCTTAATAAGTTTACGCCTTAAAAGATTCCTCGTTTCCTGCAAGGATTCAAGATCGGGAAAAGCATCTTTAGGAACCAGGAAAAACGACCTGCTGTTAAAATATAAATGAAAAAAAAACGGTGATTCCAGGAAACTGCTAAATTCCTTCCAGGCCCATGCATGTGATCCAAGTTCTGTTTGCAATAATACTTCATGATCATTAATATTCATACTAAACTTGTCCTGGAAAGTCTGTGATCTTTTATAAACACTAAGTGGAAGCAATGTCCAGAATGTCAGTAGTAAAATAAACCATAAGAAGGAAAACAAGAGAAAGGATATGGGCTGGATTTTATGTAAATAAAAAAGTATAGCGCTTAGAATTGTAAAAAGGTTTACGATGATCAACAGAAACTTTATTTCAGGTCTGGTAATAAAGTGATGTCTCAACGCGCTCATCACTTGTTTTTTATCATACTCAAAATAAATTACCATCTCAATACATTAATTGTTTTCCGGAAATAGTCCAACTATACAAATTTTTTCCATCACCCTGGCTACCCCACTCCTGACATGGGGCCCGATACAATAGCTCCCGGCGGAAGTGACTGTGCACCTGCTGGGAGAATGGGTATAAAAAAGAAAATCAACCAAAGCTTTTTCATATCAGCACATTGGGTTCACAATGTACAAAGAAGAGCAATGATTGATGAAATTCGAAAAGATAGAATTTTTACTTCATAAACCTGCAGCTATTGTAATGATGGGTAGCTGCGTCATAAGGTGTTACGTAACGGTTACAGGAATACAAAAGGGTTAAGAGTAGTGCAAGGGCCAGGATCTTTTTCATGGTTTTCATTTGAGGTTAAGAATAAACGGTTCCAGGGTGAATAAAATTGCTATAATCTTATTCAATTTCCCTGCCAATCTGAGGGAATTTTTCCCGGAATGGGAACATGGTTAGTGGCATATGGTTAATGGTTTATGGATTTTCCCATCTACCAAACACCATATACCATACACCATATACCAAAAATCATCTAAAATGAAAGAACCCCACATAGAAATGCGAGGTTCATGGTTAAGTAAAACCGTCCAAAGTATTTTTAATGTACTAACTACAGCCCATACTGTTTCCGCAGTTCAGGCATTTATAACAGGTTCCGCTGCGAATGGTGATATGTCCACAGGTATTGCAGGCTGGTGCATCGCTCTGCATACTTTTAGCAGCTGCGTTTACTGAATCGAGTCCGGACTCTGCTTTCATATTTTTAACCGATGTTTTTACCTGAGTTGGATTCACCAGAGAAACAGGTGGTTTAGCTACAATACGTACTTCACTTAATTCAGGCGTTTTTTTTTCCTGCTCTGTTACCGGCTGGTCCCATTCGGCCGTACCCGTGTTCATTACTTCGGGTTTATCGAGCACATGTACAAGGTCCGTCCTTCCCAGATATTCGTAAGCCATTGATCGGAAGATAAAGTCTACTATGGAAGTTGTGCTCTTGATATTTGGATGATCAACCATACCGGATGGTTCAAACCTTGTGAACACAAATTTCTCTACGAATTCTTCCAGTGGAACTCCATATTGAAGCCCAATGGAAATGGCGATTGCGAAACAATTCAGCATACTTCTCATCGTTGCGCCTTCCTTGGCCATATCTATAAATATTTCACCAAGGGAGCCATCGGAATATTCTCCTGTCCTGAGAAAAATTACCTGCCCGTTGATCTTCGCTTTTTGTGTAAAGCCCCTTCTTTTAGGAGGCAGTGTTCTTCGTTCAACGATTGTTGCCAGTTCCCTTTTTAATTTTGTATCCGGCGAAGCCTGTACTCTTTTCTGAACTTCCAGCAATAATTCCTGAACAGTAAGTTTACTCATATCTACAATATGAGGTTCCATGGCAGGAAGGGGTTCGTTGGGAATGGAAGTTTTCACTTCCTCAAAAGTTTCTGCTTTTTTCTTTTTATCAGATTTATTACTTAGAGGCTGTGAAAGTTTGGAGCCATCACGATAAAGCGCGCAGGCTTTCAGGGCCAGTTTCCAACTAAGCAGGTAGGCATCAGAGATTTCATCTATGCTGGCTTCGTTCGGCAGGTTAATGGTTTTCGAAATAGCGCCGCTGATGAAAGGCTGTACAGCACTCATCATACGAATATGACCATGGGCATGAATAAAACGTTCCCCGATTTTTCCGCATTTATTGGCACAATCGAAAACAGGCAGATGTTCTTTCTTCAAATAAGTTGCGCCTTCAACTGTCATCGTACCACAGATATAATCATTCGCTTCTGCGATTTCATCATCACGGAAACCAAGCGCGTCAAGCAGGTTCCACTCGAAATTATAATATTGTTCTGCCTGGAAACCCAGACGTTGTAAACATTCTTCTCCGAGATTATAAACGTTGAAAACAAAACCAATTTCGAATGCAGAGGCTACAGCATTATCCAGTTTTTTGATTTCTTCCGCAAAAAATCCTTTTTCACTAAGGGTCTGATGATTGATATGCGGTGCACCGGCAAAAGTTCCTGCACCCACGGCATATTTCACAATAGAATCAATTTCCTTTTCTGCGTAACCCATATTTCTAAGGGCCGCAGGAACCGACTGATTGATTATTTTAAAATATCCTCCGCCGGAAAGCTTTTTGAATTTGACAAGTGCAAAATCAGGCTCCACGCCAGTTGTATCACAATCCATCACAAGTCCGATGGTTCCGGTGGGTGCGATTACCGTTGCCTGCGCATTCCGATATCCATATTTTTCACCTAACTGAACGGCATCGTCCCAGGCTTTGGTTGCAGATTTCAAAAGGTAATCAGGGCAATATTTAGCCTTTATGCCTTGTGGTTTAATTTCCAGTTTCTCATACTCATCAGCATCATAAGCTGCGAGACGGTGATTGCGCATCACACGAAGCATGGCTTCCCGGTTTTCTTGAAACTTTGGGAATGTCCCCATCACTCCTGCGATTTCTGCACTGGTCTTGTAAGAAATGCCCGTCATGATGGCACTGATTGCTCCTGCAATACCCCTTGCTTCTTCACTGTCATAAGCTATACCCATAACCATGAGCATAGAACCCAGGTTAGCATACCCAAGACCAAGTGTACGATAATCATAAGATAACTGTGCTACTTCTTTAGATGGAAACTGTGCCATCAAAACGGAAATTTCGAGTACTATTGTCCATAAACGACAGGTATATTCAAATCCTTCCACATCGATGATATTCGTGGATTCGTCATAGAACCTGCGGAGATTTACTGAAGCCAGATTACAGGCAGTGTTATCGAGAAACATATATTCAGAGCAGGGGTTGGAAGCCCGGATACGGCCACCATTAGGGCAAGTATGCCACTCATTAATAGTAGTATCGTATTGGGTACCCGGGTCAGCACAACGCCATGCAGCGTACGAAATCTGGTTCCAAACTTCCTTGGCAGGAATCTTTTTCATAATCCTTCCATCACTTCTTGCTTTCAATTCCCAATCCTCATCGTTTTCCAGCTTTTCAAAAAATGAATTGGGGATCCTGACTGAATTATTTGAATTCTGTCCACTGACAGTTTTATAAGCCTCCCCTTCATAGTCACTGGCATAACCAGCAGCTATCAGGGCAGCAACTTTTTTCTCCTCCTCCATCTTCCAGTTGATGAAGTCCATGATTTCCGGATGATCCAGATCCAGGCAAACCATCTTGGCTGCCCGCCGCGTTGTACCACCTGATTTGATTGCACCTGCTGCACGGTCACCAATTTTGAGAAAACTCATGAGGCCACTGGAAGTTCCGCCGCCACTGAGTTTTTCTCCTTCACCACGTATATTGGAAAAATTCGTTCCTACTCCGGATCCATATTTGAAAATACGAGCCTCTCTTACCCAGAGATCCATAATACCACCATCATTAACAAGATCATCTTCAACACTCAGTATAAAGCAGGCATGCGGCTGGGGACGTTCATATGCAGATGTGGATTTTTTCAAAATTCCGTCTGCCTGATCAACATAATAATGACCCTGCGGCTTTCCGGTGATACCGTAACTTTCATACAGTCCGGTATTAAACCATTGGGGGCTATTAGGAACACAAGCCTGGTTGAGAATGGAGTAAACCAGTTCTTCATAAAAAATGGTAGCATCCCGTTCAGAAGTGAAATATCCGTAACGTACGCCCCAGACTTTCCAGCAATTCGCCATTCTATGGGCTACCTGTTTAACCGAAGTTTCGCGACCCATACTGCCATCGGATAGTGGTACCCCTGCTTTACGGAAATATTTCTGTGCCAGGATATCAGTTGCGATCTGACTCCATCCCCTGGGTACTTCAACGTTAGTCATCTCAAAAACGATCTCCCCGGAAGGATTGCGAATAACCGAACTGCGATAATCATAATCAAACTGGTCAAAGACATGAACATCGTCGCGGGTATAGCGCCGTTTGAATTGCAAACCGTTCGCAGATTGCGTATGAGTAGCCATATAATGGAATTACTTTATGTGGTTAGGAAATCGTTAGCCTATTAACAAATTGTTAAGCAGGAATCGAAAGTATTTTTTCATTTTCAATTTTCCTCCTGTTCATTTTCCACACTTGTGGAAAAAAACGGTTGATAAATCATGAATCGCAGTCCTGTATTCATTGATTTGATTTATGCACAATATTACCTGCATTGTTCACAATATAAATTTTGGTAAAACCCAAATAATCGTTTACCTGCACCATATGTACAACGTTTCGGAAAGCGGGAAAGTTTTCGCACATTTGTAAGGTAATCAGCCACATGAATGACGCGATTTATTCTGCATTACTGCTCAAAAAAAGAACAAGACGCAAGTCCTTCGCCCTGCTTATCGATCCCGATAAAGTAGATCCTTCAAAAACTGCGACTCTTATCGAGCTGGCTGTAGAAGCCAGGGTGGATTACCTGTTTGTAGGTGGGAGTCTGGTTGTTTCTGATCACCTTGACCTTGTGGTACAGCAGATAAAGGCTCATTGTAAAATCCCTATTATCCTTTTTCCCGGAACCCCCTCCCAGGTATCCCCTTTTGCGGACGCACTCCTTTATTTATCTCTGATATCCGGAAGAAACCCGGAGCTATTAATCGGCCAACATGTCGTTTCGGCCCCATCTGTGCGGAAAAGTGGTCTGGAAATCATTTCTACCGGATATATGGTCATAGATGGTGGGGCTCCTACAACAGTCTCTTATATCAGTAATGCCCTGCCCATTCCTGCTGATAAAAATGAAATTGCACTCTGTACGGCCATGGCTGGAGAAATGCTGGGTATGAAACTTATCTATATGGATGCCGGCAGCGGTGCAAGGAGGCCCATTTCAACCGAGATGATAGAGCGTGTTTCTTTAAATATCGAAATTCCACTGATCATCGGGGGAGGAATCCAGAATCCCGAAAAGGTTTACCTCAATGCCAAAGCAGGCGCTGATATGATTGTTGTAGGTAATGCGATTGAAAAAGATGTCTCCCTGCTTTCGGAAATGGCAGGTGCACTTCATTCCGTGTCGGTATAATAAAGCAAACCCCACACTTTGTTAAGATTCAGCTCTTTCCATCAAAAAATATCTGAAAATTTCAGGAAAAGCTGTTACTTTGTATTGTTAACAACTCTAGTCATCCCATTTTTTCAAAAAATGAAAAAAAACTCAACCATATCAGTCCTCACCGGAATGGTATTGCACGCCTTCAATAAGCGTGGGTTTTTTATAGCGCCGCTCTGCGTTATTTTTTCTGTTCGTCCCATTCCCTTTTGGGTACGACGTTGATATTTACAATCCATAGTATTCCGTAAGGACCTATGCCCGTAATCAGCCGGCCAGTTAATTCAATGACCCCGTCATTGGTATTCATTTATCTCACGTATTCATTCAATGGAACAAGAACAAAAGTTCAGGATATTAATCGCAGATCCTACTCATCAGGACTTTGCACAGATCATCTGTGATGAAATGGAATCTTCCGCCAAAGCGCGCGGAACCGGAATTGCAAAAAGAAGCCCGGAGTATATCAAAGAAAAAATGCGCGAAGGAAAAGCCGTAATCGCTTTTACCGAAGACGGTATTTGGGCCGGTTTCTGTTATATAGAAACCTGGAGCCATGGCGAATATGTCGCTAATTCCGGATTGATTGTAGCCCCTGTTTTTCGAAAAAGCGGACTGGCAAAAAATATTAAGAAAAAGATTTTTGACCTGAGCCAGAAATTATATCCGGGTGCGAAGCTTTTCGGGCTTACTACAGGGCTTGCTGTCATGAAGATCAATTCCGACCTGGGTTACGAGCCTGTTACATATTCGGAACTCACTCAGGATGAAGCTTTCTGGGCTGGTTGCAAAAGCTGTGTGAATTACGAAATTCTCATGAGCAAGGAAAGAAAAAACTGTATGTGTACGGCTATGCTGTATGATCCAAAAGATCAAAAACCAAAAGAAACAGCACAGGATTTCGTGAAGCATAGCAAACTTTATGAACGATTCATGAAAATTAAACAATGGGGCTTGTTGAAGAATCTCCTTCGTAAGGAAAAAGTAGACATGATACTCGCGGATCTTGGCCTCATCAGGATGAATAAACTCAAAAAAGAAAAGCTTGCGAAATAAAATACCGGAACGATAGATGAATAAAGAAAATAAAAAAGTTGTTTTAGCATATAGTGGCGGTCTAGATACCACTTATTGCGCGATTTATCTCAAAAAGGTTAAAGGACTGGAAGTACATGCCCTAACTGTAAATACAGGCGGATTCAGTAATGAAGAATTGAAAACAATTGAAAAAAGAGCAAAGGATCTTGGGGTGTCTTCTTTTAAATCAGTTGATGTTACGGAAGATTATTACGAGTCATGCATACGTTACCTGGTATTTGGAAATGTGCTCAAAAATGCAACCTATCCCCTGAGTGTGAGTGCCGAAAGAATGGTTCAGGCCATTGCCGTTGCGAAATATGTGGAAGAAACCGGAGCCGCCTATGTAGCTCACGGAAGCACAGGCGCAGGAAACGACCAGGTTCGCTTTGATATGGTTTTTACAGGAATGGTACCCGAAACCGCGATTCTTACTCCAATACGTGATTTAAAACTGAGTCGCGAACAGGAAATTCAGTTTCTGAAAGAAAATGGAGTGGAGATGAATTTTGAAAAAGCAAAATACAGCATCAATAAAGGGCTTTGGGGAACTTCCGTAGGAGGAAGGGAAACATTGAATTCGAAAGATTATTTACCAGAAGACGCATGGCCAACTCCTTTAACAGAACATGAAGCAAAAAAAATCAGTCTCAGGTTCGAAAAAGGAGAATTGGAATCAGTCAACGATAAAACCTTTGATCATCCGGTACGGGCTATACAATACCTTCAATCTATAGCCCAGCCATTCGCAATAGGCAGGGATATCCATGTGGGTGACACAATAATCGGTATCAAAGGCCGTGTCGGGTTTGAGGCTGCGGCTCCACTTATCATTATTAAAGCGCATCACCTTCTTGAAAAACATACTTTAACCAAATGGCAATTATACTGGAAGGATCAGCTGAGCAGCTGGTATGGAAACTGGTTACACGAAGGGCAAATGCTGGATCCCACCATGCGTAACATCGAAAAATTCCTGGAGGATTCACAGTCAACCGTTTCTGGAAAAGTATTTGTAACACTGGAACCTTATCGCTTTACCGTAACCGGCATTGAAAGTGTGCATGATCTGATGAGCAGCCGGTTCGGATCCTATGGAGAAATGAACAGCGGCTGGACAGGCGATGACGTAAAAGGATTTGCAAAAATTTTTGGGAATCAAACGGCCATATTCCATAAAATCAACGAAACCGGCAATAACACCAAATGAAAAAAATCAGGATTGGCATAATAGGAGGCGCCGGATATACAGGCGGGGAATTAGTCCGCATTCTGCTTCATCATCCCAATGCCGAACTTGTATTTGTTCAGAGTAAGAGTCATGCAGGACAACTTCTGTCAGACGTGCATCAGGACCTGTCTGCTGAAACGGATTTTCGGTTTTCTGAAACCATTTCCCAGAATATTGATACTTTATTTCTTTGCGTTGGACATGGAGAAGCGAGGAAATTTCTGATGGAAAATCAGGTGGATCAGGAAATCCGCATTATTGATTTATCCCAGGATTTCAGGCTTGAATCCAATCATCGTTTAACCCCCGCAGGAAAAGCCTTTGTTTACGGTCTGCCTGAATTAAACAGGAATGAAATAAAATCCGCACAAAATATTGCCAATCCGGGATGCTTTGCAACTGCCATCGAATTGGGACTTCTTCCGTTGGCACAACAGGGATGGCTAACCGAAATATACTGCACAGGTATTACGGGATCCACCGGTGCAGGCCAGGGCTTAAATTCGACCTCTCATTTTTCCTGGCGGGCCAACAATATTCAGGCGTACAAAACGCTTACTCACCAGCACCTGGCTGAAGTAAACCAATCGCTGAATCAGTTTCAGAAGGGATTTGGAAGCAACCATCTTCATTTCGTTCCCTGGAGAGGAGATTTTACACGTGGCATTTTCGTCAGTTCCCAGCAGAGAATCAATCGGGATCTGCCTGAATTAATCAAATTATACAAAGATTACTATGAAGGCCATCCTTTTACGATACTGTGTGAAAATCCTGTTTTTTTAAAGCAGGTTGTTAACACCAATAAGTGTTTCATTCAATTGGAAAAACAGGGTGATCTGTTAGTCGTTCATTCGGTAATCGACAACTTGCTGAAAGGCGCCAGCGGTCAGGCTGTTCAAAATATGAATCTTATGTTTGGTTTGGATGAATCGGAAGGATTAAAATTTAAAGCAAACTATTTCTAGGCCCAAGGCGCAAAGCTTAAGGCTTAGAGCAGGAGCTAAAAATTTATTTCATTGTACAATAATTAAAAATGGCAAAATAGTTAATATTCATTGTTATTGACCATCCAATTAAAAGCCTTAGGCCTTATGCTTTGTGCTTTTAACTTAAAAAATAAATTATGAAACTATTCGATGTTTACCCCATAAATGAAATCACAATCACCCGTGCAAAAGGAACCTATTTATGGGACGATGCCGGCCAGCAGTACCTTGATATGTATGGGGGACATGCCGTGATTTCTATCGGGCATACACACCCTCATTTTGTTTCCAGGATTACACATCAGCTGAACCAGGTGGCTTTTTATTCCAATTCAATTCGAATCCCGTTACAGCAGGAACTGGCTGACAAACTGGGAAAGGTTTCCGGAAAAGATGATTTCCAGCTTTTTCTTTGTAATTCAGGAGCAGAAGCGAATGAAAATGCAATGAAACTCGCATCTTTTTATAATGGAAGAAAAAAAATAATTGCATTTAGCAAGTCCTTCCATGGAAGAACATCCCTGGCAGTTGCTGTTACAGATAATCCATTAATTGTAGCTCCGGTAAACCAAACTGAAAATGTAGTTTTTCTTCCGTTTAATGACGAAACAACACTGGAAAAATATTTTGCAGCACAAGGCGAGGAGGTGGCCGCTGTGATCATAGAAGGTATTCAGGGCGTTGGGGGAATTAATATCGCCAACGATTCCTTCCTTCAAAAAATAAGATCTCTATGTACCACATACAATGCAATTTTCATTGCAGACAGTGTTCAGTGCGGATATGGGAGAACCGGAACTTTTTTTTCACATGACCAGGCAAGTGTACAGGCGGATATTTATAGTATGGCTAAGGGCATGGGAAATGGATTCCCTGTAGCTGGCATCCTAATTGCTTCATTCTTAAAGCCCAAGCATGGTATGTTGGGAACCACTTTTGGGGGTAACCATCTGGCCTGCGCCGCCGCTCTGGCAGTTTTAGAAGTGATCGATGAAGAAAAGCTGATAGAAAATGCAAAATCAACAGGAGAATTCCTCATCAGCAGGTTAAAGAAAATAAACGGGCTTAAAAATGTCCGGGGCAAAGGACTTATGATAGGATTTGACCTGGACCCTAATCTGAAGGACCTGCGAAAGAACCTTTTAAATAATCAACAGGTATTTACTGGTGAAGCAAAACCCAATACTATCCGCCTTTTGCCTTCTCTGGCGTTGAGAAAAAAAGAAGCTGAGGAATTTCTGGAGTCTCTTGAAGAAGAAATACTAAATATGGTTTCATCACCTAATCTGGTCAATCAGGCATGAAAAATTTTATATCCATAGCTGACGTAACAAATCTGGATCACCTGATCACAAAAGCACTTCAGTATAAAAAAAATCCATTTGAAGACAAATTGCTTGGGAAAGGTAAGAAAATAGGTCTTCTGTTTCTGAATCCAAGTCTTCGCACACGTTTCAGTACACAAGTCGCCGCATTGAACCTCGGACTCGAGCCACTTGTATTTAACGTAGATAAGGAAGGTTGGGCGTTGGAATTTGAGGAAGATGCAATCATGAGCGGTAGCAGTGTGGAGCATATCAAGGACGCGGCTCCTGTACTCGGAAAATATTTTGACATTCTTTGCATTCGCACTTTCCCTTCATTAAAAAACCGGGAAGATGATTACAGTGAATTATATATTACACAGTTTGTAAAATATGCCGGTATTCCTGTCGTAAGCCTTGAAAGCGCTACACTCCATCCACTGCAAAGCCTTACAGATATATTAACGATAACTGAATGTTTGAATAACACACCGGAGATTAAGAAACCAAAAATTGTTCTCACCTGGGCACCCCATGTTAAACCTCTTCCGCAATGTGTTGCCAATAGCTTTTCACAATGGATCAATGCCTGGGGTAAAGCAGAATTCGTTATTACCCATCCGGAAGATTATGATCTGGATCCCAGATTTACAAAAGGAGCACGCATATTACATAATCAGGATGCTGCGCTTAAAGACGCCGATTTCGTGTATGTTAAAAACTGGAGCACTTACCAGGATTACGGAAAAATGTATACAAATGATCCGGAGTGGATGCTTACCAATCAACAATTACTTCTGACAAATAACGCAAAAGTCATGCATTGTCTCCCGGTTAGGCGGAATGTGGAGTTGAGTGATGAAGTATTGGATGGTCCGCAAAGCATAGTAACCCTGCAGGCCGGAAACCGGGTGTGGGCCGCACAGTCCGTTCTCAGTGAAATTCTTAAATCCTGATTATGGAAAATCTTTATGTGATTAAGATAGGAGGAAATATCATTGATGATGACGCATTGCTGTCGGTGTTTCTTAAGAAATTCGCCGCCATCAAATCAAAAAAAATCCTGGTCCATGGTGGTGGAAAACTAGCGACAAGGCTGGCTGAAAAATTGGGTATTCCCCAACAGTTGATCGATGGTAGGAGGATTACCGACGGAGAGACGCTAAAGATAGTTACCATGGTATATGCCGGATATATTAGCAAACATATTGTCGCTGAATTACAATCACTGGAATGTAATTCCATTGGCATTTCAGGTGCTGACGGGAACAGTATTCTGGCTCACAAAAGAGAAAAAGCAGATATCGATTATGGTTTTGCAGGCGATATTGACCGGGTTAATGCTGATTGGTTCAGGCAATTGTTGCATAGTGACATTTGCATTGTTGTATCATCTATCACACACGACGGCAATAATCAGTTGCTGAATACGAATGCGGATACGATTGCTCAGGAAATTGCGAAAGCTATGAGTTCGACATTTGAAGTTAGCCTGGTATATAGTTTTGAAAAACCGGGTGTGCTGAAGGATATTGACAATGAGAATTCGGTGATATCAGAATTGCATTTGGGTTATTATAAAGAATTAAAAGAAACTGAGAAAATTTTTTCCGGTATGATTCCCAAACTAGACAATGCCTTTAAGGCAATTGAAGCAGGTGTTAATAAAGTTATTATTGGAAAGGGAGAAGAATTGGATTTACTCATCTCCGGAAAATCCGGCACAACGATCAGTCATGAATAATGTTTCCATAGAACCCTTGCAGTCAGAAACCATTGATTTATTAAAGGAACTCATAGCTACGCCTTCCTTTTCCAAAGAAGAAAACGATACGGCGGACCTGATCTGTGCTTTTTTTGCCCGTCATGAAATACCTTTTTCACGGGTTGGAAATAATATTTATACAAGGAACAAAAACTATCACAGTTCGCGAAAGAGCATATTACTGAACTCGCATCATGATACAGTGCGCCCCAACAAGCATTATAGCATGGACCCCTTTACCCCGGTTGTAAAGGACGGGAAATTGTTCGGCCTGGGGAGTAACGATGCGGGTGGGTGCCTGGTAAGTCTGGCAGCTGTATTTCTTTACTATTATAATCATCCGGATCCAAAACATAATATTGTTTTTGCCGCCAGCGCCGAGGAGGAAATCAGCGGTGTTAACGGCATTGAACTGGTGCTGCCTTATCTCGGCCAGATTGATTTCGGTATCGTGGGCGAGCCCACCAAATTGGAAATGGCAGTTGCCGAAAGAGGGCTGATGGTGATTGATTGTGTAGCTGCGGGCCGTCCGGGTCATGCCGCAAGGAATGAAGGAGAAAATGCTCTATACAAAGCCATTGAAGATATTGAGTGGGTACGCAATTACCGATTCGAGAAAAAAAGTGACCTGCTCGGCGAAACGCGCATGAGTGTAACCGTTATAGAAACCGAAAACAAACAACATAATGTGGTACCTGCCCAGTGTAAATATGTGATAGATGTACGTGTAAACGAATTGTATAGTTTTGAGGAAATCCTTGAGGACTTAAAGGAAAACCTGAAAAGTAGCTTTAAACCGCGAACTACCCGTATGAAATCCACTTCGATCCCGCTGGATCATCCCCTGGTGAAATCCGGTATAAGGATTGGAAAAAACTACTACGGTTCACCTACCACTTCCGATAAAGCTTTGATGCCTTTTCCCGCCTTAAAAATGGGACCAGGTGATTCAGCCAGAAGTCATACAGCAGATGAGTATATTTACATTGATGAAATCAAAGAAGGTATTTCCACTTATATTAAACTCCTAGACGAGTTTATATAAAGCTTAAAGCATAAAGTATTTTGTTTAAAGGTGAAGGGTCAATTTAAATGCAAATATGATTATGATTTTATTTACACAATATCAAATTGGCCTATGGCTTTGAGTTTTGGGCCTTAAGTTTAGAAAATGAAACTCTGGGAAAAAAAAGGATCAGATATAAATGCACAAATTGAAAAATTCACGGTGGGTCGGGACCCTGAATTTGACATGATATTGGCAAAATACGATGTGCAAGGTTCGATGGCCCATGCAAAAATGCTGGAATCAGTAAATATGTTAAGTGCTGATGAAGCCCGCTCCATTCAGAAAGAACTGGAAAATATCGAATTGGATATAAAAAATGGATTGTTCCACATTGATCCCGGTGTGGAAGATATTCATTCCCAAATTGAAATAAATCTAACCAGGAAAATTGGAGAAGCCGGGAAAAAAATTCACACAGGCAGGAGTCGCAATGACCAGGTAGCAGTTGATATTAAATTATTTCTTCGCGCTGAAATTCTCATAATAAAATCAAATGTAAAAGAACTTTTTGATTTACTTATTTCGCTCAGTCATCAGTACCGGAATGATTTGCTCCCAGGGTATACCCATTTACAAATTGCGATGCCATCTTCCTTCGGTCTTTGGTTTGGTGCCTACGCTGAAAGCTTAATTGACGACCTCGAAATGCTGGCAGCTGCATACCAGATCACAAATAAAAATCCACTTGGAAGCGGTGCAGGCTATGGTTCTTCTTTCCCGTTGAACAGGAAAATGACTACTGAGTTGCTTGGCTTTAATAGTCTGCACTACAATGTGGTTTATGCACAAATGAGTCGGGGGAAAACGGAAAAACTGGTTTCTTTTGGATTAGCCTCTATTGCTGCAACCCTCTCCCGTCTCGCTATGGATTGCTGTTTATACATGAATCAAAATTTTGGTTTTATTTCATTCCCGGACGAACTCACTACCGGCAGCAGCATTATGCCACATAAAAAAAACCCGGATGTATTTGAACTGATCCGGGCCAGGAGTAACCGTATGCAGTCCGTACCCAACGAACTTAGCTTACTAATTAATAATCTGCCTTCGGGTTATCACCGGGATATGCAACTCACAAAAGAAATTTTATTCCCTTCTATAGAAGATCTGAAAGCCTGCATCAGTATGACCGTCCTCATGCTCTCTCATATCCGGGTAAAAAAAGAAATTCTGCTGGATGAGAAATATAAATATTTATTTAGCGTGGAAGCTGTAAATGAATTGGTAAATTCAGGTGTTCCATTTAGAGAAGCATATAAAATAATTGGCAACCAGATCCAATCCGGAAAATTCTCGTTTGACCAGTCAAAACCACTAAAACATAGCCATGAAGGCAGCCTGGGAAATTTAAATCTTTCTGAAATCGGGGAAGGGATGGAAAGGGTTTTAGCAAAATTCCTATAAAAACAAGACTTCAGTTCCCGGCGCTCTTTGCGGGATAGCTTAATTTTATAAAAAAAATCTGTTATGTTCCCCTATAAATTTCAACAGTTATTCCTGCCTTTCTACATGCTTATGTGTATATATAGTACTGCTCAAACCAGCACCGATCAAAAAAAACAGGATAAATATGCCCAATTGAAAAGCATGATCGATTCAAGACATTTTCAATTCCATGCGCTTTCTGCAACTTCTATGAAAGGCAAGACAGTTCAGCTTTCCAGCGAGTTTTTTTTAAAACTGAATAAAGACAGTCTCGATGTGGATCTGCCATACTATGGAAGATCGTATACAGCAGATTATCCGGGAACGGATGTTTCCGTGCGGTTTAAATCAAATCAGTTCACTTATTCAGCCGATAGTACGAAAAAGGGAGGATGGGAAATTGCAATAATTCCAAAAAATGAATCAAAGGCTAATAAAATATATATGTCCATCACTTCCAGCGGATACTGCAGTTTGAATATCAGCAGCAATAACCGCCAGGCGATTTCTTATTATGGATATATCAAAGATTACGACGCCCGTTAATCATTCTGTATTTACGCGCCGGGGCGTGTCCTGCCCGGCAATAATAGAAACAGCACTGAGTCCGATCGCACGAATTATTTCCGTCATGTTTTTCAGATCAAGTGTTTCAACTCCATCGCCCTGGGTGTGATAATATTTTTCGGAATCCATTTTGGATGTAGATATGGTATGTGCCGGAACTCCTTTCTTAGCCAGGGTTGCATTATCAGATCTTAAGAATAATCCCTGTTCAGGATAAGGATCAGGATAAAATTTGAATTGACTATTGGTAAGATTCTTTTGAAGAATATAACCCATATCCGATTTGTCATAACCTGTGATATAGGCGGAATTTCTACCCCATTTACTTTCAGTTCCGATCATTTCGATATTGAACATAGCTATCACTTTATCAGGGTCCACCATTTTTGAAAAATAGGCTGAACCAAATTCGCCAATCTCTTCGGCAGTAAAGGCTACAAAAATAAGCGTGCGTTCATTATTTTGAAGTTTGCTGAAATATTTAGCAAGTGTAATAACGGCTGTGGTACCGGATGCATCATCGTTCGCACCATTGTATATTGAATCCCCTTTTGCATCCGGTTTACCAATTCCCAGATGATCATAATGAGCAGAAAAAATTACATATTCGTCGGGTTTAGATTTACCTGGTATAATTCCCACCAGATTTGTAAGGCCCTGTATTTTTGTTTTCTGATTTACCTGAATAGTATATTGTTGAGGATCAGAACCAGTCAAAATTAAAATGCGGCTACTATTACCTTCAAACTGGGGCATGTGAAATCTTGCCAGCCTCGCGAAATTCTTTGCAAAAGAAGTATCTACGAGGATGAGTACGTTCTGTTCTGCGTCCAGGTATTTAATTACAACTGAACGGAAATCAGATCCCTTTTTTACATATACTTTCTGATAATGATCTTCCGGGGTAACGGTCAGTGAAGAAGCACTTGAAAACACCAGAATGTTTTTACTAGCAATTGAAAATCCATCTATGACTGCAGAAACCTCAGTGGATTCAGGGTTTATCATCCTAAAGGATTGATTAAAGCCTTCATTGGATCCGTGAATTGGTTTTAAACCGGCCTCTTTAAATTCCTTTTTTATGAACTCAGCCGCTTTTTCAATTCCTGGTGTAAATACCTGTCGGCCCTGCATATCGTCCGCAGCGAGGATATTTTCAATTCGGCTTACTTCCTGTTCACTTATTGATGGAATAGTTTGAGAATGGACCCCAAGACAAATAATCAGGAGGCCCGGAAGTAATATTGACCGCATATCAGGTATTTGAGGTTATAAGCTCATCATTTCCTTGAACTTGACTGTTTGTCTCCGGCTGACTTCAATTTTCTCTCCACCTTTCAGTTCAAGCAGAAGTCCGCCGTTGAAATAGGGTTCGATTTTTTCTATGAGCCGCAGGTTTACAATATGTTTCCTGTTAGCACGGAAGAAAACTTTTTCATCCAGCCTTTCTTCCAGTGCATTTAATGATTTTAATATGAGTGGTTTATTGGATCCAAAATAAATCTTTGCATAATTCCCCACACTTTCGAAAAGCCGGATATCCGCGAGTTTCACGAACCAGCATCTTTCACCATCTTTTACGAAGACCTGATCGTTTTCATGGAGCATACTTCTGTTCACGGCTATTTCGTCATCAGATGCTGATTCCCTGTCACGGCTTTCTTCAAGATGAAGCTTATGCAATGCGTCCGCAAGTCTGCGCGGCTCTACAGGTTTCAGCAAATAATCGAGTGCATTCACTTCGAATGCCTTCAGTGCATAATCGTCATATGCTGTGGTGAAAATCACATCAGGTGCTTTATCCAATTCGGCCAGCATATCGAACCCTGTTTTTCCGGGCATTTGTATATCCAGGAAAATCAGATCAGGATTGAGACTGTCAATTTTCTCTATGCCTTCATTGGCATTGGCTGCTTCAGCGATAATTTCAATTTCAGGAAATTCCTGAAGCAACTTTTTTAATTCGTTGCGGGCCAGTCTTTCATCGTCAATAATTACTGCTCGTATCATATGCATGATTTATGTCAATGGAATATGTAATTCTGCTTCCACCATATTTCCTTTTATCTCCCTAATATAAAAGTTCGCCTGTTCGCCAAATAAAAGCTGCAGACGATTGCGCGTACTCACCAGGCCAAAACCATCTTCATTGCCTGATTTGTTTAAATGCCCTGTATTGCGGATCACCAGTTGATGATAACGTTCTTTCATTTTGGATATAATGGTCACGGTACCACCGCTGACCTGTTTACTGATCCCGTGTTTTATGGCATTCTCCACGAGAGTCTGCAGCATCATGGGTGGAATTGGTTGCGTCAAAGTATTTTCTGCAATTTCATATTGAACATTTAAGCGGTCTTCAAAACGTATATGTTCCAGGGCAAGATAATCCTTTACAATATTCAGTTCTTTTTCTAAAAAAACAGTTTCCTGTTTTTCTGTCTGCATGCTGCTTCTTAAAATGTTGCTCAGCTCGGTAATGGCTGTTCTTGCCCTAAGCGGATTTTCATCTATCAGCGCCCTGATGCTATTGAGTGCGTTAAAAATAAAATGGGGATTGATATGACTCTTGATGGTTTTCAATTCCAGTTCTTTTACCAGTGCCTCGAGCTTCAGGGTATCCATCTCCTGGTTACGTGTTTTCTGAATATAATGGAAGAAATAATAAATCAGGGTCCAGGGAATAATATACAATCCATTTTCTACTGTTACCAGAAGAAATCGTGTGGAAAATTCCAGCTTTTTATTGCTGGCGGAAGGATCAAGCCAGCTTATAACTGAAATCCTGATAATCGTATCCAGCAGGCAGACAATTAATATACCTATCGCCAGTCTGGGAAGAGCTTTTTCAACTGGTAAGGTCAGCCAGCCGGCTCGATGAATATACAGTCTGAATAAATGGGTTGTAAAAATTCCCACCAACATTTTTATGCCCAGACCAATAAGAAAATGCTCATCAACCCGCTGGCCAAAAAGCAGATTTATCAAAATAAGGATCAGGGCAAGAATTCCCCAGCCACCAATCTGAAACCACCAATAGTATTTACTTGTCTTTTGCATGTGTCCAATAGTGACAAAACTAGCCGATAAATCATCCTTTTTTATATTTTAAGTATTAATGGGTGATTCAGGCCTTTTGGCGGTCGCCTGTCTCCGGGAAGGGAGTTAAGGCTAAGCCCAGTGCATATATCGGTAGAAAATCTTATTTTTACCTGTTTAAATGAACCAGATGGACCTAGTGCCAGGACCCCTTTTACAAACCGTTGAATCCCCCGAAGATCTTAAAAAACTCAACAGGGATCAGCTTCAGCAGCTCACTGATGAGTTACGTCAGTATATTATTGACGTTGTGAGTTTGCACGGGGGTCATTTTGCCGCCAGCCTGGGAGTTGCAGAACTCACTGTGGCTCTTCATCATACATTCAATACTCCATATGATCAGTTAGTATGGGATGTTGGCCACCAGGCATACGGACATAAAATCCTGACCGGTCGACGTGATAATTTTTCTTCCAATAGAAAATACAAAGGGTTAAGCGGGTTTCCCAACCGCAATGAAAGCATATACGATACATTCGGAGTAGGTCATTCTTCTACCTCTATCAGCGCAGCCCTGGGTATGTCTATGGCGGCAAAATATAAGGGTGAAAATGACCGAAAAGTTGTTGCCGTTATAGGGGACGGTGCTTTAACTGCAGGACTGGCATTTGAAGGTATGAATCATGCCGGTGTTGCCGATTCCGACCTCCTGATTATTCTTAATGATAATTGCATGAGCATTGATCCCAACGTGGGCGCTCTGAAAGAATACCTGACAGATATCACGACTTCTCAAACCTATAATAAATTCAAGGATGATATCTGGAAGGCCCTTGGCAAGCTGCCTGTCGGCGGTCATTTTAGTCGTGAAATTGCAAGTAAAATTGAACACAGTATTAAGAGCTTTGTGAACAAAAGCAGTAATCTTTTCGAAGCATTGAAATTGCGTTATTTCGGTCCCATCGATGGACATAATCTCAACAAGCTCATCGATACCCTTCAGGATCTAAAGAATATTCCGGGTCCTAAACTTCTGCATATCATAACAGTGAAAGGAAAGGGTTATTCATTGGCAGAACATGATCAAACCAAATGGCATGCACCTGGTCTATTTGATAAAATTACCGGAGAAATTTATAAGAAGAAATTCGATACTCTTCAACCACCTAAATACCAGGACGTTTTCGGACATTCAATCATTGAGCTTGCAGAAAAAAACCCTAATATTTTTGCTGTCACACCTGCCATGCCTAGTGGCAGTTCCCTAAAGTTTATGATGGAAAAAATGCCCAATCGTGCTTTTGATGTGGGTATTTGTGAACAACATGCAGTTACTTTAAGTGCTGGTATGGCAACCCAGGGCCTGCGCGTTTTCTGTAATATTTATTCCACTTTCATGCAAAGATCCTATGACCAGGTGATACATGATGTGGCTATCCAGGATCTGCCGGTTGTATTTTGTCTTGATCGGGCAGGACTGGTAGGCGAAGACGGCCCAACTCACCATGGAGCCTATGATATTGCTTATATGAGATGCATTCCGAATATGATCGTGACCGCACCTATGAATGAATCCGAATTACGTAACCTGATGTATACTGCACAACTGGAAAAAAATCAACACCCGTTTGTGATACGCTACCCCCGTGGAGAAGGTGTTATGCCGGAATGGAAAACACCTTTCAGGGAAATTGAAATCGGTAAAGGAAGAAAACTAAAAGATGGAAAGGATCTTGCGATTTTAACTTTTGGCCATCCTGGTAACTTTGCTACCACTGCAATTCGTCAATTACGTACTGAAGACCTGGACCCAGCGCACTTTGATTTACGATTTGTAAAGCCGCTGGATGAAGAATTATTGCATGAAGTATTTGCTAAATTCGATAAGATCATTACAGTGGAAGACGGAACCATCGTCGGGGGTTTTGGATCAGCCATTCTTGAATTCATGGCTGTCCATCATTATAAGGCCCAGGTCATTATACTAGGCATACCGGATAAAATCATTGAGCACGGATCACCTAAACAACTTCAGCAGGAAGCTGGTTTTGACGCTGAATCCATAGCAAATTGTGTAAGGAGAATACTCACAGAAAGTTTTAAAAGCAATTTGTTGTCCCAATAACCTGGGCGATGAAAGAATAGTATTGGTACTTAGGAAAGCATCGGTACTTCAATCGCCAGGACCTCAGCATTTTTTGACGCTTTGATATCGAAATTATTTGTTGCAGATAATCCGATCGCATCTCTTTTTTGAAGTTCCTGGTCAGCAATTTTTACTTCTCCTTCAATTACAAAAAGATAAATTCCGGAGCCTTTGAATTTAGTTCCATAAGAAACTGTTTGACCTGCATCCAACTGAGCGAGAGAAAAACGTGCATCCTGATTAATGTTAAGGGCATGATCGGCTGCATCGGGACTAACCACAACCTGCCATTTATTTTTGCGGTCTTTTATATCGAAAGTTTTTTGCCCGTAAACTGGTTTTATATTTTTCAGTTTTGGAAAAACCCAAATCTGTAAAAATTTGGCATCAGTTGTTGAAGAGGCATTATATTCTGAATGACGTATACCAGTACCGGCACTCATGATCTGTATGTCTCCTTTGCTGATTATGCCTTCATTACCTGTGCTATCCTTATGTGCCAGTTTGCCTTCCAGGGGAATTGTAACAATTTCCATATTGTCGTGTGGATGCGTTCCAAATCCACCGCCTCCGGCAATACTGTCGTCATTTACTACGCGTAAAGCGCCAAAATGTATCTTATTGGGATCGTGATATTGGCCAAAACTAAAGGAATGATAGCTATCTAGCCAGCCCAGGCTAACATGAGCCCTTTCATTAGCGGGATATAATAGCGTTTTCATGATTTTAAAAGTTTAATGTTTAAACTTCAAATGAGGTGCCATCTTAGAGGTTAATGCTTAAAGCCTATGGATAAAGGCTTTAATGACAGCTTGTAAACGCATTTGGCATTTTTATCTAACTTGTTCTGCCATTTATTCACTACGTTAAGCGTTAAGCGTTAAGCTTTCTTCATTATATTCAAGGATGAAATTATTCCGTCCTTCTCCGACCAGGATATTTATATAACCAAGTTGAACAAGTTCCAGGATGGAAAGGAATAAAAATATTGCGTGGATCCTGTTTTCGCAGACTTCAATGATATTTTCAAATGGAACCGTTTTATTCTTGCTGACAAGGTCGATCAAAAATTGCCGGCTCTCTTCAATAGTATAAGTGTATTGAACTACGGTATGCCTTGGCTGATTGTTGCGCTCCTGCATGCGCATCAAAACTTTTTCGAAGGTCTTCATCAGTTTAAATAAACTGATGGATTGTATTTCTGTTCCTTCACCCGATTCTTCCCCGATTTGCAATAATTCCCGATGGAGGTTTCCGCGCCTGATTAATTTCATGCGTTGTTCTTCCATTTCCGCTAACCGGGCAGCGGCCTCTTTGAATCTTTTGTATTCCAGAACTTTATTAACAAGCTCCTGGCGTGGATCGATTTCATTACCCTGTTCATCAAGTTCTTTTCTGGGCAGTAACATCTTGGCTTTAATGCGCATCAGGGTGGATACAAATAGTATGAATTCGCTGGACAATTCAATATTCAATGTCTCTTCTTTATGAATAAAATCCAGAAAATCCTTGATCAGTTTATGAATTGGAATATTATAAATATCCAGCTCATCCCTTTCAATAAAAAACAGGAGCAGGTCGAAGGGACCTTCAAACTGGGATAATCTGATTTGATAAGATGCTGAATTGAGCATTTTCCAACTTTAAATACAAGAATAGTAAAAAGTCGAAAGCCGAAAGCCTAAAGCCTAAAACTTTTGTTGACATTTACATCACAAATGACGGGGATTAAATTCTATTTACAATAGCTTAAATTGACGGAGGGTCAAAAGAGGTATTAGGCTTTGGGCTTACTGGAGTTTGAGCAACACACCAATTCCCAGCAATTCCTGGATCTGGGCTGCAGGTCCTCCGGAACTACCATCGGGTTTTACGGTCTTGATGTCATTATCATAGATCAGATTAAAGGCTAATGTCATTGTAATAATTCCTGTCACTTTCACTGAAAGCATATTGGTTAAGTTAACGTCCACATCCTGAGGATTATGCTGATAATTTGAAAACAGATCAAGGCGACCGCTGTAGACAACATTCTCATTGATCTTATGCGTGTAGGTAATCGTTGAATAGGCGCCGAATTCCAGTTTTACTGTTTTACCTGTATCAACACCGAATGCTCCCTTTGCGGAAAGAGAATCATTTTTTACAAAAATCCACCGCAATGTAGCAGGTGATATAAAAAAGGAGAACTGATCGTTTGGTTTATAATTCATTCCAGGAGAAACAATCAGATAAGCTGGCGCCATAAAATCTGAAGTCAGTACGGGTGGCCCTCCCTGCGATGGATAAGCATATCCCGGAGCAAATTGTGTTCGGAAATTTACAAGTCCGCTGATATACCAATTTTTCCCGATATCATACCCATATTTTGAAAGGATATCTATTTTGTCATCCGATTTGCGCGAACCCAGGCTGGTAGTACTTAAAAACCCAAAGGCAAGATCAATTGTATTGTCCCATGCATTTTTCCCTTTCTTATAGAATGCATAACCACTGAAAAAACTGCTCAGCCCAAGCGAATTTTTATCACCGCCGGCCGACCAGTTATCCTGGGCACCCTGTGTAAAAGTAAATCGCAGAACTCCGCCCAATTTCCAAATTTTTGGAATCGTATCATTCGGATCCTTTTTTATAGTTCTGTTTGCTTCATCGCGCATCTGTTGAATTGATTTATCCTGCGCCAAGCTCACAAAAATGCCAAGAATGGACAATAAGGTTAATACAGTCTTTTTCATAAAAATTTTATTCCTGAATAAAAAATGCTAAACCCGATCAGGATTTGGTTTTTTCAGTTCGTCTCTGATTTCCATTAGCAGTTTATCGGTGCTGGATGCCTCCTTTGCTGGCGGATCTTTTTTCTTTTCCATACTCTTCATTCCTTTAACGATAAGGAAGAGTATGAAAGCTATAATAACAAATTTTATAATTGAAGATAAAAATAAACCATATTTAACAGAACCATATTGAAGTTTATCCAAATCCTGGGCATTAGCTGCTTTTAATGCAGGCGTTAATAAAAGAGGTGTTATGACATTGTCTACAAGAGAAGAAACAATCGCACCAAAAGCAGCGCCAATGATAACTGCAACAGCAAGATCAACTACGTTGCCGCGCAATGCAAAATCCCTGAACTCTTTTAAGATTCCCATACATTTGATTTTAATGGTTAAGAATTAAATGATCCGGTTAAATGATCCGGTTAAACGGACATGATTTCCTTTTCTTTGGAAGAAAGGTGCTTTTCAACCAGAGAAATATGCTGGTCCGTGATATCCTGGATTTGTTTTTCTGCATCTTTTGTGATATCCTCGCTCATGCCGTCCTTTTGCAATTTTTTTATTTGCTCAATCGCTTCTCTGCGGATATTTCGGATAGAAACTCGGGTTAGTTCCCCTTCGGCGTATGCACGTTTTACAAATTCCTTTCTTCTTTCCTCCGTTAGCGGAGGCATAAAAAGACGAATGATATTTCCATCATTTTGAGGCGTAACTCCGAGGTTGGCATTGATAATGGCCCTTTCAATAGGCTGAAGCATGTTCTTCTCCCAGGGCTGAATGGTCAGGGTTCTTGCATCCATCACAGAAACATTTGCCATCTGGTTGATTACTGTAGGTACCCCATAATAATCCACGTTTACTCCGTCAAGCATTTGGGGATTTGCTTTTCCTGCACGGATCCTGGTCAGTTCATTTTCAAGATGATTGATTGCTTTGATCATGGAATCTTTAGTGACTTCCACAATGAAGTCTAATTCATCAGACATAGACAATTATTCGTATTATTTTTTGGATTGATGCCTGGTTAGTTTTTTTGTTCAAGCATGCTTTCGCGGATAAAGGTAACCAATTTTGATTCCTTTACCTTTTCGTTTTTATCATTTCCATCCGTTGTCCATGATATGGAATGACGCGGTCTGGAATAGTATGCAATAGCAATGAAGGTGAAGAAAAGTGCAATGACAGATAAAATTAAAATGGTGCAACCAAGAGATCTTGCCAGATAAACAAACACAACCATACTGGCATTCACGGCTACCAGTAATAGAGTGATCGTACGGTGAGACAAACCACGATCCAGCAGTAGATGATGAATATGGTTTCTATCCGGACTAAATGGCGACCTGCGTTTAAAAATGCGGATTGCAAACACACGAAGCGTGTCAAGCAATGGGATCATGAGTATGGTAAATCCAATTGCAGGCGATGAAATAATCGGATTTACAGATTCCAGGCCATTTCCCGGATCAATGAATTTCAATACTAAAATCGCATTCACCACGCCAATGAGCAGGGACCCTGTGTCGCCCATAAATATTTTGGCAGGTTGAAAATTAAATATCAGAAAAGCAAGCAGACTACCGCATAGTGAAAAGGCAAGTACATAATACGGCTCCATGCCAACGTACAGAAAGTATATTCCGAAAAGCGCAGACGACATCAACCCGAGTGTGCCGGCCAGTCCGTCAACCCCATCGATCAGATTAAATGAATTAATGATCACGATGACGGAAAAATAAGAGATCAGCAGACTGAACATTTCGGGTAATTCATGGATCCCAAAAAATCCATGCATACTCCGGATCTGAATCCTGCCATAATATATAATCAGAAATGCGGCAAGTACCTGGCCGATAAATTTTTTTATGGGAGAAAGCACAAGGATATCGTCTTTCAATCCTAAAAAGAAAATGACCATGCTGGCGGCAATAAAATATTGAAATTCGGATGAATATTTGAAA